>DATNMK010000028.1:0-47412 GCA_035602335.1 Burkholderiales bacterium
GCCGGGGGGGTGGGGGGAGCGGCCTCCGCGTTTTCTTGGGAAGCGACCGGGGAATCGAGCCTTGTCACCCCGTGCTGCGGTATCGCTCGTGGCAGTGTTCCTAGCCGCCGGCGATCTCCGCGCGGGCGAACCGATCGATACGGATGGTCCCGATTTCGTCGAATCCTCCGAGGTGGTGGGCAAGGGTCGCTTCCAATTCGAAGCCGACGTTGCTCGTCACCAATGACTGGCAAATCGGCGTTCGCCAGGCGTTAGCTGCCAACCGAAACACTCCGAATGGTCAACTGCTCTTTGAACTCGCGGGCCGATATTAAAGGGCGCGGCTGCAGGGCGGACGGCGCCCGCCCTGCATCACGTTACTGCGGGGGGGTTAGCCCAGTTGCGTTTTGACGACGTTACTCGACTCGGATTCGCCCGCATTAGTGCGGTACGGATCCGACGCGCTGGCAAGCGCGAGGCCGGCAACGGCGACAAGAACAAGTGCGGCGATAGTGCGTTTCATGTTCAGTTTCCTTTCAAGTTGGGTTGAGTTGAATGTGGTACGAACCGGACTTTAGGGAAGGACTGAAACGCCGGAAGTGCGTTTGCGCACCTGAAACACGAACAGCCTCGAGCAGCTTTAACGGCACAAAATGGTTCAGCCATCTAGCTTAGCCCTGCGCCATCTCGAGTTGTTCGAAGGGCTCCCGCCCGAGAAACTCATTGCGCTCGCTCGCGCGTGCGCTTGGCGCAATTACGAGAACGGGCAGCGCATCCTCTCGCGCGAGGCCGGCGACCGAGATGTACATCTCCTCGTTTCGGGTCGCGTGAGAGTCACTGCGTACTCGGGCGCGGGCCGTCAGGTGACCTTCACCGATATTGCCGCCTGCGAGATATTTGGCGACATTGCCGCCATTGACAATGGGCTGCGTTCCGCGGACGTGATCGCCCTCGAAAGCTGCCTAATCGCCTGTATGCCAGCCGCGGTGTTCCGCCGCGTGGTAAGTGAAGAGGCGGCCGTAGCCGAGCGTCTGCTTCGGCGGCTTGCAAGCCAGGTGCGCCGGCTTTCCGACCGCGTCTTCGACCTTAGCACATTAGGTGTCCAAAATCGTATCCACGCCGAGCTCCTGCGTCTGGCACGACAAGCTGGAGTAATAGGCAACGCAGCGCGCATCGACCCGGCACCCAAGCACGCCGACATCGCAAGTCAAGTCAGCACCTATCGCGAGCAAGTGACGCGCGAGCTCTCCATACTTATGAAAACCGGGCTCGTCGGCAGGGACGGCCGGGTTTTGCTCGTTCGCGATTTCAAGCGGCTAGAGAGGATGGTCGAGGACGTCAGATCCGGTGCGTAATCGCACTTCTTGCCTTGCAACGCTTCCTTACAGTGAGGGACGCAGTAGAACGATCTCATTTGAAAGGGAACGTAAACATGAAGCAGGTGATGGTTGTGCTTCTTCTCGCAGTGTTCACCCGCACTGCGTGTGCCACCCTCGATGCAGTGCGCCCGCCACCAAAGGAGGGGGAACGGATTAACACCACCATTGAGGAGACCACCGACGCCCAACCGTGAGTCCTCTGGCTAATCTCAGGCGGCTTCGGACTTTTCAGCGTTGCGCGATCGCGGAATACTGCGGGTCGTCCATCACCATGACCTCTCTGACGATCCCATCGCGCGAAAACTGCACGTACAGGTCTTTCGGCCAGGTGCCACCGCCGTACATCTTGTAGGTCCACACTTCGCGCTCAAGGCGCCGGAATGTATCGACGCGATACGGCGGGCCGATCAGATCGCGCACATCGTCTGCGCGCGACACGCCTAGCCGCAGCTTGGCAACGTTCTCGTCGGTGAGCCGCTGCTCGATCGCGCGCAGCTTTCCGTCAGACCCGATGCGAGCGGCATACATTTCCCGGCCGTAGGGCAGGCGCGAGTAGTAGCGCACGGTGTCGCCGCCGGGACCTTGACGCGTGTCCGCCGCCGGGCCCATGAGCGCCTCGACCTCCTCGGCGCTCGACTGCCCGGGGACCAGCCCCCACCCGGAAAATCCCGCGCATCCCGTGAGCGCGAGCGCCAACACCAGCGCAGAAATAGTTTTCATGTTCGTATGACCTTCGGATGAGAAAGCGGGCGGGCCAGACAGCGTCCGACTCGCGTCGCGTTGCGACGGCGATTCAACCACCCACTTGCGGCTGGTGTTTGTCTTCCTCGCCGGCCTGGTTGCGGTAGTACGTGTTCCCGGTGCTTGCGCGGTGCGTTTTGATGTCGAAGTCCGACTCGGGCTCGCCAGCGTCGTTCGTGCGCTGCGGCTGCGCCGCGAGAGCCAAGGCGGTGAAAGTTGCGAGACTGAGGGCGACGATGATGCTTTTCATGATCAGGTTCCTTTAGGGTTGGGTTGAATGTGCTGCGGCCCGAACTCTAGGGAAGCGCTGAAAAGCCGAAAGTGCGTTTACGCACCCGAATCGCGACACCGACACCAGCAACGTCACCAACATCAAGGTGGACTAGCGAGTCTAGAGCGTCGGGCCGGGCTGCCCGAGGGCGTGCTCGGCGAGCCGCAGGACGACCCATTCGTAGGCATCGTCGACCGAGTCGGTGCGGTACATCAGCTCGACGTCGTGCGCGTCGATCGTGCCGCGGCGCACCAGCTCGTCGAAGTTGATCACGTGCCGCCAGTACTCGTTGCCGAACAGCACCATCGGCAGGGGCTTGCGCATCTTGCGCGTCTGCACCAGCGTGAGCAGCTCGAACAGCTCGTCGAGCGTGCCGTAGCCGCCCGGAAACACGATCACCGCCTTCGCCAGGTAGGCGAACCAGAACTTGCGCATGAAGAAGTAGTGGAAGTGGAAGGCGAGCTCGCGCGTGACGTAGGGATTGTCGAATTCCTCGACCGGGATCGAGATCGTCAGCCCTACGTTCACGCCGTGCGCCTCGGCCGCGCCGCGGTTCGCCGCCTCCATGACCCCGGGTCCGCCGCCGGTGCACACCACGAAGCGGCGCTCCTTGCGGTCGAGCTCCTTGGACCATTTCGTAAGGCGAAACGCCAGCTCGCGCGCCGCCTCGTAATAGACCGACATCTGCAGCGCCATGCGCGCCGCAACCAGGTCGCCGCCGGCGGCCTGCGCGGCGCGCAGCGCCTCTTCCGCCGCCTCGCGCGACTTGAGCCGCGCCGAGCCCATGAACACGATGGTGTCGTCCACCTTGTGGTGGTCGAAGCGGCTCTTCGGCTCGAGGTATTCCGCGAGGATCCTCAGCTCACGGGCGTCCTTGCTGTTGAGGAAGCCCGGGTTGCGATAGGCCTGAACCGGCCGTTTTGGAGATTCGGTCATGGGAGGTCCATTCGAGAAGTCATCATCCTACGATGGACTCACCGACCTGACGGAAATGAAAAAGGGCGGCCCTTTCGCCGCCCTTGGAACAGCCGCGTTGTTCCTTTCTCAGAACCGGTAGCCCACTCCGACCGAGTACACGTCGGCGTGCCCCTTGCCGGTCGCGTCGCTGCCGATATCGGCGTAACGGTCCCAGCCGGCCTTCGCGAAGACGTTGCGGCTGATGTCGTAAGTCGCGCCGGCGCCGATCAGCAGGCCGGTCCTCGAATCGGAGCTGTTGCCCACCGCGAGCGCGCCGGTAGCGGAGCTCGAATTGAGCTCGGTCTTGGTGCGCGCGAGGCCGGCCTTGCCGTACACCGACCAGTTTTGCTGCAACGGCAGGATGCCGACGCCCGACAGCGAGAGCGCTCGCGCCTTGTACTTGCCCGTGATCGTGTCGGCCGCCGGGCTGCTCGCCGCGGCGCTGTAGTCGAAGTCGCCCAGGCGCGTATAGGCGCCCTCGATGGCGAAGTTGCGGTTCACGAGATGGCCGACGTTGAAGCCGAAGCTCGTGTCGCTGCGGTCGTTGCTGCTCGAGGCGCCGATGCCCTGGCGCGCGAGCGCGTTGTCGAAATCGCCGCCGCCCAAGCCGAGGCGGCTGCGGCCGAGGTCGATGCCGCCATACCAGGCGGGCTTGCCGTCCACGCTTTGCGCGCGGGCGATGCCGGCGCCGACCACGAGTGCGGTCGCCGTCACGGCAATGATGGCTTTCTTGTACATGCGTGCTCCTTTTCACTTGTAATGAGCGTCGATGCGCTCGATGAGGGAGCATCGCCGCACAACGCGTAAAGGTCGGTCACCATCGCGTAAAGCTGGGTAAAAAAAGGCGCGCCATCAGGGAGGAGGAGAGCGCGCCGAGGGGGTACTACTGGGGAGAACTGGACGTAAGCTACGCTACGGCCGTGTTAACCGCGGTGAGCGTTGCGTAAAGCTGGGTAAAGCGATTTCCACGCGCAGGCCGCCGCCTTCGACATTGGCGGCGCGGATCTGTCCGCCGTGCGCCTCGATCGCGCGCTGCGCGATGGCGAGGCCGAGGCCGAAGCCCTGCGCGCGGCCCTCGCCGCTGCTCGCGCGGTAGAACGGCTCGAAGATCCTGCCGATGTCCTCCGGCGCGATGCCGGGGCCGTGGTCGGTCACGGTGACGATGGCGCGCGGCGGATTGACATCCAGGCGCATGGCGATGTCGACCGCGGATCCCTGCGCGGTGTACTTCACCGCGTTGCGAACGACGTTCTCCACTGCGCGGTGCAAGAGCTCGGCGCGGCCGCGAACGATGGCGCCGCCGACCGCTTGAAACGAGACGTCGCGCCCGGCGGCCTGCGCCTCGAAGCGCGCGTCCTCCGCCACGCTTGCCACGACGTCGGCGAGGTCAACGGGTTCTTCGGCGGGATTCACGCTCTCCAGCCGCGCAAGCGTCAGGAGCTCGCCCACCAGCTCGGAAAGGCGCGTGGCTTCGCGCTCGATTCGATCGAGCGAGGAGTCGAGCTTCTGCGGGCTTTGGCGCACCAGGCCGATCGCCGCCTGCAGGCGCGCGAGCGGCGAGCGCAGCTCGTGCGACACGTCGTGCAGCAGCCGCCGCTGCGCCGAGACGAGCTTCTGCAGCTGCTGCGCCATGCGGTCGAAGTCGCGTCCGAGATCGGCGATCTCGTCGCGCCTGCGTCCCATCAGCGGGCGCACGCGCGTCTCGAGGCGCCCGCTCGCCGCGGCGTCGAACGCCCAGCGCAGGCTGCGGATCGGCCGCGCCAGGTACCAGGCGAGAATCGCGCTCACGGCGAGGCTGGTGGCGGCGCCGATCACGATCAGCATCCACGGCGACAGGGGCAGCGGCGGCGGGGGCGGCGCAAGCCCCGCGTCGACTGTATGCGGAACGAACAGCAGATAGGTCTCGCCGCTCGGTGCGGCGACGACTTGCGTGGCGCGCGGATGCTCGGATTCGGCGGCCAGCTCTCGCGCCCGCGAAAGGGCGCCTTCCGGCACCGGCCGGCCGAGGAGATCGTTGCCGGCGGTATCGACGGCGAAGACGCGCACCCTGCGTATCCGGCTCGTCTCCTCCATCCACTCGCGCAGGGCAGCGACGCCGCCATGCTTGAGCGTTGCCGCCGCCATGTCGGTCGCGAACATCTGCGGCGGCCCCACCGAGAGCTGCGGCTCCGCCGCCTCCCTTGCGTGGCGGTGCCACCACACCGCGGTGCCGGCACCGGCCGCCGCCGCCACCAGCGCGAGCCAGAAAGCGAAGAAGATTTTCCAGAACAGGCGCCCCATGCCGCTCAGTCCTTCGTCAGGTGATAGCCGATACCGCGCACGGTGTGGATGAGCGCGGAGCCGTGGCCGAGCTTCTGGCGCACGCTGCTCAGGTGAACGTCGACGCTGCGGTCGAAGCGCGTCATCGGGCGGCCGAGCGCCTGCTCCGAGATCTCCTTCTTGCTCACCACGCGGCCGGCGTTGCGCATCAGCACCTCGAGCACGTTGAACTCGGTGCCGGTCAGCTCGAGCGCCCGCCCGTGCCACTCGACGCGGCGCTTTTCGGGCCACATGACGAGCCCGCTCACCGACAGCGGCCCGCCCTCGGGCTGCGGCTGCATGCGGCGCAGGATGGCGCGCAAGCGCGCCACGAGCTCGCGCGGCGTGCAGGGCTTTGGCACGTAATCGTCGGCGCCGAGCTCGAGGCCGACGATGCGGTCCACGTCATCGCCGCGCGCCGTGAGCATGATCACCGGCACGCGGCTCGCCTGCCGAATGCGGCGCAATGCCTCGACGCCGTCGAGCTTCGGCATCATCACGTCTAGAACTACGATCTGGTAGGCGCCGCTCGGCGCAAGGCGCGCCGCCGCCTCGCCGTCATGCACGGCAGTGACCGCGAAGCCTTCGCGTTCGAGGTACTCTTTCAGCATGGCGCTCAGCTCGACGTCGTCGTCGGCCAGCAGGACCTGCGGGCTCATGGCGGCGAATGATACCGTCGAGTACTTTGCGAAATCCTGTCTTTACCTAGCTTTACCCAGGGTTTACGGCGCTTGAGGCGCGCTTCCATGACACTTGGGACGTGTTTTTTCCAAAGGAGGCGAGCATGTCCGATCGTTCCAATCCCTATGTCCGGCGCTTTCTCCTTGCGAGCAGCCTCGCTTTCGGCCTGGGCTCCAGCGCCTTTGCGCAGTCCGATGACCGGCAGGGACCGATGCCTGGCCATGCGATGCACCGCACGCTGCGCCAGCTCGATCTCACCGAAGCGCAGCGCGACCAGGTCTTCAGGATCTTCCACGACCAGGCGCCGGCGCTGCGCAGCCGCATGAAGGCGGTGCGTGCGGCGCGCGGAGATCTGGAGAAGCTCGCTTCGGCATCCGCATTCGATCGCGAGCGCGCCCGCGCCATCGCGAACACGGAGGCGAAGGCGATCGCCGACATGGAAGTCATGCGGGCCGAGAGCATGGCGCGTGTTCGCGAAATCCTGACCCCCGAGCAGCGCGCGAAGCTCGACCAGCTACGTGAACGGCGCCGATGAAAAAGCGTGCATGGTTTGGATTCCTGCTTGCAGGCATCACGAGCGCCGCGCTGGCGCAGCTTGGCGGCGCAAGGCGAGGGCGCCGCGGCGGCGGCGATGACCAGAAGAAAGGCGGCGAGGAGCCGCGGGTCAACCCGATCGAGGTGACGCTTCACGAGTTCCACGAGGATCTCAAGCTCACCGACGCGCAAGAGCCGGCCTGGGAACAGTATGTCGCAAAGCTCAGGGCGCTTGCCAACGATGCGGCGAGAGAGCAGCGCAGCTCGCGGCAGTCGGTGCAGATGAACGTGCTGCAACGCATCGATCGCATCATCGACTCGGCGCGCAACCGCCTCACCGCGCTCGAAGACATCGCGCAGTCCGCGAAATCTCTCTATGCGGGGCTGACGCCGGATCAGCAAAAACTCGCCGATCCGCGCCTCGCGAACATCATCGCGATGCCTCTCGCCGCCGGATCGCGGCCGTGAGCGTCTGTCTATTCCACCTTGACGCCGCCCGCTTTCACGACCCGGGACCAGAGCGCGTAGTCGCTGCGGATCAGCGCGTTCAGCTCCTCGGGTCGGCTGCCGACCGCGATCGAGCCTTGATTGAGCAGGCTCTCCTTCATCTCGGGCGTGGTGACGAGCTCCGAGATCTCGCGCTGCAGCCGGTCGACGATCGGTGCGGGCATCCCGGCGGGGCCGAGCAGCGCGTACCAGTAGTCGATCTCGAATCCCGGTAGTCCCGCCTGCGCGGCTGTCGGCACCTCCAGCAGCCCCGGAAAGCGCTCGCGGCTGGCGACGGCGAGCGCCTTGAGCCGGCCGCTCTTGAAGTGCTGCAGGCCCGAGAGCACGGCCGGAAAGGTGACTTCGGTTTCCCCGCCGAGCATCGCCGCCATCGCCGGCGCGATGCCCTTGTACGGCACGTGCGTCATCCGGATGCCGGTGAGCTGCATCATCAGCTCGCCCGCGAGATGCACCGGCGTGCCCACGCCCGAGGACGCGAACTTGACTTCGCCAGGCCGCAGCCGCGCGTACTCGATCAATTCCGCGAGGTTCGCCGCCGGAACCGACGGATGCACCGCGACCGTCACCGGCGCCGTCGCGACGAGCGTGATGGCGGTGAAGTCTTTCCTGATGTCGAAAGGCAGATTGGGGTAGAGCGCGGGGTTGCTGGCGTGCGATGAAAATGCGAGCAGCAGCGTGTAGCCGTCGGGCGCGCTCTTCGCGACGAGGTCGGTGGCGATGTTGCCCGCCGCGCCGGTGCGGTTCTCCACCACGGCCGCCTTCCCCCAGCGCTCGGTCAGCTTCTGCGCGATGAGCCGCGCCAGGATGTCCACGCCGCCGCCCGGCGCGAAGCCCACGAGCAGCCGCACGGTCTTCGCCGGATATTGCGCTGCCGCGGGCAGCGAGGTGACCACCAGCAGAGCAGCCAGCAGTGCGTGCAAGAGCTGTTTCATCAGCCTACGGCTTAGGCACGGTCACGCCGACCAGCGTGTCGCGCGTGAGGAGGGCGGCGAGCTCGTCTTCGCTCCAGCCTTCGGTGCCGGCAGGCCGCATCGGCACGATGACGTAGCGCATGTCCGCGTTGGAGTCGTGCACGCGAACGGTGACGTGATCGGGAATCACGGTGCCGAATTCCTTCAGCACGGCGCGCGGCTCCCTGACTACGCGGCGGCGGTAGTTCTCGCTCTTGTACCAGGTGGGCGGCATGCCGAGGAGCGCGCGCGGATAGCACGAGCACAGAGTGCACACGATGACGTTGTGCACCCTGGGTGTGTTCTCGACGGCGATCAGGCGGTCGGCCTCGAGGTCGAGGCCGAATTCGGCGCATGCCGCCTTGCCGTCTTCGAGGAGCCGCTTCTTGAACGCGGGATCGGCCCAGGCGTGCGCCACGACTCTGGAGCCGCGGTAGGGATAGTCCTCCTCGAACTTCTCCATGCGTTGCCGGACTTGCTCGGCGCGAATCACGCCTTTCTCTTCGAGCAGCTCCTGCATCGCGCGGCTCATGATTTCGTATTCCGACGGCGGGCCGCTGTCGTGGTCGTGGGCGTGAGGGTGATCGCTCATAGGCGTAGACATGACTCCAACAGTTCGACCGCCTTGCGCGCAAACGTCCACATGTTCGCCTCCCGGTCTGCGCTGCCCGTCTCGATGGTGATCACGGCCTCGACCGGGCCGCTGACGGCGATACAGGCATGGCCGGGCGCGTCGCCGTAGCGGTTGCCGGTCGGCCCGCTGGCACCGGTTTCGCTAAGGCCCCAA
The DNA here is from genome assembly GCA_035602335.1 of Burkholderiales bacterium. Taxonomy (GTDB): domain Bacteria; phylum Pseudomonadota; class Gammaproteobacteria; order Burkholderiales; family SG8-39; genus SCGC-AG-212-J23. The sequence continues at coordinate 9,085 of DATNMK010000028.1, forward strand.
ACGGCGCCGAGGTTGGCTCGCACCCGTTGCGCGAGCAGCTTGGCGAACGGCTCGCTTGCTGAGCGGATGTTCACCATGTCCTGCACGGTCAGGCCGAGCAGCGCCGAGCGGCCAACGCCGGTATAGATGATGCCGCCGCCGAGGTAGTACGCGGATGCGCCGGGCACCGCCACGAGTGCCGCGTTGATCAACCCGCCGGCGGAGGATTCGGCGATCGCGAGCGTCTGCCTGCGTTCCTTGAGCAGAGTACCCACGACGCTGCCGAGAGTGGTGAGCGATTGCAGGGTCATGCCGGCTCCAGCCAGTGTTCGTAGATTTCCATTTCGATCCAGTCGCGCGCCGGGCCGCGGTAATCGGGCCAAACTTCGTTCTGCTGGAAGCGCACGCGGTAGAGCACGCGCTTGGGCTCGCCGGTGAAGCCATAGGCGAGCTCTTCCGGATTCGGGAAGCTGCCGCAGACGCGCTCGATGACGCCGCGCTTGCCGCGGATGTAGTGAGGCGTGCGTCGATGCCCGGGCGGGAAGCTTGACCGAACGATCACGCCGTCGCCGACGTTGAAGCGGCGCGCGGGCGCCGGCGTGTACGCGCTAGGCAGACTGTTCATCATAGCGCTTTCGCACTTCGGCCATCTTCGCCTGGAGCTCATGCTCGGTGAAGAAGCCCTTCTCGAGCAGCACAGCGCGCAAGGCCGTGGTGGTGCGCTCGAAGTACGCGAGCTCGAGGTAGCGCTCGTCCAGGTCTTCCGCCGCGCGGCGCAGCTCGTCGAGCCGCATCAGCTTCTTGTCCACCAGCGTGCTGCGCAAGGCGTTGGCCTGCTTTTCCCAGAACTTCATGCCGTGGTCGTGGGTGTCGATCGGGCCGGCCTCCTCGCCGCCCATGTCGTGGGGACCTTTGTTCATTCGTCGGCCCTGCATTATGGCGTAGCAGCCGCGCGCCGCAAGGTTTGCGCAAGCTGGGGGTTACCAATGGATACAAAATGTCACCCACCTCCTGCAGAGCGGCCGATACCATTTTCGTGAAACTTCGAAGGGGCTCATGATGAATACGATCTTGTCGGCGCCGGCGCGACTCGCTGCTGCATTCCTCGCGGCGGCCCTGTTGTCCGTGTCCTTTGCCCATGCGCAGGAACGGCGCGAAAGGCGCGAGCACGAGCGCGAGCGTTTTCACACGCCGCACTGGGTTTTCGACGATCGCTTCCACCACAATCACTACTATCCGGCGATGGGATATTCGGTGAGCGTTCTGCCGGCAGGAAACGTCGCCATCAACTTCCGCGGCGGCCGCTTCTGGTTTCACTCCGGCGTGTGGTTTCAGCAAGCCGGCCCCGGCTTTGTCGTCGTGAGGCCGCCGGCCGGCATCATCGTGCCGGTGCTGCCTTCGGCCTACACGACGGTCTACGTCGCCGGTGCGCCGTATTACTACGCCAACGATGCTTATTACGTCGCACAGCCTGGCGGCTATGCCGTCGCCGAGCCGCCGATGGTCGCAAGCCAGAACCCGCCGCCTCCGGCACCTGCGCCGCAGCCCGGCAACACCGGCGCTGCACCGCAGGAGTCCCCGGGAAACTGGTACTACTGCGAATCCGCGAAGGCCTACTATCCCTACGTCACTGAATGCAAGGAGGGCTGGCGAAGCGTTCCGGCAACGCCGCCGCAAGCGCGCTGAGCACGCTCTGCAAGCCCCTCGCAAGCTCCGAATGTAACTTCTGTAACTTCTCTTTCGAAAGGAATTTTTTCGGCGCATCATTGTTGGAGCAGTTGTAGCTCCCGTCGCGTCGTTCGCACGGAGAGCGGAAAGCATGAAGCTTGTGGTCAAGGTGATGGTCGTCCTGCTGGTGGCGCTTCTGAGTCTTCCGGCGCTTGGTCGCGGAGGACGCTCCGGCGGGCACTCGGGGCACTCGGGAGCCCATTTTGCCGGCGGCCGGCATTTTGTCCCGAGTGGTCATTTCGTTCGACCTCGGCACGTCGCCGTGTTCGTCGGCGTCGGAGTCCCGTTCTTCGCGTATTACCCTCCGCCGTATTACCCTCCGCCGCTGCCCTACTACTACGACAATGCACCGGACTACTACCCGCCGGCTGCGGCTCCTCAACAAGAGAGCTACTGGTATTTCTGCCCGAGCGCGAACGGGTATTACCCATACGTGCGGCAGTGCCCCGAGGGCTGGCAGCCAGTCCTGCCGCAGGCGCCGCTCCCATGAGCTGGAGGACCCTGGCGGTAGTTCTCCTGCTCGTTGCTCGTCCTCTTTGCGCCGAAACCTACAAGTGGGTCGATGAGAGAGGGGTGACCAACTATTCGAACAACCCGCCCGCCAACGTCAAGCTGGCGAAAAAGGCGCAAGTCGTAGAGGAGCGCCTCTCGATCTATACGCCCGATCCCGCGCTCAGCCGGGCAATCCAGGTTCGCCCTCCAGTGAGCGCGCCGATGCCCTATGGCGCGCCCGGCGCATACGCGCCCCAGCAATACGCCGTTGCAACGCAGGCGATGTACGACGACTGCGTGGCGCAGCGGCACGTCGACTGCAACGGCGCGAGCTATCCGTACGGAGGGTATTTCCCCTACATAGGGGTGGTCACAGTTCCAAGGCATGTCCAACGCACGCCTTCAGCCTCCGGTTTCCGCGCGCGGACCGTAAGCATGGCTTCATCCCGTCCTGTTCATTCCGCGCGGATGAGCCGCGCTTCCTGGTCGAGGTAACCCTGAGCGACGGTTGATTTTGCATCCGGCGGCTTGATACGCTTGGCAGGTCCTCGAGGAGGCCGCATATGAGCTCGATCACCCGCAAGCTGCTGTGGCTGGCCGTCGTCGCATTGGGCACGATCTCGTTCGGCGTCGTCGCCCTGCACCAAGGTGAGACCCTGAACGCCGCCTGGCTGGTGGTCGCGTCGGTCTGCATCTACTTCATCGCTTACCGGTTCTACGCGCTGTTCATCGCCGAAAAGGTGCTGGGCGTGGATCCGACGCGCCCGACGCCCGCTTACCGGCGCAACGACGGCCTCGATTACGTGCCGACCAACCGCTACGTGCTCTTCGGCCATCATTTTGCCGCCATCGCCGGGGCCGGTCCGCTGGTCGGCCCAGTGCTTGCCGCGCAGATGGGCTACCTGCCGGGGACTCTGTGGATCCTCGCCGGCGTCGTGTTCGCAGGCGCGGTGCAGGACATGACGGTCCTGTTCATGTCGACGCGGCGCGACGGCCGCTCGCTCGGCGACATGATCCGCTCCGAGATGGGACCGACGGCCGGCACCATCGCCGGAATCGGGGTCTTGCTCATCTGCGTCATCATTCTCGCCGTGCTTGCGCTGGTGGTGGTGAACGCCCTGGCGCACAGCGCGTGGGGCACGTTCACGGTGGCCTGCACGATCCCGATTGCGCTCTTGATGGGGGTCTACAACCGCTTCCTGCGGCCCGGTCGCATCGGCGAGATGTCCGCCATCGGCTTCGTGCTGCTTATGGCGGCGCTGGTCTATGGCCGCACGGTCTCCGAGACTCCCGAGCTGGCGCAGTTCTTCAACTTCTCCGGACCGACCCTCGCGCTGATGATCATCGGCTACGGCTTCTGCGCGTCCGTGCTGCCGGTCTGGCTGCTGCTCGCGCCGCGCGACTATCTGTCCACGTTCCTCAAGATCGGCGCGGTGGTGCTGCTCGCCATCGGCATCGTGGTCGTTCGCCCCGACCTGCAGATGCCGGCGGTCACCCGCTTCATCGACGGCAGCGGCCCGGCATGGGCCGGCACGGTGTTCCCGTTCCTGTTCATCACCATCGCGTGCGGCTCAGTGTCCGGGTGGCACTCCCTGATCGCATCGGGCACCACGCCGAAGATGATCGAGAACGAGCGCCATATCCGCTTCCTCGGCTACGGCGGCATGCTGATGGAATCCTTCGTCGCCATCATGGCGATGATCGGCGCGACCGTAATCCATCCGGGCATCTACTTCGCCATGAACAGCTCGGCCGCCCTGATCGGCGCCGACGCAACCCATGCCGCGCAGGTCATTTCGTCGTGGGGGTTCGTCGTCACGCCGGACACGCTCACCCAGATTGCCCACGACGTCGGCGAATCGAGCATCCTGTCGCGCACCGGAGGCGCACCGACCCTGGCGGTCGGCATGGCCACCATCCTGTCCGGGTTCCTGGGCGGGAAAGCCTTGATGGGCATCTGGTATCACTTCGCCATCCTGTTCGAGGCGCTGTTCATCCTGACCACGGTCGACGCCGGAACGCGCGTCTGCCGATTCATGCTGCAGGACCTCGTCGGCAACGCGATTCCCGCCTTCAAGGAGACCAAGTCCTGGACGAACAACCTTGTCGGTTCGGCGCTGGCGTGCGCGTTGTGGGGCTATTTTCTGTACCAGGGCGTCATCGACCCGCTGGGCGGCATCTGGACTCTGTGGCCTCTATTCGGCACCTCCAACCAGATGCTCGCGGCCATCGCGCTCACGCTGTGCACGGTGATCCTGTTCAAGATGAAGCGGGGGCGGTATGCATGGGTCACGGTCGTGCCCACGACCTGGCTGGTGATCTGCACCGTGACCGCGGGATTCGAGAAAGTCTTCAGCGCCAATCCGCAGGTCGGCTTCCTCGCCCACGCGCGCAAGTTCGCCGACGCGATGGCTGCCAACCAGTTGCTGGCCCCGGCGAAAACGACGGGCGAGATGGGCCGCATCATTTTCAACGACTACGTGGATGCAACCTTGGCCGCGGTGTTCGTGGCCGTCGTGCTGACGATGCTGATCTACGGCGTGATCGCAATCCGGCGCGCGCTGGGGACCCCGAGCGTCACCACGCGCGAAGTCGGCGCGGTCGGCGCCGCATAGAAGGAGGGAGCAATGAATATCCGCACGATGTATCACTGGGCCGCCAGGACCGCCCGGCTCATGGTGGGAGTTCCGGACTATGAAACCTACGTGCAGCATCGCCGCACCTCCCACCCCGGAGAGCCGATCATGACCTACGAGCAGTTCTACATCGATCGGCTGAACGCGCGTTATGCCGTCGACAAGGGTCGCCTGAAGGGCTGTTGCTAACCCGAGCCACTACCCCAGGGAGACGGGGGACTCCGTATTAGTCAGGCGGTGCGGAGGCTTGGAACACTCGTTGCCAGCCGCCAGGACAGTCCTGAACATCCGGGTAATAAGCGCCGCGATCCGGGCAGAAAAGTTCGCCCTGCGTCTCGGGTGTCGGCGTGCCCTCAAACTTCTCGACGTAAACGGTAGGCGGGTCGTATTGAGGGTTACTGTAGTCCGGGCCGTAGTAGTAGGGAGGCGGCCCGTAGTAATACGGGTAATACGGATACCAAAACGGCGATCCGACGAAGAACCCGCCGTAGAAGCGCCCGTGGTGATGGTGATGGAATCCGCTCCTTGCGCCACTCCCATGGCCGCCGCCGCCCTTACGCGCCCAAGCCCCGTCTGGCGCCGCAGCAATCGTAAGCGCCGCGGCGGCGAGGACAGCAATTCGGACTAGACACTTCACAATGGACGACTCGCTTGCTTCGATGGACGCTTCCAAAGCGCCTCTACAGATAGAGAACGACGAGCGACACGAAGTTCGTGTTTAACGTGTCGGCTTGCAACCCTGACCTTCATCCGCCACCCTTTGCGCGTGCGACAAGTCCGTTAACAATTGGTAGCAATTCCTAGCGCACTGATACACGGATTGCGCGCACGCTTCTCTTCATGATTCGTTGCTGGAATCGTGATCTTCACAAGGAGAAGAACCATGAAAGCCTCCCGTAAAGTGCTTGTGATACTTGCGGCCGGTGCCTCGCTCACCGCAATGGCGCCCGCCTTCGCAGACGGTTGGGATTACGAACGCGGGTATGGCCATTGGCACCACCACGAAGCAGGCGTCGTCTACAGCGCGCCCGTCTACTACGGTCCGCCGCAGGTCGTGTACGCGCCGCCGCCGGTGTACTACGGTCCGCCCCCGGTCGTGTACGCGCCGGCGCCGGTGTACTACGGTCCGCCCCAAGTGGTGTACAGCCAGCCAGCCCCGGCGCGCGTCTATGCCTCGTCGCCAAACGCCGGGAACGTGGGGGGCGCCATCGCTGGCGCGGTGATCGGAAGCCGCTTTGGACAGGGCGATGGGCGCCTTGCTGCCACTGCCATCGGCGCCGTGCTCGGCAGCATGATTGGTGGGGGGATGTAAGCGCACGTCGTGCGGCGAGATTTGAACTCGCGACCACCTGCACCCCATTGGTCAATTCTTCGGCGCCGGATGAATGTTATCCACCCAATGTACCTCTTCTGGCTTCTCCACTACTGGAATGTCCAGGTTCACCACCACCGGCTCCTGACCGCTGCGGCATAGGACGCAGGAGAGTGGCTCGGTGTCGCTCGCGTTGATTTCCTGATGCGGGACGTAGGGCGGGACGTAGATGAAGTCGCCGGGGCCGGCTTCGGCGACGAACTCGAGCTTGTCGCCCCAGCGCATGCGCGCCTTGCCGCTGACGACGTAGATCACGCTCTCGACCGGGCCGTGATGATGGGCGCCGGTCTTGGCCTTGGGATGGATGACGACCGTGCCGGCCCAGAGTCTTTCGGCGCCGGCGCGGGCGTGGGTGATGGCGGCGGCGCGGTTCATGCCCGGCGTCTGCGCGGTGTTGATGTCGAGCTCGTTGGAATGGACGACGCGCACGCCGTCGTATTTCCACTTCGCCTTGGAAGGATCGCTCATCGTTGACCTCCATGTCGGTGCTCGAGCAGCGGCTGGCTGACTCCGTCGAGTCCCGCTAGTCCTAGCACGACGAGCAGCGCGTTTTGCGGGCCGAGCCAGGCTTCGGTCGGCTTGTAGGATTCGTGGAGCGAATGCATGGCTTGATGGTCGCCGCCATGGCTGATCGTCACGGCTGGAATGCCGAGGGACATGGCGAGATTGGAATCCGTACTCGCCGAATCCAGGGTCGGTTGCTGCCCGAGCGCGCGGAGCGAGCGGCGCGCGACCTGGACGATCTTCGCGTGCTCGGGCGTGCGTCCTGCCGGACGGTCGCCGATCAGCTTCAGCTCTACGGTGATGGCGTCGGTGTTCCAGCGCCGGTTCTCTTCCGCGGCCGCTTCCTTGATCTGCGCGAGGATGGTCTTTTCGAGCTTGAGCAGCTCGTCCATGCCGTCCGAGCGCATGTCGATGCTCATGCGCGCGTCGCCGGCGATGGCGTTGACCGACGTGCCGCCGCGCACGATGCCGACGGTGAACGTGGTCTTGGGCGAGGAGGGCGTCTTGACGTCCGAGATCTTCGCGATCGCTCTCCCCATGGCGTGGATCGCGCTCGGCAGGCCGAAGGCGCCGAAGCTGTGGCCGCCCGGCCCCTTGAAAGCCGCTTCGTACCGATGGCTGCCGGTCGCCTGATTGACGATGCGGCTCACGTTGTCGCCGTCGACCGAAATGAAGCCGTCGATATCCGGGTGGTCGCGAAACAGCGCCTTCACCCCGCGCAGGTCGCCGAGCTCCTCTTCGCCCACCGTGCCGACGAACAGCACGTCGCCCACGGTGCGCAGGGCGTTGGCGTTCATGGCGCGGATCACCGCGAGCAACTCCACCAGGCCGCGCGTGTCGTCGCCGATGCCGGGGGCGTAGTAGCGGCCGTCCTTTTCCTTCACTGTGACGTCGGTACCCTCGGGGAACACGGTGTCGAGATGGGCGGAGATCACCAGCTTCGGGCCGCCGCCGCGGCCTTTGCGCACGCCGATGACGTTGCCTTCGCGGTCGATGTAAGCGTCGCTCAAGCCCACCTCGCGCAGGCGCTTCACGTAGTACGCCGCGCGCGCCTGCTCCTTGAAGGGCGGCGAGGGGATCTCGGTGAGGGTCTTCTGCTCCTCGAACGTGCGCGCGTCGTCGACCTTGATGTCCGCGAGCGCCTTGCGCACCGGCGGCGCCGCGAGAATGGCTTGAAACGCATGCTCGACTTCCTGCGCAACCGCGGCGGTCGCGAAGGCCAGAACTACGAACACGGCAGCAGTGCAGCGAAATGCCTTCATTTCGCTGCCTAGGATAGCGCAGGAATTACGAGGTTCGGTGCAGCGCGCTACTTCTTGTCGTACACCATCTCGCTGCGGCGGTTCTGCGACCACGACGCTTCGTCGTGTCCGAGCGCGACAGGCTTCTCCTCGCCGAAGCTGACGGCCTCGATCCGGCTTTCCTGCACGCCCTCGAGCACCAGCATGTGCTTGACGCCTTCGGAGCGGCGCTGGCCGAGGGCGAGGTTGTACTCGCGGCTGCCGCGCTCATCGCCATGGCCCTGGACGGTCATCATGGCCTGCGGGTTCTGGCGCAGGAAGCGCGCCTGCGACTCGACGATGGGGCGGTACTCGGGCTTGATCTCCGAGCGGTCGAAATCATAGTAGACGATACGCTGCGCGGACCGGGGGTCGGTTGTCGCCGCGGCGGCTGGGGCGCTTTGCGGCGCGCTGCGCGACACGGCGACGGGCTGCGCAGGCTGCGGCGCCGGCGTTGCCGCCGGCTGCGCGGGCTCGGACGTCTCGGGGGTGGTCTGGCTTGCACAGCCCGCCAGAGCCGAAAGGACGATTGCGCAGGCCGCGGCGCGCGCTTTTGTAAATTTCATCGAACTCTCCTTTCAGAGTTGGGATGATGATAGGCCACGAATTACATTTGTGCTACCAGTCGACCGCGAGCAACCTGCTGCGTCGCCTCGGCCGATTTCGGATCTATTGGGAGAAAAACCTTCACGTTAAACTAACATCAAGATCGAATAACTGGGGAGGGAGGGGAAATGATCCGCTTCGGAACGTTGTTGGTCGCGGCGTTGAGCCTGGCGGCAGGCGCGGTGGCGGCGGAAACGCCGCTCGAGCGCGGCAAGTATCTCGTCGAAGGGATTCTGACCTGCGGCAACTGCCACACGCCGAGAGGACCGGGCGGCGTGCTCGATACGGCGAGGCTGCATGCGGGCGGGCCGCAAACCTGGGATACCTCGGCGTACACGGTCAAGGGCTCGAACATCACGCCCGACAAGGAAACCGGGATCGGCGACTGGAGCGCCGACGGTGTTCGGCGCGCGATCCGCGACGGGGTGCGGCCGAACGGCTCGCAGCTCGCTCCGCAGATGCCCTACGGCTACTACAAGATCTTCACGCCGGGCGACCTCGATGCGGTCGTCGCTTACGTCCGATCGTTGCCCGCGGTCTCCAACAAAGCGCAGCCGCCGGTCTACAAAGGGCCGCCCATGCACGTCGAAATCACGGCTGGAGCGGAGAAGCCGATGCCGGAGAGCCCGATGCGCGATCCGGTGAAGCGCGGGTTCTACCTCGTCACGATCGGCCACTGCATGGAATGCCATACGCCGCGCGTGAACGAGCAAACCGATCTGAAGAATTCCCTCGGCAAGGGCGGCGAAGTATTCAAAGGCCCGTTCGGCGTGTCGGTGTCGCGCAACATCACCTCGCACCAGGAGAAGGGCATCGGCGGCTGGAGCGACGCGGAGATCAAGCGCGCCATCACGCAGGGCGTGCGCAAGGACGGCAGCAAGCTCAAGCCACCGATGGGCTTCGAATGGTATGCGCGCATGACCGATCAGGACCTCGACGCGATCGTCGCCTACCTGCGCACGGTGCCCGCGAAGGAATAGCAGCGGCTACTTGACGCGCTTCCAGACGACTTCGCCGGATCCGGCGCCGCTGGATACTTCGGCAACTCTGTACGTCAGCCGGTCGCCGGAGACCGTGAAAGGCCGCTTCTGCGCGCTGCCATCCCAGTTGGGGTACGTGCTGGTCTCGACGTGGAAAGTGAGAGTTTTGTCGAAATCGTTCACCGTGTATTTGCCGTAGTGGCTGATGCTGCCTGCGACGATCGACTTGTTTTCTTCCGCGCTGCCTCTTTCGCGGCTGTTGGAGGTGAATTTCGGCAGGCTAGCCCGCGCCAGCATGAGCGAATAATGGCCGTTGGGGGCGAAGATGAGGCTGCCCCGCGGGTTCGGACCGAAGATCGGTGTTCTCTTGCCGGATGCGTCGATGGTATTGCTGGCAACGGCGGTCCACGTCCCTATCAAGCTTTTGGAGTCCTGTGCGGCGCTGTTGCCGGCAGGCATAGCGAGCGAAACAAACAGGATTGACGCCGCGGTCGCGGCGAGCATGCTTGGACGGTTCATTTCTCCTCCCCAGGAGTTGACGGCGGCGGGAGGCACCATGCCCCGCGCCGCCCGCAAACATGTTACCCGGTTATTTACTCCAGGAATCCCTGAGGGTTACGGCGCGGTTGAAGCGCGGCGCGCCGGGCCGGCTGTCGATGCGGTCGGCGACGAAGTAGCCGTGCCGCTCGAACTGGAAGCCTTCTTCGGGCTTCGCCTGACGCAGCGCGGGCTCGAGCTGCGCGGCGACGATCTTCTTCGAATCGGCATTGAGGTCTTCGACGCCTTCGGGCTGCGGCCGCTTGAAGAGCCGGTCATAGAGCCGCACCTCGGCCTCGAAAGCATGCGCGGCGCTCACCCAGTGAATGTTCCCCTTGACCTTGTATCTGTCGGCGCCGGGCGTGCCTGACCTCGAGTCGGCGTGGTAGGTGCAGCGGACTACGCCATCCTTCATGCCCAGGCACTTCACGACGTACCCGAAGCGCAAGCGCACTTCGTTGCCGGGAAACAGGCGGAAGTAGCCCTTCTCCGGCTTCTCCTGGTAGTCGTCGCGCTCGATCCACAGCTCGCGGGAGAACGGCACCTGGCGCTTGCCCCAGTCGGGTTTCTGTGGGTGGTTCGGGATGTCGCAAAGCTCGTCTTTGCCCCCGGGATAATTGTCGATGATTAATTTAATTGGATCCAAAACGGCCATGCGACGCGGAGCGATGTCGTTCAGGTGCTCGCGCATGCAGTCCTCGAGCACGCTGAAGTCGATCCACGAGTCGGCCTTGGCGACGCCGATGCGCTCGGCGAACAGGCGAAAGCCTTGCGGCGTATAGCCGCGGCGGCGCGCGCCGGCGAGGGTGGGCATGCGCGGATCGTCCCAGCCGTCGACATGCTTTTCCTCTACCAGCTCGATCAGCTTTCTTTTGCTGAGGAGGACGTAGGTCAGATTCAAGCGCGCGAACTCGATCTGCTTCGGCAGAGGCGGCTCGAAAAAACCGGCTTCGGCGACGCGCTCGTTGAACCAGTCGTAGAGCGGCCGGTGATCCTCGAACTCAAGCGTGCAGATCGAGTGAGTGACGCCCTCGATGCAGTCCGACAGGCCGTGCGCCCAGTCGTAGGTCGGGTAGATGCACCACTTGTCGCCGGTGCGGTGATGATGGGCATGGCGGATGCGGTACATGACCGGGTCGCGCAGGTTGATGTTGGGCGAGGCCATGTCGATCTTCGCGCGCAGCACGTGCGCGCCATCGGGGAATGTTCCCGATTTCATTTTTCGGAACAGTTCGAGGTTCTCCTCCACACTGCGGTTGCGGTAGGGGGAGAGGATCCCCTGTGCAACCAGGGTCCCTCGAGTGGCGCGTATCTCGTCGGCGCTCTGGCTGTCGACGTAGGCGTGTCCGCGCTGGATCAGCGCCTCGGCGAACGGGTAGAGCTTGTCGAAGTAGTCGGAGGCGTAGTACTCGTGCTCTCCCCAGTCGAACTGCAGCCACTTCACCGCGTCCTTGATCGCGTCGACGTACTCCTGCTCCTCCTTGACCGGGTTGGTGTCGTCGAAGCGCAGGTGGCACAGGCCGCCGTACTGCTCGGCGAGCCCGAAGTTGAGGCAGATCGACTTGGCATGGCCGAAATGCAGGTAGCCGTTCGGCTCGGGCGGAAAGCGCGTGACGATGCGCTTGTGCTTGCCCGAGGCGAGGTCCGCTTCGACGATCTGGCGGATGAAATTGCTGGCGGAGGGTAAACCCGGCTTGTTCACCCCCCCGATTTTACTTGCTGGATGATCCGCGACGCGCGGATCAGATCTCGACCTTGGCGATCTGCTTGCTGAAATCGTTGTCGACGCCGAGCACGTAGCGCGCCAGGTCGTCGATCACGCCCTTGAAGGCTTCCGTGGCGAAGCGCACCGTCACGCGGCCGAAGCGCCGCACGTTGATCAGCTCGACGGTGGCGGTCGCCGCCTCGTAGTCGGCCCGAATGTTGACCTCGCACGGCAGGAGGCCGGTGACGACGAACAGCACCGGCCGTTCCTTGCCGTCGTTATTCGCCCGCTGCTGGAACGCGACGCGCAGCGACTTGAGGTACTGCTCGCAGCGGCCGACGTCTTCGCCCAGGAGCATGACCTTCGGCGGCTCGGCCGCCCTGACGCGATAATGGAACTGAATCTGCGCGCAGAGCTCCTTGCTCGCCGAAAGCTTGAGCGTGCGGTTGTTGACCGATGCCTGGGTGAGCCTCACCGAGGGCAGCCTGCCGAGATAAATGAATTCGTAGGGCTTGCCCGCATGTGGCTCGTGCAAGTTCATCTCCTTGCCGAACTCGGTCAGGTACTGGAAAGCCGCGCGCATCGCGGCGTCGAGCGCCGCCATCGCGTTCGCCCGCGCGTTCGCCTGCTCCTTCTTGAGGGCGGCCTGCTGCCGCATGATTTCGACCGCTTCCATCCGGCGCGTGGTGCTCATCCATTTTGGGTCGGTCTCGGACCCTGTGTGCGCACCGCGCTCGAACGCCGTGCGCTTCTGCTCTTCGGCCGCGCCCCAGTCGCGCCACGACTGTTCCTTCTTGAGGCGCTCCTCCTGCTCCGCGCGCAGGTGCTCCTTCGCCTGGGCCTCGAAGTTCTTCGCGAACTGGTCGAGATCGTCGATCAGCTGGTTGCGCACCTTCTGCTCCTCGTCGGCGACGGCCGGGGTCGGCAGGCGCGGGAGAAGAACCGTCTTGTCGAACTCGGTGCCGCCGCCAAGGCTGTGGTAGTTGCGCAGGTCGCTCGCCACCTCGCTCGCCCTCTGGTAGCGATCCTGCGGTTTTTTCGCGAGCGCGCGGTCCATGATGCGGTCGAATCCGGCCGGGATCTGAGGGTCGATCTGCCGCAGCGGCGGATGCGGCTCGCCGGCGATACGCTGCATGAGCGCGAACACCGTGGTGTCGCCCGGCCATTCGAAAGGCGTGCGCTTGGTGAGCAGCTCGTACAACACTACGCCGAGGGAAAAGATGTCGGTGCGCGCATCGACGGGCTGGCCGAGCACCTGCTCGGGGGCCATGTAGCGCGGCGAGCCGAGCGCCGAGCCGGTCTGGGTCACGTTCGAGGCGGGAACATAGGCGACCCCGAAATCGGTGAGCTTGGCGCGCCCCGAGGGCGCCACCACCACGTTGGCCGGCTTGACGTCGCGATGCACGATCGAGAACTGGTGAGCGTGGTCGAGCGCCTCGGCCACCTGGGCAATGATGTCGGCGGCGGTATGGAAGGGCATGCGCTGCGGGTCTTTCAGCATCTGGTGGAGCGAGCGCCCTTCGAGCAGCTCCATCGCGATGTAGGCGGTGTCGCCCTCCTGGCCGACGTCGAAAATCGTCACGATGTTCGGATGGCTCAGCCGGCCGGCCGAGCGCGCTTCGCGCAGGAAGCGGATGCGCACCTCGTCGATCACATCCTCGGGCAGGTCGGGGAGCAGCGTCTTGAGGGCGACCTCGCGCTCGATGAAGGGATCGACCGCGCGATACACGGCCCCCATGGCACCGCGGCCAAGCTCTCCCAGGATGCGGTACCGCCCCAGCATTTTTTGTCCCACAGTCCGGCCTTCCCTTCTAGTCCCCAACATCAATGATGCCCATTAGCCGTTTGAATTTCCAGTCATTTAATCTCAGTCTACCGTGTGTCGTATTTCCGGGGGGCCGGGGGTACACTGGCCTCTCGACCCCTGGGAGGAGAAACCATGAAACCGAGACCTGTTGCGGTGCTCGTCGCGTCGCTGTTTGCAATTGCCACTGCCGGCGCCCTGGCGCACGAGGACAGCAAGGCCGTCAAGGACAAGCTGGGCAAGGTGCTGTTCAAGACCTCTTGTACTCCGGAGGCGCAGAAGCAGTTCGAGCGCGCCCTGGCAATGCTGCACTCGTTCACCTTCCCGGAGACCGTCAAGGAGTTTTCGGCGATTCCGCAGACCGATCCGGACTGCGCCATCGCCTATTGGGGCCTTGCAGTCGCCATGCGCCCCAATCCGCTCGTCGGGCCATGGGACGCGGCGACGCTGAAGCGCGGCCTGGACGCGGTCGAGAAAGGCGAGGCGATCGGCGCCAAGACCCCGCGCGAGCGCGACTGGCTGGCGGCGATCAAGGAGTTCTACAAGGACTTCGACAAGGTCGACCAGGACACTCGTACCCGCAACTACGAGCAGGCGATGGAAAGGCTGACGCAGAAGTATCCCGACGACGTCGAGGCGAAGGTGTTCCACGCGCTCGCGCTCAACGAGATCTTCGACCACAAGAACATGGCGCCGCTGCAGAAGGCGATCCGCATCCTCGAGCCGCTCGACAAGAAGTACCCCCAGCACCCCGGCATCACGCATTACCTGATCCACAGCTATGACTTCGCGCCGATCGCGAAGAAGGGCGTGCCGGTGGCCAACAAGTACGCCAAGATCGCGCCGTCGGCGCCGCACGCGCAGCACATGCCCTCGCACATCTACTCGATGGTCGGCATGTGGAAGGAGTCGATCGCCTCCAACATCGCTTCGATCGACGTGTCGAACGAGTACGCGGCCAGGGCCAAGCTCGACGGCGTGCTGGTCGGGGTGCCGCACGCCTACGACTTCATGCAGTACGCCTACCTGCAGCTCGGGCAGGACACCAAGGCGCGCGCGGTGATCGACGAGACGGCGAAGGTGAAGAAGGTCATCGGGCCGGTGTCGGCGGGCAATACCGCGCGTGCCGCGGTCCCGGCGCGCTACATGCTCGAGCGGCAGGACTGGAAGGGCGCGGCGCAGCTGCAGCCTCTCGGCACGCCGTTCCCGGCGGCCGAAGCGATCACGCATTTTGCGCGCGCGCTCGGCGCGGCGCGCAGCGGCGACCTCGCCGCCGCGGAGGCCGACATCGCCAAGCTCAAGCAGCTGCGCGAGGGGCTGCTCGAGGGCCGCCAGCCGTACTGGGCCGAGCAGGTCGAGATCCAGGTGCTCGGCGCGCTCGCCTGGCATGCGAACGGCCAGGGCAACCGCGACGAGGCGCTCAAGTACATGAACGCCGCGGCGGACCTGGAGGACTCGAGCGAGAAGCACGTCGCCATGGAGAACCGCCTGTATCCGATGCGCGAGCTTCTCGGCGACATGCTGAGGGAATACGGCCGGCCGGCGGACGCGCTGAAGGAGTATCAGGTGTCGATGAAGAACGCGCCGAACCGCTTGCGCGGCTTCTACGGAGCTGCGAAAGCCGCCGAGGACTCGGGCGAGGCGAAGCTCGCGGCCGGCTATTGGAACCGGATGATGCGCCTTGCGCGCTACGCCGACAGCGATCGCGTCGAGATCTCGGAGATGAAACGCAAGGTGAAGCAGTCGCTCGCGAGCCAATGATCGGCGGACGGATGCGCCGGGCAGCGCTGCTCCTGCTGCTGTCCGGCGCCTTTGCCGCCGGCGCCGACCCCGGTGACGACGACAGCGGCGACCCCGACTATCTGCGCGGCCGGTCGGCGATCGAGGCGAAGGACTGGCAGAGCGCGGTGCGGCTGCTTTCCTCGGCGGCGCTGCGCGACACACGCAACGCCGACATCCAGAATTACCTCGGCTACGCCTACCGCAACCTGGGCGAAATGCCCCTTGCGTTCAAGCACTACTCGCGCGCGCTGCAGCTCAATCCGCGCCACCGCGGCGCGCACGAGTATCTGGGCGAGGCCTACCTGATGATCAAGAACCGCGCCAAGGCCGAGGAGCACCTCGCGGCGCTCAAGAAGATCTGCCTGCTGCCGTGCCCGGAATACGGCGATCTCGAGAGGAAGCTCGCCGCGTACCGGGAACGCGAGGGCGCCCGCTAAGTCCTAAGCTCCCACTGGCCTTCGCCGCGGCGGCAGGCGACGCCGCGGATCATGTGCTGCCGGCCTTCGGTGAGGATGTGCGTGGTGAACTCGCGGCAGGGCCGCTCGGTCTGCTGGAAATCGCGCGTCGGGATGAGGCGGTAGCTGATGCCGGTCGCCTTGTTGGTCCACGCCACGGATCTTTTCACGACCGCCAGCTCGAGCGCGAGGCCCCAGCAGCCGCGGTCGCCTTCATCGAGCTTCGGGCCGATCTTCGCGCCGCTCATCATCGCCACCGCGCCGTCTTTGTGCGCGGCCAGGGTTTTGCCGATCGCCGCGGCGTCGCAGGTGCCGGCGATGACGCCGTAGTCCTTCGGCCACTTCTTGCCCGTGTAGCCGAGGTAAAAGGATGGATCGGCGGCCGCGAGCGGCCCGAAAGCGAAGTACAGGAGCGCGCCCAGCGCGATGCTTGACTTCTTCATGAGCGCCCCCTTTGTTGGAACGCGTGCAACGAGTCTAGATGAATTTCATTCGCGGTAACGAGCTTTGTGCCGCCCGCCGCGGAATTTGTCACGTTGCTGCGATGCGCATAGTTATAGTGACGGCATGCTGCGCCTGCTTCGGCTGCTCGGCTCGCGCCGCCCGCGCGGCCGGGCGGCTCTCTCGGTCCTCGGCATCGCCCTCGGCGTCGCGCTCGGCTACGGCGTGTACCTGGTCAACCGCGCCGCGGTGGAGGAGCTTGCCGCGGCGGTGCGCGGCCTCGCCGGCGAAGCGGACCTGGAGGTCCGGGGAGGGCGAGGCGGATTTTCCGAGTCGCTCTATCCGGCGATCGCCAAGCTCCCCGGCGTCGCCTCGGTGAGCCCGGGCCTCGAGCTCGACGCCGGCATCGCGGGAACCGAGCGCAGCATCCGGGTGATCGGCATCGATGCGCTGCGCGAACGGCGGCCGGAGTTGCTCGCACTCGATAAAGTCCTGCTCTCGACGGCGGCCTCCGAGCTGGTGAAGGGCGATCGGCTGCGCCTCGTGGTCGGGCACAGGGCGGTCGAGCTGCAGGTCGCCGGGGTGGTCAACCTCAGGGGAGTCGAGGTCCTCACCGACATCGCTACCGCGCAGTGGCGGCTCGACCGGCTCGGGCAGCTGAACCGGCTCGATGTACGACTTTCGCGCGGTGCCGATCGCGAGGTGATACGAAAGCACATCGCCGGCCTCCTCCCGCCCGGCGTGCATGTCGCCTCGGTGGAAGCCCTCGAGCAGGCGAGCAGCTATCCGTCGCGCGCCTACCGGGTAAATCTGAACGTGCTCGCCATGGTCGCGCTCTTCACCGGCGGCTTCCTGGTGTTCTCGGCACAAGCACTCGAGGTCGCGCGCCGGCGGGGCGAGCACGCCCTCCTCAAGGTGTTGGGATTGCGGCGACGAGGCATTGCAGGATTGGTCCTGCTCGAAGCCTCGACTCTTGGCGCGATCGGCGGAATCCTCGGTGTGGGACTCGGCTATGTGCTGGCGCTAGTCGCGGTGCGCGCCTCGGGAGCGGATTTGGGGGCCGGGATGTTTCGCGGTCTCGCCCCGCAACTGCAGTTCTCATGGATTGCAGCGTTGTCATATTGTCTTTGCGGAGTTGTCGTGGCTGTCGCTGGAGCGCTACTTCCGGCGCTCGACGCAGCGAGCACGCCGGCGGCGCGGGCGCTGAAGGCGGGTGACGAGCAGAACTTGTTCGCGCGCGTGTCTTCAGCCTGGCCGGGGGTGGCTCTGCTCCTCGCCGGAGCCGGGCTCGCGCAGCTCGGACCGGTCGGCGGGCTGCCGCTGTACGGCTACGCCGCCATCGGCTGCCTCCTGATCGGCAGCATCGCGCTCATGCCGCGCCTGTCGCAGGCGGTATTCGATGCGCTGCCGCTGCCGCGCTCGCCGGGCCTGGCGCTCGCACTCGCCCAGCTGCGCGGCGCGCCGGGGCAGGCGGCCGTCAGCCTTGCCGCGATCGTCGCCAGCTTCTCGCTGATGGCCGCGATGGCGATCATGGTCGCGTCGTTCCGGCAGTCGGTCGATGACTGGCTCAACAGGGTGCTGCCGGCCGAGCTCTACTTCCGCACCAGCCATGCCGGCGACACCGGCTACCTCGAGCCGGGCTTCGACGAGCGCGTGCGGGCGCTGCCGCAGGTGGCGCGCGCCGACTTCCTGCGCTCGGGCCGCATCATCCTGGATCCCTCGCGCCCGCCGCTCGTGCTGATCGCGCGCGATCGCGCCGAGAAGGCCTTTCCGAAGGTCGGACCGCAGTACACCTCGCACGATGCGCCGGTGATCTGGGTGAGCGAAGCGGTCACCGACCTCTATGGGTTTGCCCCGGGAATGAAAGTCGAACTGCCCATGAACGGCAAGAGCATTCCCTTCGTCGTGGCAGGGACCTTCAGGGACTATGCACGCCAGCACGGTTCGGTCCTTATTGACCGCGCCGATTACGTCGCGCTCACCGGCGACCGGCGCGTGAACGACGCGGCGCTGTGGCTTTCATCAGGCGTCACGCTGGCGCAGGCCATGGACGCGATCCGCGCGCTGCCCGGCGGCGACGAGATCGACATGGGCACGCCGAGCGAGATCCGCCAGGTGTCGCTGCGCATCTTCGACCGCAGCTTCGCCGTCACCTATGCGATGGAGGCGGTGGCGATGCTGGTCGGGCTGTTCGGCCTTTCCTCGAGCCTCGGCGCGATCGTCCTCGCGCGGCGGCGCGAGTTCGGAATGCTGCGGCACCTCGGCCTCACGCGCGCGCAGATCCGTGTGATGCTCGCCGCGGAGGGCGGCCTGCTCGCGCTCCTCGGCGCGCTCGCCGGCCTTGCCGCAGGCGGCGCGATCAGCCTGATCCTCGTCTACGTGGTGAACCGGCAGTCGTTCAATTGGAGTATGGAATTGCATCTGCCTTTCGCTCTTCTCCTTTCTCTGGTCTTCATCCTGGTTGCGCTGGCGGTCTTCACTGCAATTGTTTCCGGAAGAGAAGCGATGGGAATCGGGCCGGTTCGGGCGGTGCGGGAGGACTGGTGAAAAGAAGGGATTTCTTCAAGCTGCTTGCGCTGGCGGCGTATCCCAATGTCGTTCCGCACCATCGCCTGCAGTTCCCGCGCGATCACGGCGCGCATCCGGACTTTCGCACCGAGTGGTGGTACGTCACCGGCTGGCTGGACGGGCCGATGGGCTTCCAGGTCACCTTCTTCCGCGCGCGGCCGCAGGAGCAGTCCGACAACCCGAGCAGCTTCAACCCCCGTCAGGTGTTGCTCGCCCACGCCGCCATCGCCGACCCCAAGCGGGGACGCCTCATCCACGAGGAGCGCGCGGCGCGCGCGGGATTCACCCTGGCGCACGCCGAGACCGACCGCACCGGCGTCTGGATCGACGACTGGCGCCTGGTGCTCGAAGGGGACAAATATCACTCGCAGATCGTGGCGCGGGACTTCGAGCTGGACTTGACGTTTTTCACTTCTGATAAGGCATTGCTGCAAGGTGAGGCGGGATTCAGCCGAAAGGGTCACCGTCCCGAGGAAGCCAGCTACTACTACAGCCGGCCGCACCTGAACGTGGTCGGCAGCGTGAGCGGCAGGCAGATCAACGGCAGCGCCTGGCTCGACCACGAATGGTCGAGCGCCTACCTTGCGCCGGAGGCCGCCGGCTGGGACTGGACCGGCATCAACCTCTTCGATGGCCGCGCGTTGATGGCCTTCCGCATGCGCGCGAAGAAAGGCGGCGTGCATTACGCGCCCCCCGGAGTGTCGTTCGAGCCGATACGCCTCTGGAAATCGCCGCGCACCGGCGTGGAATATCCAGTCGAAATGCGCGTTCGAGCCGGGGAAACGGATCTTGTCCTGAAACCTCTCATGGACGACCAGGAGCTCGACGCGCGCGCGAGCGCCGGGACGATCTACTGGGAAGGCGCGGTGCGCGCCTTTGAAGGCGAGAACGAAGTCGGGCGCGGCTATCTCGAGCTCACCGGCTACTGGCGACCCATGTCCCTGTGAGGATGAGGCCGATCATGCCTCGCGTAACGGCGGCGGGCCGCTCGCTCGAGTACGAATGGGTTGGCAAGGGCGAGAGCGGCAAGCCGGTGCTGGTCTTCCTGCACGAAGGTCTCGGCTCGATCCGGCAGTGGCGCGACTTTCCCCGGAAGGTGGCGCAAGCCGTCGGCTGCCGTGCGCTCGTCTACGACCGATACGGCTACGGGCAGTCCGACGTGCTGGCCGAGCCGCGGCGCACCGTAAAATTCATGCACGACGAAGCTCTGGTTTCTCTACCTGAATTTCTTTCCTGTCTGAAAGTCGAAAATCCCGTCCTGGTAGGACACTCCGACGGCGCATCCATCTCCTTGATTCATGCCGGCGCAGGCCAACCGGTCCGCGGCGTGGTGGCCATGGCGCCGCACGTATTCATCGAAGAGATCTGCATTCGCTCGATCGTCGCCGCGGCGCGCACTTTCGAGACGACCGACCTGCCCGAGAAGCTCGGGCGCTACCACCGCGACGTGCGCAAGACTTTCTACGGCTGGGCGGACGTATGGCGCGATCCGCAGTTCAAGAGCTGGGACATCACTGAGTACCTGCCGCGCATCCGCTGCCCGGTGCTGGCGATCCAGGGCCACCAAGACGAATACGGCACGATGGCGCAGCTCGACGCGATCCAGGAGCGGGTGAGCGGTCCCTGCGAGCTGCTGAAGCTGCCTGATTGCGGCCACACGCCGTTTCGCGATCAGCCCGGGAAAACGCTCACAGCCGTCACCGCGTTCATTCGCAAGCTGAATTCATGAAGAGCAACGACCCGCTCGTCATCTCGCTCGTCGCCATTGGCCACGCGACGAGCCATTTCATGCAGCTCGTGCTGCCGCCGCTCTTTCCGCTGATGCGCGAGGAGCTCGCCGTCTCCTATGCGACGCTCGGACTGGTGGCGGCGCTGTTCTACGCCGTGTCGGCGCTGCTCCAGCCGTTCGCCGGTTTCGTCGTCGACCGCTACGGCGGCCGCGGCGTGCTGCTCGGCGGCATCGGCCTGATGAGCATCGGCACGGCGCTGATGAGCCTCGCGCATGGCCCGGGCATGCTCGCGCTCGGCGCGGCTGTCTCGGGCCTGGGCAACAGCGTGTTCCATCCTGCCGACTTCTCGATCCTCAACGGCCGCGTCAGCCAGCCGCGGCTCGGCTACGCGTTCAGCGCGCACGGCGTGGCGGGGTCGCTGGGCTTCGCCATCGCGCCGGTCTTCAGCGCCACGCTGGGGAGCGTGCTCGGCTGGCACACGGCGCTGCTCGCCGGCGCCGGGGTGGCTTTCGCCGTGTTTCTGCTTTTGCTGTTCAACATGAATCAGCTTGCTTTCGTGCATGAAAAGCGCACCCGGACGAAAACCCCGCTCATGGACGACGCCCGCGTGCTGCTCTCGGGGCGAGTGGTGGCCTGCTTTCTATTCTTCGCGTTGCACGCCGCGGCGCTTACCGGGCTGATGAGCTTCGGCGTCGCCGCGATGAACGAGCAGTTCGGCGTCGCGGCGACCCTGGCTTCCGCGGCAGTTACGGCCTACATGGTCGGCTCGGCCGGCGGCATGCTGCTCGGGGGCTTCGTCGTCTCGCGCGCTTCGCACCCCAACTTCGTGGCGGCGGCCGGGATGGTGATCTCCGCGTGCGTGATGCTGAGCGTCGCGGCAGGCGCGGTTGCCGGTTCCGCGCTTCCCGTGGCTCTAGCGCTCGCCGGCATCGCCGTCGGCCTGACCTATCCGTCGCGCGACCTGATCGTGCGCGCCGCAACCCCGCCCGGTGCGACCGGCAGGGTGTACGGCTTCGTCTATTCGGGGCTCGACGTCGGCTCGTTCGCAACGCCGGTGTTCTACGGCTGGCTGATGGACCACAGCCTGCCGCACGGCGTGTTCTACACGATCTTCGGCTTCACGCTGCTCGCGATGTTCACCGTGCTGCAGCTACCGGGCCGCAGGCCTGCCGCTATTCAGCGTATTTGATCCCGCGGCGTTCCAGCATGCGCAGCAGCGCGGGCCAGTCCTTCTGCTGCGCCGGACGGCTCTCGCGTCGGAACTGCTGCGCCGCGGTGTCCGCCGCCTC
Source organism: Burkholderiales bacterium (assembly GCA_035602335.1). GTDB lineage: Bacteria > Pseudomonadota > Gammaproteobacteria > Burkholderiales > SG8-39 > SCGC-AG-212-J23. The sequence continues at coordinate 30,973 of DATNMK010000028.1, forward strand.
CTTCGACAGCAGCTGCACGTTGTGCAGGCCGCCGGCCATCGCGTCGATCTGGATCTGGCAGGCGCAGTCGAGGTAGTACATGATTTCGAAAGCTTCGCGCACCGTCTCGCCGAGTGCGAGCAGGCCATGGTTACGCAGGATCATCGCCTTGGACGTCTTGCCGAGGTCGCGCGCCATGCGGCTGCGCTCGTCCATCTCGAGCGCGATGCCCTCGTAGTCGTGGTAGGCGACCTGCTGCTGCACCATCATCGCGTGCTGGCTGATGGGCAGCAGACCGCACTTGTGCGCCGACACCGCGACGCCCGCGCGCGTGTGCGTGTGGAGCACGCAGTTGATCTCGGGGCGCGCCTCGTGCATGCAGCCGTGGATCACGAAGCCGGCCGCGTTGTAGCCCATGCCCGTCGGATCGTCGAGCACTTTGCCGTGCGGATCCACCTTCACCAGGTTCGACGCCGTGATCTCGTCGAACATCAGCCCGTAGGGATTGACGAGGAAATCCTCGGAACGCGGCACGCGCGCCGAGAAGTGCGTGTAGATGAGGTCGGTCCACTTGAAGATCGCCGCGAGCTGATAGGCGGCGGCGAGGTCGACGCGGATTTCCCACTCTTCCTTGCTGACGCGCTCGCGCACGGGGGTGGACTTGAACTGCAGGTTGGCGGCCATGGAGCTCTCCGGTTCAGGCGGCAATCATAACCCGGCTTTCGACGGCGCCTAGCGCGTCGAGCAGGATGCGCGGGTCGTTCTTGCCGAGGAACGCCGGGTCCGACAGCATCCGCCGCCACAGCCGCGCGCGCGGATGGCCATGGTAGAGGCCGAGCATGTGCCGGGTCACATGTCGCAACGAGCCGACGGCCTTCGAATACTCCACCATCTTGTGCACGACTTCGGCGCGCGTCTTCCCCGCATCGGCGAGCATCCACGGGTTGTGATACGCCGCTCTGCCGAGCATCACGCCATCCACGTGAACAAGATGTTCCTGCATTTGCTGGACAGAAATAATTCCCCCATTGATCACGAATTCGAGCTGCGGAAAGTCCTGTTTCAGGCGGTAGACGTACTCGTACTTGAGCGGCGGGATCTCGCGGTTTTCTTTAGGCGAGAGGCCTTTGAGTATGGCATTGCGCGCGTGGACGAAGAAGGTCTTGCAGCCGGCTGCGGCGATGGTGGCGACGAAGTTCTCGAGAAACCCGTAATCGTCGATCTCGTCGACGCCGGTGCGATGCTTGACGGTCACGGGTAAGGAAACCGCTTGTCTTACTGCGTTCACGCATTCCGCGACCAATTGCGGCTCGGCCATCAGGCAGGCGCCGAAGGCGCCTTTCTGCACGCGCTCGCTCGGGCAGCCGATGTTGAGGTTGATCTCGTCGTAACCGTACTGTTCCGCGATTTTCGAGGAAGCTGCCAAATCGCCGGGGTCGCTGCCGCCGAGCTGGACCGCCACCGGATGCTCCTGCGGATCGAAGGCGAGATGGCGCTCGACGTCGCCGTGGAGCAACGCGCCGGTGGTGATCATCTCGGTGCACAGACGCGCCTGCGGCGAGACCTGGCGCAGGAAGTACCGGCAATGACGGTCGGTCCAGTCCATCATCGGGGCAATGCAGATCCGGTGGGGATTCATTGAAGCGCCGCGGCCAGTGCATCAAGCATCTCCGTCCACGCGGCCTCGGTGCGGCTCGCGTAGCCGGCTCGATCCGCAGGCAGCTCGTGGGTCAAGCTGAGCTCGCAGCCGGATTCCGTCGGAGCGATATCGACGATGACGTGGCTGCTGTCGGGCGCGTCCTGCCGTATCGACCAGGTGAACACCAGGCGGCGTGGGCGGTTGATCTCGAGATACTCCCCCATGTAGTCGATCGGGTCGCCTTGACGACGCACGGCGAAGGAGAACGAACCTCCGACGCGTGCATCGAGCGCAAGGCGCACTACTTCATCTTCTGGGACGCGAGGGCCGAGCATCCACCGGCCGATCATCTCGGGCTGCAGCCAGGCATCGAAGACGCGCTCGGGCGACGCGCTGAAGCGACGCGTGACGCGCGCATGGGCATGCGGGCGAGGCTTCATCGATACTGACCGGAAGCCGCGGCTCGGGCTCGAATCAGGCCAAACAGGCTTTCGGTAAACGGCGCCCGCACGCCGGCTTTCTGCGCGATCTCGAGCGTGCCGGCGAGCAGGCCGTCGATTTCGAGCGCCTTGCCGGCCTCCATGTCCTGCAGCATCGAGGTCTTGAACTTGCCGAGCGCGCGCGCCATGTCGATGCGCGCCTCGGGGTCGATGTCGGCGTCGACGCCGACCGCGCGGCCGATGGCCAGGACCTCGCGCATGATCTGGACCATGTAGGCCTTGATCTGGCGGTCCTCGATCAGCCGATCGGCGGTGGTCATGGTCAGCGCCGACACCGGGTTGAAGCTGACGTTGCCCAGCAGCTTCACCCAGAACTCCCTTTCGATGAAATCGCTGACCACCGCCTCGAAGCCTGCGGCCGTGAGCGCGTCGGCGACGCGCTGAGTACGAGCGGTGTTCTTGCCGCCCGGCTCGCCCAGAATGAGGCGATTGCCCATGTTGTGGCTGATGAGACCCGGCTCCGGCGTCGAGGCGGCGAGGTGGACCACGCAGCCGACGATCTGGTCGGTCGGCATGGCGCGCGAGAGCTTCCCGCCCGGATCGAGCGACTCCAGCCGCTGGCTGCCGTTGCCGAATTTCAAGCGGTCGAAAAACCACCATGGCACGCCGTTCATCGCTGTAAGGATTGACGTATCCGCGCCGACCAAAGGACCGATCCGCTCGGCGACCTCGCCAAGGCTCTGTGCCTTGACGGCGATGATCACGTAATCCTGGGGACCGAGCCTGGCCGGGTCGCTCTCGGCGCGCAGCCTCGCGGTGTAAGTATCTCCGCTGGCGCGCGAGCGCACGCGCAGCCCGCTGCTGCGTATGGCCTCCAGGTGCGCGCCGCGCGCGATCACCGAGACGTCGTGCTTGGAACGCAATAGCCGCGCCGCCATCAAACCACCGACGGCGCCGGCGCCGTAAATGCAGACTTTCATGGTGTTATTCTAGGCGAGGAGGTATCCGATGTTTGCGTTCATGAAGAAGCTGTCCCAGCTGCTGCCGTCGCAAAGCACGCTTCCCGGCTGCTCGACGCCGCTGCAGGTGCCCGCGAAGCATTTCGTGAATGGCAATGCGCTCAGGCCGCCGTTTCCCGAGGGCCTGCAGCGCGCCATCTTCGGCATGGGCTGCTTCTGGGGCGCCGAGCGCTTGTTCTGGAAGCTTCCCGGGGTGTACTCGAGCGCCGTCGGCTACGCCGGGGGCGAGACGAAGAACCCGACCTACGAGGAAGTCTGCTCCGGCCTCACCAATCACGCCGAGGTGGTGCTCGTCGTGTTCGATCCGAAGATCGTGAGCTACGACGAGCTCCTCAAGCAGTTCTGGGAAGGCCACGAACCCACGCAAGGCATGCGCCAGGGCAACGACGCCGGCACGCAGTACCGCTCGGCGATCTACACCTACGGCGACGAGCAGAACAAGGCCGCCGTCGATTCGCGGGACAGGTATCAAAAAGCAATTTCTGCAAAAGGCTTCAGGGCGATCACGACCGAGATCCGGGAGGCGCCCGAGTTCTACTACGCCGAGGACTACCACCAGCAGTACCTGGGCAAGAATCCCGCGGGCTACTGCGGCCTCGGGGGCACCGGTGTGTCCTGCCCGACCGGAGTCCTCGCCAAGGCGTGATCTAGCGCGCCGTCTCTAGCGCCCTTCCTGTATGCGCCTGGACAAGTGGCTGTGGGCGGCGCGCTTCTTCAAGACGCGCAGCCTCGCTCAGCAGGCGGTCGCCGCCGGGCGCGTCAAGGTGAACGGCGAGCGCGTCAAGCCGGCGCGTGAGCTCAGAGTTGGAGATGGAGTTTCGGTCAAAAGAGAATCTTTTGATTGGAGCGTTACGGTCAAAAACCTGTCCGAGAAGCGCGGCCCGGCCGAAGAAGCGAGAAAGCTGTATGAAGAAGACGCAGCGAGCCGCGCGGAGCGCGAGCGCCGCATGGACCTGCGCCGCTGGGGCACCGAGCCGGCGGCGGCGCTGAAAGGCCGGCCGACGAAGCGCGACCGCCGTCTACTGGAGCAGTTCCCACTCCTCCAGCCGGATCCGGCCGACGACAGCGAACGTTGAGTCGCCCTGCGGCTGCACCACCGCCATCTCGCCCTCTGCGAGGTACGGTGGCCCCGCCACGGCGTGGAACGGATTGCCGTGGCTGGAAATAACGAGGTTTTCGCCCTTCGGTACCGGCGTAGAAAGCAGTTTCCTCAGTCCTTCGTATCTCTTTGCATCATCGGTGCGGGAAGGCCCGCCGCGCACTTCCTGCATCGGCTGGGCCTTGCCGAAGGCGAGCCGCGCGGTTTCCATCGTCCGGCAGAAGGGACTGGCGAGCACGCTGCCGATCGGAATCTTCAGCCGCTTCAGGTGTTCTCCCAGGGTGCGAGCCTCGGCGCGACCCCGGTCGGTAAGATTGCGCTGGTGGGCGCAGTCCTCATAGCTCGACATCTTTGCGTCGTTCTGGCTGAGATCAGTCGAGGCGTGACGCAGGTACAGTACGAAACCCCCCTGCCGCAGCTGGCCGCTGAGCGCTGCATCCGGCTGCGCGCCGAGGTTGAAACAGACGAAAAGCGAGATCGCCAGCAAAAAGCGCAGCATTCGATGTAGCCTATCACTCGTGAGCAAAGGGAGGAGGGTCGGGGTCGCAGCATTGCTGCTTGCGCCGGGATGCATCCTGGCGCAGGACGATGTCGTAGTCGTCACCGCCACCCGCCAGCCTCAACCCAGCCTCGAAATCCCGGTCTCGGTCGACCGCATCTACGCGGAGGAGATTCGCGAGGGCCGGCCGCAGGTGAATCTCTCCGAGAGCCTCGGCCGTGTGCCGGGCATCGTGGTGCAGAACCGGCAGAACTACGCGCAGGACCTGCAGATCTCCTCGCGCGGCTTCGGCGCGCGCTCGACCTTCGGCGTGCGAGGCATCCGGCTCATCACGGACGGGATTCCGGCGAGCATGCCCGACGGGCAAGGGCAGGCCGCCAACTTCGACCTGGGCTCGGCGCAACGCATCGAGGTGCTGCGTGGCCCGTTCTCGAGTCTTTACGGCAACGCGGCAGGAGGCGTGATCAGCATCGAGACCGAGGACGGTCCGCCGATACCGACCGGGGAAGCCGGCCTGATGGTGGGCAGCTACGGCACGTGGCGCGAGGCGGCGAAGTTCGGCGGCCAGTCCGGGGCGCTCAGCGGCATCGCAGCCCTCTCTCATTTCCATACCGAGGGCTATCGCCAGCACAGCGAAGCGAACCGCGACCTTACCAACGGCAAGCTGAAGTACCTGTTGAGCCCTGACACCTCGCTTACGCTCATTGGTAATAGCGTGCGCCAACCGCAGACGCAGGACCCGCTTGGGTTGACGCGAACGCAGCTCAACCAGGATCCGCGCCAGGCGACGCCGGAGGCGATCACCTTCAACACGCGCAAGACCGTCGTGCAGGAGCAGGTGGGATTGAACCTGAACCATCGGCTCGATGCCGCGAACAGCTTGCAGGCGATCGTGTATGGCGGCCAGCGCTCGGTCGAGCAGTTCCTAGCCATTCCGACCAACGTCCAGGCTGCGCAGACCCATTCCGGAGGCGTCGTGAATCTCGACCGTGGCTACGGAGGCGCGGCGCTGCGTTACTTCAGGACTATCTCCAGCGTCCGCCTCTCAGCGGGAGTGGAGTATGAGACGCTGAAGGAGCGGCGCAGGGGATTCCTCAATAACTTCGGCGTCTCCGGCGCGCTGAAGCGCGACGAAGACAATACCGTGTCGAGTACCGGCCTGTTTGCGCAAGGCGAATGGAAGTTTGCCGAGCGGTGGTCGGCGCACGCCGGCCTGCGCACGAGCAACGTGCGCTTTAAATCCGAGGACCACTTCATCGCTGCCGGCAACGGCGACGACAGCGGCTCGAAGTCTTATCGTGCTACGACGCCCGTGGCCGGTTTGGTATTCAGAGCCTCCCCGTCCACAAGCATTTATGGAAACCTGGGGCGCGGCTTCGAGACGCCGACACTGGTCGAGGTGGCCAACCGCCCCGGCGGGAGCGGCTTCAATTTCAATCTCGAGGCGAGCCGCAGCCGCCATGCCGAGGTCGGCGTGAAAACCATCGTTCCAGGCTGGATGCGGCTGAACGCGGCGCTGTTCGACATCGTCAGCAGCAACGAAATCGTGGTCGATCAGAACTCGGGCGGGCGCGCTTCCTTCAAGAACGTCGGGCATACCGACCGCAACGGCTTCGAGCTCGGCGCGGAGACGCTGCTCCCGGGGCCGTTCGAGGCTCGAATCGCCTATACGTACCTGAAAGCGACGTTCCGCGAAAGCTTCGCCACGGTGTTGGATACGCGGAACACCGTCGTAAACGTCCCAGCCGGCAGCTTCCTTCCCGGAGTGCCGAAGAGCTTGCTCTACGGCGAGCTGCGCTATCGCGCCGAGCCGTTTTATGCACAGTTGGAGGCGCTCCACAAAGCTCGCGTCCCGGTCAACGACCCCAACCTGGCGTTCGCGGATGCTTATACGACCATTAACCTGATGGCCGGGGTGGTCCAGCAGGGCCGCCGCTGGCGCATCACCGAGTTCGCGCGCATCGACAACCTGACCGATCGAAACTACGTCGGCTCGGTGATCGTCAACGAGACCAACAGCCGCTTCTACGAGCCTTCGCCACGCCGCAACATGACCATTGGCGTGCAGGCTAGCCTTCAGTTCTAATAACGCTTCTTGCCGAGGAGACAAAAACCATGAGAGTTGCCGCCGTCGCTGCTGCGGTTCTGGCCGCATTTACTACTGCTCAGGCTCAGGACAAGCCCCCGGCCGCGCCGCCGTCGTGGCAGCAGGGCAAGCCCCCCGCGATGGCCGAGTCGACGCTGCATCCGTTCGCCCCCCATTTGGCGGGGCGCCCGGCGAAGGATCTGCCGACCGACAAGCTGAAGGTTCCCGCGGGCTTCAAGGTCGAAGTGTGGGCCGAAGGCGTTCCCGAGGCCAGATCGCTCGCGCGCGGCGAAAAGGGCACGGTGTTCGTCAGCAACCGCCTGTCGAAGAACGTCTACGCCGTAGTGGACCAAAACGGAAAGCGTGAAGTGAAGACCGTGCTCAAGGGCCTCAACGCGCCGAACGGCATCGTGTTCAACAAGGGCAGCCTCTATGTCGCCGAGCGCGACAAGATCACCCGCTACGACGGTATCGAGGACAAGCTGGACAATCCGGACGAGGGGAAGGTCGTGATCGACGGCCTCGATCCGAGCCAGCAGCCGGGGCACTTCTGGAAATTCCTGGCGATGGGGCCCGACGGCAAGCTCTACTTCAACATTGGCGCCCCGGGCAACATCGTCATGCCGAACTACATGCAGGCCTCGATCATGCGCGTGGATCCCAACAAGGGCGTGCTCGAAAACGTCGTCCTGGGCGTGCGCAACTCGGTCGGCTTCGACTGGCATCCCAAGACCAAGGAGCTGTGGTTCACCAACCACGCGCGCGACTGGCTGGGCGACAATTCGCCGAACGACACGCTTCACCGGGTCGCGAGGAAAGGAGTTCATTTCGGCTATCCCTTCTGCCATCAGGGCGACACGCTCGACCCCGACTACGGCAAGAACCGGTCGTGTTCGGAATTCACGCCGCCGGTGCTCAAGCTCGGTGCGCACATCGCCCCGATGGGGATGCGCTTCTACACCGGCAAGATGTTCCCGGCGGAGTACCAGAACAACATCTTCCTCGCGCAGCACGGCTCGTGGAACCGCACGACCAAGCAGGGCTATAACGTGATCCGCGTGGTCGTCGATGAGAAGGGCAAGGTCATCAAGTCCGAGCCCTTCCTGCAGGGCTTCCTGGTGGATGAGAAGGGCGACCCGCCGATGTGGGGCCGCCCGGTCGACGTGTTGGTGATGCGCGATGGCGCCTTGCTTGTCTCCGACGACTACAACGGCATTCTCTATCGGATCAGCTACGCGAAGTGACCGGCGCTTCGGCCGCTCAGCGCGGCGCGGCGATGGCGGTCGCCGCGCTTGCGCTCTGCGCGGCGACAGTCGCCGACGCCGATCTCGAAGCGGGACGGCGCAAAGCGGAGCTTTGCGCCGCCTGCCACGGCCCCGCGGGCAACTCCGTGAACCCGGCGGTGCCTTCCATTGCCGGCCAGCCGGCGCAGTTTCTCTCGACCGAGCTGTTTCTCTTCCGTCAAGGCATGCGCAAGGATCCGCAGATGTCGGCGATCGCCGCCGGACTTTCCAACGGGGACCTGAACGACCTGGCGGAATACTTCTCTTCCGAGAAACTTGCGCCGCCGAAGCACCGCACCGCGCCGGAAAATGCAGCCGCCGGCCCCGTTCTGGCGAAGAAGTACAACTGCGTTGAATGCCATGGCCGCCAGCTGCTGGGGCAGCAGCACATTCCGCGCCTGGCGGGACAGCAGCCGGACTATCTGCTCGCGCAGCTCAAGGGCTTCAAAGCCGGCACGCGGGCCGATATCGACGGCTACATGACGCAAATGGCACAACCGCTTTCAGACAAAGACATCGAGGTTCTGGTCGACTATATAGCGGGGCTCGGCGCGCCGTAGTCAGGCTGCTTGGGCTTTTGCCGGCCCGGCGCTGCGCATCAGCTCCCGCAGCACGTAGGGCAGGATTCCGCCGTGCTTGTAATAGTCGACCTCGATCGGGGTGTCGATCCTGGATTTCACCTTTACGTTCCGGGTCGACCCATCCGCGCGCCGCACCACCAGCAGCAATTCCTGCTGGGGAAGAATTTCCTCGAGGCCGGCGACGTCGATGGTTTCGTCGCCCTTCAGCCCCAGCGATTGCGCCGAGTCGGTGCCGGTGAACTGCAGCGGCAGCACGCCCATGCCGACGAGGTTGGAGCGATGGATGCGCTCGAAGCTGCGCGCAATCACCGCCTTCACGCCGAGTAGCTGCGTACCCTTCGCCGCCCAGTCGCGCGACGATCCCGTGCCGTACTCCTCGCCGCCGAACACCACGGTCGGCGTGCCGTCGGCGATGTAGCGCATGGCGGCGTCGTAGAGCGGCAGCCTTTCGCCCTTGTACAGGGTGATGCCGCCTTCGGTGCCCGGCAGCATGAGGTTCTTGATGCGCACGTTGGCGAAGGTGCCGCGCATCATCACCTCGTGGTTGCCGCGGCGCGCGCCGTAGCTGTTGAAGTCGGCGACTGCGACGTCGTGCTCCTGCAGGTAGATGCCGGCGGGGGAGGTGGGCTTGATCGAGCCCGCCGGCGAGATATGGTCGGTGGTGACCGAGTCGCCGAAGATGCCGAGGATCTTCGCGCCCGAGATGTTGCCGGGGTGTCCGGGCGCCATCGAGAAATCGCGGAAGAACGGCGGCTCGGCGATGTAGGTGGACTTCGGCCAGCTGTACACCTGCCCGGCGGGCGCGGAGATCTTCTTCCACAGCGGATTGGTCTCGCCCAGATTCGAGTAGAGGCGGCGGAAGGTCGCCGGATCCATTGCCAGCTTCATCAGCCCGGCGATCTCGTCGTGGGTCGGCCAGATGTGGCCGATGTACACGTCTTTCCCGTCCTTTCCTTTTCCGAGAGGTTGATTTCTAAAGTCAACCAATACGGAACCGGCGATCGCATACGCTACCACCAGCGGAGGGGAGGCGAGGAAGTTGGCGCGGATGTTCGGGTGAATGCGCGCTTCGAAGTTGCGGTTGCCCGAGAGCACCGCGGCGCACACCATGTCGTTCTTGACGATGGCCTCCTCGATCGGCTGCGCGAGCGGCCCGGAATTGCCGATGCACGTGGTGCAGCCATACGCGGCGAGGTTGAAGCCCAGTTTTTCGAGGTAGGGCAGGAGCCCGGCCTTGCCGAGGTACTCGGTGACCACGCGCGAGCCCGGCGCGAGGGACGTCTTGATGTGCGGCTTGACCGTCAGGCCGCGCTCGACCGCCTTCTTCGCCAGCAGGCCCGCGGCGAGCAGAACGCCGGGATTGGACGTGTTGGTGCAGGAGGTGATCGCCGCGATCAGCACGTCGCCGTGCTTCAGCTCCTTGCCATCGAAGGCCCTGTACGTCTTCTCGATTTCACCCGCCTGCTTGCCAAAACCGTTGTCCTTCACCGCGGCGGAAAACAGCTTGGTGAACGTGCTCTTTACCTTGTCGAGGTCGATGCGGTCCTGCGGGCGCTTCGGGCCAGCGAGCGACGGATAGACGCTCGACAGATCGAGCTCGAGCTCTTCAGAATAGTCGATCGCGCCTTTTTTCGGGATGCCGAATAGCCCCTGCGCCTTGTAGTAGCTGGCGAGCGCGTCCACCGCTTCGTCCGTGCGCCCTGTGCCGCGGAAATACTCGAGTGTGCGCTCGTCCACCGGGAAGAAGCCCATCGTCGCGCCGTACTCCGGCGCCATGTTGCCGAGCGTGGCGCGGTCGGTGACCGACAGCGATGCGGTGCCTTCGCCGAAGTACTCGACGAACTTGCCGACCACTTTCGCCTTGCGCAGCATCTCCGTCACGGTGAGCACGAGGTCCGTGGCGGTGCACGCCGGATGCAATTTTCCTTTCAGATGAACCCCGACTACGTCAGGCGTCAGGATGTATACCGGCTGGCCGAGCATCCCGGCTTCGGCCTCGATGCCGCCGACGCCCCAGCCGACGACGCCGATGCCGTTGATCATGGTGGTGTGGCTGTCGGTGCCGACCAGGGTGTCGGGATAATAAATAAGTGAATGAGCACCGTCTTCGTTCTTGTGGACGCCGGGCGCGAGGTACTCCAGGTTGACCTGGTGCACGATGCCGATGCCCGGCGGCACTACCTTGAAGGTGTCGAAGGCCTGCATGCCCCACTTCATGAACTGGTAGCGCTCCTGGTTCCTCTTGAATTCGAGCTTCTGGTTGAGGTCGAGGGCGTTCTTCGTGCCGTAGTGGTCGATCTGCACCGAGTGGTCCACCACCAGGTCGACCGGCACCAGCGGCTCGATCACCTTCGGGTCCTTGCCCATCTCCTGCGCCACGCCGCGCATCGCGGCGAGATCGCAGAGCAACGGCACGCCGGTGAAGTCCTGCAGCACGATGCGCGCCACCACGAACGGAATCTCGTCGGTGCGTTTCGCGTTCGGCTGCCAGGCGGCGAGCTGGCGCACGTGTTCCTCGGTGACCTTCTTGCCGTCGCAGTTGCGCAGCACCGACTCGAGCACGATGCGGATCGACACGGGCAGCCTTTCGATCTTCAGATTCAAGGCTTTCCCCAATAGCGGCAGCGAGTAGAGCTTGCCGTGCTTGAAGCTCTGCAGGGTGTTGTGCAAGTTATGCGGCATTGACGTCTCCATCGTGCTTTTTCAATTCTTTCAAAAGTCGCGAGCGCTCTTCCAGCAGCGCCGCGAGCTGCTCGTCGCAGCGGGCGATCGGCGTCGGATAGTTTCGGATTTCTTCCGACAGCTCGGCAATCCGGCGTTCGAGGTCAGCGCTCATATCACAAACAAGTCGACGAACTCATTGACCGGCATCTTCTCGAGCCGGCCGGGATCCATGCAGAGATCAAGAATAGTCTTCTGCTGCTCCGGCGGGAAGCGCCGCGCGAGGTTGGCCTTGAATTTCTCGACCAGGATCGGCATGCCTTCCTTGCGGCGGCGCTTGTGGCCGAGCGGGTACTCGCAGACCACTTCCTTGAGCTGGGTGCCGTCCTTGAACTCGACCGCGAGCGCGTTGGCGATCGAGCGCTTCTTCGGGTCGTGGTAATCGCGCGTGAAGCGCTTGTCCTCCACGCACGTGATTTTCTTTCTCAAGGCATCAATTCTGGGATCTGCGGCCACATCGTCCTCGTAGTCGGCGGCCGTCAGCCGGCCGAAGATCAGCGGCACCGCGACCATGTACTGAATGCAGTGGTCGCGGTCGGCCGGATTCGCGAGCGGCCCTTTCTTGTCGATGATCCGGATGGCCGCTTCGTGGGTTCTTATCCGAATACGCTTTATGTCTTGTATTCGATCCTTTACTACAGGATGAAGCTGCATTGCGCATTCCACCGCGGTCTGCGCATGGAATTCCGCCGGGTAGGAGATCTTGAACAGCACGTTCTCCATCACGTAGCTGCCGAAACGGCGCTGGAACTTGAACTCCTTGCCCTTGAAGAGCACGTCGTAGAAGCCCCAGGTCTTGGCGGTGAGCACCGACGGGTAACCCATTTCGCCGGTCTTGGAGATGAGCGCGAGCCGTACCGCCCGCGAAGTAGCGTCGCCCGCGGCCCAGCTCTTGCGCGAGCCAGTGTTCGGCGCATGGCGGTAGGTGCGTAGCGCCTGGCCGTCGACCCAGGCCTGCGACAACGCGCTCACCACCTGCTCGTATGTGCAGCCGAGCATGTGGGCGACCACCGCGGTGGAGGCGACCTTGACCAGAACGACGTGATCGAGGCCGACGCGGTTGAAGCTGTTCTCGAGCGCGATCACTCCCTGGATCTCGTGCGCCTTGATCATCGCCGTCAGCACGTCCTTTACAAGGAGCGGTTGTTTCTTGTTTCTCGACAACCAATCGGCAACCGCCAGAATCGCGCCCAGGTTGTCCGACGGGTGACCCCACTCGGCGGCCAGCCAGGTATCGTTGAAATCGAGCCAGCGGATCATGGCGCCGATGTTGAACGCCGCCTGCACCGGGTCGAGCTGGTATCGGGTGCCCGGCACCTTGGCGCCGTTGGGCACGATGGGCGCCGGCACCACCGGGCCGAGCAGCTTGGTGCACGCCGGGTACTCGAGCGCCTCGAACCCGCAGCCCAGCGTGTCCACGAGGCAGTAGCGCGCCGTGTCGTACGCTTGCTTGCTTTTGATGTCGAACTTCGTCGCGTAGTCGGCGATGAGCGTCAGGACCTTGTCCGGCTTGGGCCGGACATTCGAGAGGGTCGCCGACATCAGAGGCCGACCTTGCCTTGCAGCAACGGGTCGACCGGCTCGGTCTCGGCCTCGCTCAGCGGCTCGAAGGTGTACTCGTTGCCCCCGGCCTTCGGCGCGTGGCGCATCGGCGGCGCCGGCGCGCGCTCGCCCGGCTTCTTGTCCCACCAGATGGCGCGGCCCTGCTTCTGCGACTCGACCTCCTCGGGGTGTTCCGCGAGGAACTGCCTGATGAATTTGGTCAGATCAGACTCGTACATGTTCACCGCTTCTCGATTGGAATCCACTGCAGGTTTTCCGGCCCGGTGTAGTTCGCGCTCGGCCGGATGATCTTGCCATCGACGCGCTGCTCGATGACGTGCGCCGCCCAGCCGCTCGTGCGCGAGATGACGAAGATCGGCGTGAACATCGGCTTGGGCACGCCGAGCATGTGATACGAGACGGCGCTGAACCAGTCGAGGTTGGCGAACATCTTCTTCTCGCGCCACATCACCTGCTCGATGCGCTCGGCGATGTCAAACAATTTCATGCTGGATGATTGTCTTGAGAGACGCCGTGCGACCTCCTTGATTACCTTGTTGCGCGGATCGCCGGTGGTGTACACCGGGTGGCCGAAGCCGATGATGATCTCTTTCGCCTGCAGGCGGCGCACGATATCCGCTTCTGCATCATCAGGACTGGAATATCTGGACAACACTTCGTGGGCGAACTCGTTGGCGCCGCCGTGCTTGGGGCCGCGCAACGCGCCGATGCCGCCGCAGATCGCGCTGTACATGTCGGAGCCGGTGCCGGCGATGACGCGGCAGGCGAAGGTGCTGGCGTTGAACTCGTGCTCGGCGTAGAGGACGAGCGAGGTGTGCATGGCGCGCACCCATTCCCCGCTTGGTCTTTTCCCATGCAAGAGATTCAGAAAATGGCCGCCAATGGAATCATCATCAGTCTCGGTCTCGATGCGCTTGCCGCGATGGGTGAAGTGATACCAGTAGAGCAGCATCGAGCCCATCGAGGCCATCAGGCGGTCGGCGATATTGCGCGCACCTTCGATGCGGTGGTCTTCCGTCTCGGGCTCGATGGTGCCGAGCACCGACACGCCGGTGCGCATCACGTCCATCGGGTGCGCGCTGCGCGGGATGTTTTCCAGAGCTGCCTTCAAATCATTGGGCAGTTTTCGCAATCCACGCAGCTTCTTCTTGTAGGCGTCCAGCTCGGCTCGCGTGGGCAGCTTCTCGTGCACCAGCAGATAGGCGACCTCCTCGAATTGCGCCTCATCGGCGAAGTCCAGGATGTCGTAGCCACGATAGTGCAGGTCGTTGCCGGTGCGCCCGACGGTGCATAGGGCGGTGTTCCCGGCGGTGACGCCGGACAGAGCGACCGATTTCTTGGGCTTAGCTGCTTTTGCCTCTGGAGAAAAGCTCATCCAGTTTCTTTTCGTAAGAGTGATAGTTCAGGAACTCGTACAGCTCCTCGCGCGTTTGCATGTCGTTGAGGAGGTCTTTCTGCGTCCCCTTCTTCCTGACGGTCTGGTAAACCTTCAATGCGGCCTTGTTCATCGCACGGAATGCGGTAAGCGGATAGAGCGCGATCGCCACGTCAGCCGAGCGCAGCTCCTCGACGGTGAGGAGCGGCGTGCTTCCGAACTCGGTGATGTTGGCGAGGATCGGTACTTTTACCGCGGCGGCGAACTTGCGGTACATGGAAAGCTCGGTGATCGCCTCGGGGAAAATCATGTTGGCGCCCGCTTCCACATATTTTACTGAACGGGAAATTGCAGCATTCAGGCCCTCGCTTGCGAGAGCGTCGGTCCGCGCCATGACGACGAAAGAAGGATCCGTGCGCGCATCGACCGCCGCCTTGATGCGATCGACCATTTCTTCGCTGCCGACGAGCTCCTTGCCGGGGCGGTGGCCGCAGCGCTTGGCGCCGACCTGGTCCTCGATGTGCATCGCCGCGGCGCCGGCCTTGATGAGCGAGCGGGTGGTGCGCGCCACGTTGAAGGCGCTGGCGCCGAAGCCGGTGTCGACGTCGACCAGCAGCGGCAGGTCGCACACGTCGGTGATACGCCGGATGTCGGTGAGCACGTCGTCGAGGTTGGAGATGCCGAGGTCCGGCATGCCCAGCGAGCTGGCGGCGACGCCGGCTCCGGAAAGATAGATCGCGCGGTAGCCGACGCGCTTTGCCATCACGGCGTGATAGGCGCAGACCGTGCCGATGACCTGCAAGGGTTTTTCTTCGGTAACGGCCTGCCTGAACTTCGCTCCAGCGTTCATAGCAGATGCTTCACGCCATCGCGCTCTTCGTGAAGCTCCTTCAAGGTCGCGTTCATCCTCTTGCGGCTGAATTCCGAAATCTCGATGCCCTTGACGATCGAGTACTTGCCGCCCTTCGTGGTCACCGGATAGCCGTAGATCACGCCTTCGGCGATGCCGTAGCTGCCGTCGGCGGGGATGCCCATCGTCACCCAGTCGCCGTCGCGCGTGCCGCCGATCCAGTCACGCACGTGGTCGATCGCGGCATTGGCCGCGCTTGCCGCCGACGAAAGCCCGCGCGCGTCGATGATCGCGGCGCCGCGCTTCTGGAGAGCGGGTATGAACGTCTGCTCGAGCCAGGTCTGGTCGTTGATCATCGGCCAGAGCTTCTTGCCGTCGGCTTGCGCCTGGAAGATGTCCGGATACTGCGTCGCGGAGTGATTGCCCCACACCGTGATTTTTCTGATCGAAGAAACTGGTTTTTTTATCTTCTGCGCGACCTGGCTCAGCGCCCGGTTGTGGTCGAGTCGCATCATGCCGGTGAACTGCGCCGGCTTCAGGCTCGGCGCGTTCTTCATCGCGATCAGGCAATTGGTGTTCGCAGGGTTGCCGACCACGAGCACTTTTACGTCCCGCTTCGCGACCTTGTCGAGCGCGCGGCCCTGCGGCGCGAAGATCTTGCCGTTCGCCTCGAGCAGATCCTTGCGCTCCATGCCCGGCCCGCGCGGTCGCGCGCCGACCAGCACCGCGATATCGACATCGCGGAACGCGACCTCGGGTTCCGAAGCCGCCACCATGCCCTGGAGCAAGGGGAACGCGCAGTCGTCGAGCTCCATCATCACGCCCTTCAGCGCCTTCTGCGCCTTCTCGTCCGGGATCTCGAGCATCTGCAGGATCACCGGGTGGTCTTTCCCGAGCATTTCGCCGCTGGCGATGCGAAACAGCAGCGAGTAGCCGATCTGGCCGGCCGCTCCAGTGACGGCGACGCGTACGGGGGACTTGGGCATGTATGCTCCGGGATGAGGGCGCGGGTCGATGGTAAGCGGCGGGGCACCCGTCGTCAACGCATCTTATATCTTTTATAAGACATATAATCAACAGGGTGAGCGTCCCCAGCTTCAGCCCGCTCTACCGGCAAATCAAGGATTTGCTGCTCGAGAGCCTGCGCAGCGGCGAATGGCGGCCGGGCGAGGCGATTCCGAGCGAAATCGAGCTCGCCGCGCGCTTTCGCGTCAGCCAGGGCACGGTGCGCAAAGCGGTCGACGAGCTCGCGGCGGAAAACCTGCTGGTGCGGCGGCAGGGCAAGGGAACCTTCGTCGCCACGCAC
>DATNMK010000029.1:0-56218 GCA_035602335.1 Burkholderiales bacterium
CCTTTCTCCACGCCCCTCGAGCCGCTCATAGGTGATGTTTGTCCCTTCCACCCATCCCAGGCGGCGCATCTCGTCGAAGAAAGACCGCGTGGCGGGCTCGTCATCCTCCGATTCGCCGGCAAAGAGCACGACCACCGAAACTATTCGCGCAGGTTGCGCAAACGCAAGTCGCGGCGCGACAAGGCCGGCGACTAACGCGCCGAGCAGTGTCCTTCTCGTCGAGACGGTGCGGACCATTTTCCCCTCGAGCGTTTCAGCCGAAGGCGATATACGCGCCGGCGAGCGCGGAGCTGAGCGCCACCGCGAACAGCAGCCGCGGCCCGGCGTCGCTCGTCACCCTGCGAAACAGGCCGACCGGCCGCGGGGCGCGCGTGAACTGCTCGCGGTCCCGGCTGGAGGGGCGCGCGAGGCGCTGCAGGGCGGCCGAAGAATCGAACTGCCGCGACAGCGGCAGGCGAGTGTCGGGCGAGATCGCACCCGAGGCAGGCGCGAGCGGCGCCTTGTCGGCGGTCGACTCGAGCTTCACCGTCTTGGTCACGTTCTGGTCGGCGTCCTTGCCGCTGGCGGCCTCGCGGCCGCGAAGCTCGGCGAGGCAGGTGCGCAGGTCGGCGGCCATCTCGTACGCGTCCTGGTAGCGCACCGCGGGATCTTTTTTGAGGGCGCGCGCCACCACGAAGTCGAGCATGGCCGGCACTTCCGGGTTGACGCGGGAGGGCGGCACATGCTCCAGATGGGTGACGTTGTGTGCGATCTGCGGCGTTTCTTCGGCCGCGAACAGCGGCGAGCGCGTCAGCATCTCGTAGAGCACCGCGCCAAGGGAGAAGATGTCGGAGCGGTTATCGACGGGCGAGCCCGCCACCTGCTCCGGGGACATGAACCTCGGCGTGCCGAGCACGATGCCGGTGCTGGTCTTGAAGTCGGCCGAGCGCATCCGGGCGATGCCGAAGTCCATGATCTTTACCTGCCCGCGCGCCATCAGCATGATGTTGCCCGGCTTGATGTCGCGGTGGACCACGCCGCGCTCGTGCGCAAAGCCCAGGCCGTCGGCGACCTGCTGCGCGATATCGACCGCCTCCGTCGTGGACAGCGCGGCTTCCTTCAGGCGCTCGCGCAGATCGGTGCCTTCGAGCAGCTCCATCGCCAAGTAGGCGAGATCGCCCTCCTCGCCGAAGTCGTACGTGGTGACGATATGCGGATGGGTGAGCTTGCCCGCCGCCTTGGCTTCGAGGAAAAAACGCTTGTGATAGTCCTTGCGGCCTTCCGCGTCGTCGGCGAGGATGATCGTCTTCAGCGCGACGATGCGATCCAGGTTCGGGTCCTCGGCCCGGTAGACGATGCCCATCGCGCCACGGCCGAGCTCGCCGAGGATCTTGTAGCGGCCGATCTGCTTTTTCTTCGCCATCAGAACTTCACCTTTTCCACCCAGCCGCGCACGTACTTTTCGCCCTGCGCGGCGGTGTCCCGGTACTTTGCCACGACCGCATCGACGACGTTCTGCTGCCCCTCCACCGAGACACGGAAAGCGACCCCGGCGGCGAGGAAAGCGATCGCCGCGGCGGCGCTGAGCGCCACATAGCGTCTCTCGCGCCGGCGCGTGCGGTGCTTGTCGAGGCTGTAGAGCTCGTGCCGGCGCAGGCCGGGATCGGTGAAGGTTCCCGCCACCGCGAGCGCGGCCTCGAGCCCCGGCGTCACATCGGCGAGCGCGTCGCGGAACGAGCGCGAAATGAGCAGGCGCGAAGGCGAGGCGAGCTCGGCAATGCTCGCCGCCACCGCGATGCCATCGCCGACCATGCCTTCGCCGTTGCGGCCGCCCACGGGCTGCACGGTGCCGTGATTGATGCCGGCGGACAAGGGCAGTCCGGCCGCGGCCGCAGTGAGGGCGCGCTCGGCAAGGCGCAGCGCGCCTTGCGGATTGCGCAACACCACGATCGCCGTGCCGTCGGAGGCGTCGAGCACGATGCGGCTCGCGGAAGGGAGCTCCGCCGCAGTCACGGCCACCACCGCCTCGAGCTGCGCCCGCAGCCGCGCCTGCTCGGTGACCGGCCGGCGCGCGAACTCCTGCATCTTCAGGAACACCACGGCTGCCAGAGCGGAGTTGCTTTTCGCCACCCGGCAAGCATGAAGCTTTTGCGAACCTTTGAAAAGCAAGCAGAAGCGGTTAGAATGCGATCCGCTGAGGAGCGTTGCGTCCCCGCGATTCGCAAAGGTAGATCAGGGGGGTCAGGCTCAGCTAAATTCAACGGCGCTCGCACCGGAAACGGTGCGGGCGCTTTGTCTTTCTGGAGGCCGTAAACCATGAATGCAGCCGTGGTCGATTCCAAGTTCACCGATTTCAGGGTCGCCGACCTGTCCCTCGCCGACTGGGGCCGCAAGGAAATGCGCATCGCCGAATCCGAGATGCCGGCGCTGATGGCGATTCGCGCCGAATACGCGGCGCGGCAACCCCTGAAGGGCGCGCGCATCGCCGGCTCGCTGCATATGACGATCCAGACCGCGGTGCTGATCGAGACGCTGAAGGCCCTGGGCGCCGAAGTGCGCTGGGCCTCCTGCAACGTCTTCTCGACCCAGGACCACGCCGCCGCCGCGATCGCGGCGGCCGGCATACCGGTGTTCGCCTACAAGGGCGAGTCGCTCGAGGAGTACTGGGAGTACACCCACAGGATCTTCGATTTCGGCGAGGGCCGCGGTCCGAACATGATTCTGGATGACGGCGGCGACGCCACGCTGCTCGCGCATCTGGGCCAGCGCGCGGAGAAGGATCCGTCCATGCTCGCCCATCCGAAAAGCGAAGAAGAAGTGTCGTTGTTTGCGTCCATCAAAAAGCGCAAAGCCGGCTGGTATTCGCAGATCGCCCGGGACATCAAGGGCGTGACCGAGGAAACCACCACCGGCGTCCACCGCCTGTACCAGATGGCGAAGGAGAAGCGCCTTCTGTTCCCGGCGATCAACGTCAACGACTCGGTCACCAAGTCCAAGTTCGACAACGTCTACGGCTGCCGCGAGTCGCTGGTCGACGGCATCAAACGCGCCACCGACGTCATGATCGCCGGCAAGGTGGCGGTGATCGCCGGCTACGGCGAGGTCGGCAAGGGCTCGGCGCAGGCGCTGCGCGGGCTGCAGGCGCAGGTCTGGGTCACCGAGATCGACCCGATCTGCGCGCTGCAGGCGGCGATGGAAGGCTACAAGGTGGTGACCATGGAGTACGCCTCGGACAAGGCGGACATCTTCGTCACCGCGACCGGCAACTTCAGCGTCATCACCCTCGAGCACATGAAGCGCATGAAGAACAACGCCATCGTGTGCAACATCGGCCACTTCGACAACGAGATCGACATCGCCGGCCTCAAGCAATACCCGTGGGAGAACATCAAGCCGCAGGTCGACCA
This sequence comes from Burkholderiales bacterium, assembly GCA_035602335.1. GTDB lineage: Bacteria > Pseudomonadota > Gammaproteobacteria > Burkholderiales > SG8-39 > SCGC-AG-212-J23. Next base: position 3,387 of record DATNMK010000029.1, read on the forward strand.
CGTCATCTTCCCCGACGGCAAGCGCATCATCCTGCTCGCCGAAGGCCGCCTCGTGAATCTGGGCTGCGCGACGGGTCACCCCTCATACGTGATGAGCTCGTCTTTCGCCAACCAGGTGCTGGCGCAGATCGAGCTCTTCACCAACAACAGCAAGTACCCGATCGGCGTGTACATCCTGCCCAAGCACCTCGACGAGAAAGTGGCGCGGCTGCAGCTCTCCAAGCTCGGCGCAATGCTGACCGAGCTGACCGACGAGCAGGCACGCTACATTGGCGTGCCGAAGCAGGGCCCGTACAAGTCCGACCACTACCGCTACTAAAACCATGCGTATCGTGGCGTTGGGCGCGGGTGGCGTCGGCGGCTACTTCGGCGCGCGACTGCAGCAGGCCGGCCACGAGCTGGCGTTTATCGCGCGCGGCCGGCATCTCGAGGCGCTGCAAAAGGAAGGGCTGTCGCTAAAAAGTCCGCTCGGCGACCTTCGCTTGAAGGTAAAGGCGGTTGCCAGCCCGTCGGACGCCGGCCCGGTCGACGTCGTGCTGCTCGCGGTCAAGCTCTGGGACACCGAGAGCGCGGCGCAACAGCTTCGTCCGATCGTCGGAAAGAATACGTTCGTCATTCCGTTCCAGAACGGCGTCGAGTCGATCGATCGGCTGGGAAGGATCCTCGGGCCCGAGCGCGTGATGGGCGGCTCGGCGTATATCGCCACGCGCATCAGCGCGCCCGGCGTGATCGAGCACACCGGCACCATGGCGCGGCTGCGCTTCGGCGCGTTGACGCCCGCACAACGCCCGGCGGCCGAAGGCTTCCTCGCAGCCTGCCGCGGCGCCGGGATCAACGCCGAGATGTCCGAGGACATCGTGCTCGTCAACTGGGAAAAGTTCGTGTTCCTGGTGGGGCTAAGCGGCGCCACCGCGGTTTCGCGCTCGCCGCTCGGCGTAGTACGCGCCGACCCGCAGCTGCGCTGGCTGTTCGAGCAGGCGATGCGCGAAACCTGGCGGCTCGGCCGTGCGCGCGGCGTCCCGCTCCCCGAGGACTTTATCGAGAAGCAGCTCGCCTTCGCCGAGACGCTGCCCCACGAGATGCGCGCCTCGCTGCTTCACGACCTCGAAGCCGGCGGCAAGCTGGAAGCGCCGTGGCTCTGCGGCGCAGTCGCGCGCATGAGCGCCGAGGCCGGGCTCGAGGCGCCCGTCAACCGGACGATTTACGCGGCTCTCAGGCCGTATATTGACGGACGGTGAAGGACAAGCTTCTCGATCCAGCCGAAAGCATCCTTCTCTACGGCACCACGCCACCCCGGTCGGGAATAGCCGAGGATCAGATAGCGGCGGCCGCAGAGAAGCTTGCCGCGCGCCTGCGCGGCCTGCCGCTCGACGCTGTGGTGGTCTACGACATTCAGGACGAGACCGGCCGCACCCAGCTCGCGCGGCCGTTTCCCTTCATCGGCACCGTCGACCCGCGGCATTACTCGGCGCGCCTGATGGAGCGCACCGGGCTGCCGGCGATCACCTACAAGGCGCTCGGCAACATGGATGAGTCGGGCTGGCGCCGCTGGCTGTCCGAGTCGAAGGACCTCGAATTCATTTCGGTGGTCGGCAGACCCTCCGGCGCACGCTACGCGCTGCCGCTGTCCCGGGCGATTCGCATCGCGGCGGACGCCGAACGCTTCACCATCGGCGGCGTCGTGATCGCCGAGCGGCATACCGCGCAGCGCAGCGAAGCGGCGCGGCTTCTCGCCAAGGGGATCGAGGGCTGCGCCTACTTCATCTCGCAAACCGTCTATTCGGCGCCGCCGACGCAGCAGCTGCTGCGCGATTACCTGCGCGACTGCCGCGGCGCGGGCAGCGAGCCGCGGCGCGTCGTGCTCACGTTCGCCCCTTGCGGGCGCGGGAAGACGCTCGCCTTCCTGCGCTGGCTGGGCGTCAACGTCGCGCCCGACACCGAGCGCGCGATCTTCGGCGCCGCCGCGCCGCTCGCCAAATCGATCGAGATCTGCTGCGACAACCTGCGGCGCATCCTCGATGCGCCTTACGCCGGCGAGATCCCGCTCGGCGTCAATGTCGAAAGCGTGTCGATCAACCGCGACGAGATCGATGCCAGCATCGATCTGTTCCACGCGCTGCGCGAAGTGCTGGCCGGCAAATGAAGAACCGCTCGCTTCCGGCGATGGCCCTGGTGATCCTGGCGGTCGGTGGATTGGAGCTCTTCCAGCTTCACTTGCTGCAGCCGCTCGAGAACCGGCTCCTCGACCGCTTCGTGCGCAGCCAGGCCGCCGGGCTCGCGCCGGACCCGGACATCGTGCTCGTCGACATCGACGAGAAAAGCCTCGCCAACATGCAGAAGGAAGCCGGCCGCTGGCCCTGGCCGCGCGTGGTGCACGCCGACCTGGTCGAAGGTCTCGCGGCGCAGAAGCCGCGCGCCATCGTGTTCGACCTCATGTTCACGGAGGCCGACCAGTTCCGGCCGCGCGACGACGCCGCGTTTGCCGACACCGTGAGCCAGCATCCCAATACCTACTTTCCGCTGCTGCGGCTGCCGCGTCGCGACGACGCGCGCGGCGACCGCATCGCCGACATTGCCGGCCTGCTCGGCATCGCGAAGGAGCGCGACGCCGACCCGGAAGCGCGCGTGGCGGTAGTTCCCCCAAGGATTATTCCTTCTGAACACTGGCGCACCGGGCTGATCACGTTTTCCGAAGACGACGACGGCGTCGGCCGGCGCTACCTGCTGCGCGAGGTGCTCAACGGCTGGCAGATCCCGTCGCTGCCGGCGCGGGTCGCGTTCGATCTGGGCTTTCCGGTGCCGGACGCCGACGACATCGTGCTCGCCTGGCGCGGCCGCGCGCGCGCGTTTCCCCGCGTCTCGTACAGCGACCTGTACGAGGACTTCAACCGCTCGCAGCGCACCCGGCCGGCGGACGAGTTCACCGGCAAGATCGTGATCGTCGGCACCGGCGCCACCGGGCTGCAGGACCTGCGCGTCACGCCGCTCGACAGCCTGCATCCGGGCGCCGAGATCCTCGGCACCGCGCTCGAGAACCTGAAGAATGGCCGCGCCATGCGCTATGCGCCGCAATGGTGGCCGGCGCTGGCGGGCGCCGGGCTGATTTTCCTGACTTACTCCGCGTTCAGGCGAAGCCTGGATGCGCGCATCACCGGCGGGGCGCTCGCCGCCGCGACTTTCCTGTTGATTTTCGCGAGCTCGGCTCTCGTGGGCAGGCTGGTCCTGCTTCCCGTTCTTACGCCGCTCGCCGTCGCCTGGACGTTCTATATCGCCGCGGCTCTCACGGAATATCTGCGTGAGAGGCGCGCGCGACGCGAGGCAGTGGCGATGTTCTCGCGCTTCGTCAATCCGCATGTGGTGAAGCAGCTGATCGAGCGCGGCGGCATCGAGGGCGCCGGGCAGACGCGCGAGGTCACGCTGCTGTTTTCCGATATCCGCGGCTTCACCACGCTGTCGGAGACGCGCCGGCCCGACGAGGTGGTGGCGCTGCTCAACCGCTACTTCACCCTCCAGGTCGAGGTGATCTTCCGCCACCGCGGCTCGCTCGACAAGTTCATCGGCGACGCCATCATGGCGCTGTGGGGAGCGCCGCTCGATGACGCCGAGCACGCCCGCAACGCGGTCGCCTGCGCGCTCGACATGGCCGATACCCTGCGCAGCTTCAAGCAGGAGCTGGGCGAAGCCGGCAAGGACTTCGACGTCGGCATCGGCATCCACTCCGGCCCAGCGGTGGTCGGCCTGATCGGCTCGGAAAGGCGCCGCGAGTACACCGCCATCGGCGATACCGTGAACCTGGCCAGCCGCATCGAGGGCATCACCAAGGAGGCGAAGCGGCGCATCCTGGTTTCCCGCGAGACGATGGAAAAATGCCGCGAGGCATTTGACTTTGAGTACTCAGGTTCATATAAAGTGAAGGGCAGAAACCAGGCAGTCGAGCTGTTCGAGCCCAAGCGTAGGCCATGAGAATCGCATGAGAACCGCACTGCTGCTAGTCGTACTTCCAATAGTCTGTCTTGCCGAGCCCGCGGTAGTGATCCGGGCAACGGACCTGAAGCAGGAGCCGGCCACCGACGCGCCGACCGTCGCTGCGCTGGCAGAAAACGCCGCGGTCGACGCCGGGGAGCGCAAAGGCGGCTGGACGCGCGTCAAGGCGCAGGATGGCGCCCAGGGCTGGGTCAAGATGCTGCTGCTGCGCTATGGCGGTCCGGGAACCGCGAAGCAGGGCGAGACCGGGCTGTCGCAGATGTTCAACGTGGCGCGCACCGGGACGAGCGGCACGACCGTGACGACCGGGGTGCGGGGGCTGGACGCCGAGCAGATCACCAATGCGCAACCCAACGCCGCCGAGCTGAGCAGGATGGAGAGCTTCGCGGCCACCAAGGAAGCCTCGAGCGGCTTTGCAAAGCGCGCCAAGCTGCAGGCGAAGAACGTGGAGTATCCGGCGCCATGAGATTTCTTTTGCTCCTGCTGTCGCTCGCCGTGACCTCGGCGCATGGGCAGTTCAAACTCGACTTCGGCCGCATTGTCGATACGGTGAAGAACGTCGGCAAGGCGACCAAGGACATCGACGAGCCCGAGGAGATCGCCATCGGGCGCGACTTGGCGGCGCGGCTGCTGGGCGCGGCGCCGCTCGTCAACGATGCGCGCCTGCAGCGCTACGTCAACAACGTCGGCCGCTGGCTCGCCTCGCAGACCGAGCGGCCCGACCTGCCCTGGCAGTTCGGGGTGATGGATGCGCCGCAGCTCAACGCGTTTGCGGTGCCGGGCGGCACCATCTTCGTCACCCGGGGGCTGGTCGCCAAGATGCGCAACGAGGCCGAGCTCGCCGGCGTGCTCGCGCACGAGATCGCGCATGTCCTGAAGAAGCACCACCTCAAGGCAATCCAGAAGGGCGCGCAGACCAGCCTCGCGGGCGAAGCCCTGTCGAGCGCGTTGAGCAACACGAACTCGGAGGCGCGCGCCAAGCTGATCTCGTTCGGCGCCGAGATGTACTCGCGCGGCCTGGACAAATCCGACGAGCTCGAGGCCGATCGCCTCGGCGTGGTGATCGCGGCGCGCGGCGGCTACGACGCTTACGGGCTGCCTGCGGTGCTGCAGACGCTGCAGGCGATGAATGCGCAGGATTCGGCCGTCGCGCTCATGTTCAAGACGCATCCGGCGCCCGGCGAGCGGCTCGACTCGCTCGGCGACAGGATGCAGCCGACCCTCGACGCCTACTCAGGCCAGCCGCAACTCCCGGAACGCTTTACGGCGGAGGCAAAAGCCGCCAAGTAAGGTCTTGATCGCGGCAGGCGCCGAAGCGGAACGGCATCGAGTCGCGCCCGGGGATGAGGAAGCGCAGATCGACGAACCAGAAGCAGGTGGAGCCTGCGCTCGTGCCGTCGAACGCCGGCAAGTCGGCGAACCCGCGAAAAAAGGCAAGCGGAGGCGACCCCCAGGCTTCTTTCACTAGTGCATCGGTCGGCGGCCAGCCGTAGCGCTGCCGGGTCACCCAGATTGCCTGCTCAAGCGGCAGATAGGCGGCCTCGAGCTTGGCGATGAAGCCGTCGCCCGGCTGATAGGGGCGCGACTCTTTCCTTACCAGGTTGATGTGCGCATAGCGATGCGCCTCCTCGTCGCTCACGAACACCGTCCAGTTGAACGGCGACACCGGACGCGGATGGACCTCGACGCGCGCGCCGCTCAAGCCCTTGTCGCGCGCGTATTGCTCGCCGAATTCAAGCGCATTTCTTTTTTCGAGATACTGAAACCCGACGTATGAAACAAGCAGCGCCAGCGCCGCGGCCGCCGGCCACCTGAAGCGGTACAGAAATGCCGAAGCAATCAGACCGGCGACGATGATGCCGGTGAACCAGAGGTCGATGATGAAGGTGGTGCCGATTGCGGCGCGCCAGTCCGACAGCGGCGCGAGCACCATCGTGCCGTAGCTCGTGATGACGTCGCCGGCGATATGGGCGGCGATGGCGAGCGCCGTGACTCCGTAGAGCGCCTTCCAGCCGCGGGGCTCCCTGAGGATTTTCGCCAGCAGCCAGGCGACGAGAAACGTCCACAGCGGCAACAGCAGCAAGGAATGCGTGACGCCGCGGTGGTGGAGCAGGTATTGCACCGGCCCGGCGTAGCCGAAGACGAAGTCCAGATCGGGCGCCGCGCAGGCGAAAAAGCCCGCGGCGATGCGCCTTGGAATCGAGCGCGGCGGCGCGTCTTTCGGCGCGGTGGCTCGCGCCAGCAATGCTCCCGAAAGAGCGTGGGTAAGCGTATCCACTTAGAAAATCGGGGTCAGAGCCCGATTTCCAAATGAATGAGCGGAGACTTGCGGTGAAATCGGGCTCTGACCCCGATTTTCAGGCAGCCCTCTTTTTACGTTGCGCGTCCTTGACGTGCATCTGCGCGTAAGCGCCGTGGGCGGCGGCTTCCGCGTCGCCGACGTGCACCGGCAGGGCCATGTCGTTGAGGACCGAGCCGAGCGCCGACAGGCACAGCATCACGTTGTCCGGGCGGCAGCTGTAGCCCATCAGGCCAAAGCGCCAGATCTTGCCCTTGAGCGGCCCGAGGCCGGCGCCGATCTCGAGGCCGAACTCGGTGAGCAGCGTGCTGCGCACCTTGGCTTCGTCCACGCCCTCGGGGCAGAGCACCGCGTTCATCTGCGGCAGCTGATTTTTTTCTGCAACTAAAAATTTCATTCCCATTGCCTCCAGGCCCGCCTTCAATGCCAGGTGGTGGCGCGAGTGGCGCGCCCAGGAGTTCTCCAGGCCTTCTTCGCGGATCAGGAGCAGCGCCTCGTGCAGCGCGAAGAGCGAGTTCGTCGGCGCGGTATGGTGGTAGGTGCGCGTGGTCGCGTTCCAGTAGCCCAGCAGCAGGTTCATGTCCATGAACCAGCTGCGGATCTTGTCCTTCCTCTTCTTCACGTGCTCGACCACGCGCTCGGAAAACGACACCGGCGACAGGCCCGGCGTGCAGGAGAGGCACTTCTGGCTCGCCGAGTAGATGGCGTCCATCTCCCACTCGTCGACCTTGACCGGCGTGCCGCCGAGCGAGGTGACGGCATCGACGATCACCATCGCGCCGTGCTTGTGCGCGATCTGCGTCAGGAGCTTGGCGTCGGACTGCGCGCCGGTCGAAGTCTCGGCGTGCACAAATGCGACGAGCTTGGCATCCTTGTTTTTCTTCAGCGCGTCCTCGAGCTTCTGCGGGTCGACCGGCTCGCCCCACTTGTCGTCGATCGCCACCGGCATGCCGCCGCAGCGCACTGCGTTCTCGAGCATGCGGCCGCCGAAGACGCCGTTCTGGCAGACGATCACCTTGTCGCCCGGCGCCACCATGTTGACGAAGCAATACTCCATCCCCACGGAGCCCGGCCCCGACAGCGGGAAGGTCAGCGGATTCTTCGTCTGGTAGGCGTAGCGCAGCAACGATTTCAGCTCCTCCATCATCTCGACGAAAACCGGATCGAGATAGCCGATCGCCGGCTGGCTCATCGTGGTGAGCACGCGCGGATGGATCTCCGTCGGGCCCGGCCCCATCAGCGTCCTCTGCGGCGGGTGGAATGAATAGATGCGCTTGGCGGGGGCGTACTGGCTCATGGGATCGGTCTCCGAAAGAATGCCGAAGGGCGCATCGCCGGGGCGCGACTTCACGCGCACCGGGTTCTTTGCGCTCGCTTCATTGATGACCTCGACTGCGCTGATGCGGCCCTGCGTGAGGCGCTCGACCTCGCCGGCCCAGCGCGCCGGCACATAGCCGACCTTGACCCAGTTATGCACCACCGCGCGGTCGAGCTGGAAGGCCCGAGCAAGCTCGGCCTGGCTGCCAAAAATCTCGACGAGTCGGTCGGCGCAATTCATGATGTAGGGATTCCCCGGAACGTATCATGTCAAACTCAGTTTGACAAGAGAGGCTTCATAGTGAAACCGGACCATCCCGTAGCCTTCAAACCGGAAACCGCCGCCGACGCCTGGATTGGTCTGCTCGCGGCGCGCGGCGTGGAATACCTCTTCGCCAACGGCGGCACCGACTTCGCGCCGGTCGTCGAGGCCTACGCCAAGGGCCAGGCGCTCGGCTGGCGCCTGCCCGAAGTGGTCGTCGTGCCGCACGAGAACCTCGGCGTCGCGATGGCGCACGGCTACACCATGATCACCGGCCGTCCGCAGGCCATGATGGTGCACGTCGGCGTCGGCACCGCGAACGCGGTGAACGGCCTGATGAACGCCTCGCGCATGAACATCCCGATCCTCTTCAGCGCGGGGCGCACGCCGATCACCGAATCTGGAGCACTGCTCGGCGCACGCAACAACTACATCCACTGGGCGCAAGAGCACTTCGACCAGGGCGGCATGCTGCGCGAGTTCGTGAAGTGGGACTACGAGCTGCGTCATCCGGAGCAGGTGGAAGCGATCCTCGATCGCGCGCTCGCCATCGCGAAAAGCGAGCCCCAAGGCCCGGTATACGTCACCTTGCCCAGAGAGATTCTTGCCTCGTTTTTTCAGTCCAAATTTTCCGAAAGTTCGACGATCGCACCAGCCTCTCCACCCGCCGCGGATCCCGACACGCTGGATGAAGCAGCAAAATTGCTGGGAAAAGCTGAAAGACCCTTGCTGATCACCGCGAACGGCGGCCGCACCGTCGAAGCGGCGCGCGCCATCCAGCAGCTCGCCGAAACCTTTGCCATTCCTGTCATCCACTACCGGCCGCGTTTTCTCGCCCTGCCGACCGAGCATGCGCTCGCCGCCGGCTGGGATCCGCAGGCCCTGCTGCCGCAATCCGACCTGATCCTGGTGGTCGATTGCGACGTGCCGTGGCTCCCGTCGCAAGGCAATCCGAAGCCCGACGCGAGAGTGGTGCACATCGGCCCCGATCCGCTTTTCGCCCGCTACCCGCTGCGCGGCTTCCGCACCGATGTGGCGCTCACCGGCGCGCTGGCGCCGACGCTCAATGCGCTGTGCGAGCGCACGCAGAAGCACGCCGCTTCTGCGTCTCGCATAGAAAACCGCAGGCAGGCTGTGACTGCGCAATCGAATGAGACCCGGCGCAAAGCACGCGGTGCTCCGGCCGCGCTGACTCCCAAATTCGCATCGCAGTGCGTGAACCAGCTGCTGCGCGAAGACACGATCCTGGTCAACGAGTACCCGATCCTGCTCGAGGAGATGACGATCAACGAGCCGATGCGCTACTTCGGCAACCCGCCCTCGGGCGGACTCGGCTGGGGCATGGGCGCGGCGCTCGGCGCCAAGCTCGCCTCGCCCAACAAGACGCTGATCGCGACGCTCGGCGACGGCTCGTATATGTTCGGCAACCCCACGCCGGGCCATTTCGTCGGCGAAGGCATGCGGCTGCCGGTGCTCTATGTCATCTTCAACAACGCGCGCTGGGCGGCCGTGCACCGCTCGACGCTCGGCGTCTATCCGAAAGGCTACGCCGCGAAGACCTCGCAGCCGCCATTCGCCACGCTCGAGCCCTCGCCGCGCTTCGAGCACATCATTCAAGCGAGCGGTGGCCACGGCGAGCGCGTGAGCGATCCGAACCAGTTGATGCCTGCCCTCGAGCGCGCGATGAAGGTGGTGCGGGACGAAAAGCGGCAGGCGCTCGTGAATGTCTGCCTCGAAGCAAGCTACGTCAAGACCAGCTGACACTGTTCGATGAAGAACGTCATTTCAGCGCTGGCTGGCATAGGACTCGGGCTCTTAGTGGAGGCAGCCGCATGGGCGCAGTCAGTGTTCGTCACCAGCCTTTCTTCTTCGCAAGCGCAAATAGTGGTCAATGGGACGGCGGCGCGGTCGCTGTGGATCGGGGAAACGTCGCCCGAAGGGGTGAGGCTGTCCGACATTCGTAATGGCCTCGCCACCTTCGAGGCCGGCGGGCGACGATTCGCGCTCGGCCTCGGTCAATCGAGCGTTGCGGAAACCGTATTGCGCGCGAGCCCTAGCGGCCATTTTTTTGCCAACGCCGTGCTCAACGGCGTGACCTTTCCCGCGGTGATCGACACCGGCGCAACGCTTGTAGTCCTCAACTGGGATCAGGCTGAGCGCATGGGAATCGATATGCGTCAAAGCCAGCGCGTGATGACGAACACTGCCAACGGCCCGGCGCCGGCCTATGTGATAACGCTGGCGAGCGTGCAGGTGGGCGAGATCGGTCTGCTCAACGTTCCCGCGATGGTGATCGAAGGCGGCCCGGAAAAGCTCCCGGCCGTGCTGATCGGCATGAGCTTCCTCAAGCATGTCGAGATGCGCCGCGCGGGCCAGACCATGACGCTAACGCGCCCAGATCTTCAGTAGGAATTCCTATGCCCCGCCGCAACCCGGATTCAGCGCCGGGCGACTGGTATATCGACACGGCCTGCATCAACTGCGCAGCCTCGCGCCACGTGGCGCCGGGGCTGATCGTCGAGCGCGGCGACAAGAGCGTGTTCGCGCGCCAGCCGGCGAATGAAGAAGAGGAGATGATGGCCTGGCGGGCGCGGCTGGTTTGCCCGACGGCCTCGGTTCGAACCGAAGCGAAACGTCCAAAACCTGAAGGCATCTTTCCCCAGGAGCTCGCGCCCGGCGTGTACCGATGCGGCTTCAATTCGAAGGACTCCTACGGCGCGCACTCTTACTTCGTGGCGCGGGCCGAAGGCAACCTGCTGGTCGATTCGCCGCGCTACGCAGCCGAGCTGAGGAAGTTCTTCGAGAGCTCTGGCGGGATCAGGGACATCCTGCTCTCCCACCAGGACGACGTCGCCGACGCCGACAAATACGCTGAAGCTTTTGGCGCGCGGGTCTGGATTCACCAGGACGATGCGCGGGCGGCGCCTTACGCGACGCATCGCATCGAAGGCAAGAACGAAGTGAAAATTCGGGACGCTCTCGTCGCAATTCCCGTTCCGGGTCACACGCGCGGCAGCGTCGTATACCTGCTGGAAGATCGCTACCTCTTCACCGGCGACTCGCTGGCGTGGAACGAAGAGCGTGCGCAACTCGTCGCCTTTCGCGACGCCTGCTGGTATTCATGGAAGGCGTTGACCGAGTCGCTTGCGCGGCTCGAGGCCTACCGCTTCGAATGGGTGCTTCCCGGCCACGGCTGGAGCGCCCACCTTCCCGCCCAGGAGATGAACCGGGAACTGCATGCGCTCGTGCAGCGGATGAAGGCCTAGCTAGAGGCGCGGCGTGCCCAGCCGCCCGAGGAGGGGCAGCTTGAGGCCGGAGGGGCCGACGCCGAAGTTGAGGCCGAGCAGGTTGACTTCGAGCCCGTCGACGCCGCTCGCCGCGACGCCAAGCAGTCCGGCGAGCGAGAACTGAAAGCCGCTGCCGCTCGGCGCGGTGGAGATTACCGAGCCGCCGAGATAGTCCTTGCCGATGGCGGTCGCCGGCAGGTCGAGCTCGAGCTCGGGGACGTGGCGCCCGATCCAGGCAGTGAAGGTGTTGGAGTTCGGACCCGGCCAGAGCGTGTACTGCCCGGCGTAGGGGTAATCGCGCACTGCCTTGTCGATGCGTTTGATGAGCTCGTCGACGCCGGGACCCCGCTTCTCCACGTAGAGCTCCGGCTCGGCGCCGAACCACGGCGCGTCGGGCTGGCGGGTACGGATGACGAGCGCCGAATCGGACCAGCGCAGGCGCCAGCCGATCACCTCGTACACGGTATAGGACGCAGCGTCGGTCGGCTTGACTGCCACCCAGGTGTGCACGCCGAACCACCCTTTGACACCCATCGCGCGAGCGCCGTAGACCCGCACGAGCGCTTCGGGTGTGGCGAGCGGGTCGGGCGCGGGCCCGGCAACAGCGAAGCAGGGCGAAGCGATGGCCGCGAGGAACAGGGTTTTCAGCGTGCGGGGCGCGGTCATGGACCGCATTCTAGCTGGACTCCATGACACGAATGACCTCGTATATGGCGCGGTGCGTGGGTACGGAGGCACGGTGTCGGCGCGCGAGCCGTAACAATGCGCCGGTGAGCTGCTCGCGCTCGGTTTTCCGGCCGGCGAGCAGATCCTGCAGCATGCTCGAGCGGTTGCGCGCCGTGATCTTTGCCACTTCCATCACCCGCTCGACCGCCTGATCGGGCGTGATGCGAAAGCCCGCGGCAGAAAGTACCGGCGCCGCCTCCCGCGCCAGTGCTTCTGCGAGGATTCTGTAAGGACGCTTGCGGATCTCGCCGTTGCGGATCCGGAAAAGCGCGGTGACAGGGTTGATGCAGACGTTCGCCAACAGCTTCTGCAGCCGGGCTGCGTCGATCTTCCCTATCACCTTTACGGGAAAGCCGGCGCGGCGCAAATAAGCCGCGAGCGGTGCGAAGCCCGAAGGGATCAGCGTCATGCCGAGCGCGACCGGAACAATCTTGCTGCCGTCGCGATAGGCGCCGGCGGTGGTCACGCCCTGCGGGATGGCATCGATCAACCCGTTCTGCAACGAAAGCACGCCCTGCGGATTCATTCGCGCCGCGACTTTTATCGCCGCGGCGGTCTGGTGCGTCTTCACGAGGACGATCACCCAGTCGGCCTGCGGCACATCGTTCGGGCCGAACGCATCAGGTTTATAGAGCCGGCCGCCGACGCGCACGCCTCGGCGCAGCTCGGCGGCGCGCTCAGCGTTGCGCGCGATCAGCGCGGTCGGAACTACTCGGGAGAGACGGCTCGCGTACAACAGGCCCAACGCACCTGGACCAATGACTGCTACCGCCCTAGCTGCCATACAGGCGCTTGAGCACCTCGTCTTTCATGCCGAAGCTCTGGCCCTCGGCGGGGAAGCTGCCGTTGCGCACTTCGGCGGCATAGCGCGCGACGGCGTCCTTGATCGCAGTCCCGGCTTCCGCGTAACGCTTGACGAAGGTCGGCGTGAAGCCGGTGAACAGTCCGACCAGATCGTGAAACACCAGCACCTGGCCGTCGCAATGCGCCCCGGCGCCGATGCCGATCGTCGGGATGCCGATGCGCTCGGTGACCAGGCGCGCGAGCGGCGAAGGCACCAGCTCCAGCACCACGCCCCAGCAGCCTGCGCGCTCGAGCGCCTCCGCGCCTTCCATGATGCGCCGCGCGTTCTCCTCGTCCTTGCCTTGCAGCTTGTAGCCGCCCAACGCGGATGCGGTCTGCGGGGTGAGCCCGACATGGCCTAGCACCGGAACGCCGGCGCGCACCAGCGCCTCGACGATCGGCACCATCTCCACCCCGCCCTCGAGCTTCACCGAATCGGCGCCGGCGTCCTTCATCAGCCGCGCCGCATTGGCGAGCGCCTGCTCCGGCGTGCCATACGAAAGGAACGGCAGGTCGGCGATGACGAACGCCTGAAGGGCACCGCGGCGCGCGGCTTTCGTGTGATGGACCATGTCGTCGACCGTCACCGGCAGCGTGCTGTCGTAGCCAAGAACCACCATGCCGAGCGAGTCGCCGACCAGGATCAGGTCGACACCCGCCTCGGCCACCAGGCGCGCGCTCGGGAAGTCGTACGCAGTCAGCATCGCGAGCCGCGCGCCCTTCTTGCGCTTCAACTCAAGAACGGTCGGCTTCATGGCGCAGGCCTGCGAAATCGAAGAGTTTCCGGTCGAGCAGGTGCGAGGGGCTCACGTCGGTCAGCGCGCGCACGATCGACTCGACGCGGCCGGGGTGGCGCTTCTCCCACTCGGCGAGCATCTGGCCCACCACCCGCCGCTGCAGGTTCTCCTGCGAGCCGCAAAGCGTGCACGGAATGATCGGGAAGCCTTTCACCTCCGCGTAGGCGACGAGATCGTCCTCGCTCACGTAAGCGAGCGGGCGGATCACCACGTGTCTTGCGTCGTCCGACAGCAGCTTCGCCGGCATCGCCTTCAGCTTGCCGCCGTGGAACAGGTTGAGGAAAAAGGTCGCGAGGATATCGTCGCGGTGATGGCCAAGCGCGATCTTGGTGGCGCCGAGCTCGCCCGCGGCGCGGTAGAGCGCGCCGCGTCGCAGCCGCGAGCAGAGCGAGCACATCGTCTTGCCCTCGGGGATCACGCGCTTCACCACCGAGTAGGTGTCCTGCTCGACGATGTGATAAGGCACCCCCCGGCTTTCGAGATACTCCGGCAGCACGTGGGCCGGGAAGCCGGGTTGCTTCTGGTCCATATTTACTGCCACCAAATCGAACTTCACCGGCGATTTGTCTTTCAGGGAAAGCAAAACATCGAGCAATGCATGGCTATCCTTGCCTCCCGAGAGGCAGACCATCACGCGGTCGCCCTCCTCGATCATGTTGAACTCGGCGATCGCCTCGCCGACCTGCCGGCGCAGCCGCTTGGCAAGCTTGTTGTCTTCGTACTCGGCTTTGCGAGGAGCTGGAATCATAGGAAGGTAGAGCGGCCGCCGTCGACCGCGAGGATCTGCCCGGTGATGAAGGGCGCGCAGGCGAGGAAGTGTACCGCCTCGGCGATGTCCTCGGGCGTGCCGAGGCGCCCGAGCGGCGTGGTGGCGACGATGCGCGAGCGCTCGGACTGCTCGAACTGGCCGTCGTCGGGCCAGGCGATGGCGCCCGGCGCGACGCCGTTCACGCGCACCGCGGGCGCAAGCTCGAGCGCGAGTGAGCGGGTGAGCGCGGCGAGGCCGGCCTTGGCGATGCTGTAAACCGGGTAGCCCTTCAGGGGCCGCTCGGCATGGATGTCGATGATGTTGACGATCGCGCCCTGGTTCTTGGCCAGCTGCGGTGCCGCCTCCTGCGAGATGAAGAGCGGCGCGCGCAGATTGGAGCCAATCAGCTCCTCCCAGTGCGAAGGCTCGATGGCGCCGACCGCGACCGGGAAAAAGCTCGACGCATTGTTCACCAGGACGTCGAGCCGGCCGAAGCGCTCGAGCGCCGCGTTCACCAGCGCCCTCGGGGCAATCGGCGCACGGAGCTCGGCTTTCACCTTGGCGGCGCTCTTCGGTCGCAGCCCATTGAGCTCCGACTCGAGGCGCAAGGCGTCGGCTTCGGAATCGCGGTAATGCACCACCACGTTCGCCCCGGCGGCATGCAGGCGCCGCACGAGCGCTGCGCCGACGCGCCGCGCACCGCCGGTCACCAGCGCTGTCCTGCCTTCCAGCCCGCGGTCCATGAGTGCCTTGAATTCTAGGGTAAATTCGCCTGATGCTCGCCCGAGTCGCAGCCGAGATCGAACAGCACGGCTGGATTTCCTTCGCACACTACATGCAGCTAGTGCTGCACGAGCCGGGGCTGGGGTATTACGCCGCCGGCGCGCAGAAGTTCGGGCCTGCGGGCGACTTCGTCACCGCCCCGGAGCTCGGCAAGCTCTTTGGTCGCACCTTGGCGCGGCAGCTGCGGGAAATTCCCGGCAACAGTATTCTCGAACTGGGAGCAGGCAGCGGCGCGCTTGCGGAAACGCTGCTCAACGAACTTTCGTGCGAATACCTGATCCTCGAGACCAGCGCCGGGCTGCGTGAGCGCCAGCGGGCGCGGCTGGGAAACCGAGTGCAGTTCATCGACACGCTGCCGCAACGCTGGACCGGGACCATCATCGCCAACGAAGTCGCCGACGCGATGCCAGTGCACGCGGTCGCCTGGCGCGCCGAAGGCGTGATGGAGCGCGGCGTCGTCCTCAAGCAGGGGAAGCTGGAATGGAGCGAGCGTCCCGCGGCCGGCGCGCTCCTCGAGGAAGCCCGGGAAATTCGCGTTCCCGTGCCGTACATCAGCGAAATCAATCTTGCGGCGCGCGCCTGGATGCGAACGCTCGTGGAGCGGCTCGCCGAAGGCGCGATCTTCGTCATCGACTATGGCTTCCCGCGGCACGAGTATTACCACCCGCAGCGCTCGATGGGCACGCTGATGTGCCATTACCGCCACCAGGCGCACGGCGACCCGTTCCTGCATCCGGGCGAGGAGGACGTCACTGCTCACGTCGAGTTCAGCTCCCTCGCCGACGCCGCGCGCGAAGCCGGGCTCGAGGTCCTCGGTTTCGCCACGCAGGCGCAGTTCCTCGTCAATTGCGGCATCACGGACGTGCTCGGCGAGGCCAACATCGAGAACGCCCTGCACTACGCGCCGCTCGCCGCCGAAGCGAACAAGCTGCTCTCGCCGGCTGAGATGGGCGAGCTGTTCAAGGTGCTGGCCGTCGGCCGGAATTTGCGGCAACCTCTGCTCGGCTTTGCGCGCGGCGATCGTTCCCATGCGCTTTAACGTTTTGCTCCTTCTTGCCGTCGCGTTGTCCGCGGGCGCGGACGAAATCTCGGACGCCAAGAAGCGCTGGGTCGAAAGCCCGCACGGCCCGCTGCTCGAGCGCATCCTGCCGCCGACCTTCGAAGCGCGGCAGCTGCCGCAGCCGCGCTCGCGCGGCGCGCAACTGACGCTGCGCTACTGCGTGCAGTGCCACAACCTGCCGAACCCGGCGATGCACCACGCCGAAAAGTGGCCGGGGATCGTCGAGCGGATGGTGCTGCGCATGCGGGGCCGCGGCAACCTCGGAACGCTGATGTCCGAGATGATGGCCGGCGTGCAGGCGCCGAGCGAAGAGGAAAGCGCGCTGCTCGTCGCCTACCTCAAACGGCACGCGCAGAAGCCGCTCGACCCCAAGCGCTACCCGGAGGTGAACCGCGCTTCCGGCGAGGCCTTCCGCCTTGCCTGCAACCAGTGCCACGTGTTGCCCGATCCTAAGCGCCACACCGCAGAGGAATGGCGCATCGTCGTGGCGCGCATGCAGGAAAACATGCTGTGGATGAACCGGGTGGTCGGCTCGCAGCCGGTGCCCGGCGAGCCGCAGCTGCGCATCGAGGAGATCAACGCCTTCCTGGAGAAATACGCGAGACGCCCTTAAACGGCGTCAGTTGCCGGTAAACGTGTTGACGCCGCCCAGAGACAGCATCTGGATAAACACGTCGAAGAAATAGTATTGCAGAACGGCGCAGACCAGGAGTATGCCGAGGACCCAGCGCTTGGCTTTGGACCAGCGCTTGACGCTCGGCAGATCGGCGCCGTTCTTCGTGCCCAGCTCGTCGATATACTCGCGCAGCTTCTCGCGCTTGCGGCCGCTTTCGCGCGCCCTCTCGTTCAGCCCGCGGGTCACGCGAATCAGGTTGCGGATCACGTGCAGCGCGGTCTCGGGGTGCTTGAGGAGAAAAGCCTTGAAGTCCGCGCCCGAGATTTCGGCCAGCTTCGAAGGCTGCAGCGCCATGACGGAAGCCGAGCGGGGTTGCTCGTCGAGCATCATCTCGCCGAAGTATTGCCCGGGGCCCTTGACGTCGAGCAGCATCTCCTTGCCGCCTTGTTCCCTGAGATAGACCTTCACCTTCCCCGACAGGATCATGTACAGCGAGTCGGCCGGATCGCCCTCGCGGACGATCACTTCGTTGCCCGGAACGCTGCGGATCGCCGCGCGCTGGGCAAGCGTCAGCAGGTCTTCATCGGCAAGACCCTGAAACAGCGGAATCTTCTTTAGATCCGCGAGCATTACTTCAAATCTTAACGCTAATTCAATTGGGGCACCGCCATCCCCCGCGCCACGGCCGGCCGCGCCCCGAGGGCGTCGTACCAGCGCTTGACGTTCGGATAATCGGATAAATCGACGCGGTGCCATTCGTGGCGCGCGACCCAGGGGTAGGTGGCGATGTCCGCAATGCCGTATTCGTCTGCGGCAAGGAAGGGATGCGATCCGAGCTGGCGATCGATCACGCTATAGAGGCGCTTCGCCTCCTTGCCATAGCGCTCGCTGCCGTAGGGAATCTCGTCCTTCTTCGCGCGCATGAAGTGATGCGCCTGGCCGAACATCGGCCCGACGCCGCCCATCTGGAACATCAGCCACTGCAGCGCGTCGTACTTGTCGCGCGCCGCCCGCGGCAGGAAGCGGCCGGTCTTGCCGGCAAGGTAGACCAGGATCGCGCCCGATTCCATCAGGGTCATCGGCTTGCCGTCAGGACCGTCGGGATCGACGATGGCCGGGATCTTGCCGTTCGGGTTGATGGCGACGTACTCGGGCGTGAATTGGTCGCCCTTGCCGATGTCGATCTTGTGGACGCGGTACGGCAGGCCGCATTCCTCGAGCATTATCGAAACCTTGCGCCCGTTGGGCGTGCTCCACGTATAGAGTTCGATCATGTTGAAGTGGCTGGTCACCGTGTTGATCGTGCTCGTCATTCTAGCGGCCGTGGCGCCGTGGTTCGGACGCGTCGGGCTCGGACGCCTGCCCGGTGATTTGCGCATTCCGGTGCGCGGCCGCGTGTACTACGTGCCCTTCGCGAGCACCGTGCTGCTGTCGTTACTGGTCTGGGCGATCGGCAAGCTTCTTTAGCCGCACGGCGATGCCCGGCCCCGCCCACATCTGCGGCCGCGACGGCGACAATTTTTCGGCGGCCTCCTGCTTTGCGACGAGCTCCTTGGCGATATCGAAGGCGTGGGTGAACGAGCGCGTCTGCGCGAGCGCATCGCGGAAATACGCCTGGCCGAAGTAGGTGAACTCGCGCCCCGCCTCGCAGCCGAAGGAGGTGCGGTCCGGCGCGGCCGCGGCGATGACCACCGTGTTGTCGTCGCGCAATGGCTCGACATAGCCGCCGGAGTAGCAGGCCGAGACGACGATCACGCGCCACTTGATGCCCGAGTCCTGGAGCATGCGGGAAAGCGCGGTGGGGGTGAGCGCGGCGAGGTTGAGCGGGGTTTGGGAGGCGGAAAGACGGTGCTCACGGTCGCCATGCGCCGAAAGGAAAAGGAACAGCACGTCCTCTTCGGCGTTCATGGTCTCGCCGACCCGGTGCAATGCGCGGGAGAGGTTGGTGACGCTGCCGATGGGAAATTCATCGAGGGCGTCGTAGCTGCTTGCAAGCGCGATGGAGCGCCCCGCGGTGCCGAAGCGCTCGTCGAACAGCCGCTTCACGAAGCGCATCTCGCGCAGGAACACGTCCTGGCTGCCGTCGGGCGCGAAGCCGACGAAGTAAAGCTCGGGCGTGCCGGGCCGTCCGCGCTTGATCGCCGCGAGGGCGCTCTCGATGAGCTGCCCCTGCAGGTGGAACAGGCGTTCGTCGGCCAGCCCCGGGCCCGCTTCCTCGTCCTGCGCAACGCCCGGCAGCCAGACGTCGGTCTTGGGAAACGCGAAGAACTCGAGCGCAATCATCGCGCTCACCGCGAGCGCGGCCTGGTAGATCTGCGGGCGGCGCGTGCCCATGACCACGACGACGGCGCGCACTGCGGTGGCCCACGTCCATCCCAGGAAAATCCAGAGCAGCGCCTTGTCAAGGCCGGTGGCGGCGCCGATGCCGGGCAGCAGCAGCGCCACCAGCTCGAACACCGGGTCGCTCGCGCTCAGGGCCACGGCGAGAGGCAGAAGCTTCTCCGCGGCATCATAGGCATGCGCGACGAGCAGCGCGGCGCCGAGGACGAGCGGCACGGTAGCGAGATAGATCGGGATCGAAGATGCGTCGAACTCGCCTTCGAAGCCGGCTTGCAGCGCCGCGGCGGCGACCCAGACCGCGAAGTTGAATACCACCAGCCAGGTGAAATCGAGCGCGGAGGCGCGGTAATCGAAAGCGCGCACGCGCAGGAACAGTGCCAGCCGCAACCCGGCGAACAGGTTCTTCGCGAGCGAAGAAAGATGGAACTTCACAGAGCCCGGGTGATGGCGCGGACCCTCGCGGCGTCGACCAGGGCGGGTATCTCGGATTGAGAACCTGCTTGTGCGGCAATGGCGCCCGCGTCTACCGCGGCCGCGGCATCGAGCGCGCGCTGGATGCGCGAAATGTCGATGCCCGGCTCGGCGAGCTTTGCCACCTCGAGCAAATCCCTGAAGCGCTCCGGCCGGCGCAAGGCGTCGGCGCGCTTGAATAGCTGCAACAGGGTTTCCGGTAGCACCGATTGTGCTGCACGCAAGACGAGGCGATTACGACTGGCGAGCAGCGCCAGCTCGCGCACCTCGTTGGGCGCGCGCACGCGCTCGCAGAGCGAGTTGACTTCGGACTCCTTCAGCGGCCATGCAAGCAGAGCGAAACGCACCGGGACGGAGCCCGCGAGCTTCTGCGGGATGGCTTTCAGCTCCGGCAGCAGCTTTTGCCGCAAGCCGCAGGCCTCCAGCACCTCGAACATGCGCTCCGGGTGCGGCTCGGCGAGCCCGCGCGAGAGCTCCTGCCACACGCGCTCCGGCACCAGGTAATCGGCTTCGCCCGACTTCACCATCGCCTGCATCAATCGCATGGTTTCATCGGCCACCCGGAAACCGAAACGCGCGGCAAAGCGCGCGACGCGGAGAATGCGCACCGGATCCTCGGCGAAGGCCTCGCTCACGTGGCGCAGGACACCCTCCTTCAGGTCCTTTCGGCCACCGAACGGATCGATCAGCGTGCCGTCCTCCGTCTTCGCCATGGCGTTGATGGTGAGGTCGCGCCGTTTCAGGTCGTCTTCGAGGGTGACGTCAGGCGCGGCATACACCGTGAAACCCTTGTAGCCGCGGCCGCTCTTGCGCTCAGTACGAGCGAGCGCATGCTCCTCGTGCGTCCCGGGATGCAGGAACACCGGGAAATCCTTGCCGACGGGCTTGAAGCCCTGGCGCAACATTTCGTCAGGGGTTGCGCCGACCACCACGTGATCCTTGTCCTTCACCGGCAGGCCCAGCAATTCGTCGCGTACCGCCCCGCCGACGACGAAGGTCTTCACTCGGCCGTGTCGAGCTGCGGGATGGATTCGACCTCGCGCTCCGCCGCTTCGATCCACGCGCGCATCGCGGGCAGCGCGAGCATCACCTCGGCGTAGGCGCGGCACGCCGGCGGCAGCTCGACCTCGTAAGTCCTGAAGCGCAGCACCACTGGCGCGTACATCGCATCCGCCGCGGTGAACGGTCCGAACAAGAATGGTTTTCTGCACTTCGACCAGATCTCCACCACTCGTTCAATTTCCTTCAGAACTTCCGGCGTTCGCCCTTTGCCCGGATAGCGCTTGCGCACGTTCATGCTCATGCGCTCGCGCAGCTTCGGAAAACCCGAATGCATTTCCGCGCAAACCGAGCGCGCTACCGCCCGCTCTGTAGGATCGCTCGGCCAGAGCTGAGCATGCTTCTCAGCCAAGTACTCCAGGATCGCAGCCGAGTCCCACACGCGCGTCGCTCCATCGACGAGGCAGGGCACCTTTCCCGAGGGCGAGTAGCGCAGGATCTCGTCCTTTGCGCCCGGGCCGTACAAAGGAATTCTTACTTCCTGAAAATCGAGGTCGAGAACCTTCATGGCGAGCCAGGGGCGCAGCGACCATGAAGAGTAGTTCTTATTGCCGATGACGAGCAGCGGGCGCGGCATGCGGCAAGTTTAACGGTATAGACTTGCGCCATGCGATTCGACGCGGAAATCACGGGGCGTTTCGCGCGCGAAGCACTGAGCGGCGGCGACGGCGAAGTGTGCGCGGTGTTCGCCCGCAGCTTTTACCTGCGCTTTCCCGACGCGCGATACGCATGCATCGGCGATGCGACGCTCGGCTGCGGCCCGCTCAACGCGCTGGTCAGAGAATTCAGGGCGCCGGCGATCGGCGAGACGGTTTCGGTTTCGATGCAGCATGCACGGCTCTGGGAACCCGCGCCGCTGCCGCAGCCCGCTGCGCCCGACCTGAAGGCGCTGCAACGGTTCGCAAACGGCCACATTCCGCGCGAGGGCCTGGGATGCCTGATTTCGGGCGCGCACAACGCGCTCAGCGTCCATGTTCAGCCCGCGCTCGAAGCGCTCGAGCGCTGGCTGGTCGGCAACGCGCTCGCCGACGAAGCCGAGTTGCTCATTGGTTGCGGGCCCGGCCTGACACCCTCGGGGGACGACTACCTCGCGGGCATGCTCGTCGCGCTGCGCGCCTGCGGGCGCGGCGCGCAGGCGCAGGCGCTCTGGCGCTGGCTCGGCCCGCGCCTGGTCACTCGCACCAGCGCGATTAGCGCAGCGCATCTCGCGGCGGCAGCCGCCGGCGAGGCGCATGAAGCGCTGCACGCCTGCCTCGAGCGCCTGTTTGCAGGCGACGCTTCATGGGAGGAGCCGCTGCTACGGCTCAGCCGGGTCGGCCACGGCTCGGGCTGGGACGCGCTCGCGGGGGCCGTCGCAGTCGCGCGCCAGGCGTGAGCGTAACGCCCCACGCTGCGCCAGCGACGAGGGCTAGCGGCGCGCGCGCCAGCGAAACTGCGGATAGCGCTCGCGAGGACCCAGAGGCGCGAGATAAAACGGCGCCACCGCCTCGAGGGCCTGCGGAACGAGGCCGAACGGCAGCGTGCAATCGGCGGTGCAGACGTTCGGCAGTTGCATCGAGCGGTAGTTGTCGCGTGTCATCAGCGGCCCAGGCGTCCACTCCATCAGCCGCGCCATCAGATAGGACATGCGGTCTGAAAGCGGGATGATGAGCCGCCGGCGACCGGTCATCGCGCAGACGAATTCGACCAGCTCCTTCAGCGTGTACACGCGCGGGCCGCACAGGTCGTAGGCCTTGCCGTGCGAGTGGGGCTCGTTGATGGCGCTCACCATCGCGCGCGCCACGTCGCCGACGTACACCGGCTGGAAGCGCGCCTGCGGGCAGGCCACGGCGAGCGCGGGGAGGAAGCGCGAAAGCTGAGCAAACATGTTCAGGAACGAGTCCTCGGGGCCAAATACCACCGACGGGCGGAAGGCCGTGACCTCCAGGTCGTCGGCGGCGAGCACTGCCTGCTCGCCGATCGCCTTGGAGCGCAAGTACTCCGAAGGCGCCTCTGGCGAGGCGCCTAGCGCGCTCATGTGCAGCAGCCGCTTGACGCCCACCGCGCGGCAGGTGGCGACCACGGCCTGCGGCAGCTCGACGTGCACGCGCGCGAAATCTAGACCGTAGTTATGCGGCCCGCGCTCGTCGCGGCGCCCGGGCCGGCCGTGCAGGATACCGATCAGGTTGATGACCACGTCGCGTCCGGCGGCGAGGCGCTGCAGAACGCCCGGCGCGGCGATATTGGCCTCGATCACGTCGACCGTCGGCAGCTGGATGAGATGCTTCGCGCGCTCGCGCTGCCGCGAGGGGACGGTCACCTTGATGACGCGACGCGCAAGCTCGGCCGCAAGGTGGCGGCCGACGAATCCCGAGCCGCCGAGCACGAGAACGTTCTCGACCTTCATCGGGGGTTATGGCAGATCGTCTTCGACCAGTTCGGCGCCGCTACGCGGCGGCACGGTGCCCAGCCGCAGCTTGATCGGCGTCGGCTTGTTCTCCAGCATCGCCGCATAGAAGACCGAATTCGACATCACGTTCTTCACGTAATCGCGCGTCTCGCTGAAGGGGATCGTCTCGACGTAGACCGCGCCTTCGAGCGGCCGCGTGTCGCGCCAGCGGCGCGCGCGAGAGGGGCCGGCGTTGTACGCCGCCGAAGCAAGGAGCGGGTGGCCGACCTGGTCGAGCACCAGCTTCAGGTAGCCGGTGCCCAGGCCGACATTGGTCTGCACCTGGGTGACGTGGTGCGGGCGATAGTTGCGCAGCCCCAGCTTCGCCGCGACATAGCGCGCGGTGCGCGGCATGAGCTGCATCAGGCCGGTCGCGCCCGCGCTCGAGCGCGATTCCTGGATGAAGCGGCTTTCCTGGCGCACCACGCCGAGCACCAGCGCCGGGTCGACGCCATGGGTCTTGGCGTACTCGCGGAACACGTCCTGGTAGGGCACCGGGTAGCGCAACGAGAAATTGTGCAGGCGCACGGTGCGGTTGGCGGTTTCGATGACGCGATCATAGATTTCGGCGCGCTGCGCCACCTCGGCGGCGGCGATCAGCCTGACGTCCTCGAAGAAGCGGATGGTGTGAATCCATTCGCGCACGCCCTCGGTGCGCATGCCCAGGCGTATCAGCTCGAGCGCTCGTGCGATGCCTGGGTCGCGCTTCGCCGCCGCCACCTCGTCTTCGCTCGGCACGTAGGTTTTCTCGGGCAGCGCCACCACGTAGCCGAGCTCTTCCTCGGCGAGCAGACCGTAGAAGTCGGGCCGGCCGGCGATGCGCAGGTAATAGGCGCGGCTGCCGGTTTCTTCGCCCTGCGCGGCGAGCGCGCGGCCATACCAATACGACCACGCGCGC
The DNA here is from genome assembly GCA_035602335.1 of Burkholderiales bacterium. Classification (GTDB taxonomy): domain Bacteria; phylum Pseudomonadota; class Gammaproteobacteria; order Burkholderiales; family SG8-39; genus SCGC-AG-212-J23. Next base: position 27,305 of record DATNMK010000029.1, read on the forward strand.
TCCTGCCGCGCCGCGGCCGACATCAGGTCGATCGAATCGCGCACCCCCTGCCAATTTCCGCGGCGCAGCGCGGCGCGCGCTTTCCAGGCGAGCTGCTCGTCGGTGAGGCGCAGGTCGCCAGCGCGCGCATACCAGGCGAGCGCCTTGTCGTGATGCTGGCGCGCCGCCTCGTAGCCCACTCGGCCCCACAGGTACTTGAGGTCGGCCTCCGGCAGGTGCGAAGCGAGCGGCCCCTCGAGCGCGGCTGCCGCGCTATCGTCATCGTCATGCGCATAGCGCACCACGGCGAGCACCACCACCTCGCGCGTCGCCCGGCGCTCGAGGTTCTTGGGCAGCCGGGAGAGGAGGCGCTTGGGCTGGCGCGCCGCCTCGACCAGCATGCGCTCGTCCGGCGCTTCATCCTTCGACAGATAGCCGAGCGCGGTTTTCGCGGCGGTGATCTGCCCGTTCTCGAACAGCACGCGCACGCGCCGCCAGACATCGCTCACCGTGAGCAGGCCTTCCTCCATCATTGCGTCGGCGACCTTGGTGCAGCCTTCGGGCAGCTCGCGCGGCTCGAGCCACATCGCCGCCGCCTCGGCGTATGCGTTTTCATCGCCGCGCTCCAGGCGCGATGCCCAGCCATAGCAGCGCACTTCCAGATCGTCGCGGCTGTAGAACGCCACCTGGCGGTCGAACTCCTGCCAGTCGCCGCGCTTGCCCAGTACTTTCAGCCACTCTTCACGCAGCAGCTCGGCGACGTAGGTGCGCTCGAATTTCGAGAGGAACGCTCGTACGTCGCCCGAGGCCATGTCGTCCAGGCGCAGCGAAAGGCGCCAGTATTCGAGCCACGGCTCGAGCACGTGATGGTTGAGCTTCTGCGCGTGCTTTGCGAGCTTGATCGGATCGCCGGCGCGGTAGGCGTCGTAGGCACCCAGCAGCGCGTCATCGGTGCTATTGCCGGCGGAGGCCGGCGTGACAGCCAAGTAAAGCGCTACACTGAAAGCTGATATTTTCCTAGGAAACATGAGCCCTCAAGGATAGCACGCGGTGGACGCCGACTCTCTGAAAGCCTGGCGAAAAAAAGAGCGTGAGCGCTTGATTGCCGCGCGCCTTGCGATCGCGCCCGCGGCTCTCGAAACCTGGCGCGAGCGCATCGACGGATTTCTCGAGCGTTCGTTCCCGGGGCTCGCGCGCAGCCGCGTCGCCTTCTGCTGGCCGGTGAAGAACGAATATGACGCGCGCCACCTCGCCAGAACGCTGCGCAGCCGCGGCGCGTTGACAGCGTTGCCTGCCATCGTCGCGCCGAGGTCTCCGCTCGTATTTCGCGAATGGCATCCGGGCATCGCTCTCGCCAAGGGTCCGCTCGACATTCCCTTTCCCGCTTCTTCGCCCGAAGTCATTCCCGACGTCGTCCTGCTGCCGATGAATGGATGGGATGCGAAGGGCTACCGGCTCGGCTACGGCGGCGGCTACTTCGACCGCACGCTCGCCAGCCTCGGCAAGAAGCCCGTGACGATCGGCGTCTCCTACGAGCTGGCGCGCCTCGACACCATCCACCCTCAGGCCTGGGACATCCCGGTCGACTATGTCGTTACCGAGCGCGGCGTCTATCGCCGCGACTCCGGGGAACTGGTCTTTCTGGGGGAGCCCGAGCCGGGATCTGGCGTAATGTCCTCTCCCGTCTGTTACGCAGACGAGCGCTTCTTCGGTCAGCCGAGGAACAGGCGGTAGGCAGGATTGCGGGTTTCGTCCGCGTACGGGTAGCCGAGATTGTCCAGAAACCGCCTGAATTGCTTCATTTCGCCCGAAGGGACTTGCATGCCGACCAGCACCCGGCCGTAGTCGGCGCCGTGGTTGCGGTAGTGGAACAGGCTGATGTTCCAGTCGCTGCGCATGCTGGACAGAAAGCGCATCAGCGCGCCGGGGCGCTCGGGAAACTCGAAGCGGTAGAGCAGCTCGTTGCGGGCGAAGGGCGCGCGCCCGCCGACCATGTGGCGCACGTGCCACTTCGCCATCTCGTTGTCCGACAGATCGAGCGTCGTCAGGCCGTGGCGGCGCAGGTTGCGCACGATGCGCGCGGTCTCCTGGCTGCCGTGCACCTCGACGCCGACGAAGATGTGCGCTTCGGAGGAGTCCGCGATGCGGTAGTTGAACTCGGTGACGCTGCGCGCGCCGATCTGCGCGCAGAACTTCTTGAAGCTGCCGGGGCGCTCCGCGATGGTGACGGCGAGGATTGCCTCGCGGTGCTCGCCGACCTCGGCCTCCTCGGCGATGAAGCGCAGGCGGTCGAAGTTGGTGTTGGCGCCGGAAGCGATCGCGACCAGCGTCTTGCCGCGCGCCCCATGGCGCTCGACCCAGGCCTTAGCGCCGGCGATCGCGAGCGCGCCGGCGGGCTCGAGCACGACACGCGTGTCCTCGAACATGTCCTTGATCGCCGCGCACATCTCGCCGGTATCGGCGAGCACCATTTCGTCGACGAGGGTGCGGCACAGGCGGAACGTCTCGCGCCCGACTTCCTTCACTGCCACGCCGTCGGCGAAGAGCCCCACGTGTTCTAGTTTTACTCTTTTCCCCCTCTTCAGGGACTGCGTCATCGCGGCCGCGTCGACCGGTTCTACCCCAACCACCTTTATCGAAGGGCGCACGCGCTTCACGTAGGCGGCAATGCCGGAAATGAGACCGCCGCCCCCTACAGGAACGAAGATGGCGTCGAGCGGCCCGGCGTGCTGGCGCAGGATCTCCATGCCGATCGTGCCCTGCCCGGCGATCACTTCCGGGTCATCGTAGGGATGAACGAAGGCGAGGCCGCGCCGGCGCTTGAGGCGCATCGCCTGCGCAAACGCCTCGGCGTACGAATCGCCGTGCAACACGACCTGCGCGCCGCGCGCCAACACCGCGTCGACCTTGATGCGCGGCGTGGTGACCGGCATGACGATCACCGCGCGGCAGCCGAGGCGCTGCGCGGCGAGCGCCACCCCCTGCGCGTGGTTGCCGGCGCTCGCCGCGATCACGCCCTTGGCGAGCCGCAGCCGCGGCAGACCGGCCATCTTGTTGTAGGCGCCGCGCAGCTTGAACGAGAATATCGGCTGCAGGTCCTCGCGCTTGATGAGAAGCGTGTTGCGCAGGCGCTTGGATAATCCGGGAGCGAGCTCGAGCGGCGACTCGGTCGCAACGTCGTACACGCGAGCCTTGAGGATCCGCTCGAGATAGTTGTCGTGCTTCACGCCCCCCCCTGGAACAGGCGAATTTAGCATTGAGGGAGACCGAAATGAAGCTGTCACAGATGAAAGCGCAATGGCCCGTCATGTCGTATTACCAGCGCTTCGAGAGCGGGGTCGCGCTCGCCCTGACGCTGGTGATCGGCTTCCTCATCCTGGTTGCCCTCTATCGCCTCGCCGCGACCGTCGTCGCCGGCATGCTCTCCGGCATCCTCGATCCCCTCGATCAGGCTGTCTTCCAGACCGTCTTCGGCGAGATCATGACGCTGCTCATCGCGCTGCTCGCGATCGCCCGCAAGTTCATCGTTCTCGACCTGCACGAAGTCGGGCCGGCCGAGATGCTCGGGCTGGCCGCCGTCGCGCTTGCCCTGGGCATCACGTACTGGCTGATCCGGGAGCGGGACGAGCGGCGATGAACTACCGCGAGCGCGCGCTGAAGATCTTTCCCTGGGTCTGCGCGCGCTGCGCCCGCGAATTCAACTCGAAGAACGCGCGCCAGCTGACCGTCCACCACAAGGACGGCAACCACGACCACAATCCACCCGACGGAGCGAACTGGGAGCTGCTGTGCATCTATTGCCACGAGAACGAGCACGCCCGCGAGGTGGATAACGACGGCCGCCCGGCGGCCTCGGAGAAGAAGGCCCCTTCGACCTACCGGCCTTTTGCCGACCTGCAGTCCAGGCTGAAGGGCAAGAAGACCTAGCCGAAGCGGCCGGTAATGTAGTCTTCCGTTTCCTTGCGCTTCGGCTTGATGAACACGGCGTCGGTCGGCCCGTATTCGATCAGCTCGCCGAGATACATGTAGGCGGTGTAATCGGACACCCGCGCGGCCTGCTGCATGTTGTGGGTGACGATCACTACGGTGTATTCACTCTTCAGCTCGTGGATCAGCTCCTCGATGCGAGCCGTGGAGATCGGGTCGAGCGCCGAGCAGGGCTCGTCGAGCAGCAGCACCTCGGGCCTGATCGCGATGCAGCGCGCGATGCACAGCCGCTGCTGCTGCCCGCCGGACAGGCTGTTTCCGCTCTGGTGGAGCTTTCTCCTGACCTCGGCCCACAGTGCGGCGCGCGTGAGCGCCCATTCGACGCGCTCCTCCATCTCGCGCCGCGACAGGTGTTCGAACAACCTTACGCCGAAGGCAATATTGTCGAAGATCGACATGGGAAACGGCGTCGGCTTCTGGAACACCATGCCCACCTTGGCGCGGATGAGCGACACGTCCTGCTTCGTGGTGAGGATGTTTTCGCCGTCGAGGATCACCTCGCCTTCGGCGCGCTGATCGGGGTAGAGCGAATACAAGCGGTTCAATGTCCGCAGCAATGTGGATTTGCCGCAGCCCGACGGTCCGATGAACGCGGTGACCTTCTTCTCGGGGATATCCAGGGAGATGTCGCGCAGCGCCCGGAAGGCGCCATAGTAGAAATTGAGGTTGCGCACGCTGATCTTTGGCCTGAGCTCCTCGACCGGAGGCGTTTCCGCCCGCGCCGAAGGGCGCATCACCTGCACGACGGGCCTGGCAACGGGTTCGTAGGCTTCCACTGCGTCAATCCTTTCTTCGGAACAGGCTGCGCGCCAGGATGTTGAGCGCCAGCACGGTCAGCGTGATCAGCGCGGCGCCTCCCCATGCGAGCCGGTGCCAATCCTTGTATGGGCTCATGGCGAACTGGAAGATCACCGTCGGCAGGTTGGCCATGGGCTCGTTCAGGTTCAGCGACCAGAACTGGTTGTTGAGCGCGGTGAACAGCAGCGGGGCCGTTTCCCCGCTGATGCGCGCGACCGCGAGGAGGATGCCGGTGACGATCCCGGTGCGTGCGGCCGGGTAGGTCACCGACAGGATCATCTTCCAGGTCGGGCAGCCCAGCGCCGCCGCCGCCTCCCGCAGGCTGTTGGGCACCAGCTTCAGCATGTCGTCGCTGGTGCGCACCACCACCGGGATGACAATGAGCGCGAGGGCGAGAGCACCCGCCCAGCCGGAGAAGTGCTTTACGCGCGCGACATAGACCGAGTACACGAATAGGCCGATGACGATGGAGGGCGCCGACAGCAGCACGTCGTTGATGAATCGCGTCGCCGGGGCGATCCAGCCGCGCTTGCCGTACTCGGCCAGATAGGTGCCGGTAAGAACGCCGACCGGCGTGCCGAGCAAAGTGGCGACGGCGATGAGCACGGCGCTGCCCGCGATGGCGTTGGCAAGGCCGCCGTCGGCCCCGGGCGGCGGCGTCATCTCGAAGTACAGCGCTGCGCGCGTGAGCGCGTACCCGCCTTCGTAGAACAGCGTGCCGAGGATCCAGACCAGCCAGAACAGGCCGAAGACCAGCGCCAGGCCCGAAACACTCAGCATGAAGACATTGACGCGCTTGCGCGAGCGGTATAGCGGATTCGACGGGCTGATGGCGCTCGCCGCCGGACTCGCGACCGCGCTCATGTGCGCGCGCCTTCGCGCAGCGCCAGGCGCAGGAGGAGGAGCTTGGCGAGCGCGAGCACCACCGTCGTGATGAGAAACAGGATCAGGCCGAGCTCGATGAGCGCGGAAAAATACAGATCACCGACCGCCTCGGTAAACTCGTTGGCCAGCGCCGAGGCGATGCTGTTTCCCGGCGCCATCAGCGATTTCGACAGCTGGTGCGCATTGCCGATCACGAAAGTGACCGCCATCGTTTCCCCGAGAGCGCGCCCCAGGCCCAGCATGATGCCGCCGATGACCCCGACCTTGGTGTAGGGCAGCACGACCTTCCACACCACCTCCCAGGTCGTCGCCCCCAGTCCGTAGGCCGATTCCTTAAGCAAGGCCGGCACCAGGTCGAACACGTCGCGCATCACGGCGGCGATGAAGGGAATCACCATGACGGAAAGAATGAGCCCCGCGCTGAGCATGCCGATGCCGAGCGGCGGGCCCTGGAACAGCGCGCCCACGAGCGGGAGGGCGCCGAGCGATTCGATCAGCGCCGGCTGCACGTACGCCTGGAACAGGGGCGCCAGCACGAACAGCCCCCACATGCCGTAGATGATCGAGGGGATTGCCGCGAGCAGCTCGATCGCCGTGCCCAGCGGGCGCTTGAGCCAGGCGGGCGACAGCTCCGTCAGGAAGAGCGCGATGCCGAAGCTCACCGGGATGCCGATCAGCATCGCGATCAACGAGGTGATCAGGGTGCCGTAGATCGGCACCAGCGCGCCGAAGCGCTCCTGCACCGGGTCCCATTCGGCGTGCCACAGAAAGGCGAGGCCGAACTTGTCCAGCGACGGGCGGCTTTCCAGCACCAGGGCGACGAGGATCGCCGCCAGGATGCCCAGCACGAACAGCGCGAACAGCCGCGTGAGCTGCTCGAACGCCACGTCCTTCCAGCGCGCAGGCCGCAGGCGGACGGGGCCGCGCGGGGACTCGGTCATCGGCAATTCGGCGCTCGAATATACGGGGGCGGGGAGAACGACGGCGCTCATTGGCGGCCAGGCGGAATTCTAAAGGAAGGCGACGATGAAACGGGGGCGGGCCCTTGCCCGCCCCTCAGCGCTGAAGCAACGGCCTTGCGGGTCTCAGTAGACGGGGTTACCTGACGAATCCTTGAGCTGGGACTTCCAGTTGGTCTGGATGAGCCGGACGACCGGGTCTGGCATCGGCACGTAGTCGAGCTCCTCCGCGAGGCGGTCGCCCTGGGTATAGGCCCAATCGAAGAACTTGAGCACCTGCCTTGCGCTCTCCGGCTTTTCCTGAGTCTTGTGCATCAGGATGAACGTGGCGCCGGCGATCGGCCAGGCGTCCTTTCCGGGGGCGTCGGTAAGAATCAGGTACATGCCGCGCGCTGCCTTCCAGTCGGCGCCCGCCGCCGCAGCCTGGAACGCCTTGGCGCTCGGCGCAACGAAGTGGCCTTCGCGGTTCTTGACCAGCGCGTACGCCATCTTGTTCTGGAGCACATAGGCGTACTCGACGTAGCCGATCGACCCCTGGATGCGTTGCACGTACGAGGCGACGCCTTCGTTGCCTTTGCCGCCGACGCCTACCGGCCAATTGACCGAGGTGCCCTCGCCGACTGCGGACTTCCACTCGGGACTCATCTTCGACAGGTAGTTCGTCCAGATGAAGGTGGTGCCGGAGCCATCGGAGCGGTGTACTACGTTGATATCGCTCGCCGGCAGGCCGACCCCGGGGTTCAGCGCGGCGATCGCCGGGTCGTTCCACTTCCTGATCTTGCCCAGATAGATTTCGGCGAGCAGCGGGCCGGACAGCCTCAGCTGCCCCGGCATGATCTCCTTCAGGTTGACCACCGGCACGTCGCCACCAATCACCGTGGGAAACTGGATCAGTCCGCTCTTGTCGAGCTCCTCCGGCTTGAGCGGCATGTCCGAGGCGCCGAAATCCACCGTCTTCGCGGTGATCTGCTTGATCCCGCCACCCGAGCCGATCGACTGGTAGTTGAGCCCGATACCGGTCGATTTCTTGTACGCGTCCGCCCACTTGGCGTAAATGGGATACGGGAATGTCGCGCCGGCCCCGGTAATGTCCGCGGCGAGCGCGGGCGCGCTGATGAGGCCTGCGGCGACGCCAGCCGCGCCGATGAGTCGTCTTAGCATTGCATCTCCTGAGGTCATGTGGACAGCAGCGCTCGGCAGCCTATTTCCGGATTGTTGCCGTTTCGTGACGGCCCGCACGCATCGAGCCGGACGCGGTCATGAGACCGTCATGCAGCGCCGCTACCCTCTGCGTTCGGTGTTACCGTCACAGATTTGTCATAATGTCGCTAACCGCAATGGGCGCGACCGAACATCTCTCGAAGCAGTTTGACGCCGAGCTCGAGTCGATCCGCTCGCGCGTGCTGGAAATGGGCGGGCTGGTCGAGTCGCAGATCCGGCGCGCGCTCGACGGCTTCAACTCGAGCGACCGCGCCACGCTGGATGACGTCATCGCCACCGACCATCGCGTGAACGCCATGGAAGTCGCGCTCGACGGCGATTGCAGCCAGGTGATCGTCAAGCGCCAGCCGGCGGCGAACGATCTGCGGCTGATCATCGCGATCATCAAGACGGTCACCGACCTCGAGCGCATCGGCGACGAGGCGCAGAAGATCGCGCGCATGGCGAAGAACATCAACCAGCGCGGTGATACACAGGTGCCCCCGGTGGTCGACGTGCGCCACGCCGCCGAGCAGGCCATCTCGATGCTGCGCCGGACGCTCGACGCCTTCGCGCGGCTCGACTGCGCCGCCGCGGCCGAGGTAATCCGCGACGACGCCGGCATCGACTCGGAGTTCAGCGCCATCATCCGTCAGCTCATCACCTACATGATGGAAGACCCGCGCATGATCTCCACGGCCCTCGAGATCGTGTGGATCGCCAAGGCGATCGAGCGCATCGGCGATCACGCGAAGAACATGGCCGAGTACGTGATCTACATCGTGAAGGGCACCGACGTGCGTCACACCGGCGCCGTGAAGATAGAGCAATGAGCGCCACCGTCCTGGTGGTCGAGGACGAGCCGCAGATCCAGGAGCTGGTCGCCGTAAATCTCGAGCACGTCGGCCACACTGTCTTGCGCGCCTCCAGCGCCGAGGAGGCCGAGGCGGCGATCCGCGCCGCGCTGCCCGACGTGCTGGTCCTCGACTGGATGCTGCCCGGCGAGTCGGGCTTGTCGCTGGCGCGGCGCCTGCGCGCCGACGCGCGCACGCGCGATCTTCCGATCCTCATGCTCACCGCGCGCGCCATGGAGCAGGACAAGCTCTCCGGGCTCGAGGCGGGGGCGGACGACTATCTCACCAAGCCGTTCTCGCCCAAGGAGCTCGCCGCGCGCATCAAGGCGGTGCTGCGGCGCCGCGCGCCGCAGCTCTCGGACGACACGGTCGAAATGGAAGGGCTGCGGCTCGAGCCCGCGACGCGTCGCGTCATCGCGGGCGGGCGCAGGCTGCAACTCTCACCGTCCGAGTTCCGGCTGCTTCATTTCCTGCTGACCCATCCCGGCCGGATCTACAGCCGCGCCCAGCTTCTCGACCAGGTGTGGGGCGACCACGTCTTCATCGAGGAGCGGACGGTGGACGTGCACATTCGCCGCCTGCGCAAGGCGCTCGAGCCTTCCGGCCATCACCGCCTGATCGACACCGTGCGCGGCTCCGGGTACGGGTTGCGGACCTCTTGAGCCGCATCGGGCGCAGAGCGCTCGCTTCGCTGGCAGGCATGGCAGCCATTGCGGCGATCATCGGCGCTGCGGCGGGCGCCGCGTGGGGCTGGGCCTCCTTGGCCGCCGGCGTGCTCGCGCTTCTGATCCACCACCTGCGCCATCTCGCGCGCCTGGGGCGCTGGCTTTCCCATCCGGTCCCCGGCCAGGTGCCCGAGGGCGAGGGCAGCTGGAACGAAGTGTTCGCCGCGCTGCACCGATTCGAGCGCGAGGCTGCGAAACGCGAGGAGATGCTCGCCGAGGCCCTCGTGCGCTTCCGCCGCGCCGCGCAGGCGCTGCCCGACGGCGTGGTGATGCTCGACCACGCCAACCACTTCGAATGGTGCAACCGCACCGCCGAAGTACAGCTAGAGCTCGACAGCAGCGCCGACGCCGGCCAGCCGATCGCCAACCTGGTACGCGAGCCGGAATTCGTCGCTTACCTCGCCTCGGGCGAGCATTCGCCCAGCCGCCCGGTGCGGATCACGCGCGGCCCCGCGCTGTCGCTCTCGCTGCGGCTGATTCCCTACGGTCAGTCCCAGAAACTGCTCCTGTCGCGCGACACGACCCAGTTCGAGCGCGTCGAAACCATGCGGCGCGACTTCGTCGCCAACGTCTCGCACGAGCTGCGCACGCCGCTCACGGTGCTGGTGGGATTTCTCGAGACGGTGCGCGAGCTGAAGCTCGATCCGCAGCGCGTGCGCGACTACCTCGGCATGATGCGCGAACAGGCATCGCGCATGCATCGAATCATCGAGGATCTGCTGATGCTCTCGGTTCTGGAGTCCGCTCCACCTCCGCCCACAGACCGCGTCCAAATGGCGTCGTTGCTCGCCCGGCTGCGCCTGGAAGCCGAGGCCCTATCGGGCGGCCGCCACAGCATCCTGATGGAAGGCCGGCCGACGCTGGACCTGCTTGGCTCGGAGACCGAGCTCGCGAGCGCGTTCGGCAACCTGGTCAGCAATGCCATCCGCTACACGCCAGCCGGCGGCAAGGTCTGCCTCGTCTGGCGCGAGGGGCCCGACGGCGCCGCCTTCGCGGTTGAGGACACCGGCCCCGGCATCGCGCCGGAGCACGTGCCGCGGCTTACCGAGCGCTTCTACCGGGTCGATCGCAGCCGCTCGCGCGAAACAGGCGGCACCGGGCTGGGCCTGGCCATCGTCAAGCATGCGGTGGCGCGCCACCAGGCGACCCTGGACGTGGACAGCAGACTCGGCGCAGGCAGCCGCTTCACGGTGCGCTTTCCTCCTCAGCGCATCCTGCCGGCCGAGCCGGTGCTAAGCGCAGGGAATCGGAATGAAGAATGACTCGCGCACGACGTCCTTGCCGACGAGCATTTCGCCGGCGGCGCGGCGCTCCTCGTCGAAGACGAGCGCCGCGAGCTGCTGCAGGATTTGACGCGCTTCCTCGATGGTGCGGCCGTGCGAGTTCACGCCCGGCAGCTCCTCGAGAAAACCGACGTAGCCGTGCTTGGCTTTGAGAAACACTGCAGTGAATGCAAGCTTTCCCTGGTTCATATTCCCGGAAGATACCGGGCTAACATTACCGGGTCATTGCAAGCACGACGAAACGCCCTCATGCATGGCGCAGAGCACGCGGCACGCGTGGTCGAGGCCGCCATCGCCGACTACGCGACGCTGATTTCGGGGGGCTAGGCGGCCTGCAGCTTGGCGACGCTCACGGCGAGCCACTTTACGCCCTGGTTGCCGAAGTTCACCTGCACGCGCGCATCGCTGCCCTGGCCTTCGGCGTCGATGATCACGCCCGAGCCGAACTTCGGATGCACGACGTTCTGGCCGATGCGGAAGCCACCGGTATCGCGGGATTTCTTGAGCACTGGATCGCCTTTTCTGGAGAAATCGGGAACAAAAGCCTTTTGCCTGGAGAAGCGTGGCGTGAGCCACTTCATCAGCGCCTCGGGAATCTCTTCGAGGAAGCGCGAAGCAATGTTGTAGCGCGTCTGGCCGTGGAGCATGCGCGTCTGCGCGTGCGAGAGATACAGGCGATGTCGCGCGCGGGTGATCGCGACGTAGGCCAGGCGCCGCTCCTCTTCCAGGCCGTCGCGCTCGACCACGCTCTGCTCGTGCGGAAACAGGCCCTCCTCCAGGCCCGAGAGGAACACGACGTCGAACTCCAGGCCCTTCGCCGAGTGCACGGTCATCATCTGCAGCGCGTCCTGGCCCTCGCCCGCCTGGTGCTCGCCGGCTTCGAGCGCCGCGTGGGTGAGGAAAGCAGTCAGCGGATCGACCACCTGGCCCGACTCGGACTCGCGCTCCTCGTCGGTGAACGCGGCGGCCGCGTTCACCAGCTCCTCGAGGTTCTCGATGCGGTCGGCGCCTTCGCGCTCGTTCTTGTAGTGCTCGATGAGGCCGCTGCGCGCGACGACGTGCTCGACCACTTCCGGCAATCGCAGGTTCTGCGTCTCGCTTCTCAGGTCTTCGATCAGCTTCCTGAAAGCGCCGGCCTTGCCTTCGGCTGCCTTGAAAAGCGAAATCCCGGCATTCTTCGCCGCGTCCTGCAGCTGCTCGATCGAGCGCGCGCCGATGCCGCGCGGCGGAAAGTTGGCGACGCGCAGGAACGCGTTGTCGTCGTCGGGCATCGCGATGAGCCGCAGGTAGGCGAGCGCATGCTTGATCTCCGCGCGCTCGAAAAAGCGCAGCCCTCCGTACACGCGGTAAGGCACCGCCTGCGAAAACAGCGCATGCTCTAGTACTCTGGACTGCGCGTTCGAGCGGTAGAGCACCGCCATGTGCGAGAGGCGCGTGCCTTCGCGCGCGAGCGCCTGCACCTCCTCGACGACCCAGCGCGCCTCGTCATTGTCCGACCCGCCCTCGAAGACGCGGATCGGCTCGCCCTGCCCGGCGCAAGTCCAGAGGTTCTTGCCCAGCCGATTGCGGTTGTTCGAGATGAGCGCATTGGCCGCATCGAGGATGTTGCCGTGCGAGCGGTAGTTCTGCTCCAGGCGCACCACCTTCGCCACCTTGAAGTCACGCTCGAAGTCGGCCATGTTGCCGACGTTCGCGCCGCGGAAGGTGTAAATGCTCTGATCGTCATCGCCGACGGCGAAGATGCGCGACGAACGGCCGGCAATCAATTTCAACCATCGGTATTGCAGCCGGTTGGTGTCCTGGAACTCGTCGACCAGGATGTGGCGAAAGCGCTGCGAGTAGTGCTCGCGCAAAATCTCATTTCTGGATAAAAGTTCATAAGAACGAAGCAGGAGCTCCGGAAAATCCACGACGCCCTCGCGCTGGCATTGCTCGTCGTAGGCGGCGTAGAGCTCGACGAAGCGGCGCGAGGTCTCGTCGGTGACGGCGACGTCGCGCGCACGCACGCCCTCCTCCTTCTGCGCATTGATGAAGTACTGCACGTCGCGCGGCGGGTAGCGGTCCTCGTCGGCGCCCAGCGTCTTCAGCAGGCGCTTCACCGCGGCGAGCTGGTCCTGCGAGTCGAGGATCTGGAACGCTTGCGGCAGCCCGGCGTCGCGGTGGTGCGCGCGCAGCATCCGGTTGCACAGCCCGTGGAAGGTGCCGATCCACATGCCGCGCGTGTTCACGGGCAGCATCGCGCTCACCCGCGTCAGCATCTCGCGCGCCGCCTTGTTGGTGAACGTCACCGCGAGGACGCCGCCCGGCGTGACGCGGCTGCTCTTCACCAGCCAGGCGATACGGGTCGTCAGCACGCGCGTCTTGCCGCTGCCCGCGCCGGCAAGGATCAGCGCGTGCTCGTCGGGCAGCGTAACGGCGGCAAGCTGTTCCGGATTGAGGTGTTCGAGGTGCAGCGACAAAGCGCTGCAATTATATAGGGCGGCAACGCAGCCTCAGGACGCGTCGAGCCGCACTCCCAAGCGGCTGGCAGCGATGACCGCCTGCGTACGCGTCGAAGCGCCCAGCGCGCGCATCACGGCGCTCACGTGCTGCTTCACGGTGTTTTCCGCGATGTCGAGCTTGCGGGCGATGACCTTGTTCTGCATGCCCTTGAGCATCAGCGAGAGCACTTCGGTCTGACGCGGCGAGAGTCCGGCGATGCTCGCGCTGCCGGCGGGCTCCGCCTGCAGCGCCTCGACCGGTACGTAAATCTTTCCCGACACGATCAGCTGCAGGGCATTGAGCAGTGCCGGGCCCGGATAGGTCTTCGGGATGAAGCCCATCGCACCCAGCTCGACCGCGGCCTTGATGCTCGCGCCGTCGCTCGCCCCGGAAACGACCACCACCGGCAGCTCGGGGAAGCGCTTGCGATAGCGCTGCAGCGCCTCGACTCCTGAGCACCCCGGGAGCCCAAGGTCGAGCAGCGTCAGATCGAATTCGGGCGGGGTGGCCGCGAGGCGAAAGGCGTTCTCCAGGTCGGCGGCGCTTTCGATCTCGGCGCGCTGATCGAACCTGGTCAGCGCGGCGCGCAGCGCATCGGTCATTAGTGGATGGTCATCGACTACCAGAATCCGCACGCCCGGAGTCCCTCTTTTGGCCCGCGATTATCGTAGCCCCGCTAACGCCAAAGTGCTATGGCGCGGCGCGCCGACGCGTGCAAAATGAGAGGGCCATGAGCCCCGATCATGCGGTCGCATCCGGGGCGACGCTCGCTCCGGACTTTGGGATAAAAGGGGAAGCGTCTCGCCGGGTACTCGCCGAGCAGCTGGATCTGCTTTGCCGCCAATGGGTGCGGCTGCCACTGCCGATGCTGCTTCTATGCCTGTATGTCGGCTATCTCGTCTGGGGCTATGTGCATCCAGCTGTAATCCTGGGGTGGGCCGCAGCGCTGCTCGGGGGCATCGTCGGGCGCTCTGTTTATCTCATGGCCCACCGCGCCGAGGTCAGGCAGCAGCCGCAGGCCTGGGCCGGGCGACTGGCCACCTTCGCGTTCGTGAGCGGGATCATCGCTGGCAGCGCTGCGCCGCTGTTCTTCAATGCCTTGCCGCCGGACCGCCAGGCGTTGCTCACCATGGTGATGTGCTGCTGGGGTGCCGGCGGCATCGCGACGAGCGGCGCCTACCCGCGCGCCTATTACGCCTTCGCGCTGCCCATGTTCGCGCAGATCGCCCTGGTGTGGCTGCAGCCGGGCGTGCCGGGCGCCTGGTTCATCTCGGTGCTGCTCTGCGCCTTCGTCGCGGTGATGATCATTTTCGTTCGCGACAACGGCCGCATGGTCGTCGAATCGATCCGGCTGCGCTTTGCCAACGAGGAGCTGCTCGCGCAAAAGGAGCAGCTGATCGGGCTGCTGCGCGCCGAGTTCGAGAAGGCGGAGGGCGCGCGCGCAAAAGCCGAGGAGGCCAGCCGCTCGAAGAGCCAGTTCCTCGCCGCGGCGAGCCACGACCTGCGCCAGCCGCTGCACGCGCTGTCGCTGCTCACTGCGCTGCTCAACGACCTGACCGAAGACAGCCGGGTGCGCGAGGTCGGCGGGCACATCGGACAATCGGTGCAGTCGCTGGACCGGCTGTTCGGCGCGCTGCTCGATCTGTCCAAGCTCGATGCCGGCGTGGTCAAGCCGGATTGGCGCGAAGTCGACCTTGCCGAGCTGCTGGGTCAGGTGTCGGTCGAATACCGACCGAAAGCGCAGGAGAAGGGCCTCGCCTTCGAGGTGCGCTCCGAGCCCATGTGGCTGCGCGCCGATGCCATTCTCCTCGAGCGCATCGTGCGCAACCTGCTCGAGAATGCGATTCGCTTCACCGATTCCGGCCGCGTCGTCCTCGAGGCGCGCCGCGCCGCGGCCGATGCCGTGATCAGGGTGTCCGACACCGGGCCCGGCATAGCGAAAAGCGAGCAGGGCCGTGTGTTCGAGGAGTTCTATCAGCTCAACAATCCGGGCCGCGACCGCTCCAAGGGTCTCGGCCTCGGTTTGTCGATCGTCAGGCGCCTGGTCGACCTCCTCGGCTACCGTATCGGGCTCGATTCGAGCCCAGGCCAGGGCGCGAGCTTCGAGCTGACGCTTCCTGGTGCGGCCATGGCCGAGCGCCCGCGCGCTGCGCCGCAGCAGCCAGCTCCTGCCATGCAGGACGTGCGCGGCATGCAGGTGCTGCTGGTGGAAGACGATGCGGAAGCGCGACTCGCCATGCAGCTCACGCTGCAGCGCTGGGGCTGCGACACGCTGATCGCCGCCTCGCTCCCGGAAGCGCGGGCGGCGCTCGCCGCGCGCGACGGCGCGGTCGACGTCATTCTGTCGGATTTCCGGCTCGCCAACGGCGCCGATGGCATCGAGGCCATCCAGGCGCTGCGGGCACAGTTCGGGCCGATGCCCGCGGCGCTGCTCACCGGCGACATTTCGGGCGAGCGGCTGCTCGAGTTGCGCGCCTCGGGGCTGCCGGTGCTGCACAAGCCGGTAAGAGCCGAGGCGCTGCGCGAGCTGCTTCACAGGCTCGCGCGCGGCAGCCCGCCAGACTGAGCTTCGAATAGCACGCTGCACTGGGAATACAACAGGGGGAGGCGGTATGCAGTGGCTGTCCGAGGGCGCGGAAGCCCTCGTCGACCGCATACGGGACAACCGGGGGGGAGGGGTCCGGCTTGATTTCGACGCGGTGGTGGTGGGCTCGGGCTACGGCGGAGCCGTAGCGGCCTGCCGGCTCGCCGAAGCCGGTTACTCGGTGTGCGTCCTCGAGCGCGGCGAGGAGTACGTGCCGGGAGAATTCCCGAACGATCTTTCCAGCCTGCCGAAGCACATCCGCTTCGAGCGGGCCGACCGCGCCGCGGTGATGGGAAGCCGCAGCGGGCTGTTCGACCTGCGGGTGCACGGCAAGATCACCACGCTCGTCGGCAACGCGCTCGGCGGCGGCAGCCAGATCAACGCCAACGTGGCGCTGCGGGCCGATCCCGAGCTCTTCAAGCATCAGTGCTGGCCCGAGGAGCTGCGGGACGCCTATGACCCGCTTGATTCCTATTACACGCGGGTCGAGACGATGCTCAACGCGCGGCCTTATCCAGAACCATGCACCAAGGCCGACCAGCTCGCACGCCTCGCCGGGCCGCTCAGTGCCTATGTGCGTGAGCACCACTGGCGCGATTCCGACGCGGAGCCTCAGGTCCGGTTCTACCGGCCGCCGCTTGCCGTCACTTACCACGACGACGAAGAAAGCTCCGGCGGCGTGCGGCAAAGGAAGTGCACCGGCTGCGGCGACTGCGTCACCGGCTGCAACGTCGGCGCAAAGAACACGTTGACGATGAATTATCTGCCGATGGCGGCTCGTCTTGGCGCGAAGCTTTATACCGGGGTCACGGTGCTCGGCATCGATCCCCGCGCGCGGGACCGCGCGATTGCCTACTTTACCTATACCGATTACGACCTGGAGCGGGTGCTTCCCGCCGGCGTCCGGGGCCGCGATCTGCCCGGCTGCGCAAACATCTTCGCGGTACGAGCCAAATTCATCATTCTCGCCGCGGGCACGTTGGGCAGCACCGAGATCCTGCTGCGCTCGCGTGAGCTCCAATTGCTCAATGCTTCCGCTCGCCTCGGCACGGGGTTCTCCACCAACGGCGACGGGCTGCATTTCGGCTTCGACCAGAACCAGGAAGTCAATGCCGTCGGCTGGGGCGCCGATCGGGACCGCTATGCCCTCGGCAAAGCGCCGGGCCCGTCGATCGTATCGGTGCTCGACGTGCGAGGCGGGCAACCCGCGCGCGACGGCGTTCTCATCGAGGACGGCATCGTTCCGGGCGCACTGGTTCACGCCACGCACGAGTTCCTCACCACCGTCGGAACTCTCGCGCAGCTCGATGCGTGGCGCCTCAAGCGTAGCGGGAGAGGCGAGGATGCGCTCGCGCTGAACGACGATGCTCTGCGGCGCACCCAGGTATATCTGGGCATCGGGCACGACGATGCCTCGGGAACGATGCGGCTCAAGCATCGCCGGGTGTTCGTGTCCTGGGACGGCACGCTCAACCAGCCCTCCTTGCAACGCCAGGAGCGTTATCTTGGTGTTGCCGCAAGGCGAAGTACGCTGCATGCGACCTGCCTCCTCAATCCGACGCTGCAGCCGGTTCCCCCGGCGCTGCGCGCCGTGCTGTCCGGACCGCCGGTCGAAGGTACGGCAATCGTCGCGCATCCGCTCGGCGGCTGCGCGATGGGAGAGGACTTCGAGCGCGGCGTCGTGGATCACATGGGCGCGCTCTACCACGGCGCCGCGCCGCGCTCGACCTACCGGACGCTTTACGTCTGGGACGGCTCGATCTTGCCTTGCTCCCTCGGCGTGAATCCGTTTCTCACCATCGCGGCGCTCGCCGAGCGCGCTGCGGAGAAGCTCATCGCCCTGCGCAAGGACGCGCCGGCAGCACCCGGGCTGCAGCCGGCGCCTCAGCTTCCAGCGCTCGAGCCGGTCGTTACCGAAATAGGAGCCGTCAACGTTCTGCTCAAGGAAACGATGCGCGGCATTCTGCGCTGTCATGCCCCGCACGGGTTCCCGGCGGACGAAGGCGCGGAGGTCGACGCGGCGCTGCACCTGACGGTGCGCGTGAAGCACATGGTCAGGTCCCTGGGCGGCTGCAACCATCCGGTCGGCAAGGTCGGCGGGTTCCTGCAAGTCGCGGGTGATGCGCCCGGAAACCGCATCGAAGTGCTCGGCGGAAAGATCGAGCTGCTGGAGCCGTGCGGGTCATTCTGGTTGGGGCGTGTCTGGCGAACCATCCCGGCGCTGGCCGCCTGGTTCGTGAAGCGCGGGCGTTTCGAGATCGTCCGGTACGTGCGCGACCGCAACCGCGGAAAAAAGGACTCGCGCACGGTGAACGAATACGTGGAAGGCGTGCTGCGCCAGGCCTACCACTCCGGCGAGCGCCGGGAAATCCGCTATGAGCTCGATCTTGGCCGCAATGACGTGCCGCAGTTCACGCTCAAAGGCACGAAGACGCTGCACTATAGCTCCAATTCCAACGTCTGGGACTCGCTGCTCGATCTGCCGGTCAGGATCCAGCGTAACGGGCTGCTGGTCGCGGACGGCTGCCTGCGGCTCGACTTGATGGCTCTCACCGACCAGGACTTCCCCCAGGTGCAAGACGCGACCGACCTGCCGAACGCGCTCGCTGCGCTCGCCAGCCTGCCGCTATTCTTCCTGCGCGTCGTCTTGAAGGCGCAGCTTTGGGACTTCAAGGCGCCCGACTACGCGCCGCGGACTCTGCGCGCACCTCTGAAGGAACAACGCCCGGAACTGGTCGAGCGCGCCCGATGGCGCCCGGCGCCCGGGGTCGACCCGGAATGGCTTTACCCGGAGCAGCATTGGATTTCGGTCGACGCGGGCAGGCTTCCCGGCCCGTCGACCATTCCGCTCCTCCTCACGCGCTTCAAGGCGCCCGGGGCGCAGCCAGGCATCCACGACGCGCGGCGCACACCGATCCTGTTGCTGCACGGCTTTTGCCAGTCCAGCCGCGCCTTCGTCGCCGAGCCGCTCGAGCAGGACCTGCTCGGCCATTTGCTCGAGCGCAACTACGATGTCTGGCTGCTCGACTACAGGATCAGCACCGCCTTGCCCTCCGGTGGCGAGCAATGCCTGCTCGACGATGTGGCCCTGCATGACCTTCCCCGCGCTGTCGACTATGTGCTGAAGACGGCGATTGCCGACGGCTGGGTGCCCGCCTCCGGCAAGCGTCAGGTCATGGCGCTCGGACATTGCATGGGCGCGGCCACGCTCGCCATGTCGTTGCTCGCGGGCCGTCTCCACGACGAGCATACCGGGTGCAAGATCCGCGCCGCGGTGCTCTCACAGGTGCCTCCCTTCGTGGTCGGCGGCTACTACAGCCTTTACCGCCAGCACCTAGTGGCTTTCCTGCGCGATGCTATCGGCCTGCGCAACGTCGACCTGGCCGCGGACGATGCGGCCAACGCGTGGGAAGTGGTGATGGACCGGCTGTTCGCCACCTTACCGCTTGCCTGCGAGCATGAGCCCTACGGCAAGCGCGTAAGGGAAAACTGCCTGGACGCGGGCGACTCGCGCTACGCGGTGCGCACCGATCTGGCGACCTGCCGGCGCATCTCCGGAATCATCGGCATGGTCTATGTGCATGACAACGTGCGCAAGACCCACCGGTTGATGCATCACTACTTCGGTCGCGGCAGCATCTCGGTCTTCGCGCAAATAGCCAAATTCTTCGAGTACGAGCGGCTGGTCAGCGCGGACGGCGCGAACGCCTACGTCAACGATCCGAACATCCAGACCCGACTCGATCTGCCGCTCGCCCTGCTTCACGGCGAGCTCAACCAGGTATTCAACATCGAGTCGGCGCGGCGCAGTTGCGAGCAGATCAACCGCGTGCACGCCTCGACGCGCCGTTGCGAGCTGATGGAGATCCGCGGCTACGGGCACTTCGATTGCCTGGTCGGCGATGACGCACCCACGAAGGTGTTTCCCAGGGTCTCGGATTTCCTGCGGAGGAACTGATGAGCGACCTCGGTACCCACCGCCTGATCGCAAAGCTTCCGCAGCTCGGTCCCTTGATCGGCTCGACCACCGGCACGCGCGCGCGGCTCTGGGCCCGCGCCGACGACAGTTACAGCGGACGCGCGGTGCTCGGCCTTACCGTTTTGGTCAGAAGCGGTGCGCT
The DNA here is from genome assembly GCA_035602335.1 of Burkholderiales bacterium. Lineage (GTDB taxonomy): Bacteria > Pseudomonadota > Gammaproteobacteria > Burkholderiales > SG8-39 > SCGC-AG-212-J23. The sequence goes on from DATNMK010000029.1 coordinate 47,161, forward strand.
GCAGCTGGATACGGTGGAGTTCTGGGGCATTTTGCCGACCCGGCTGGGCGCCACCGAACCCATGGCGGTGCAGCGCTTCGCGCTCGCCGATGTCGAGCTGCCGAAGGCTGAGGACGAACGCGTCCGCATGGTCATCCTGCATGTCGAGCACAAGAACCCGGATCGGCTGCCGAGGGCGTACGGGTGGGCGCGCAACTTCGATACTCCGGCCACGGCGGCGATGAAATCCGGCAGCCTGCCCGGACCGCTTCCGGTCCGCTACGCGGAGTTCGCCCAAGGCAAGCCGCGGCGTGACTTCGTCACGGAATTGTTTTCCGACCTCGAGAAGGAGCTGGCGGCAGATCGCGCCACCGGCATGGCGCCAGTTCCACGCACTTACTCACGACTGCGCCGGCGCGTCGCCTGGATGTCGCAGTGCGAGGTGCGGCCTCACGTGTCGGCAGAGCGACTGCCGCTGCGCTTCGCGGCAGGATGCTGCCGGCATCCGGGCGTGGGGTTCGACCGCGATCTCGCCGACCGGGTTTTCGCGGCCCTCGCGGCGCGGTTCGGCAATGACACGCCGCTCGGCCTCGTCTTCATGCTCGGCGACCAGATCTACGCCGACGCCACCGCCGGAGTGCTCGACGTGGACGAGCGGCTCGAGAAATACGCCGCGCGCTACGAGACGGCTTTCGCTTCGGACGGATTTCGCCGCCTTACGTCGCAGGTTCCGTCTTACATGGTCGCCGACGATCACGAAATCCGGGACAGCTGGCCGAACGATGCATTGCCTGCGAGCGCCGATGCCGATTACTGGACGCCGTCGGTGCAATGGGCCTGGCAGCTGTATTTCGCTCATCAGCGCTCGCATGGCCCTGCGCCGGAGCTCACGGCGGGTCTCGCGCGGTCCACCGATCCGCGGAGCTTCTGGTATGAGTTTGCCAAGGCCAGGGTGCCTTTCTTCGCTTTTGACTCGCGGTTCGAGCGCAGGCCGCAGGGCGACTCGATCGTCGGCGGCGGGCAGATGGCGGCGTTCAAGGGATGGCTGGCCGCCGTAAGGCAGGCGGAAAGCGCAGGCGATCTCGAGCGCGATGTGCCGAAGTTCGTGGTGAGCGGCAGCGTGTTCGCTCCCGGATTGACGGAGTTCGCGACGGACCGGCGCCGCGCGCGGCGGGCCGACAACTGGCAGGCTTTTCCGCGCGATCGGGCGCGCGTCGCGCGCCTCATCGCCAAGAGCGGAGCGGAAAACGTGGTGTTCCTGTCGGGCGATTACCACTGTGCCGCGATCGGCAGCCTGCGGTTCCACGGCGGCAAGGCGCCGCCGGCCGGGTTGCACGGCTACGCCATCGTGGCGCCGCCTTTTTACGCGCCCTTCCCCTTCGCCAATCTGCGCAAGCGCGATGTTGCCGTGAACGAAAGCATCGACGATCCCGCGTTTGCGGGTGCGCGCGCGACCTGCGAGGCGAAAGCCCTAGAGATGCACGGCTTCGCGCTCGTCTGCGTGCAGCGCCTCGTGGACGCACCGAGCCTGCCTGAGCACTGGAAGATCACGGTCGAGTTCTGCAAAGACCGCTGGGCGCAGGACGGCAGCGCGACCGCCGACAGGATCGAAACCGGATTGCTGGCCAACGGCAAGGCGGACTGGGTTTGACTTAGTCCTCGTCGGAGGCGCCGTCGAACACGTGCCACGCGCACTCGGCGGCGATGAGCGCGATCGGCGCGAGGCCGATCAGCATCACCAGCAGCTCTTAGTGCAACACGCCCATCGATTTCACCAGCAGCGCTGCTGAAAAGGCGAGCGCCGCGCGGAGGCTGTGCGTGCCGCTGCGCGTCGGCACGTGACGCGCTCCGGCGGCGTCGCGGAAATGGATCCATTGCGGGATATGCGTGTCACGGAAAGCATTGTTCTCGCCTCATGGCCGCTGCGCCATCGCCCGGAAGTATTAATGCGAGAGCGTGTCGCCTGTTAGCTCGTCTGCTCAATACCGCAGCGACAGGCAAATCCCGATACTTCGGTTCGCGTGCTGCAGAAGGCGCGCAGCAATCCCACCACCACTTGAATAGGAGTCTTGCCATGAAACGCAGCCTCATCGCTTTGTCAGTAGCCGCTCTTGCAACCGCCGCACTGGCCGCGGTCCAGCCCGACGCCAAGGACGAGAAGGCGTTCGACCGCTCGCTGCCCACCTACCCCGAGCTCGGCTTCGACGGCTGGCGCAACAACGCCGGCGAGTCCGAGAAGGACAACTCCGTGCAGATCATGCTGGGGGAGGGGAAGTACCGCTTCGACGCGGGCGAATCCACGCACGACCTGGTCGTGCAGGACTACGGCTCGGCCTGAGGCATGGGACAACGGGGCGGCCTTGGCGTCGCCCCGTCATCCGCTAGAGGGAAGGAGAACATCATGATCGCCCGTTATCCCCTTGCGCTGTGCGCGCTCGTCGCTTGCGTGCTCCTGCCCGGTGGCTGCGGCGTCGAGTCCGCCAAAGCCGTGCGCCACGCGATCTCCCACCCCGCGGTCATCGAAGCACCATCTCGCGTCGCCGCCCCCGCGCGCGCGCCGGTCATCGAGGAAGAAATCGCCGACATGAGCCTCGGCTGACTCAGTCGATTCGGATGTTGAGCTGCTTGACGAGCTTCGCGTACTTCTCGTAGTCGTCGCGAAAGAGCTGTCTCAACCCGAAACCGACGGATTGTCGATGCCGAACTTGCCGCGCAGCTGATTGGCGAGCGCCTGGGCTTCGGCTTTCGACGGCAGCTGGCGAATGCGCACGGCGTAGACGCGTTTGTCGCCGTCCCTGGCCGGAGAGATCTCGGCGGGATAGCCGGCGTTGCGCAATTCGTCGTAGACGCGCAGCGCATCGTTCTGGTTGTCGGCGCTGGCGAGGCGCACGCTCCAGCGGCCGCCGCGGCGCGCGGCGCCTTTGCCCTTCTCGAGCTCGACTTCCCGCGCCCATTCGTCGAGCTGCTGCTGGCTGACGAACCCCACCGGCTCGGTTTTGCCGTCTTTGCGCTGGTAGAACTGCAGCGGCTTGTCCATCGTCACGGCCGGCTCGCCCTCGGCGCCGACTTCGACCTGGCCTTCGACCAGGCAGACGATCTCGTTCTTCGCCCGCGATCGGCCCCACAGGTCGGTGCCGCGAATTCCGGCGGTGACGGTCGCCAGCTTGATGTTCACGTCGCGCTGCCGGTTTTTCCCGAGCACGTCGGTCGTGAAGCGGAACGCGCCCTCCAGGACGTTGAGCGCGGCCCTGAAGACCCCCTTGGCCGGGTCGAGCTCGGCAAAGCGCAGCGCTCCGTTCTCGCCCAGCTTCACCAGGCTACCCTCGGCGAGCTTGACCGCCACGCGCGAGCCTGCGCCGGTGCTCAACTGATCGCCCGCCTTCAGCTCCATCCCGGGCGTAAGAGGGATGCGCTGCCCGCCGCGTTCGACCCACGCCGGCATCTGCACGCCCTCGACCGTCGCGGCGACGGCAGCCAGCGCCTGCGTCGCGGCGAGCGCGAGCGCCGCAGCAAGGATCCATCCGTAGGCAGTCTTCACTGAGCCTCCCCTTATAATCGGCGGCTTCGCGACGAACGTCCCATGCAAGACACTTACGATCCTCAGGCGGTGGAGCGCGAGGCCCAGCAGTACTGGGAAGAGAAGCGCTCGTTCCGCGCGAAGGAAGATCCCGCCAGGCCGAAGTTTTATTGCCTCTCCATGTTCCCCTACCCCTCGGGGAAGCTGCACATGGGGCACGTGAGGAACTATACCATCGGCGACGTTCTCACCCGCTACTACCGGATGCGCGGCTACAACGTGCTGCAACCGATGGGCTGGGATGCATTCGGCCTGCCCGCCGAGAACGCGGCGATGGCGAACCGCGTGCCGCCGGCGAAGTGGACGTACGACAACGTCGCGTACATGAAGGCTCAGCTCAAGAGCCTCGGCTTCGCGCTCGACTGGCAGCGCGAGCTCGCCACCTGCCAGCCCGATTACTACAGGTGGAACCAGTGGCTCTTCACGCGCCTCTTCAGGAAAGGGCTCGCCTACAAGAAGACTGGCGTTGTGAACTGGGACCCGGTCGACCAGACCGTTCTAGCCAACGAGCAGGTGATCGAGGGCCGCGGCTGGCGCACCGGAGCGCTGATCGAGAAGCGCGAGATCCCGATGTACTTCCTGCGCATCACCGCGTACGCCGAAGAGCTCCTCGCCGCGCTCGAGAGCCTTCCCGGCTGGCCCGAGCAGGTAAAGCTGATGCAGAAGAACTGGATCGGCAAATCCGAAGGCGTGCGGGTCGGCTTTCCCTACCAGCTCGGAAATGAAAATCGCGTGCTTTGGGTGTTCACCACGCGCGCCGATACGCTGATGGGAGCTACCTTCGTCGCTGTGGCGGCGGAGCACCCGATCGCGACATGGGCAGCCAAAAACAATAAAGAACTTTCTTCATTCATTGAGGAATGCAAGCGCGGCGCCGTCATGGAAGCCGAGCTGGCGCAGATAGAAAAGAAAGGCATGCCGACAGACGTGTACGTAACGCATCCGCTCTCCGGCGAGAAGCTGCCGGTGTGGATCGCGAATTACGTCCTGATGGGCTATGGCGAAGGCGCGGTCATGGCGGTGCCGGCGCACGACGAGCGCGACTACGAGTTCGCGCACGAGTACGGCTTGCCGATCAAGCCGGTGATCCGGCATCCGCTCGGCGACACGGTGCCTCCGCCTTGGCGGCCTGAATACGCTGCCTGTGGGGTTTGCATCAATTCCGGGACATACGACGGACTCGACTACCAGGCCGCCGTGGACGCCATCGCGTCTGATTTGAAGAAAAGGAACCTGGGGGAAAAGCAGGTGCAATGGCGGCTGCGCGACTGGGGCATCTCGCGCCAGCGCTACTGGGGCTGCCCGATTCCGATCGTGCACTGCCCCGCGTGCGGCGACGTGCCGGTGCCGGACGATCAGCTGCCCGTGAAATTGCCCGAAAACCTGGTACCCGACGGCACCGGCAATCCTCTTGCGAAGATGCCCGAGTTCTATCAGACGAAGTGCCCGGCCTGCGGCAAGCCCGCCAAGCGCGAGACCGACACCATGGACACCTTCGTCGACTCGTCGTGGTACTTCGCGCGCTTCGCCTGCCCGGACCAGGATAAAGCGATGGTCGACGAGCGCGCGAAGTACTGGATGCCGGTCGACCAGTACATCGGCGGCATCGAGCACGCCATCCTGCACCTGCTCTATTCGCGCTTCTTCATGCGGCTGATGCGCGACGAAGGTTTGCTCGATATCTCGGAGCCCTTCACCAACCTGCTCACGCAGGGCATGGTGCTCGCAGAGTCGTACTACATCGATACGCAAGGGCGCCGCGAGTGGGTGAACCCGTACGAAGTTGAAGTACAAAAGGACGCAAAAGGTAAAGTCATCTCGGCAACGCGCATCTCCGATAATGCCGAAGTTGTGTATGACGGCATTGGCACGATGTCGAAATCGAAGAACAACGGCGTCGACCCGCAGGATCTGATCGACAAGTACGGCGCCGACACCGCTCGCTTTTTCATCATCTTCGCTTCGCCGCCGACCAACACCCTCGAATGGAGCGACGAGGGCGTCGAGGGCTCGTACCGCTTCCTGCGCCGGCTGTGGGTCTACGCGGCGAGGTTTTCCCGGCGCAAGGGAATAGCCGGCAATCCCGGCAAGGATGCCCGCTTCGAGATCCACTCGGTGCTGAAGCAGGCGAACTACGACCTGCATAAATTCCAGTTCAACACCGTGGCCTCGGCCTGCATGAAGATTCTCAACGCGCTGGAGCGCCTGCCCGAGGAAGACACTGCGGCCGACGAGGAAGGCATGTCGATCCTCATCCGGCTGCTGGCGCCGATCACGCCGCACATCGCCCACCACCTGTGGCGCAGCCTCGGCTTCGGCGAGGACGTGATGCGCGCGCCCTGGCCCGAGCCCGACGCCGCCGCGCTCGAGCAAGACGAGGTCGAGCTGGTGGTACAGGTCAACGGCAAGCTGCGCGGCTCGATCCGCGTGCCAAAAGCCGCCGACCGTGCGGCGATCGAGGGGCTGGCGCTCGCCAATCCGAACGTGCAGCGGTTCGTGGCCGGACAGAACGTGAAGAAGGTGGTTGTCGTTCCCGGACGGCTCGTCAACCTCGTAGTGTGATGAGAATCCTCATCACGGTACTGTGCCTCGCGCTCGCGAGCTGCGGCTTCAGGCTGCGCGGCACCGCGGAGGTGCCGTTTCATACGGTGTATGTGCCAGGAGCGACAGGCGGCATTGCTCTCGACCTCAAGCGCAATATCAACGCCGGCACCAACGCCAAGGTCGTCGACGATCCCAAGCAGGCGGACGCGGTGCTGGAGTTCACCCAGGAAACGCGCCAGAAGGAGATCCTCTCGCTCACCGGCACCGGGCGCGTGCGCGAGTTCAAGCTGCGCTACCGCGTCAGTTTTCGCCTGCACGACGGCAAGGGCGCCGATTATGTGCCGCAGAACACCGTGGAGCTGACGCGCGACGTGAGCTTCAACGACGCGGAAGTGCTGGCGAAGGAAGCCGAGGAGCAGCTTCTGTTCCGCGACATGCAGTTGGACATGGTGCAGCAGATCATGCGGCGCCTCGGGGCGGCGCAGAAACCCCAGTCCCGCGTGCCGTAGATGCAACTGCGCACGGAGCAGCTGCACAACCATCTATCGAAGTCGCTCGCCGCGGTTTACGCGATCCACGGCGACGAGCCGCTGCTCGCTCTGGAAGCAGCCGACGCGGTGCGCGCGGCGGCGCGCAAGCAGGGCTTCTCCGAGCGTGCCGTGCTCGAGCCCAGCCGCCACTTCGACTGGAGCGAGTTTACGCATGCCGCGGCGAGCCTGTCGCTGTTCGCCGAAAAGAAGCTGGTCGAGCTGCGCCTCGCCACCGGCAAACCGGGCACGCAAGGCGCCGAGGCAATCGCCGCTTATTGCGGGCGGCCCAGCGCCGACATCGTGCTCCTCGTCTCGGTGCCGCGCCTCGATCGCAACACGCAGAACTCGGCCTGGTTCCGCGCCCTCGCCGAGGCCGGGGTGGTCGTCGACATCTATCCCGTAGAGCGGCAACGGCTGCCCGCCTGGATCGCCGAGCGTCTCGCGCGCCAGCGCCAGAGCGCCCCGCGAGAGGTGCTCGAGTTCCTCGCCGATCGCGTCGAAGGCAATCTGCTCGCCGCTCACCAGGAGGTGCAGAAGCTCGCGCTCCTCGCGCCCGAAGGCGAGCTCGGCATGGAGACAGTGAACGAGGCGGTGGCGAGCGTCGCGCGCTACGATCCTTACGTCGCCGCGGAAGCCCTGCTCGCGCAGGGGCCCGAGCGCTATGTGCGCGTGATCGAAGGCCTGCGCGCCGAAGGCGAGCAGCCGACCTTCGTGCTCTTCGTCTTGAGCAGCGTGCTCTTCGTGCTGCATGGGCTTGCGCGCGGCGGCCTGGCCGACGGGCTTTTCATGCAGCATCGCCTTTTCAACAAGCCGCTGCAGCGCGCGGTCCAGGCGGCGGCGCGGCGCTATCCTGCGCCGGTCCTCGCCCGCGCCATTGCGCATGCGGCCGCCATCGACCGCGCCATCAAGGGCGTCGGCCGCGGCGAGCCGTGGGAGGAGTTCATTACGCTTGGGCTAAAATTGGCCCATGGATCAAAAGCTTGACGTCAGGCAGCACGTCCACGAGCTGGGCCGCGCGGCGCGCGCTGCCGCGCGCGCGCTGGCTCGTGCCGACGCCGATGCTAAGAACCGCGCCCTCGCCTCCATGGCGAAGGACATCAGGTCTGGTGCGAAGGAAATCCTTGAAGCCAACAGCGCCGACGTCGCGCAGGCAAAGAAGGACGGCGGCGACGCCGCGTTCATCGACCGGCTGACGCTGAACCCGAGGCTCATCGAGCAGATGGCCGAAGGCGTAGAGCAGGTCGCGCGCCTCGCCGACCCCGTGGGGCAGATTTCCGACCGCGTGAAGCGCCCGACCGGCATCGAGGTGGCGAAAATGCGCGTGCCGCTCGGCGTCATCGGCATCATCTACGAGTCGCGCCCCAATGTGACCGCCGACGCCGCGGCGCTGTGCGTAAAGTCGGGCAACGCCTGCATCCTGCGCGGCGGCTCCGAGGCGCTCGAGTCGAACCGCGCCATCGCCGCCTGCGTGCGCGCCGGGCTGAGAAGCGCCGGCCTTCCCGAGGCGGCTGTGCAGCTGATCGACACCACCGACCGCGCCGCGGTGGGCGAGCTGATCACCATGACGGAGTACGTGGACATCATCGTGCCGCGCGGCGGCAAGGAGCTGATCGAGCGCCTCGCGCGCGAATCGCGCATCCCGATGATCAAGCACCTCGACGGCGTGTGCCACGTCTACCTCGACGACAGCGCCGATCCGGAGATGGCGATCCGCATCGCCGACAACGCGAAGACGCAGCGCTACGGCACCTGCAACACCATGGAGACTCTACTGGTGGCCGAGGCAATCGCCCCGAAGGTTCTTTCCCGCATAGCTTCGATCTATAAAACCAAGAACGTGGAGATGCGCGGCGACGAAGCGACGCGCAAATTCGTTCCGGAAGCAAAATCGGCGACGGAAAAGGACTACTACACCGAGTGGCTCGCGCCGATCGTCTCGATCCGCGTCGTGAAGGGACTCGACGAGGCGATCGAGCATATCGCCAAGTACGGCTCGCAGCATACCGACGCCATCGTCGCCCAGGATCGCTCGCGCGCCGAGCGCTTCCTGCGCGAAGTCGACTCGAGCTCGGTGATGTGGAACGCCTCGACCCGCTTCGCAGACGGCTACGAGTACGGCCTGGGCGCCGAGATCGGCATCTCGACCGACAAGCTGCACGCGCGCGGCCCGGTGGGCCTGGAAGGTCTCACCACCCAGAAGTTCGTCGTGCTCGGCCACGGCGAGGTTCGCACCTGAAAGTAGGCATTCTTGGCGGCACCTTCGATCCGGTTCACAACGCGCACCTCGCGATGGCGCGCGCCGCCATGCGCGAGCTGGATCTGGACAAGCTGCTCTGGATGCCAACCGGCGCGCCGCGCTACCGCAAGGCGCCGGTCGCGCCGGCCGAGGACCGTGTCGCCATGCTGCGGCTCGCGACCGAGGGCGAGC
>DATNMK010000030.1:0-51914 GCA_035602335.1 Burkholderiales bacterium
CCTTTCTCCACGCCCCTCGAGCCGCTCATAGGTGATGTTTGTCCCTTCCACCCATCCCAGGCGGCGCATCTCGTCGAAGAAAGACCGCGTGGCGGGCTCGTCATCCTCCGATTCGCCGGCAAAGAGCACGACCACCGAAACCATTCGCGCAGGTTGCGCAAACGCAAGTCGCGGCGCGACAAGGCCGGCGACTAACGCGCCGAGCAGTGTCCTTCTCGTTGCCACGCTTACGCTCATTCGACGCTGATCGCCCAAGGTAACTAGCCATTCCGCTGGCGGTTCAGCTACGACCGGTGATCACGACATTGACCTGGCCATCGGCTCTCTGAACCACCTCGTAGTGCCAACCGCGGCCGAGGACCTTCATCGCCATCGCACGCGCGAGCTCGTGCCGATCAAGCTCGCCGCCGGCAAGCCGATGGACCTGCAGCCCGCCGAACCCCTCGGCAACTTCTTCGAAGTTGCTCACGTAGAGCACTTTGCCCTTCGGGTCGCACCCGACCGATTCCGGGTTCTTGAATCCGCCGACCGTCTGCTCCGAGGTCATGCGCCATTCGCCCGCAGCGTGGGCGGAGATCGCCAAAGCGGACGAAACGGCCAGAAACGCTGCTGCGGTCTTGCGCTTCACACGACCTCGATCCTCAACGGCTGAACGTGATTTACCTCAAAGCCGTTCAGATCGAGATCGTAGGCGAATGGCTGTGCCGTTCCGCTGGTATCCGCGGCGCGTGACATGAGCGTATAGGTGCCCGTGACGGTGGCGCGCCACGGCAACTCCCAAAGGCGCCACGCGTAAGGCGCATGCGGCGCCAGAAGTCGCGCAAGGCGCCAAGTCGCGCCGCCATCGGTCGAAACGTGCACCGACGTAATGTCGTTGCCGCCCGACCAAGCGAATCCCCGTATAACATGCTCGCCCGTTGCAATCCTCTGACCGGGCTCGTGACTCACGATGAGCGACTTCACCGCGATCTGGCCGACAGGCTCGTCGCGCAAGTAGCCGTCGCGCCGCCGGCGCACGCGCCAGATCCGCGTCATGAACACGCCGCCGAAAGGCTGATCCACCGCCTCGATTCGCGTGATCCACTTCACCTGGTAGGTGCCGTACCAGCCTGGAACGAGAGCGCGCACCGGACCGCCGTACTCCCGCGGCAGCGGAACGCCGTTCATCTCGTATACGAGCAGGGTATCGGGATGGAGCGCCTTGTCGAGCGGAATGCTCTTGGCGAAGGACACTTCGCTCGCGGCGAATGGCGGCTTGCCGCGGTCTGCGCCCTCAAGGACGACTTCGCGCGTTGCGGCCTTCACGCCGGCCCGCTCGAGAACCAGGCGCAGCGGAGCGCCGCGCCACTCCGCGTTGCCGACATAGCCGTTGCTGAGAAACGAGCGCGGCAACGGCGGGCTCGCGAAATTGCGCGAGTTGCCGGCGCACTCCACGATTGCCGTCACGCTCTGGGAGGGAAGGGCGCGAAGTTCAGCGTAGGTCAGCGCCGCCGGACGTTCCACCACGCCTTCGACGCTCAGCCGCCAAGCGGCGGGCTCGATCACCGGATACGAGCTGGCAATCGAGGTGAGAATGGGAAAGCGGTCATTGGGCGTGATCCAGCTTGTCATGCCCGACAAAGGCGCCTCGGCGGTGAGCGGGACCGGCCGCCCGACAATCAACGCCTTTCCGGCGAGCGGTTGACCTACAGCCGCGGCTTGCGCGCGCGCAATTGCGGCCCATCCCCATTGGGATGCAAGCAAGCCAAGCGGAATACCACCGACGAGCTTTCGACGCGTCAAATCAACCATGGATATTCCCTCCCCCACGAGTCGGCGAATGCTCCCACCAAACGATAGGAAACTCAATGTTGCTCTTTTCGCGCGTCTGGCCGATGACGACGCTCTTGCGCTGATTCACCGCTGCCGAGCATTGCACCGGAAGCACTGATACCGCTGTCTGCAGGTGAGTGTCTGCCTTGGGTCGAAAGCGGACGTTCACCAAAGTCCACGCACTGCTATTCGCCTGCCAAGGCCAGGAAACGTGGCGTTGCCCAAGACATGCTCATTACGGAGACCAGTACAACCCTTACCCTTGAGGGTACGGGGTAGCGTCTGCCGGACGGGAGTGAAGAGGATTAGTTCTGGCTAAGGAGTGTCCGGTTTCGGCCAAAAGCGGACGTTCAGAGACTGCGCAGTCTGGATGCGGAAGCGACAACCCGCCTGCTTCGCCTAGTCGGCCTTGATCCCGGCTGACTTGATAATCGGCCACCACTTTTCGATCTCCGCTTTTTGATGCGCGCCGAGCGCCTCCGACGTCTGCTTGTCCCTTGGAAGGATTTCCTGGCCGATGTCCATTAAGCGCTTGCGCACGCGCTCGTCGGCCGCGGCATCGACCATCGCCGAGTTGAGCCGCGCTACGACCGGGGACGGCGTGCCGCGCGGCACCCAGAATCCATGCCAGACCGCCATGTAATACCCCGGCATGCCCGCTTCGTCGACCGTCGGGACGTCGGGCGCGACGGAGAGCCGTGTGGCCTGCGTTACCGCATATGCGCGGACCCTGCCCGAGCGTATTTGCGGAAGCGCGTTCGCCGCCTGGTCGAAGAACATGTCGACGTGGCCGGCCATGACGTCCGCCGAGGCCGGCGCGCCGCCGCGGTAATGGACGATCTGCGCCGCGCCGCCGGTGAGCTTCTGGAAGTACACCGCGCCGATGTGCGACGGCGTCCCGGCGCCGCCAGTGGCGATGGAGATCGGCGTGCTCCTGGCGTACTCGATCAGCGACTTGAGGTCCTTCGAGGGTAGGCCGTTCTTCGATACGACGATCTGCGGGTTCGTCACGAACATGCCGACCGGCGCCAGATCCCTCAGCAGGTCGTACTCCAGCTGATACATGGCGCCGTTGATCACGTGCGGGCCGATGTGGCCGATGCTGACCATGTAGCCGTCGGGCGCCGCGCGAACCACGCGGCTTACGCCGATGTTCCCGCCTGCTCCGGTGACGTTCTCCACCACGACCGTCTGCCCGAGGCTCTTCGTCATCCGTTCGGCCATGATCCGCGCGATTGTGTCCGTCGGTCCGCCCGCCGAAAACGGCACGACTATCGTGACCGGTCGCGTCGGGAAGTTCTGCGCAAACGTAGCGCTGCAGCAGACCATCGCCACTGCGAAGATCCGTATCCCGTTCATGGCACCCCCTCCGCGCATCATGGTAACGCTGCGTTCAGCGCTTCGGCCAAGGGCCGCGTCTCGCGGCGTCCCAATGTCCGCTTTGGTCGGAAGCGGCCATCCGTCAATGTCCGCTTTCGGCCAAAAGTGGTCATTCGATCACCCGGTCAGCAGGCTCCACAGCATCCTCGTCGCGAGCGCATACAGCAACACCGCGAATATCCGCTTGAGCACTCCTGCGCGGGTGCGATGTGCCACTCTCGCGCCGAGCGGCGCCATGATCACGCTTGCGATCACGATCCAGAATACTGCCGGCAGATAGACGAAACCAACACTATGTTCGGGAAGACCGTCCGCGCCGATGCCGGAAACGACGTAGCCCAGCGTGCCGGCGAATGACAAGGGCCAGCCAACCGCCGCAGCCGTACCAATCGCTTCGTGCATGCGGACGTTGCGGCGGACTAAAAAAGGTACCGTCAGCGAAGCGCCGGCCAGGGCTGCGAGACTCGAAAGTGCGCCAATCACACTACCCGCGAACCACATGCCCGCCGTGCCCGGCAAACCGCGATCGGCTTTGGGATTGATGTCGAGCAGAAGTTGGGTTGCGTTGAAATACACGATTGCGGCGAACAAGACGCCCAGCACAACCCTGCTGAGGTAGCCCGCGAGCAGTGCGCCGCAGAAAGTGCCCACGACAACGCCTGGAGCCAGGTCGCGCAAGATGCGCCAGTTCACAGCACGGTGCCGGTGGTGACTTACTACGCTGGCAGCCGATGTAAAAAGGATGGTGGCCATTCCCGTGCCCAGCGCAATATGGACGACATGGGTCGGCGCAAGCTGCTTACCGGCGAAAATGAACGTCAGAATCGGTACCATCACTGAGCCGCCGCCAATGCCAAGCAGGCCGGAAAAGAAGCCGACGAAACCGCCGAGCACAAGGTATGCCCACCACCAATCCATCAATCGACTCTCATCCTAGTGATCGATACTCGGAATTATCACTAGTAGACGTCGGGTCAATGCAAAGCATCAATGAGGACAACTATGAGTCGAAAGCGGCCAGTGGTGAATGTCAGTTATCGGCCAAGAGCGGTCATTCGGGACGCGGCAGATTAGCAGAACCTTGGCTAACGGCCGCGGGCCAGAGAGATTGAGCGGGACAAGCGGGATAATTGGGCATGAACACCGCCGTCGTTGTCGGGGCCCAGGGCGTCATTGGGCGCTACATCGCCGAGAGATTCTTCTCGCTCCCCGATTGGCAGGTGGTGGGGTTGTCGCGCCGCCGTGGCGAGGACGGACCCCGCATACGGCACATTTCGGTGGACCTACTCGACCCCGCGGACGCGCGGGCGAAGCTGTCGGGGCTGAGCAACGCCACACATGTCTTCTACGCCGCATTTCAGGCTGGCAGCGGTCCAGCTGCCGACTACGCGAAGAACATTGCCGCCAACCGCGACATGCTGGTGAACTCGGTGTCTGCGATCGAGCGCGCTGCGCCGGGGCTGCAGCGCGTCGTGCTGGTTACCGGCACCAAGTACTATGGCTCGCACATCGGCCCGTTCAAGACCCCGGCACGCGAGGACGACCCGCGGCACGCCGGCGCCAACTACTACTTTGACCAGATCGACTGGCTCACCGGCTTCCAGCGCGGCAAGCGCTGGAACTGGACCGAGCTGCGGCCACAGACGCTTTGCGGCTTCGCGCCGGGCACCGCGATGAGTATCGTGCCGGTGATCGCGGCCTACGCCGCCATCATGAAGGAGCTGGGCAGGCCGCTCGCCTTCCCGGGAACGGCTTGGGAAACCCTCTACCAAGTTACCGATTCGGCGCATTTCGCGGACGCCGCGCTGTGGGCGGCGATCGAGCCGCGCTGTGCCAACGAGGCCTACAACATCACCAACGGTGACTACTTCCGCTGGCACCACCTATGGCCCAGAATCGCAGAGGCGTTGGACGCGCGGGCCGCGGACCCTCAACCGCTGAACCTCACCTGCTTCATGGCCGACAAGGCGCCGCTCTGGGACGCGATGGTGCGTAAGCACGCGCTGAAGCCCTACCGCTTCGACGAGGTCGTTGCCTGGCCATTCGGCGACTATGTGTTCAATTGCAACTGGGACGTGATGTCGAACGTCACCAAGTCGCGGCTGCACGGCTTCCAAGATGTCGTGGACAGCGAGGAAATGTTCGTCCGGCTGCTGCAACGCTTCCGAAACGAGAAAATCGTTCCCTAGACGGTCCACGCCTTGGCGAACGTCTGCTGTCGGCCAATAGCGGACATTGGCGAGAGGCCAGATTAAGCAACTTACCTGATGGGGCCAAGCGGAAGGCTGCAAATTAGCGGACGCAAAGGCAAGGATTTACCCTAACCACGTTTCCGTTGCTTTTTTCTGGCGGCTGCGCTCGGGTAGCGCTTTCTTATGGCCGATTTTTCTACCTCTCTGTCCCTAGCCAGTTCGGTAACCCTTTTCAACTCGGCCTCTCTTGCTTCCCTCCGCGCCTTCACCTCCAGCGCCTTTTCTTCCTCCGTTGGCGGTTTCCAGTCGAGAAATTTCGGCCTCAGATCTTGAAAGAAGGCGCTGGAGGATTCCTTCTCTCTCTCTGTTTTCGCCTTTTTTTTGGCCTTCATTTCGTCAGCTTTCGGCCAGGACCGGTCATTCAAGCGAACCGGCTTCGTACACCTTGCGGATGAACCGCGCCTGGCCGGCCCTGGCGCGCGCGGTGCCGCCTCCCAACGGCAAGTTGCGCCTCAATGTTGAGGATATGTTACTGGCGAGGTGAGCCGTCGCGCGGCTCCTATTTGGCTCGCTTGAGTTCCAAACGCGGTGTGAATGTTCCTTCCTGGTCCTTGCGCGGCGAGCCGACGAGAGTCACGGTGTCGCCGTCAATCGCGACTGTCCAGGTCTGTGGCGTACCGAGCCGGGGTGAATATGACGCGCCATCTATCTTGGCGGCGATGGTCTTGGTGCCTTCGTTCACGGTGTAGCCGCCGTAGTAAGCCACGACGAGGGCGTCGGGCTTGCGTGGCTCGGCTGTCTTCATGGCCGGCTGTGCTTCGCCGATGATGATCTGGCTGAACCGACCCGCGCCGTCGAACGAGACATTACCCTTCACAGCGCCCCAGGGATTGCTCTTCTTGCCGTTCTCGTATTGGTCGATAACCGAGGTGATGGACCAAGAGCCAACGATCGTATCCTTGAGCGACTTCTGCTGGCCGACAGCGATGCCCGGCAACACGGCCAGTCCCAACGCCGCAATTGCTGAAAGGCTGATAAGGCTTCGTCGATTCATAGTTTTCTCCTGATTTTGTGTAAGTTTTAAGGCGCGCGCCACAATCTGCGCGAGGGCATGCAGTCTGCTCCGTATATGAGCGTAAGTACGGTCCGCGGACAAATAAACAAGCCGTGTTGCAATTTCAATTTCTAACCCCACATACCGCGCGTCAGCCATCGCTGACCTGAAGCAGCTCTATTGATGGGGGAAGCAGGGGACCCCTATGTGACCAGTAATACCGCTCAAATTCCAGGACTGGTCTCCGCTGACTGCGCGAGTGTCCATACGCCGACGGCGATGAACCCAAACCGGCCACGAATTTCAAAACTCTTGGCGAAACAAACCGTTCGAGCTGCGCGCCGATCAATACGCCGATGCCCGCCGCCAGGACGAGCGCGGCCGACGAGGCTCCCCAAACCACCCATTTGTTCGTATCGGCCTCGGAAGAAAAAAGCATGGTGGCAAGCTGGGTTTTGTCTCCGATCTCCGCGAGAAAGATGGTGACGAAGACGGATAAAAATGTCTGCCAATTCATCATTGGGTTATCCCCCTATCTCACTGCCAGCCATAGCGACGCGCATAGAACCCCTTCATCGCCTGCGTCAGCGTCATATAGCCGAGTACGATGGTGATCAAGAACACGAAATATAACGGCGGCAGTGGCTGCATCTTGAAATAGTCCGCCATCGGTCCCATCGGCAGGAAGATGCCGATCGCCATGATCGCCAGCGTCGTTGCGAGAAGCGGAGCGTCCGGGCGGCTCTGGATGAAGGGAATCTTTCGCGTGCGGATCATGTGCACGATCAGCGTCTGCGTGAGAAGTCCCACCACGAACCAGCCCGATTGGAACAGCGTCTGCCGCTCCACGGTATTAGCCGAGAACACGAACCACATCAGGCAGAAGGTGAGGATGTCGAAGATCGAGCTGATCGGCCCGAAAAAAAGCATGAAGCGGCCGATATCGTCCGGGTTCCAGCGCTGCGGCATGGTCACAAGCTCCTCGTCCACGTTGTCGAAGGGGATCGCCACCTGCGAAATGTCGTAGAGCAGGTTCTGCACCAGCAGCTGCAGTGGCAGCATGGGCAGGAACGGCAGGAAGGCGCCCGCCACCAGCACGCTGAAGACGTTGCCGAAGTTGGAGCTCGCGGTCATCTTGATGTACTTCAGCATGTTGGCGAAGGTCTTGCGGCCCTCGACGACGCCTTCCTCCAGCACCATCAGGCTCTTCTCCAGCAGGATGATGTCGGCCGCCTCCTTTGCGATGTCCACGCCGGAATCCACCGAAATGCCGATGTCCGCTGTGCGCAGCGCCGCCGCGTCGTTGATGCCGTCGCCCACGAAACCGACCACATGCCCGTTCGCCTTGAGGAGGCGCACGACGCGCTCCTTGTGAGCAGGCGTGAGTCGCGCGAAAACATTGTGCGTCTCCGCCGCCTTCGCAAGCTCCGCATCGCTCATCCGTTCGACGTCGGCGCCGAGCACCACGCCTTGCGGCTGCAGGCCAACGTCATGGCAGATCTTCGCTGTCACGCCTTCGTTGTCGCCGGTCAGCACCTTGACCGCCACGCCGTGCTGGGCCAGTGCCTTGAGCGCCGGCGCGGTGCTTTCCTTTGGCGGGTCGAGGAAAGTGATGTAGCCGATCAGGGTGAGCTCGCGCTCGTCGGGCACGCTATAGGCCTCTTTCGCCGGCGGCAGCTCTCTGGACGCTACGGCGATGACCCGCAAGCCCTCCGCGTTGAGTGAGGCGGTGACTGTGCGGATGCGCGAAAGCAATTCGGGCGTCAGCGCCTCGTCGGCCTCGCCATGGCGCACGCGGCTGCACGCACCGAGGATCTCCTCGACCGCGCCTTTGCAGATGAGCAAGTGGTGCTCGTCGTGCTCGGCCACGACCACCGACATCCTGCGCCGCTGGAAATCGAACGGCACCTCGTCCACCTTGCGAAAGGCGGTCGCGACCTCCAGCTCGTGGTGCAGCTCGGCGTGCGTCAGGACCGCCACGTCGAGCAGGTTCTTCAGGCCTGTCTGGTAGTAACTGTTGAGATAGGCGTACTCGAGCACGGTGGTAGAGGTTTCGCCCCAGACGTCGGTGTGTCGCGCAAGGAGGATCTTGTCCTGGGTGAGCGTGCCGGTCTTGTCGGTGCACAGCACGTCCATGGCTCCGAAGTTCTGAATCGCATCGAGCCGTTTCACAATCACTTTCTTTCTCGCAAGCATCACCGCGCCCTTGGCGAGGGTCGAGGTGACAATCATCGGCAGCATCTCGGGCGTGAGCCCGACAGCGACCGAGAGCGCGAAGAGGAAGGCTTCCACCCAGTCGTGCTTCGTAAAGCCATTAATCAGGAGCACGAGCGGCGCCATCACCAGCATGAAACGGATTAGCAGCCAGCTCACATGGTTCACGCCGGCTTGGAAATGTGTCGTCTCGCGATCGGTGGCGGTGACACGAGCCGCGATCGCGCCGAAGTAGGTACGATCGCCAGTGTCGACTACCACTGCCGTGGCCGAGCCCGACACCACGATCGTACCCATGAAGGCGATGTTCTCGAGCTCGAACGGATTCGCCCCCGCTGTGTTGCGCAACACGGAGAATTTCTCGACCGGCAGAGATTCGCCGGTCATGGCCGCCTGGCTCACGAACAGATCTTTCGCGGAAAGCGCGCGGCAATCCGCGGGCACCATGTCGCCTGCGGAGAGAAACACGATGTCGCCGGGCACCAACTCGCGGAGCGGGACCTCGCGCTTGCCCTCGCGACGGATCACGGTGGCGGTTGTGTGCACCATCGCTTTCAGCTTCTCTGCCGCCTTTCCGGATTTGGTTTCCTGCCAGAAGCGAATAAGCGTCGCGAGGATGACCATGGCGCTGATGACGATCGTCGCTTTTAGGTCCTCGGTCACATAGGACACCATGGCGAGAAGCGTGAGGAGTAGGTTGAAGGGCGTGAGGTAGGCGAGCCAGAGGTGCCGCCACCAGGGCAGTGGTTTTTCGTGCTCCACTTCGTTCAGGCCAACGCGCGCGCGAATGGCCTCGGCCTCTGGCTCGGTCAGGCCGTCGGCACTCGAGCCCAGACGCCTGAGCAGCGCTTCTGTATGGTCCTGGGCGGCTGCCGCCAGTTCTAGCGCTAGCCCCGGTGGGATATCCCGGCTTACGCCTGTGCCGGCGGCACTTTCCAGTAGCGCGAGACGCCGGAAATGCCGGGTGAAGGCGTGGCTGCGGAGGAAAGCCGCGAAGAGTCTTTTTAGTATGCTCAACATGCCTTTGTTTCCTCAGCGTTCAACGCGCAAACGCCCGAGCGCGAACGCTCGATGGCGCTGGCTATGCGATCGCGACATCAACAATCAAGACATGCACTGGTCCGCGGCAATCGCCACGGGTACTGCTTGACGCGCGCTGTCTCGCCCAATCGACGAGACAGTGGCAGGTGAACTGCTTGGAACCTGCGGTGCTATCTCGCCGCTATATCACCGCCCAACTAGGGCAACTATCCAATTCAGGTCTCCGAAAGATGAGACGGGCGGAAAATACGCTCGTCGAAATTCTGCGTCAAGAAAAAATTCCGTAAAGAATTACCTAGGTGCACTGGTGTATTTCCACGGTAACGTGCGCCAGTTCCTCGTGTTTGCTCAAACCGGACTTGACGAAAGCCGGGGTCATGTCCGGATCGTGGGTAACCAGACTCAGGATGCAGGCGAACCGCGCCTTCCCGACGCGCCAGAGGTGAAGATCGGCAATGCGAGTCGCTTTCGTCTGATCGAGCGCGGCAATGACTTCCCTGATCTCTGCCGTGACCGGGTGGTCCATTTCCCGGTCGAGCAAGACCCGGCTCGTGTCCCGCAGCAGGCCCCAGGCCCAGCGGGCAACAAGAATCGCACCGACTATTCCCATGACCGGATCAAGCCAGTTCCATCCGAAAAACATTCCACCGACAAGCGCCACTATGGCGAGCACGGAGGTAGCGGCGTCGGCAATTACGTGTAGATAGGCCGATCGCAGGTTTAGGTCGTGGTGGTGATGGTGTCCATGGCGGTCGTTCGCGTCATCGTGATGCTCATCAGCTCGCCCAAGGATGAGAGCACAAGCGATATTGACGACCAGGCCGACGACCGCCACCGCGATGGCTTCCGGAAAGTGAATTGCCTGCGGGGAGACAATGCGCTCGACGGAGGCGAAGGCCATCATCGCGGCGACGCCGAGCAGGAACAAGGCGCTGGTGTAGCCCGCGAGAACTTCCATCTTCCACGTGCCAAACGCAAAGCGCGAATCTCCGGCATAGCGCCGAGCGGCGACGTAGGCGAACGCGCTCAGACCGATGGCAAAGGCATGCGAACTCATGTGCAAGCCATCTGCCAGCAGCGCCATGGAGTTGAACCACCAGCCAGCCCATATTTCCACGACCATCATGGCGGCGGTGATCCACATCACCATCCTGGTGCCGCGTTCGGCTGCATGGCTGCCAGCGCCGAACACATGGCTATGCGTCCAGGGACTCAGATCGTGGGTGTGCATGGAGGGCTCCGAAACGGGACTAGCAATGGTGCGCAGCGCAAATTATGTTCTCATTCGCCGCCACGAATTTCATAGTCCGCGGGAATGACGGCTTTGGGTCGAGAGCGGTCATTCCAATTTGTCAGCGGGCAGTGCCGTCCACAATTGCGCGGTACTGCGCCCGGGGTAAGCAGCGCGGCAGCGCGAGGCCGCTGCCGCTCCCCTGCCCGCTTACTTCAGCTGGACCGAGACCACCACGAACGTGGTCTTGCCGATGTTCTTGACCACATCGGAATCGGCCTCGAGCCATACTGCTGTTCCGGCTTTACGTTCGTAGACCGTCTTCTTGCCGTCCTTCGACGTGCGCTCGAGCCTCCCGCTCTTCACGATGTAGTTGGTGCGCGCCCGGCGATCGGCGCGCGAAACGTCACCCGGTTTGAACGTAGACTCGGTGACACGCACCTTGTCGTTTTCGAGCAGCACCTTGATCACGGGCGCGCGCTCCTTCGCCTTGTCCTGCGCATGGACGAACCCTCCGGTGGCGATGCCGAGTGCGGCAAATGCCATGACCGTGAATCGAATAGCTTGCATGATTGTTTCCCCCCAAAAGGATTAATAGTATCAGCGCCTCTTCGGCCTGGGCGGCTGCGTCGCCTTCCACGCTTCATATTCTGCCGGCATGCACACGGCGCACGGCCGGTAGCCTGCGGCCTTCGCTGTGCGCTCATCGAGGAAGAACACACGGTGCTTCACATAGCCGCCGCGGGCGATCGCCTGGTTCGCTGCACGGCAGGCAAGACGCCCGTACGTACGCTGTCGGCGATGACCCCCGACAGAGCCTGGTAGTTCACTCTGGTAAGGCTTGCGGCTCGCATCCAGCAACGTCCAGGACCTCTTCGTCATGGCGCGTCGTGAAAGAGCAGGTCGACGGCGATCCGCTCCCCACTGCGCACCCGGCTCACTGCGTGCCGGAGGTTGACGCGGTAGTAGCCCTTCGTTCCTTTGAACGGCCGGTAGTGAACGGCGAACACCGTCGCATCGCCTTTTTGTAGAGGTACTACCATGGGCCGCGTTTGCATGCGCGGCCGCTGCTCGGTCATCACGAGTTCGCCCCCCGTGAAATCCTTTCCCGGTTGCCCAAGCAGCAGGACGGCTTGCAACGAGAACACGCAATCGCCTTCGGCATTCTGGCGCAAGGCCCGGTGATCGCCCTTACGCAAGCGGCTCACCGCCGACGGCGGGCGGCTCTGACCGGCCTTGTGGCACACCTGCAAAAGCTGATCCAGCCGCGCTGGATAGCGGGCCGCCGACCCCATGGTCATGTTCCAGCGGTTGGCGATGGGTGCGAGCTTTTCGTAGAGCTTCGCGCGAAGCTCCTGAACCACGTCCCCGAACGCCTTGTCATTCGCGTCGAGCGCAATCACTGCATCGCATTCATCCGCGGAAAGCAGGCCCGGGAGCACCGTCTGACCCTCGAGATCGAGCCCGGTCTCGATGGCCTTCCAGTCGAACCTGGCGAGGCGCGTCATGCACGTTTCTCCCGCTCAAGGAGCTCGCGCTTGCGATCCACGCCCCATCGGTATCCGGACAGGTCGCCATCGCGCCGCACGACACGGTGGCAGGGAATGGCCACTGCCAGGTGATTCGCCCCGCAGGCCTGAGCAACCGCGCGCACGGCTTTGGGCTTTCCGATGCGCCTGGCGATATCGGCATAGCTCACCGTGGTGCCCGGAGGAATCTTCCTCAGAGCCTGCCAGACACGTTCCTGGAACGCCGTCCCCTGGAGATCCAGCGGCAGCTTGAGGCCGCGCTGCGGCGCTTCGACGAACCCGACAACCTGGGCGACCCGTTTCTCGAAGGCTGCGTCGCCGCCGATCAGCTCGGCCCGGGGAAATTGATCCTGCAGGTCGCGAACGAGCCTTTCGGGGTCGTCGCCCAGAAGAATCGCGCAGACACCGCGCTCGCTTTGCGCGACCAGGATCGAACCGAGTGAGCTTTGGCCCACGGCGAAGCGAATCGCCGCGTTCGCGCCACCGGCGCGGTAGTCCTTGGCGCGCATGCCGAGCACCCGGTCCGAGGCCTCGTAAAAGCGGCTGTTGGAGTTGAAGCCCGCGTCGTAGATCGCATGGGTGATCGACTCGGTGGAGCCAGTGAGACGCTCGCGCATGCGGCGCGCGCGGTGCGCCGAGGCGTAGGCCTTGGGCGTGAGGCCGGCCACTTCCTTGAACACCCGGTGAAAGTGGAACGGGCTCATGCGAGCGGATTTCGCGAGCGCCTCCAAGCCCGGTGCCGTTTCGGCCGCTTCGATCCTCCGGCAGGCTTCGGCGACGAGCTTCGCGTGCTCGGCCGCGACCGTCGTCTGGTCCGTTGCCGTGCTCGACCGGTAGCCGGCAGCTTCAGCGGCTTTCGCCGTGTCGAAGAACTCGACATTCTCGGGCTTCGGCAGACGCGATGCGCTGCTGGGCTTGCAGTAGATGCCCGTGGTCTTGACGGCGTAGACGAACTGGTCGTCCGCAGCCGGATCGCGAGCCATGACGGCGGCCCAGCGCGGATCCTGCACAATGTCCTTGGATTTCATGGCGTCAGTATGGAAGCAATTCGACCGCAAGAAACTCCGTCTCTTGCGGTCGAATTCTGGGTGGTTCAGCCTTAGAGGCTGAACAACGCGGCGGTCCCGCCCTGGGACACTTCCGCCTTCTCGTGCATGAGTAGGCGATGCTTGCGTTGCAGCCCCCAGGCGTAGCCCTTCAGCGTCCCATCTCTGCCAATCACGCGATGGCAGGGAACGACGACGGCGATCGGATTGGCGCCGACCGCAGCGCCAATGTCCTTGGCCATACGGGGATCGGTATGGCCGAGGGACCGTGCGAGTTCCCCGTAGGTGGTGGTCTTTCCGGCCAGGATCTTGCGGAGCGCCGCCCAAACCTGGCGTTGAAAGTCACTGCCATCGGCAGCCACCGCAATATCGTCCAGTGCCGTGAGATCGCCTTTGAAGTAGCGATCGAGATTTCCGGAAATCATCTTCACCGTTTCGGTCTCGATGGCTTCGCGCAGCTCGATGCCGCTGAAGCGCTCGCGCAACTCACGCTGCAGCCGCACCTGGTGGTTCGTGAAATCCAGAGCGCGCACCATGCCCTGGCCGTCCGTCACGAGCAGCATTTCACCCAGCGGTGATTCGATCCTGTTCAGGAATAGTTCCATGGTCCGACCCAATGTAGAGTGACGGGCTCCGCGAGACACTCCGACTCTTGCGGTCGAACGTTATCCGGCCTTGCGGATCGTGAAATTGATGCGCTGCTCGCCAAGAAGCGGGTGCCGGTCTTTCTTCAACGGCATGACGCCGTGATAGCGCATGCGGTCTGCGCCACCCCAGACCGCCACGTCACCATGAACGAGAGGCACCTGTGCGGGCCTGTCGTTCCGCGAAGTCCCGCCGAAAAGGAAGATCGCGCGAATGCCAAGGGACACCGAGACAATGGGTGCCCCAAAGTCACGCTCGTTCTTATCCTGGTGCAGGGACAGGCGCGAGCCCGGAACATAGCGATTGACGAGACATGCATCGGGCTCGAAGTGATCGAATCCGGCTGCAGAGGCCGCCGCGCGGGCAAGGCGGACGAAAGAGTGGGGCATCGGAGGCCATTGCTTGCCCGTTAACGGGTCCGCGCTGGTGTAGCGATAGCCGCGTCGGTCGGTGGTCCAGCCAAGCGCACCGCAATTTGTCAGGGCCACCGACATGGTGAATCCACCGGGCGTGACCATGCGCCGAAATGGAGACGCTTCCTCGACGACTTTGAGTGCCGGCAAGAGCTCGTTTACATAGGGCAAAGCGAAGCCGCGCAGGACGACCGCTTGGGTCCCGATAGACTCGCGATTCAACGCGCGTCGTGGAAGATGATGCCCACGGTATGACGAAGGCCGCGGCGCACGCGACTCACCCCGTGGCGCATGGCGGTCTTCACCGGACCGTGGCGGCCGGCCATCGGCCGGTGATTCACCGCCAGGATCACGGCGTCGCCTTGCGTAAGGTTCACCACGTCGGCTCGCTTCTCCCGTGTGCCGGCGTCCGTCACGACGAACTCGCCACCTTCGAAGTCCGCCCCCGGTTTCGAGAGCAAAATCGTGGCCTGGAGCGGAAACACGTGCTCGCCGTAGAGATCCTGATGCAGGCAGTTGTAGTCGTCTTCGACGTATTGAAGGATCAACGGCGTCGGACGCTCTTGACCGGCGCGGTGGCAGCGGCGAATGAAGCTGGCATGAACGCTCGGATAGCGCACATCGATGCCCATCTCATTGTTCCAGCGATTCGCAATGGGGGCGAGCCTGGAATAAAGCGCTTCCCGCAGGTCCTGCAGGAGCTCCGGCAACGGATAGCGGAAGTATTTGTATTCGCCGCGGCCAAAGCCGTGGCGCGCCATTACGATGCGCGAGCGATACAGGTCATCCTTCGAGTACCCAGCCGCGAGTTGTGCACACCGACCGGGCTCGAGAAGTCGCGGCAAGACCGCGGTGCCATCGGCATCCAGTGACCGGACGATTTCCGGCCAGTCAAAGGCATCGACCTTTGCTTTCGCGTCGTGCTTGGGGGTATGGGTTTCTCGGGACACCACGGTAGCGCTCCATGCGATGTCCGTACTGTATGGGGCATCGGCACTCGCGAAACTCCGATGCTTGCGGTGGAATTCCCGATCAGTGCAACGCGCTGCTAGTCGGGCGTGGGGCGAAGGGCGGAGAATTTATATGAAGGTGTACGCTTTTGATGTGGACGAAACGCTGTACCTCTCTCACGGGCCGGTACAGTGGGAGGCGCTGGTCGCGTTGCGAGCGGAAGGCCACGTGCTGGGGTTGTGCGGCAACTGGGCTGCGGTCACGTTGCAAGTACCCGAATGGCACCGGGTGCTGTCCTTTATTGGGCCGAGCTTGATCGGAACGGACAAGGCGCACTTTCTTGTCGCGATCAAGCAATACGTTCCGGCGGAGGAGCACGTGATGGTTGGAAACGACCACTCACTACGAGCCTACGCCTCGCCAGATGACCGGCGTGCGGCGGACGCAGCGGGGTGGCGTTTCCTCAGCGAAGGCGCCTTTGCGGCGGGCGGGCGATGACCGGCCCGCGCATCAACAGCAAGAAGCCGCTCATCACTGTGGTGAGTTGTTGTACGAGAACCTGTCAGACCCAGAGCACGGACTTGCGAAAGTCGAGGTCCGTGAGCAGGGGCTCGGCGGGTCCCGAGTGGCTGACGCGTCCGCGATCGAGAACGTAAGCGTGATCGGCGAGCGCCAGGACGAGGTCGAGGTCGTGCTCGATGATGAGGATCGCGATCTCGTGTCGCAGCTGGTCGAGCGACTTGAAGACTTCTTCTACCACCGCGGGTGCGAGTCCCTCGAACGGCTCGTCGAGGAGCAACAGCCGAACGTTACCGGAGAGCGCGCGCGCGATGGCTACCATCTGCTGCTCGCCGCCGGACAGCAGATCGGCTTTGGTGTTCAGTTTTTCGCGCACTCGCGGGAAGTAGCCGAAGATGCGCTCCTCGTCCCAGTGCACTCCTTCGCTGTCGCGCGACGCCCTCGACAGGCCGCCGAGCTTCAGGTTCTCGGCCACGGTCAGGCCGGGGAAAAGCCGCCGCCCCTGCGGCACCAGTCCGATGCCGGCGCGCGCGATGTGCTCTGGGCTGCGGCCGTTGATCGGCTCTGCGTTGAAACGGATCGCGCCGCTCGAGGTCGCGACGAGGCCCATGATGCTCTTAAGCGTGGAAGTCTTTCCCGCGCCGTTGCGGCCGAGCAATGCGGTAACCTGGTGGGCACGCGCTATTAGGGACACGTCGTGGAGGATGTGGCTCTTGCCGTAGTGGGTGTTGACGCCTTCGAGCTCGAGCAGGACTTCGCCGTCGGCAGGCGCGCTCGCCGAGCGTTCCGCCATCACCACCTTTCGGCCGCTGCCAAGGTAAACCTCCTGCACCTGGCGGTCGCCCGACACCTGCTCGGCGTTGCCTTCGATCAGCACCGCACCATTGGCCATGGCCGTGATGCTGTCCGAGAACTCGAACACGCGGTCAATATCGTGCTCGATCAGCAGAGCGCCCATGTGGCGCGAGAGCATCTTCACCATGGCGACAACGCGTTCGCGCTCGGCCGCGGCGAGCCCCGCGAGCGGCTCGTCGAGTAGAAGCAGCCTCGGGCGCGCGGTAAGCGCCAGGCCGATCTCCATCAGCCGCTGCCCACCGTAGGACAGGCTCGACACGCGCGCCTCCTCGAGACCTTCGAGGCCGAGGAAGCGAATCAGTGCGCGCGTCCGGGTGCTCACCTCGCCGAGGCTCTCCTTGGCGTGCCACAGATCGAAGCGCCTCGCGTCGTGTGCCTGCATGCCGAGGCGGATGTTTTCGAAAACGGTGAGCCCGGGAAACAGGTTGGTAATCTGGAACGAGCGCGCGATGCCCATCGCAGCGAATCGATCCGGCGACAATCCCGCGAGCGGCTGGCCACGGAAGTCGAGGCTGCCGCCTTCGGGGGGATACATTCCCGAGAGGATGTTGAACAGCGTGGTCTTGCCCGCGCCATTGGGCCCGATCAGGGCCTGCAACTGACCGTGCCGGATCCGCACGCTAACGGCGTCGACGGCGGTAAAGTCGCCGAAGCTCTTGCTCACCCGCCCGGTGGACAGGATCACCGTTCCGGGATCGGGCTCATCGGCGTGCAGGAGAAAGTCGGGCACCTCCTGCGAAGGACTGGGCTTCACCCTTGAGGCCATCGCTGCCAGACCTTCCCGTTCCCTGCGAAATGGCGCAAGGATTCGCTCGCCCAGGCCGATCAGTCCGGAAGGGGAAAACAGGATGAAGCCCATGAACAGCAGGCCGAACCAGAACATCCACGAAGCGGTGTAACCGGAAAGGATCTCGCGGAACAGGATGTAGAAAAGCGCCCCGAGCGGCGGGCCCAGGAAGCTGCCGGTTCCGCCAATGATGGTCATCGCCGCGAGTTCGCCGGAGAAGGTGGGGTGCACCGGATCGGCCGAGGCAAAAAGCTTGAGGAAGGCGAACAGCGCGCCGCCCAGTCCGGTGATCGTCGCCGACGCCGCGAACGCGACGAGCTTGTAGCGCCGCACCGGATAGCCGATGAAGCCCGCGCGCTGCTCGTTCTCGCGGATCGCCGCGAGAACCGAGCCGAAGGGAGAATGCACGATACGCCAGACGCCCCACGCTGCGGCGAAAACGATCGCCGCGGCAAAGTAATAAAACACGAGCTGGTGATCGAGATTGAGACCGAGCACGCTCGGGCGCATGACTCCCCTCAGGCCCGATTCCCCGCCGGTGAATTCGGTCCAGCGGAAGGCGATAGTGAAGGTAAGCGCGGTGAACGCCAGCGTGAGAAGCGAGAAATACACGCCGCGCCGTCGCAGCACCAGGAAGCCGATGACCACCCCGAGAGTTGCGCTGAAGATCATCGTGAGAGCGAGCGGAATAAACACGCTTGCCTTGAACCAGTGAATTTGAACCAGCGCCGCGCAATACGCTGCGCATCCGAAAAAGAGGCCGTGGCCGAAGGAGAGCAGGCCGGTGTATCCGAGCAGCAGGTTGTAGCCCAAGCCGACTAGCGCGAAGAGCGCGATCTCGGTTGCCAGTCCATGGGTGAAACCGATCGCGCTGACGAGGAAGGGCAGCGCCAGCAGCACAACGGCGCAGAGCGCGAGGGGATGTCGAAGCGCGCTCATGCGCTCACTCGAATTTCTCGAACTTCTCGCCCATGAGGCCGCGCGGACGGAAAAGCAGGATCAGCGCCATCAGGATGTACATCGACACCTCGGCCGCGGGCGGATAGAACACCACGGTGACACCGCGCACCACGCCGATCAGCAATCCTGCGAAAACTACGCCCCAGAAGCTACCCAGCCCACCGATCACCACGACGACAAAAGCCGCGGTGAGGATCTCGCTGCCCATGGCCGGCTGCACGCCGGCGAGCGGCGCGGACATCACGCCGGCGAGCCCGGCGAGACCGACGCCAAGCGCAAACACCGCGGTGAGTGCGGGTTTGAGGCTGATGCCCATGGCGCGAACCATCTCGGGATCGCGCGTGCCGGCGCGCACAATCATCCCGAAGGCGGTCTTGTTGAGCAGCAGCCAGCAGCCGAGGACCGAGGCCGCGGACACGCCGAGCACCGTAAGGCGGTAGTACGAGTAGATGAAATCGCCGAGCAAGAGCTGTCCGCGCAGCGCCTCGGGGATGGGGAACGGTAGGCCCGACGTGCCCCAGATAAGCCTCAGGCTCTGCTCGGCGGTCATTGCCAGACCAAAGGTGAACAGTAACCCGAGCATCGGGTCCTCGCGGTACAGGCGGCGCAGGAACAGGGTCTCGATCGCCATGCCGACCAGCGCCACGCCGGCCGGCGCCAGCACCACCGCGCCGCCGAAGCCGAGGTGTTTCTGCACCTCGACGGCGAAGTAGGCGCCGAGCGCGTAGAACGCACCGTGAGCGAGGTTCACGACGCCACCCAGGCTGAAGATGAGCGACAGCCCTAGCGCGAGCACGATGTAGTAGGCGCCAACCAGCAGACCGTTAAGGATCTGCTCGATGACGATACCGATCATTTGCGCGGAAGGCGATTCGCCGCACCCTCCCCGCGAGGGGGAGGGAACATCCGGGGCGCGACGATGCCCGCCCCGGTGCGGCGGTTTCAGATCACGCCATGGTGCAGTTGTTCTCTTCCTTCGTCGGCTGGATCAGCTCCAGCGATTCGTTGGGGGCGGGCACTGGCTGCACGATCTCGAAGATGTCCCACTTGTCCTTCATCTTCGCCTTGTCCTTCACCTTGACCACGTACATCTCCTGCAGCAACTGGTGGTCCCAGGCACGGAACATGCCGCGGCGCGCCTTGAGGATGTCGAAGCTCGCGCCTTTCTCCAGGTACTCGACCAGCTTCACTGCGTCGGTGGACTTGGCCTCGGCAATCGCCTGCGCCACGATCATCACCCCGACGTAGTCGCCCCAGGCTTGGTTGTCGGGCGGAAACCCATTCTTGTCCCAGAAGCGCTTGGTGAATGCATGCGCTGCAGGAACGTTGAGGCCGTGATACCACAGACTCTGCCAGTGGCCGGAGATCGAATCGATGCCCGCGGCCCAGAACGGGATCGTGTCCATCACTCCGCCGGCCAACGGGTAGGGCAGGTTGTATTCCTTGTACTGCTTGAGGAACGTCGTCTGGTCCACGCCGGCCAGATTGATGTAGACGAAATCGGGCTTCGCCTGCCGGATCTTCAGGATGTAGGCGCTGTAGTCGGGGGTGTTGGTCGGCACCATGTCGTTGTTGATGAGCTCGCCGCCGTTTTCCTTGAGGAAGCGGGACGAGACGCGGAACAGGTCGTGACCGAAGGCGTAGTCGGCGGTGAGCATGTACCACTTCGCGCCCTTGATCTTGTTCTCGGCCTTCTGCCAGGCGCCGATCGTCTTGGTGTACATCGTGTTGCAACCCTCGACGTGGAACATGAAGCGGTTGCAGTTCTTGCCGCGCAGCGCATCGGAATTGGCGCCGGTGTTGAAAAACGGGATGCGGTAGCGCGCCACCTGTTCCCCGATGGCGAGCGCGGAGGCGGAATTGATTTCGCCGATCAGCGTGAGGACCTTGTCGCGCTCCACAAGCTTCTGCGCCTTTGTGACCGCGGTCTGAGGGTTAACGCTGTCTTCGGCAATCAGCTCGACTTTGCGCCCCAGCAGCCCCCCTGCAGCGTTGACCTCGTCAACAGCCATCGAGGCGGCCTTGAAGCCGTAGTCGCCGAGCTGGCCAAGGAATCCCGTGCGCGGGGTGAGATGGCCGAATTTCAGCGTGTCCTGCTGGGCGCGGACGACGGCGGGAAAGCCGAGCGAACTGGCAACGGCGGCGCTGCCGGCTATCGCCTTGAGGACGCGCCGGCGCGAGCGTTCGAAAACAGGCTGGGACATGGATTTGCTCCTGTGGGGATTTTGTTAGCTGTGATCTGTAATGGTTCTGGTGCAACAACTCTATGGACGCGGCGCGCTATTGGGCTCGACGATCCGTCCAGCCGAATGAGCTTACGCCAGCGCGACGTTCCAGGCCACTAAGAAATGCTAGACAGGGTTTGAGCTCGCTTCTGCTAATGACCGCTTCCGGCCATGAGCAGTCATTCACTACGGCGGCCCTGTTGTACTTGACGATCAACTGTGCAACGCTGCGCTCTGCTACCACAGTTCAAGGGGGTGGGCATGGAGGCGCTGGGAAGCTTAACGTTCGATGCGCGCCACGCCGTCGGCCTAATCGTGGCGGTTGTGTTCGGTGCTTTGATCGGTCTAGAGCGCCAAATACGCAAGCATCCCGCGGGGCTGCACACGAACGCGTTGGTCGCGCTCGGCGCGGCGGCCTATGTGATCGCGGGCGTGCTAATCGGCGACAACACCGGGCCAGCGCGCGTCGTCGGCCAGGTGGTGACTGGCGTCGGGTTTCTTTGTGCCGGGCTCATCTGGCATGAGGGAGGCACCGTGCGCGGCATTAATACGGCGGCCACGGTGTGGTGCTCGTGCGCTGTTGGCGTGTTCTCTGGCTTTGGGATGATCTTGTGGGCGGGGACAATAGCAGCGCTAGTCGTGCTGGCTAATGTTGCCTTGCACTACATCGAGGATCGAATTGGTGGAGCAGCTCCGTAGCCCAATATCTTCTGGGTCACCGATAATTCGGTGAAGCTCGCCAAGGCGCTGCGTGCCGCGCTTGAAAAAACGGCGATCGCAGAAAACTGAGTCCCTATTGACGATACGTCACAGGGAATCGAAGCTCGCAACCAGTAGTAAAACGCAAAAGGAGTAGTTATGAACACGAGATTCTCAAGGCTGGTTATCCCCGCAATTGGCGGAGCGCTTCTGA
The DNA here is from genome assembly GCA_035602335.1 of Burkholderiales bacterium. Classification (GTDB taxonomy): domain Bacteria; phylum Pseudomonadota; class Gammaproteobacteria; order Burkholderiales; family SG8-39; genus SCGC-AG-212-J23. The sequence goes on from DATNMK010000030.1 coordinate 21,768, forward strand.
TGGGCGGCACCGCTATAGCCGAGGAGAAGGGGGTCGATTGGAATGCACTCAAAGCGGCAAAGATCTCGCTTAGCAAGGGACTCGCTGCCGCACAGCAGAAAGGTAAACCGATTTCGGGCAAATTCGAGATGGAAGATGGAAAGCTCCAGCTCTCCGTATACACCACGAATAAGGGCAAGTTCTCGGAAGTGATTGTCGACTATAAGAGCGGCAAGATCTCTAAGAGCGAAGAAATTAAGGGAGGTGATGACCTCTCATATTCAGTCACTCAGAACAAAGCTATGGCGATAGCGAAAAAGAGTCTGCGCGCTGCCGCCGATAAGGCGGTGGCTGGCAACACCGGGTATCGAGCGGTTAGCGTCGTTCCGTCGTTGGAACAGGGTAAGCCGATAGCGACTATTGTTCTAGAGAATGCGACTGGAACGAAAACCGTCTCAGAGAAACTCGACTGAGTGGTGCCGTCCGTTTCACGGTGCCCACGCGGACATTCGCCACGTCCTAACGTCCGCTCTCGAACGCGGGGTTAGGCGGCGGCTCGACGGCGAGGAGCGACGGCATAGACGATGGCGAGACCGAAAACAACAGCGAAGCCCATCCCCACACGCATGAACGCAGCCCCTTGGCTCGACCACCAATCAACGACGGCGCGCGAGCGCTCGACGCCGAAGAACGGCGTGATCACGCCCGCGATGACAATGAGCACGCCAAGGACGCGAAGAGCGATGGGCGCACGCGAACCCGGTGCAACCCACACTAGCAAGAGCCCGAAGCACACGCGTACGGCCGCAACAATGTAGAGAGCACTGGGCGTTAGCAGCGATTGCGCAACCTGAAGCGGCACGGAAGGAGCTGCAATGCCCAGGATGCCCATGGCAGCGATGAGAAGACCGATGATCATGACCAATAACTTCACGTTGCGTCCTTTACCCCTGCAGCTTTGATAGGTGTGCTGCGTGCGCGACCGATCAGGGGATAACCGAGCAGCTTTGAATAGAAATCTATAAGAAGCGGAGTCAGTTATTCCCCTCAGGTCGCCTACGCCCTTCCGTCCCGTGGTCCGAGGAAATACCACAGGATCAAGCCAAGCAGCGGCAGTAGCACCACCGCGATTATCCAAATCAATTTCTTCTCATTGGAAACGGAGCTTTGAAGAATGTTGATAATCGCCCAGATATCACCAGCGAGTATCAGCAGGCCCCAGAGGCCGTTGTATCCGATGTTCATCATTTTTGGTTCCTTCCGTTATATGAGAGACACTGAGCAGCGGATCACCAGCTCGTCGGCTGCTCGACGGGAAGGTCCGCGGGCTTGGCGCGCTTCAGAGGTTATCGTTCGACGGCGGGACGACCGGGGATGTGGGATTCTCCCAGGACTTCGAAGGCTTCCCTCCGAGCCCTGGCAGGCTTTGCGCCGCATCCTGCCTCTTGCCGCCGTCTTTCGGGGCGAATGTAATTGCCGGCCGGGGCTCGACTTCGTCCAGCCTGAGCTTGAGGATTGGCTTTGCCGGCGGCTGCGTTGCAGATTGTGCCGGAGCAGGCGCTGGGGTCGACACCTGCTGCGGCGCGGCCGCGCCCGCGGCCGCAAGGAGCGCGAAAGCAACGAACATCTCGAGATTTTTTTTCATCGTGACGGCCTCATTCCTGCGCAGGGATAACCCAAACACCCATAGCTAGCGCCCCAAGGCTGCATGTGCCGACGATAATACGCCCGGCGCGCGAGTGACCGCTTAGGGTCGAAAGCGGACGTTGAGGATGGCCTACCGGTAAGCGCTCGCGATCCGCGGCTTCGAGCTAGCCCTAGCCCGGACTCCAATACAGGCCGCCAGCGCGCAACCGAAGAGGCGCACCGGGGTTACTTGGGAGAATCTCCAAGCGGTGAATCGTCTGGCAATGTTGGCACAAGACTGTCGAATTTTTGGTGTGAATTTGCGCCAACGAATAGTCGGACTCCTTGGCGCAATTGGGATTTTGGCAACGAAAGGTTCCCATAAAATTTCCTCAAAACGCGCGAGCATTCTGCGCCGCCTACTACAACAGATCAAGAAGCGACAAGACCCCAGCGGCAACGTCTGCTTTGGGTCGAAAGCGGACATTGACGAACGTCCGCTGTCGGCCAAGAGCGGACATTCGCGAAGCGTCAAACTACCGGCATTCTCGGGCCTAACGTTCAGGACTAGCCGCGCCGCTTCAGCAGCGTCGACTTGAGCGATTAGTTAGGCGTGCTGCCGGGTCACGGCTGCGGAGCGGCGGCTTTGTACACGATGTCGTGCTCGCGTGCGTGGTCGGTCACTTTTAGTCCGAATTCCTGGCCCGCCCGGACTTCCGACACGGGTTCGTGCTCGACCTGCATGGACTCGACGCGCTGGCGGAAGTCGCTGGTGCGGCCCACGACATGAATCATGTCACCCATGCGCAGACTCCCCGAGTCCATGCGCACCGCGGCGACAGAAAGATGGCCGTAATAGTGGGTTACGGTCCCGACGCGTTCCTCGCCCGCCAAGGGAGCGGGCGCCGCCGCGGGAGCGGCTGGTTTGGCCGGCTGTGAAGGCGCGCGTACTGGCTGCGCCTTGAGGGTTTGCGCCGGTCGCGGCGCCGGCTTCTTCTTCGTCGCTGCGCCTCGGACCATCGGCTTCTTCTTCGCGACCGTTTTTTTGACGGGTGGGGTCTTTTTACGGGCTATCGGTCTTCTTGCCGGCGTCTTCTGTCGCTTGGCTTTGGCTTCGTTTCTCGTGGCCATATGCGTTCCCCGTTCGGCTTTGTCTGTGCTGGAGCCTCGCTCCGCGATAGATTACTCCTGCGTCCCAATCTATCAACACCGACTTTGGCGAGGCGGAAACGCCCGTCCGCCAGTCGCGACGGCTATTCGGCGATCACGCCGGCGCGCTTCACTATCGGACCCCACTTCTCAATCTCGCCCTTGACGAAATTGTAGAAGTCCTCCGGCGTACCCTGCATCACCGTTGCGCCGCGCGACACGAGGGCCTCATGCACCTGCGGGTCCTGCGTAGTGCGATTGAGCGCGTCGTTGAGTCGCATCACCACCTCACGCGTCGTTCCGGCCGGTGCGACGAGGCCAAACCACGATGTTACCTCGAAACCCTTTAGGCCCAGCTCGTCGAGGGTTGGCAACTCTGCCATCACCGGCGAGCGCGCGAGACTGGTCACCGCAAGCGCCCGAACCCTGCCGCCGTTGATCAGCGGGACTTGCTGCGGCAGGTTGTCGAACATCAGCTGCGTTTCGTTCGCGAGGAGCGATGCCGTCGCCGGCCCGCTGCCGCGGAACGGGATGTGCACGATGAAGGTCCCGGTCATGCCCTTGAACAGCTCCATCGACATCTGCGGCGAGGTGCCGTAGCCGTTCGAGGCGTAATTGAGCTTGCCGGGATTCTTCTTCGCGTAGTCGATCAGCTCGCGCACCGACCTCACCGGCAGCGACGGATGCACGAGCAGAACGTTGGGCGTCTTGCCGTACAGCCCGATGTAGGCGAAGTCCGCGAGCGGCCGGTAGTTGAGCTTGGGGTAGATGTGCGGGCTGATTCCGAGCGACGGATTGGCAAGCAGAAGCGTGTAGCCATTGGGCGATGCGCGCACGACGGCTTCGGCGCCGACGTTGCCGCCCGCGCCTGAGCGGTTCTCGACCACCACCGGCTGGCCTAGCTCCACTTGCATCTTCGGCTGAATGATGCGCGCCGCCAGATCGATCAGCCCGCCCGGGGGATACGGCACGACGAGAGTGATTGGCTTCGAGGGATATTGCGCAGCAGCCGGAAGCACCGAAAGGGCAAGAGTTCCTGCTGCGCTAACCAATCGAATGAACTTTCGCATGGCCTTTCCCATTAGGTGTCCGATTGCACCCCATCCTGGTTCTGGCCGAGGGCTGCATCTCTCGGCGACCGCGCCAGTGGCGTCCCGCTGGCACAGCGTCCGCGTTGACTAGGTGGTTAGCTTGTACGAGGCTCGAGAAAACGTGCTGTGCAAGTTCCGCTATTTAACCCCATCGAAAAGCGGCTTGCCCTTATCGACCACATGAACCGTGTAAAGCGTCATCGGTTTATCGCCGACCACTTTGAAGCCCGCATGCATTACACCTCGGAGGTTGAAAATAGGTGCACCCGTCTTTAGCATCTGCGGCTCCTTACCAGGATTCTGAATCATGCCGCCTTTAAGGACGCGGCCTGTTTCAATGCCATTGTGAAAGTGCCGCGGAATCGTGGTACCCGGTTGAACTACCAATATGCTGCTGATTATCTCCATTCCGGGCGCACCGGACAGATCAGCCCGGTTCAGTATCGTTCGCTTCATCCCCTCTTGAGCGTGGGCGGGAAAGGCAATCAGCGTTCCGAAAACACATGTTGCGAGAACTACGAGCCGCGTAATGAACTGCATTGTTTACTCCTTGGGTTAAAAGGCTTTGCATAGTAAATGACAGCTAACTTGTAATTATCCTGCGCGGCCCGCCGGATAGCACGCCGCTGTAAGGGGCGTTTCTAGGGCCCCTTGGGCGCGCGCTAGGCGATTTCCTCCGGCGTCAGATCTTCCACGTGCGTGTGGATGTGCCAGGTATGGCCGAACGGGTCCTCCACGCTCCCGGCGCGATCGCCATAGAACTGGTTCGAGACCGGCCTTTGTGCCTTCGCGTCCGCGCCGACCGCGCGCGCGTACACCGCGTCAACATCGTTGACGTAGAGAAGAATACTCACCGGCGAGCCGCCGATTGTGCGTGGGCCGCGCGCGCCCATTTCCGGGTGCTCGTCGGCCAGCATTACGATCGAATCGCCGATTTTCACTCGGCGTGGCCAATCTTTCCGCCGGGGGCGTCCAGGCGCAAGGTTTCCACCGCGCCGAAAGCCTTTTTTATAGAACTCGATCGCCTTCGCCGCGCCGCCGCAGATCAGGTACGGAGTGATGCTGTGATAGCCGTCGGGGACGGGTTTCATTGATTTCGCCACAGTCCTCCTAATTGGATGGAGTGCGAAAGTGTATGCTTTCCAGCTTCGTTCAACTTGATCCATCAAAGAGGACGTCAGATGAAACTTTCGAGAATCTCGGCAGCAACCATTTTCGTCTCGGCGGCCGTAATGGGAACAGGGATGACATCGACGGTGCAGGCTCAGCAGGCGAACATGACGTTCTTCGTGACCAGCGTGGGCAAAGGCAACGGCGCCGATCTCGGCGGTGTGGAGGGCGCTGACGCGCATTGCCAGACGCTCGCCAAGGCGGCCGGCGCGAAGGCGACGAACTGGCACGCGTACCTGAGCACGACATTGCCGGGGGGCGACGCGGGCGTGAACGCGCGCGAGCGCATCGGGAAAGGCCCGTGGAAGAACGCCAAGGGCGTGGTCGTGGCCAAGAACGTGGGGAACCTGCATTCCGAGCACAGCAACATCAACAAGCAGACGGCTTTGACCGAGAAGGGCGAGGTGGTCAGCGGCCGCGGGGATGCCGTGAACATGCACGACATGCTGACGGGCTCGGACCCGGTCGGGATGTTCTCGACGGCGGGCGGCGATACCACCTGCGGCAACTGGACGAAGAGCGGCGAAGGCTCGGCGATCGTCGGCCACCATGACCGCGCCGGATTGAAGGAAACCCGGCACATGAAGTCCTGGAACTCCTCGCACGGCTCGCGCGGCTGCAGCCAGGACAACCTCAAAGCCTCCGGCGGCGCCGGCCTGTTCTATTGCTTCGCCGCAAACTGAAGCTCGTCCTCGCAATGGCGTGCGTTCTGGCGGCGGGCGCCGCCTACGGCGCGGACAGTCCGCCCGAGTGGGCGTATCCGGCGAATCCTCCGGGATTCAAGCCGAAGCCCGACGACGGCGTTCCGCGGCGCGTTCCGGGGAGCACCGCGAGCTTTACGCTGACCCAACTGCGCGATCGTTTCTTCTCGCCCGTCTGGCATCCCGGCGAGCACCCACTTCAGCCGGAAGTCGTGGCGCGTGGCCGAAAGCCGGATGTATTTGCCTGCGGTTTCTGCCACCGCGCCAATGGGCCGGGGGGCCCGGAAAACTCGAATATCGCGGGGCTTCCCGCCGCCTATATCGTGCAGCAGATGGCCGACTACAAAAGCGGCGCCCGGAAGACTTCGGTGCCGGGAAGAAACGTCGACCTGATGATCTCGCTTGCCAAAGCCGCCACCGACCCCGAGATTGAAGCCGCTGCGGCGTACTTTTCGGCGCTGAAGACGAGAGCCGTCGTCCGCGTGGTCGAAGGCGACAGCGTTCCGCGAACCTATGTCACCGGCTGGCACTTCACCGTCATCGGCAACGGCGAGCAGGAGGCCCTGGGTCAGCGCATCATCGAGATGCCGGAAGTTCTCGAGCACTTCGAGAGCCGGGACACGCACGCCCGCTTCGTCGCCTACGTCCCGCCGGGTAGCATCCAGAAGGGCCAGGTGCTCGCGACAAGCGGCGGCGGGGGGAAAACCGTTCAATGCGCGAGCTGCCACGGGACGGAATTGAAAGGCGTCGGTGCGATCCCCGGAATCGCCGGCCGCTCGCCGACCTATCTCTTCCGGCAGCTCTACGACTTCAAGCACGGCGCGCGCAAGGGAACCGAGAGCCCGCAGATGAAGCCCACGGTCGAGAATCTCGCGATCGAGGACATGATCGCGCTCGCCGCCTACGTGGCGTCTCTCGCGCCATAAACCGATCGGAGGGGAGCATGGAATCGAGCAAAAGGCAGTTTCTCAAGGCAGGAGCAGGCATTGCCGCGCTGGCGGCGATGTCGCGCGCCGCGGCGCAGACACCGAATACCTGGCAGCCGAGCGGGCGCTATCCGGACCCGTCGGTCAAGGTCGTCGACCCGAGCTTCGGGCGCTATCGCCTCGGGCTGGCGAAGGTCGAGAGAATCGCCGCGGGCACGCGCTGGAACGAGGGTCCGGTGTGGTTCGGCGACGGGCGCTATCTCCTGTGGAGCGACATCCCGAACAACCGCATCCTGAAGTGGGAGGAGGAAACCGGCGCGGTGAGCGTGTTCCGCAAGCCCTCGAACAACGCCAACGGCAATACGCGCGACCGCCAGGGGCGGCTGCTCACCTGCGAGCACGACACGCGGCGCGTGACGCGCACCGAGCACGACGGCACGATCAGCCTGATCGCCGACCGCTACGACGGCAAGCCGCTCAACTCGCCGAACGACATCGTGTGCAGGTCGGACGGCTCGATCTGGTTCACCGATCCGCCGTTCGGCATCCTCGGCAACTACGAGGGGCACGTCGCCAAGCCGGAGCTGCCGACCAACGTCTATCGCTGGGATCCGAGGTCGGGCAAGCTCGCCGTGGTGGCGGGCGATGTCAACCGGCCCAACGGCCTCGCTTTCTCGCCCGACGAGTCCAAGCTCTACATCATCGAGGCCGGCGCGACTCCGCGCGTGGTGCGCCTCTACGACGTCGTGGACGGCGGCACGCGGCTTTCGAACGGCCGCGTGTTTCTCACCGCCGAGCCCGGCGGAACGCCGGACGGCTTCCGCCTGGACGTCGACGGCAACCTCTGGATGGGCTGGGGCATGGGCAGCGAGGCGCTCGACGGCGTCAACATCTTCAACAGCGAAGCCAAGCTCATCGGGCGCATCGACCTGCCCGAGCGCTGCGCCAACGTGTGCTTCGGCGGCGTCTACCGCAATCGCCTCTTCATGGCCGCGAGCACCTCGGTCTATTCGCTCTACGTCAACACCCAGGGCGTGGCAGGGGGCTGAGTCTCCTTGGTCACCTTTGCGTCGTAGTGATGCGGGTCAGCGCGCTGCGCGATGCGCCGGTTGGCTGCAATAAACGTCTTCGCCTGCTCCTCAATAAGCGGAGGTCATCCGCCAGGAAGCCTGCGCGTTGAAGGCGAATGGGGAAGGGGAAACGGATCGGGGCCACGCTGCCGCTTGAGCGAATCCAGCAATCGATTCTGCTGCTGCGGGCTCATAAGGTCATGTTGGATTTCGATCTTGCCGCGCTCTACGGCGTACAAACGAAGATTCTCAATAAAGCGGTGAAGCGCAATCTTCAACGCTTTCCTGCCGACTTCATGTTCGAGTTGAGCGACGCGGAGTTCGAAAACTTGAGGTTCCAATTTGGCACTTCAAGATGGGGCGGCCGGCGATACCGTCCTTACGCGTTCAGCGAGCAGGGTGTCGCCATGCTTTCGAGCGTTTTGCGCAGTGAGCGGGCCGTACTGGTGAACATGCGCCATCACGAGCGCACGAAGCATCACTTCAACCGCTTCGCTCCCTACGGCGCGCAAGTCAAGGGGTGGAAAGGCGCCATGGACCTGCCGTAGGGCGTCTTACCGTCCCTGCAACCGATCGCTTGGCGGCTTCCTGGCTAGACGTTCCAGGATGGCGAGCGCGCGTTGCATGGAAAAGTTGTACATCTTCTCGTCGAACGCCTTCGGGTTGCCGCGCATCATGTAGCCATGCTGCACGCCGGGGAACACGTGCACTTCCACGTTCTTCATTCGCGCAGGTACGGCGCGATAGGCTTCCAGCACTTGCGCAGGCGCCGCATGATCCTGGTCGCCCCAGATGATGCACACCGGCTGCCGCACGCCCTCGAGCTCCTTGATGAAGTCGAGCATCTGCGTGCCATGGCACGAAATGCCGGCGTCGTAGCCCAGGCGCTTCGGCCCGAGGATCGCGTACGGGCCGCCGTAGCAGAAGCCGATCACCGCCGCGCGGCCATTGAATAGCGGCTGCTTGCGCAGCACCGGCAGCACATCGGCCAGGTCGCGCTCGCCGGTCTTGATCTTCTCCAGGCGCGGCTGCCCGCGCGGCGCCGAGCGCGGGTCGTCGCGCACCAGCGGCCCGGGCACTGTTCGCCAGAACAGATCCGGCGCCGCCGCGATGTAGCCGTGAGAAGCGAACTCGTCGGCAATCCCGCGCAGGTCCTTGTCGACCCCATGGATTGCAGACGCGAGCACGACCGCCGGAACCTTCTGCTCCGTCTGCGGCGTTACGACGTAGCAATCGAACTCGGGACCTTCACTCGAGCGAATCTTGGTCATTTGATGCCCGCCTGCATGAACGATTGCATGAATTGTCTTTGGAACAATAAAAATGCCAAGAGCAAGGGCGCCACGGCCATCAGCGTGCCGGCGCTGATCACCGACCAGTCGACGCCCGATTCCGGCGCGCCGAAGATGGCGAGGCCGACGGTGAGCGGCCGGGTGTTGACCGAGTTGGTGACGATGAGTGGCCACAGGAAGTTGTTCCAGTGGTAGCTCACCGACACCAGCGCGTAGGCGAGATAGGTCGGGCGCGCGAGCGGCACGTAAACGCGCCACAGCACGCCGAGCCACGAGCAGCCCTCGACGCGCGCCGCCTCCTCGAGCTCGCGCGGGATGGTCTTGAAGGTCTGGCGCAGCAGGAATATCCCGAACGCGCTCGCCATGTAGGGCAGGCCGATGCCGAGGATCGTATCCACCAGGCCGAGCCGGCTCATGGTGAGGTAATTCTCGACGATCAGCACCTCGGGCATGATCATGAGCTGCACCAGCACCAGCGCGAAGGCGATGTCGCGCCCGGCGAACTCGAAGCGCGCGAAGGCGAAGCCGGCGAGGGTGCCGAGCACGAGCTGCGCCGCGAGCACCATGGTGACGAGGATCACCGTGTTGAGGAAGTGGCGCGCGAACGGCGCGTAGCTCCACGCCTTCTCGAAGTTGGCGAGAGTCAGCGGCGCGAGCGCATCGAAATGCGTCGCGTACGCGGCCGGATGGAACGCCGCCCACATGGCGTAGAGCAGCGGCGACAGCCACAGGAGGGCGAGCACCCAGGCCGCGGCTTTCTCCAGGATGTTCACCGGTAGTGCACCCGCTTCTCGATCAGCTGAAACTGGAGAATTGCAAAAACTCCAAGAAGGAAAAGCAGAATCACCGTCAGCGTCGCCGCGTACGCCGTGTCGAAGAAGCTGAACGCCACCTGGTAGATGTAGTAGAGGAGGAGGTTCGACGCGTTGTCCGGGCCGCCCTTGGTCAGGATGAACAGATGATCGACCAGCTTGAACGAGTTGATCGTCGCGTTCACCAGCACGAACAGCGTGGTCGGCATGAGCAGCGGAAAGCTCACGCGCCGGAAGAAGTACCAGCGCGAGGCGCCCTCGATGCGCGCCGCCTCCTCGAGCTCGGGCGGCAGCGACTGCAGCGCCGCGAGGTAGAAGATCATGAAGAAGCCGGCTTCCTTCCAGATCGTCATGGCGATCAGGCAGCCCATCACCGTGTGCGGATCGCCGAGCCAGTTGTGGCTGCCGGCGCCGAAGAGGGCCGTCACCTTGTCCAGCAGGCCGATCTGCGGCGTGTAGAAATAGAGCCACAGGTTCGCCACCGCGATCATCGGCAGCACCGTAGGAGTGAAGTAAGCCATCCGGACGAGCGCGCGCGCCGGCAGCCTTGCGTTGACCCAGATCGCCATCAGCAGGGCGAGCGCGATCGAGGTCGGGATGGTGCCGAGCGCGAACCAGAAGTTGTTGCCTAGTACTTGCCAGAAAACCGGGTCGCCGCCGAGCGCGGCGTAGTTGGCGAGGCCCACGAAGCGCGACGGCCGCACGGCGGTGCCGGTGGAGAAGAAGCTCTCCACCAGCGTGGCCGCGGCCGGATAGTGCGTGAAGGCGACGAGCAGCGTCGCGGCCGGCAGGAGCAGCAGCCAGCCGGCGACGTGCTTCATCTATAGGCTTTTAGCAGTCTTTCGGCTTCCTGCTGGGCAGCCTTGAGGGCGTCTGCCGGCGACTTGCTTCCGGTGAGTGCCGCCTGGATCGCGTCGTCGAGCGCCTTCCTCACGCGGCCGGTCTGGAAGGTGGAGAGCTCGGCGGTGGCGAACTTGAGCTGGTCGCGAGCGACCGCGGCCTGCGGGAACTCGCTCACGTATTCCTTGAGCTTCGGCGTGTCGTAGGCATCCGCGCGCGTGCCGACGTAGCCGGTGGCGATGCTCCACTCGGCGGTGCGCTCGGGCGAGGTGACCCATTTGATGAATTCCAGCGCCGCCTTGCGCTCGGCGGGCGTGCTCTTCTTGAAGAGGTACCAGTTGCCGCCGCCGGTGGGCGAGCCGCGCTGCTTGGAGGCGGGCAGCATGGCGACGCCAAAGGGGAACTTGGCCGTGTCCTTCACCGCGGTGAGGTTCCCCGTGGTGTGCCACATGATCGCGGTCTTGCCCTCGGTGAAGTTCTGGCGCAGCGTGCCCCATTCCACGGTGCCTTCCGGCATGACTTTAATTTTTTTTCCTAAATCAACCCAATATTGGAGTGCGCCGACGACATCCGGATGCGCGAAGTTGGTCTGGTTGCCCTCCTTGTTCATCAGGTCCTGGCCGTTCTCGCGCGCGAAGGCCTGGAACATCCAGTACGCGTAGCCGGTCGACGGAACCATCACGCCCCAGCGCTGCACGTTACCGGCCGAGTCCTTCTTCACGAGCTTGCCGGCCATCTGCGTCATCTCGTTCCAGCTGGCCGGGGGCTTCTCCGGGTCGAGCCCGGCTTCCCTGAAAGCATCCTTGTTCCAGTACATGACGATGGTCGAGCGCTGGAACGGGATGCCGTACACCTTGCCCTTGTAGGTGCCGTTCGCCATCAGCGCCGGGTAAAACGATTTCAGCCAGGCCTTGTCGGCGGGGGTGGTGGCGACATCATCGAACGGCATGATCACGTCCTGCTCGAGCAGCTCGTAGATGTCGATCGAGAACAGCACCGACATCTGCGCCGGCTGCCCGGCCCTTAGCGCCGCAAGCGCCTTGATGCGCGCGTCGTCGTAGTTGCCGGCGTAGACGGCGTTGATCTTGACGTCCGGGTGCTCCTTCTCGAAGCCGGCGACGAAATTGTCGACCACCTTGGTGAGCGGCCCGCCCACCGCGATCGGGTAGTAAAAGGTCAGCTCAACCGCTTTGACGGAAAAAGATGCGGCGAGCAACGCCGCGAGGGCGAGACCGCTCAGTTTTTTCATCGCTATTTCACCGCCACGACGTAGAGCTGGAGCTTGGTCTTGCCCACGTTCTTGGTCGTGTACGCGCCGCTGGGCGGCAGCACTTGCACCATGCCCGGCTTCCAATTCACGGTCTCTTTCTTGCCGTCGGCATAGCGGCGCTCGAGCGTGCCGGCGGTGAGCGCGCGCACGACGCGCGTCGTGGAGGACGGCGGGCTCGGGTTTTCCGCGCCGGGCGCGTACGTCGCCTCGAATACCCTCACCTTGTCGTTTTCCGAGAGGACCTTGATGCTGACCTTGGATGCTGCCTTCTCCGCCTTCTTGTCCTGCGAGAGCGCGGCGTCTGCCATCAAACCCGAAAACACAAGCGCAGCTGCACTGAGTGATGCCGTAACGAGCCTTCTCATGATCTCCCCTTTTGATCCGCCAGGATGGCGGGTTCGACATTCTAGGCCCGCTTCACGCGGCCCGCGTCCCGTTCGCCGTATCGAAAAGATGCATCGCCTCGGGCTCCCAGCCCAGCCGTACTTGCGCCCCGGTCGCGAGCGCCACCTGCCCGGCCGCACGCACTAAAACGAGCTCTTCCCCGACGCGAGCCGTCACCACGGTGTCCGCGCCATGGTATTCGGCGCTGATGACCGCTCCGCGAATTCCACCTTCGGTGCCGCCCTCGTCCAACAGGCGAATGTGCTCCGGCCGGATGCCGAGCGTGAGCCCTGAGCCCCGTCCCGCGAGCACCATTTCGCGCGCGCCGCGGATGACTGCGCCCTGCGGCCCGTCGGCGAGTGCCACGAGGTTCATAGCTGGGGTCCCTATGAAGCGCGCCGCGAACGTCGTCGCCGGCCTCGCGTAGAGCTGCGCCGGCGTCCCCTCCTGCTCGATGTGTCCCGCGCGCAGCAGCACCACGTGGTCCGCCATGCTCATCGCCTCGACCTGGTCGTGCGTGACGTACACCACCGTCATTCCCAGCCGCTGCTGCAGCGCGCGGATCTCCACGCGCATGTCATGGCGCAGCTGCGCGTCGAGATTCGAAAGCGGCTCGTCCATCAGGCAGATCGGGTTCTCGGACACGATCGCGCGCGCCAGCGCCACGCGCTGCCTCTGCCCGCCCGAGAGCTGCTGCGGCTTGCGCTCAAGCTGCTGCGTCAGCCCCACCAGCTCCGCCACGCGCTCCAGCCGCTTTTTCCTTTGCTCCGCCGGCAGGCGCCGCACCTTCAGCCCGAACACGATGTTCTCCGCCACCGTGAGATGCGGAAAGAGCGCGTACGACTGAAACACCATCGAGATGCGCCGCTTGGTCGGATCGAGCGCGGTCACGTCGCGCCCGTCGATGAAGATCTTCCCTTCGCTGACCTCCTCGAGCCCCGCGATCAGCCGCAGCAGCGTCGACTTCCCGCAACCCGACGGCCCGAGCAGCACAACGAACTTCCCCGCCTCAGCGCGAAAGCTGACGTCGTCGACGGCCTTAACTCCGCCGAAGCGCTTCGACACTCTTTCTAGAACAATCTCCGACACGCGACTCCCTCACGGAAAGCTCGTTCAGCGGTTTTGCCATGCATGAAGCGTATAACGTTTCCCTGTGACAGGCGCTTCCGAGCTCGAAATCGTGATGCGCTATCACGAGCGCACGAAGCATCACTTCAACCGCTTCGCTCCCGGACCCGGTCAGCTCGACTGGGCGAACCAGCCGGATCCGTTCCGGCGCTACGCGGGAGCGCCGCTCACACGGCTGCCGATCCTGAAGGCCGACGAGGAGCCGCTCTCGCCCGCGTACGAGAGCCTGTATGCGCCGGGCGCGGTGGCGAGCGCGCCGATGTCGGTGCGCGCGCTCTCGCGCCTGCTCGAATACGCGCTTGCGCTGTCGGCGTGGAAGCAGGCGGGCGGCACGCGCTGGGCGCTGCGCGTGAATCCGTCGAGCGGGAATCTGCATCCCACCGAGGGCTACGTGCTGGTCGGCGGGATTCAAGAGCTCGGCGAGACGCCGGGGCTGTTTCATTACGCACCCGCGGAACATGGTCTCGAACGGCGTGCCGATTGCCCGCCGGCGCTGTTCGAGCGGTTGATGCGCGGCTTGGCCGCGGGGGCATTTCTCGTGGGCTTGTCGTCCGTCTACTGGCGCGAGGCGTGGAAGTACGGCGAGCGCGCCTTCCGCTACTGCCAGCACGACGCCGGCCACGCGATCGGCACGGTGCGCATCGCGGCGGCGACGCTCGGCTGGTCGGCGCGAGTGCTGGACGGCGTGGCGGATGCGACCCTCGAAACGCTACTCGGCCTCGACCGGGCCGCCGACTTCGACGGCGCCGAGCGGGAAAGCGCGGAGCTTGTGATGGCGGTCTGGCCGGGAAACGTTGCTCCGGCAACCTTGGATCTTGAGCTCGACGCGGTGCGCGAGCTGACAAGGCAGCGCTGGTACGGGAAGGCGAACCGACTGAGTGCCGACGACCCGGTCGCCTGGGAGATCATCGATACCGTCTCGGCGGCGTCGCGAAAGCCGTGAATTCTTCCGGGCAAATCATTCGCCAACGGCGAAGCCTTCTCGCCTGCGACGGCAGGACTTCGATCCCGGCCGAGCGCTTCTACCGCATGCTCGCGCGCGTCATGCCGCGCGTCGAGCTGGACGTCGCCCATCGTCCCATGCCCTGGGACGCGATTCCCTGGGAGCCGGCGATTCACTTGGGCCTCTTCGTGCACCGCGTGGAGGGCATCGATGCGGGCCTGTACGCGCTCGCGCGCGACCCCGCCAAGGTGGGGAAGCTGAAGAGCGCCATGCACGCGCAGTTCGCCTGGCTCCCATCACCGGGCTGCCCCGAGAGCCTCCCGCTCTATCTCCTCGAGCGCGGCGACGCGAGGCAGCTCGCGACGCAGGTGAGCTGCCGCCAGGACATCGCCGGCGAGGGCGCGTTCGCGCTCGGCATGATCGCCGAGTACCAGGAAAAGCTGGTCGCGCGCGGGCCGTGGTTCTACCGGCGCCTCTTCTGGGAGGCGGGCGCGATCGGGCAGGTGCTGTACCTCGAGGCGGAGGCGGCCGGCGTGCGCGCGACCGGCATCGGCTGCTTCTTCGACGATCCGGTGCACCAGGTCTTCGGGTTCAGCGACCTCGCCTTCCAGTCGCTGTATCACTTCACCGTCGGCGGCTACGTGGATGATCCACGCCTCACCACGCTGCCGCCCTACGGCGCGCAAGTCAAAGGGCGCAAAGGCGCGATGGATCTGCCGTAGGTCCCGCGATTTCGGTGGGTCCGGGAATGCCGGCGTCGCAACCGCTGTTAGCGAAAGGCAACTACGAGTCGCATACCGGAAAAGGAGGGTTCATGAAGATCGCATCGACGCTGGGAATCTTAGCGCTAACGCTCGTGAGTCAATACACGCTCGCGGCTGACACCACGCCGTCCAGCACGCCGCAGAGGGCGAGGGATGCCTACCTCCAGCGCTACGACGCGGCCAAGGAAAGGCAGGACTGGGCCGGGGCCGCTAGCGTCATGAATGAGGCGGTGGCCTCCAATCCCGGCAACGCCGACTACCACAATCTCTATGCATACTCGCTGCGCAAGAGCGGCGCCAAGGACATGGACCTCGTCTTCAAGCACTACAACGAGGCGCTGCGCATCGATCCGAGGCATCGCGGCGCGCACGAGTACTTGGGCGAGGCCTACCTGATGGTCGGCAACGTGGAGAAGGCGAAGGAGCAGCTCGGCGCGCTCGACAAGCTGTGCTTCTTCGGCTGCGAGGAATACAGCGACCTGAAGACGGCAATCTCGACCTACGAGGCGAAGCGCTAAGGCGTTTCGCGCTCTCCATGATGAGCAACGCGAGGGCCAACAACTGCTGGAACAATGATGCGCCAAAAAGATTCCTTGTGGGAGAGAATCTGATTTCGCACAGCGCCGGCAGCTTGCTGGAAGCTTGCGCCAAGCGTTTGCTTCGAAGAAACGGGATTTTTCCTTTCAACAGCTTAGGCTAGCCGCTGATGTTTTTCGCCGGGGTCGGCACTTCCGCACCGTCCAAGCGATACACCCAGAAGGAATGCTGGGACGCTCTGCGGCGCACACCGCAGTTCGCCCGCCTGAAGCCGCGCTCGAAGGCGACGTTGCAGCACGTCCTGCTGAACGAAAGCAACGGCATCCGCACGCGGCATCTTGCGCTGGAGCGACTCGAGGAGGTATTCGAAACCGATCCCGACACACTGGACGCGAGATTCGCGCGCCATGCGCCCCAGCTCGCCGCGGCGGCCGCGCGATCGGCGCTGCGCGACGCGGATCTGCAGGCGCGCGACATCGACGCGGTCCTCGTCAGTACCTGCACCGGCTATCTCTGTCCCGGGCTCACGGGTTATGTGAGCGAGCGGATCGGGCTGCGCGCCGACATCCTGGGGCTCGACCTCGTCGGCCAGGGATGCGCCGCGGCGCTTCCGAATCTGCGCGCGGCCGAAAGCCTGATCGCGGCCAAGCGCTGCGGGTTTGTGCTTTCGATTTGCGTCGAAGTATGCAGCGCCGCCTTTTATATCGACGATGACACGGGCGTGCTGATCAGCGCATGTCTCTTCGGCGACGGCGCCGGCGCGGCGATTCTCGCCGCTCAGCCGCGAAGCGGAAGGCGCCAGGTGCAATGGAAGGATGCGTGGTCTCTCACCGAGCCCGCCTACCGCGATGCGCTGCGCTTCGAAGAGCGCGGCGGCATGCTGCGCAACATCCTCACACCGCAAGTGCCTGCGCTCGCCGGCCGGCAGGCCACCCTAGTGTTGGCGAGCGCGTTGCGGGATGCTCGCCTTGCACAGCAGGATATTCGGACGTGGATCTGGCACGCGGGCGGGCAAAAGGTGCTCGAGGAGCTTCGCGCCGCGGCGCGCCTGGAAGCTGCAGACGTCGAACGCAGCGCGCGCGTATTGAGCGAGTTTGGCAATCTCAGCAGCCCGTTCGTGTATTTCGTGCTCGAGCTTGCGCTGCGCGAGCAGGCGCCCAGGGGCTATTGGTGGCTCTCGTCCTTCGGCGCGGGATTCAGCTGTCACGGCGCCTTGCTTGCCGTCTCTTAGCTCCGGCATGCTGCGCAGCGTCGAGCCGGAGTGGCTGGATACGCTCGAAGCTTCCGATCCGCGCGCCCAGCGTTCGCGGCGCGATCTCAGGCTCATCAACTTCATCATGGGCAACGCGGGCAGCGTTGCGCGCGCGCTGGGGAACACGCTCGCCGACGGCGCGAGCATCGCCGATCTCGGCGCCGGCGACGGGACTTTCATGCTCCGCGTGGCGCGGAAGATCCGCCCACGGCTCATTCGCGTGCAATTGGTGCTCGTGGACCGCGCCGGCGCGATCGGCGTGGAAACGGCGGCGCGCTTTCGCGAACTCCAATGGAGTGTGACGCCGCTCGCCGCGGACGCGATCGAATGGCTGCAGCACGCGCCCGCAGGTTTTGATGTGATTACCGCCAATCTGTTCCTGCATCACTTCGAGCCACCGGCGCTCCTGCAGCTCCTCTCGCTTGTGAGCGCGCGCACGCGTGTCTTCATCGCCTGCGAGCCGCGCCGATCGCGCTTCGCTCTTGCCGCGAGCCGCGCGCTCGCGCTCACAGGCTGCGGACCGGACACGCGGCACGACGCCGCAGTCAGCGTAAGAGCTGGGTTCCGGGGATGCGAATTGTCGCAAGCCTGGCCGGAAACGCAGGGCTGGGAGATGAAGGAACGCCCGGCCGGCTTTTTTGGCCATCTCTTCATTGCCTGGCGCCGTGAAGCTGTTTGACGCACTCGTCATCGGCGGCGGACCGGCGGGCGCCACGGCGGCGGCGCTGCTCGCGCGCGCCGGATGGTCGGTCGCCGTGGCCGAAAAATCGGTCTTTCCCCGCGACAAAGTGTGCGGAGGATTTCTCTCGGCTACGAGCGCACCGCTGCTCGAAGAGCTCGGCCTTAGCGAGCCATTCGCCCGCACCGCCGGGCCAGAAATCCGGACCGTCGGACTCTTCGTCGGAGCTTCGCAGCTCGCCGCGGACATGCCCTCTCCGCCACCGCCATGCCGTCCGTTCGGCCGTGCGATGCGCCGCGAGAATTTCGACGCGATGCTGCTTGCCCGCGCCGCGCATCATGGGGCGACGATCTATCAGCCCTGGTCGATCGTCGGCCTGGAAAGACAATACGGCGGCTTCCGCTGCTTCGCGCGCCGCGCCAACGCAGAGCAAACGACGGAGCTGGGTGCCCGGCTGGTGATCGCGGCGCATGGATCCTGGGTGCCCGGAGCGCTCGCCACGCAACCACGGCATGGCGCCGCCCGGCCGTCCGACTTGATCGGTTTCAAGGCGCATTTTCGCGATGCCGCGCTGCCCTTGCATTTCATGCCGCTCATCGCCTTCCCAGGGGGCTACGGCGGGATGGTCAATACGGATGCCGGACGAAGCACGTTCTCGTTTTGCGTGCGCCGCGACGTTCTCGAGTACTGCCGCAAACGAAATCCGCACGCGCCCCCGGGCGAAGCCCTGCTCGCCCACATCGCGAATGCATGCGCCGGCTTGCGCGATGCGCTGCAAGGCGCGGCGCGCGACGGGCCCTGGCTCGCGGCGGGCCCAATTCGCCCCGGCGTGCGGCAGTTCTTCAGCAACGGCGTTTTCGTGATCGGCAATGCCGCGGGCGAAGCGCATCCCGCCATTGCGGAAGGCATCGGCATGGCCATGCAGTCAGCCGCCATCCTGTGCCGAACGCTTCTCGACCGACCCGAGGCGATTCGCGCGGCGCGCGCCGCGCACGAAGCGTCGATAGCCTATGAAAAGCGCTGGCGTTCGCACTTCGGCATGCGAGTCGCCGCCTCGAAGCTTATCGCGCAGGCCGCCATGCGCCCGCGAGCCATCGCATTGAGCGAGCGCCTCATGCGCCGGGCGCCCAGCCTTCTGAGCTTCTGCGCCCGGCTGAGCGGCAAAGCGCGCTTTGCGTAATCTATTGTGCCTCTGCCAATGCTACGGGCCAGCGCCGAAGATGTGCGCCTGGCTGAATACGATCAGGTCTCCGACGCGCATACCTCGAAATTCAACGCCAGCGCTCGGCTCGAAGCCGGAGATCTCGCCGACGAACAGGCTGCTCCGCTCCCGGACACGCACCAGGACGCTCTCGCTACCCAAGCGCAAGGTGACGCTCTTGGCGTCGGCCATGGCCCAAATGCGAAGGGGTTGACGGGGTGCGAGGTTTGAAACCCACGCCGGCAGATCGCCGCGCTGACGGGTGGAGAACCTAAGTTCTGTGGCGCTGTGCATACCCGGTGCCGTGGCCGCCTGCGTCTAATCCTGCAGAAAGAGCGCCGGATCGACGGCGACCGCGTTGAGATACACCGAGAAGTGCAGATGCGGTCCGGTGATGCGGCCCGTGGCGCCCACCTTGCCGATGAGGGCGCCGGCGGACACGGGTTCTGCCACGGTCGTGTCGATGGCTTCCAAGTGAGCGTAGAGCGAGAGGAACCCCTGCCCGTGGTCGAGGACGATGGTCCGGCCCGGGAAGAAGTAGTCGCCGGTGTCGATGACTCGTCCCGCATTCGCGGCGATGACCGGCGTACCTGCGGGCGCTGCGATGTCCATTCCGGTGTGGGGGTTGCGCGCCCGGCCGTTGAAGTAGCGGCGCAACCCGAACGTGCTCGAGCGCTGCCCGGGCGCGGGCTGAAGCATGGCGAGCGTCGCCGGCGGGGAGGCGGTGAACGTCCTGAGCACGTCGCCCAGATGCGCCCGCTCGCGTTCGTACCGCGCGAGATGCTCCGTCGAGAGATCCACCTGGTCCGGCGGCACCTTGAGATGCTGCGAGGCGTACGCCTTGGGTGCGACGTCGATCTCGAAGCGCTCGTACCTGCCGCCGGTGTGCTCTGCCTCCACCCGTAGCTTTGAGCCCGGCATCGCGGCCAGTGCGATGCCGACGAGCGCGACCCACTCGTCGCCTTCGCGCATGACCAGCACGCGATCGCTCCCGAGGCGTACTAGCGGCGGTTGTTCGGAGGCGCCGAGGCCGATTCTCGCGACGCCGCCCGGCACCGCCGGCGCACGAGGGATCGTCGTGGCCCACGCGCGGGCCACCCATGCCTGCGCAACGAGTGCGGGCGCGAGCGACAGGAGGAGCCGACGCCGGTTCATGACTGGGATTCTAGTCGCCGACCCCGCTGCTGCGTCTGCCAATGCTATGGGCCTCCCCACTCCCGAATAAACGCCGCCGCTCGTTCCGCGAACTTGGCGACGATCTGAGGCTTGGCGATCATCTTGTTCAGCTCCGCGTTGAGGAGCCGCACGATCTCCTGAGGCGTCTTAGCGGGCGCGAGGAGCGCGAACAGCCGAGAACTTCAAAGCCCTCGAGGCCCATGCCGGTCTCGGCAACGGTGGGCACTTCGATGATGAGCGGGGTGCGCTTCGCGCTCGAGACGGCGAGCGGGCGCAGGCTGCCCTTGCGGATGTGCTGGAGAGTCAGCGCAAGGGCGCTTCTGCGGTTCATTTGGCCTCCTCCGTTCGCAGATGAGGTTGAATTGGTGCGGCGCACACGAGCAGTATTCGTGAAAACCGCATTCGTTTGTTCATGTTCGTCCTTCGGGAGGAGGGAAACCATGCGTCTATTTGTCCGAGCTGCATTCATGAGCTTGCTGCCTATCGCCCTTGCAGGCATCGGCGAGCCGGCGGAAGCGCGCATCACCAAGATCCAGATCAATTCCCGCGGAGTGGACTTCGGCGGCGTCTCGTTCGGAGCCGTGGGGCCGTACGAAACGCTCAGGGGGGTGGCCTTCGGCGAGGTCGATCCGAACGATCCGCTGAACGAGGTGATCACCGACATCAAGCTCGCCCCGCGCAATGCGCGCGGCATGGTCGAGTACAACATGGACTTCTGGATCAACAAGCCCGTCGACATGACGAAGGCGAACGGCACGCTGCTGCACGATGTGCCGAATCGCGGCAGCGTGCGCAGCCTCGAGCTCAACGTCGGTGGCGCGGGCGACACCAACGCCGGCGACGGCTTGCTGCAGCGGCAGGGATATACGCTCTCGGATAACGGGTGGGAAGGCGACTTGTCTACCGGCCTACAGATCCGGCTGCCGGTGGCGAGGAACAAGGACGGCAGCGAGATCACCAACCGCATACGGACCGAATACATCCTGGGCGCCTCGGCAAGCACCCAGAACCTGTCGACTCCACCCGCCTACGAGTCCGTCAGCACGAGCAACGCCGGCGCGACGCTGACCCGGCGCGTTCACCAGGACGACGTCCGCGAGACCATTTCGAACAGCGATTGGGCCTTTGCCGATTGCTCGGCAGTACCGTTCCCCGGTGTTGCAAGCACGAAAAAGATCTGCCTCAATGGCAACTTCGACACCAATCACATCTACGAGCTGCTTTACACCGCGAAGAACCCCATGGTGATGGGGCTGGGGTTCGCGGCGACGCGCGACTTCATCTCGTTCCTGCGCAACAGCAACGGCGCGAGCACTGGCAAGTGCGGGCGTAAGGACGATGACGAGGACCGCCGCCGCGGCCGGGACGACGACGACGACGATGGCGGGGCGGACGAGCACGGCCGTGGGCACGGGCCCTGCCCAGCAGCCAAGCCGATAGAGGGCAACCCGCTCGGCAACTCGATCCGTAATGCCATCATCTACGGCTCGTCGCAGAGCGGCCGCTATATCCGCACGTTCATCCAGCTCGGCTTCAACGAGGACGAGAACCGCAACCTGGTATTGGAAGGCGCCATCCCGCACAAGGCGTCGAACCGCGGCGCGTTCAACGTGCGCTTCGGCCAGCCCGACCGCCTCTCCGGGACGCAGCACACCGAGCGCCAGTTCCCGGGCGCCGAGTCGCCGCAGACCTGGGGAGTGTTCCACGACAAGATCTCGGACGTGAAGGCCGGCCAGCTCGACCGCTGCCGCAAGAGCCACAGCTGTCCGAAGATCTTCCACACCAACACCGACACCGAGTACTGGCAGGCGTTGATGGCGCTCAACACTACCGACTCGGACAGCACGCGGGACCTCAAGATCCCGAAGAACGTGCGCATCTATCTCTATGCCGGCACGCGCCATGGCGGCGGCGACGTCACCATGCAATTGCCGACGGTCGTCCCGAACCCGCCGGCGAACTGCCAGCTGCGCACCAACAGCAACCCGTTCATCCACGGCCAGCGGGCGCTGCTCGCCGCGCTGCGCGACTGGATCGTCCACGGAACGCAGCCGCCCCCGAGCCTGTACCCGACGCTCGATTCGGGCACGCTAGTGCCGCTCTCCGCCATCCACTACCCGTACATTCCCGCGGTGAACTTCACGCTGGCCGGCATCGCCACGCAGAAGTTCTATCTCGACCGGGGGCCGCTCTTCAACGTCGAGGACATCTCGGGCGTGATGCGCGAGCCGCCGGTGAAGCGCGGCGCCTACTCGGTGCGCATGCCCCAGGTGGACGCGGACGGCAACACCATGGGCGGGCTACCCAATACCAACATGCTGGTGCCTCTCGCGACGTATCTGGGCTGGAACGTGAGGAAAGCGGGCTTCAGCGAAGGCGATTCCTGCGACCTCACCGGCGCGATCATTCCGTTCTTCCGCACGCTCGCCCAGCGCCAGGCGGCGAACGACCCGCGTCCCTCGGTGCAGGAGCGCTATCCGACGCATAAAGACTACGTCGACAAGGTCACCGCGGCGGCCAACAGCCTCGTCGCCCGGCGCCTGCTGCTTCCAGAGGATGCGGCCTTCCTTATCAACCAGGCGAACGCGGCCGCGGTACCGTAACCCGCGCGCTGCACGCGCAGCACTACGGGCCCTGAGGGGCCCGTTTTTTTTGGCGCATAGCTGTGGGCCTGGCTTCGACATTGGGAATAGATGCAACTTCGCACTGTTCCCTGATTGTCGGCGTTCTCTCTTGCGAAGAGGGGAATCTACTTATGTTGTCTGCTACGTCCAAGAGCCGCAGGAAACTAACAAAACCAGGCATTTGCTGCTTGCTGGTCGTGTCGCTGGCATTCCTTCCGGCTGATGTTGTCCGCGCCGACATGATCACGACTGAACTGGCGGTAAGTGCAACAGCGCAAACATACCGCGATTCGATCCTGGCATTCTTGAACCGCCCCGATGTCGAATACCAGCTTCGAACTCTTGGCGTTGAGCGACCGTTTGCGGAGGAGAGAGTTGCTGCAATGACCGCCGAGGAGGTTCAGACCCTCGCGGGAAAACTCGATTCTCTTTCTGCCGGAGGGCAAATGTCTTCGGGTGGTGGCGGCTACGGCGGCGGCGCCGGTGGGGGCGCCGCCTTTGCGATTGTTCTTGTAATTGTGCTGATAGCGTTTTTGGTCTGGTGGATCACAAGAGGAGGCCAGACTAACCCCAGCCCGTAGAGCAGAGAGTCGAGCTAAACAGCGGCACACCGTGACCCTGGTCTACTCCCGAACTAAAATTACGTTTACTGCTTTGACAAGCACGCGCACTGAATCCCCCTTTTTCACCCCAAGGTCCGCGAGAGTGTCCAGCGTCATGACGGAGGTGATATCGACCGGGCCGTCGACGCTGACCTTGACCTGACTCATGAGGGAACCCTTTTTGATTTCCGTGATCTTTCCGACAACATTGTTTCGCGCTCCGTATCTCATGCGACCCTCCAAATAAGAAATACTATCGAAATCACCGGGATTGGGACAGCGAACAGACTTTGCATCAGAATCACCTGCAGGCGCAGTCTTCGAGTCTCGAACCCGACAGAAGCGCACACAGGAGCTGCCGCTCCGCTGCGCCCGGATCCGGAATCAGACGGGCTGCCGGCAATACGCCGCAGGCTCGCCAAGCGCAGCCCCGATCGTTTGCAGAAATGCAAGCACG
Organism: Burkholderiales bacterium; assembly: GCA_035602335.1. GTDB lineage: Bacteria > Pseudomonadota > Gammaproteobacteria > Burkholderiales > SG8-39 > SCGC-AG-212-J23. The sequence goes on from DATNMK010000030.1 coordinate 45,441, forward strand.
GGCTCGAGCGTATCGAAAGGGTAGAACGCGACGCCGCGCGCGTCGAGTTCGTTCGCCAGCGTGCTTTTCGCAAACACGACGTCCGCGGCGAGCGCCGCGTCCAGATCCGAGTGGCCGTCGCCCGCAAAGATGACCCTGTTCTCGCGGTAGGGCGCGAGGTGGCGCGCCTTCGCATTCGCCGAGCAGTGGCACGCAGGATCGTAAAACGGGAAGGACGGGACCAGCCGGTCGTTCGCCGAGAACCGCAGGTCGTTCGCGAACACCGGGATGCCGTCGATTCCATTGCCGCGGAGGATATGGAGTATGAGCGGCCGGAAACTGTCGCTGACAATGTTGACCGCCGCCCGATGGGGCCGCGCCCATTCGACGATCTCGGCGAATGCGGGATCGATGCGCACCTGCGACAGGTGCTCGAGGAGCGCCTCGCGGGACACGCGCATGTTCTCGACCTGCAGCCTCAGGCAATCCCGCGCCGGCAGATGCCCCTGCGCCCATGCATTTTCCCAATCGCGCCACGCCTCGTTCGGCGAGTACTTCTCGATGACCTGGTCGAGGATGTCCCCCTGCATGAGGGTATTGTCAAAGTCGAAGAACAACACCGGCTTAAGCAGCGATTTGGGCATGCGCCCGCTCCGCCTTCCGCGCCTCGCTCCTGGGCAGGGCGAGAGAACCGCAGAATTTCTGCAGATGGTCCGCCACGGTCGATCGCTCCAGATCGGCGGACACCAGGTGGTAGGACTGCTTGAGAAGCAACAGCTCGCGCCTCGAGGAGCCGACGCGCTCGATGACGAACTGCGCATTCTTCGGGCCGGTCATATCGTCCTGCTCCGCCTGGACGACGAGGACCGGGCAGGCCACACGGGGCAGCACTCGCTTGCACATCTTGATCAGGTGCCGCATCTCGCAAAACAGGCGGACCGGAAAATGCGCATACCCGAACTTGGCGGCGTCGCTGCTGTCGCGCAAGCTCGTTTTGCGGTACCGCGCCGCGATCTTGCCGCGCAGCGACTCGTCCTTCAGCCCGAAAGGCTCGTCCTCGCGGAAATAGGTGAAGTACTTGAGCGGCGTGTAGTCAACCAGCGGTATCAGCCTGTGGTACCAGGGCACGCTCCAGCCGTCGTAGAACAGCGTCGGCGCGAGGCAGGCCGCGCCCGCCACGTCGTCCGGGAATTCCGCCGCCAGCATCAATGAAAGGTTGGCTCCGAGGGACAGTCCGCCAACGACCAGCGGCACGCCCTCCGCGCGCGCCGCCGCGCGGGCCTCGAAAAACGCGTCTTTCGCCGACTCGTAGAGCTGTACCGAGGTCGTGCGCGCGAGAACGCCGAGCGGCTGGCCGTGGTTCAACAGTCGCGGGCAGCTGACGTGGTAGCGTCCACGGCTGCGCAGCCAATGGGCGAGGTAGCCGAGCTCCACCGGGGTTCCGGTCAGGCCATGCAAAAGCATCACCCTGCAGCCGCCGTCCCCCTGCAGAAAGATCCCGCGATCGACAAGCTCGACCGCTCGCTGCGGCTTCAACCGCGCCCACTCGACAGTCATGTTCAGCTTTATGAAAGGTTAAAGACGTGCGCCTCTACGGACGCGTTCGTATAAAGAGCTGCGTGGTACGCTGGGAATTTTATCATTCAAGATGAACAGACCGCTCACCGAAATGACGTCGAGGAATGTTCCTGACGAGGAGCGAAAGCTGCTCGCCAAGGAAGAACGCTTCTGCTCCTACGGCGACACGGTCCACTACGCGGAAACGCCGAAGCTCTTCGAGCGTTGCGAGGGCAGCTACCTCTACGACCTGTACGGCAGGCAATATCTCGACCTGCAAATGTGGTACTCCGCGGTCAACCTGGGTTACGCCAACGCGGCGGTGACCAGGGCGATGCGCGACCAGATGGAAAGGCTGCCGCAGCTCGCCTGCCAGTACCTGCATCGGGAGAAGATCGAGCTGGCGGAGTTGATCTGCGAGAGCATCGAGCGCGCCTTCGGCGCGAAGGGCCGGGTGCAGTTCAATGTCGGCGGCTCGCAGGCCATCGAGGACGCGTTGAAGCTCGTGCGCAAGGCCACCGGCCGGCAACGGATGCTGGCGTTCCAGGGCGGCTACCACGGCCGCACGCTGGCGGCGTCTGCGATCACGTCTTCGTACCGCTACCGCGAGGCCTTCGGAGAGTTTGCCGACCGCGCGGAGTTCATTCCGTTCCCCTACGCGTTCCGCTCGCCGTACCGCGGCGACGCGCAAAAGACCGAGGACCAGTGCATCGCCGAATTCGAGCGCCTGTTCGAGCACGAGTACACGGGGGCGTGGAATCCGAAGACCGGGCGCTCGGAGTTCGGCGCGTTCTTCGTCGAGGCGGTGCAGGGCACCGGCGGGTACGTCATTCCGCCGAAGAACTACTTCAGGCGGCTTGCCACGATCTGCAAAAAGCACGGCATCCTGCTGGTCGACGACGAGATCCAGATGGGCTTCCATCGCACCGGGAAGATGTGGGCGATGGAGCATTTCGGCATCCAGCCGGACATCATCGTGTTCGGCAAGGCGCTGACCAACGGGATGAACCCGCTCTCGGGCATCTGGGCGCGCGAGGAGCTCATCAAGCCGAGCGTGTTCGGACCCGGCTCCACGCACTCGACCTTTGCGTCAAATACGCTCGGGACGGCCGCCGGGCTCGCCGTAATGAGGATTCTGGGCAGCGGCGACTATGAAGCGAGCGTGATGCACAAGGGCGCCTACCTGCTCGGCAAGCTCAGGCAGGTCCAGGCAAAGCATCCCGAAATCGGCGAGGTCGACGGTCTCGGCCTCGCGCTGCGGATGGAGATGTGCGAAGCCGACGGCTTCACGCCGAGCCGGCGCCTGGCGGACACCATGTTCCAGATCGGGCTGCAAGGCGACCTGTCGGTCGCCTCGGGGACCATGGGGCTCGTTCTCGATATCGGCGGCTATTACAAGAACGTCATCACGCTCGCTCCGTCCCTGGAGATTACGATACAGGAGCTCGACCTGGCCGCTCTCGTGCTTGACCAGGTGCTCTCGCGGGCGAAGCAGTCGTTGCGATAAGGATTGTTAAGCTCAGCCTCGCTTGTTGATCGGGGGAGGGGATATGGAGTACGTGAAGGTCACGTTTCCGACGGATCGTCTCGTCTACATTGACGGCGAGGAAAACGGCTCCACCAACGAAGTGCTGCGGGTGGATGCGGGCACGCATGTGTTCGAGCTCGGCAACCGGGCGAACTACCGGCCTGCGTCGCGCAAGGTGACGGTGCAGGACACGACAGTGCTCGAGCCGCTGGAGATCGCGTTCTTCCGCAAGGACGACTGATGATGCGAGTCCGAGTGCTCACCGTGCATATCGCGGTCCTCGGCTGCGCGCTGCTGCTGGCGGCGTGCGCATCATTTACCCCCGCCAATCCGCCGCTCGCCAAGTACGCACCGGACGCAGGCTACCGCTTCGAGCGGCTGGAGCCGGGTGACAACAGCGACGAGCTGTTCGTCATCGTGACATTTTCCGGCGGCGGCACGCGCGCCGCGGCGCTGGCGTACGGGGTGCTCGAGGCGCTGCGCGACACCACCATCCAGTGGCGCGGGCGCACGGTGCCGCTGCTCGACGAGGTCGACGTGATCTCGTCGATCTCCGGCGGCAGCTTTCCGGCGGCGTACTACGCGCTGCGCGGCAAGCAGATCTTCGATGAGTTTCCGGACCGGTTCCTTTACCGGCCGGTGCAGAGCGATCTGGTCAAGCTCGCTCTCTCGCCGGCAAACTGGCTGAAGCTCGCTGGATCAGCCTACGGGCGCAGCGACCTCGCCGCGGAGTTCTATCATCGCGAGGTGTTCGCGGGCGCCACCTACGCCGACGTCATCGCGCGCAACCGGCGGCCGTTCGTGATCCTCAACGCCACGGACATGACCACCGGCACGCAGTTTCCCTTCATCCAGGACCAGTTCGACCTGATGTGCTCGGACCTCGCGGGCGTGCCGCTCGCCCGCGCGGCGGCCGCGTCGTCGGCGTTCCCGGGAGGACTGACCGCGCTCACCTTCCAGAACTACGCCGGCACCTGCGAGTACCGCCAGCCTGGCTGGGTGCAGCTCGCCTTCGAGGACCACGGCTCGCGAGTCAATCCGCGCCGCACGGCGCGCGCCGAGAACCGGCTGTCGCTCGCCGCCGAGGGCACCGCGAAGCGTCCCTACATCCATCTCACAGACGGCGGCGTGGCCGACAACATCGGCCTGCGCGGGCCGCTCGACGCGATCGCCTCCACGAACCATCCGTGGAGCGTGCTGCAGAGGATGAACCAGAAGAAGATCGACAAGCTGGTGGTGATCGTGGTGAACGCCGCCACCAACCCGGTGACCGCCCGCGACCAGAGCGCGAGCGTCCCGGGCCTCGTCGACACGCTGACCACGGCGGCCACCGTGCCGCTGGACAACTACTCCTTCGATACGGTCGAGCTTCTCAGCAAGACCGTGGCCGAGTTCGACACCGATGCCCGCCTCGTGGAGGGCTGCAACAAGCTCTCGACCCGCAAGGGCGTGCAATGCGCCCTCAACCTTCCGGCGGCCCACAAGGTCGACCTGTATCCGATCCAGGTGGCCTTCGAGTACATCGCCTCGCCCGAGGAGCGGACGTGGTTCAAGAACCTGCCGACCACTTTCGAGCTTCCGCGCGAGACCATCGACAAGCTGCGCGCCGTGGGGCGGCGCCTCCTCAACGAGGACCCCCAGTTCCAGAACCTGATGAAGGCGCTGAACGGCAAGCCCGCCAACTAGGCTGAGCGTCCAGGTCGGAAAAAATCGACCCGTCCAATCCAAATAAACTGACAAACATCGATTTGCCGCGCGGGGTGATGACCAGCTTGCGCGAGCCCTCCACCGGCAGCTGCGGCACAATCATGCGCCGATGCATTGCCCCGGGGGAATGCATATCGAACCGATAGAAAATAGAATCCCGCTCTGCGGACGGCGGCGCTACAAGCGACTCACGACCACTATCGAATCGCCTTGCGAGCAGGGGTCAACGCAGAAAAATGCAGTGGATCTCTGAGATTCTGCAATTCCCGGTAATAGTAGAGCGGTGTAGGCCGCTTTCCCTTGAAGCTCAACCGTTTCAAGAATTCGATTTCCTCCTGAGTCACATTCCCGCTAAGTGAAGCATCCTTAAGGAATGCGTTGAGCCCGGGCTCGTCCCTGAAAGGTCGGTCGGACTGCGCTTCAGCAAACTCAAATCGCTTCGAGTGCCCTGGGGCGAATCTTTGGTTAAGCACAATATTCATGCTAAAGGTCGAAAGGTCGATATCCCAGGAGTCGATCAGCGGATCCAGGAAGGAAGCGCAGTCCTCCAATGACACGTGGAAGACGTCGGTGTCCAGAAACTCGAGGATCATGACTCGCATCTGCTTATAGCTTCGCCCACTGACTCGAGCCACCGAGCCGAGCCACTTTTCGTTTTTCAATTCCTCCCGGGCGACTCGCTTGAGCACGTCCAGAAGCTTTTGGGTGACGAGGCGCTCGAGTTCGCCAAAGGGCTGCTTTTCGAAAATCCCTCGTATTTCTTGTTGTTTTTCCGGTGTGCACTTGCGCAGAACCAGCTCTCGAACTTCTTGGAGCAAAGGTGTCGGCGGGTCCTCGAAACCTTTCTTCAGCTCCGCCCTGCGCTGGAACTCAGCCAGCTTCGCAAGCTTGCCGCTCGACAGCTTGAGAAACTCGCCCATCTTCTCGTAGATGTCTGTTCGATCGGGCGCGGGGGGCAATTTCTTCCGAGTCAGCAGTTGGGAGATGTAGGACTCGGTGACTTCGGCGGCCGCCGCCAAGTCCTTCTGCTCGAACCCCAAGTGTTCCAGCCGTTGCCTGATGACTAAACCGACATCCACCGAGGGCCTCCCTGTAATTAACCGATGCTGATTAAGCAACTGAAATATTGCAATATATGGATTGACAGGTCAAGTGAATTAACCTAGTCTTGTTAATGGATCGAGGGAGTCTTCTGATCATCTGAACTACGCACGGTTATCTGAAATGGCCCCTTGGCCGTCACCACCAAGGAAAACGACATGTATGCACGCCGCGTATCCCTGCAACTGAAGCCCAACAGCGCCGCGGAGTTTACCCGGCAGCTGGAAAAGCAAATCATCCCCATGCTTCGAAAACAAAAAGGGTTTCAGGATGAAATCACGTTCGTTGCCCCGGCCGGAAGCGACGCTTTCGGCGTGAGTTTGTGGGACAACAAGGACAGCGCCGACGCCTATAACCGCGGGTCCTACGCAGAAGTGAGCAAGATCCTGGAGAAGCTGGTTGTCGGAACTCCTCGGGTTGATACCTACGAGGTTTCCAACTCCACCTTCCACAAGATCGGCGCTGCTGCAATGGCCTAAAGCCAGTAGGTGTCTTTATGTGTGACAGAGGGCGGGCCCAGCCCGCCCTTTCTACCGTCTGCTAAACGGAAATCACAGCCACACGTGAGATCTCCGGTTCTCGCAGAGAGGGAGATCCACGGG
>DATNMK010000031.1:0-29946 GCA_035602335.1 Burkholderiales bacterium
TACGGCGGGCCGCCGGCGCCGAACAGCGTGCTGGTGATGCCACCTGCCAATCCGGCGAGCCAGGCCCAGCGCACCGAAATGGCGGCTCTATGCCTATGCGGCATCAGGCTGTACACGCCGAACGCCAGGATGAACACGCCGAGAAGCAGCGTCGCCGCGGCGCGCGGCAGGTTGACGAGGAGCGTCACGCCGAGCGCGGTGCCGACGACGATCATCGGCGCGAGCCGCACCCATTCATCGCGCACCGCCTTCCTGGGATTCTCGAAGCCAATGCGAAGCGCGCAGGACAAATCCGCCAGGACGAACAGCGCCAGCGCGAACTTGAGCGGCACCAGGTGCGTGGCGAGCGGAATGGTCACCAGCGCCGCGCCGAAGCCGGTGATGCCGAAGATCAGCGCACCAATGAACGCGATCCCGGCGAGCAGCGCTACCTCGCCAGGATCTATCAGGGCTTGACCGCCGGGTTCATGCGCCGATTATAAGATCGCGCGGCGTGCTGCGGTTCATCGCCCGCAGGCGCGACACATAGCGCGTGAAGGGCAGGCCGAGGCGCGACTCGAGCCGCTCGGCGCGCCGTTGCAGCGCCGACCATTCGACGCTCGGCGGCGCTCCCTTCAGCGCGAACGCGAGGAGGTTCGGGTCGTAGAGCGCCGGCATCGCTAGTACAGCGCCGCCGAAAGCGCGCTCGAGCCGCCGCAGCGCCTGGTCGAATTTCGGATCGTCGTCCATGAAGTTGACCACCATCACCCCCGGCTCCACGAGAGCGAGGAAAGCACCGTCGTAGAACTCGGCGCTGGCGAGCTGTGGCACGTGCTGCTCATCCTGGAACGCGTCGATGATCAGCGCATCGCAGCACTCCGGCGCGAGCGCCGCGGCGCCGTCGCCGATCTCGACCCTCAGGCGCGCGTCGTCCGCCGGCAGCGCGAAGTGCGTGCGCGCCGCCGCCACGATGCCCGCATCGAGCTCGACGACGCGCAGCCGGGTGGCGCGCAGCCGCCGGTGGAAGAACTTGGCGAGCGACCCTCCGCCCAGGCCGATCATCAGCGCCTCGCGCGGCTCGGGATGAAACAGCAGAAAGGCCATCATGCAGCGCGTGTAGTCGAGCGCGAGGGCGTCGGGCTCGGCGATGCGCATCGCGCTCTGGATCGCCTCGCCGCCGACGTGCAGCGTCCTCACGCCGCGCTCGTCGCTAACCGCGATGGCAGACTTGTCTTTTTTCACCTCTCGAAGGCGCTGCCCACCCAGCCATAGCGCGAATCCCTACCGTTCAACTCTGCGCGCCGCGCGCTTCATGCGCTCCACGTCGTCGGCGAGCTCCTTCATCGCGTTCGCCAGGTTAATCAGTCCCTTGTACAGGTAGTAGTCTTCCGGCTGGTCCTTCAAGTTGCCGACGCGCCGGATGTTTTCCTCGAAGCATCTGATTGCGTTGTAAGCATGGTTCGATGCGGACACTCTCCCCTCCTCGACGGAACTGGCGGCCGCTATTCTTGCAAGAAGCATCCGAACTATCCAGATCTGAATCGCCAACCGCTCGGTCGGCAAACTTCTGAGAAAAATGCCCTACCCTCGCGCTTGGCGGCTGGATAAGCTGGTATCGCTCGACCGTTCACCAAGGGGGCGCCCCGGGAGGGCATATGGCGCTTTACATGGTCAAGTACGATCTGACAAGGCCGGTACAGAAGTACCCCAGGCTCTACCCATCGATCAAAGCGTGCGGAATGGCCTGGCATGCGATGGCCAACATGTGGTTCGTCATCTCCTCGGAAATGAGCGCCTACAAGATAGCGGACTGCGTCAGGACCTCGATCACCCAGGACGACAAGGTTTTCGTCAGCCGGCTCTCCAGCGATTCGGCGTGGTGCGGCCTGGAACAGAAGGGCAGCGACTGGCTCAAGAAGCACATGTAGCCGGGAACGTTGCGCTAGCCGATCGGTTGCAGCCCTCCCGGTACCATGTTTAGCCACAATCGAAAGCAACCGATCTGCTCTGATCGGTTTCGTCAAATAACCTACTGCACCCAGATCCCTTCCCCTGGAATCGCCCTCTTCCGCGATCAGATCGAGAATTTATTTATGTCTGAGTGACGATCGGCAGGGCGGGACGTGGTTGCGTCCCGCCTGCCTAACCGCGGTGCAATGCAGAAAGGCTGAAATTGCATCGGGCTGAAATGACTCTATAGATGCTGAATTAGCAGTGGATTAGTAAACTGCCTATTGAGGTTGCCGCACAGATGTTCATTGGTCCTGCGGCGGCGCAAAGACGAATCAGCCGACGAACGCCAGCAAGACCAGTATGGTGGTGACCAGACCGGCGCTGATATACAGCATGAGCCGGTCTTCAAGCGGCACTTCGTCGTCTCGATAATCGGGTTGCGAGTTGGTCATTGGCATCGGCAATCTACTCAGTGATGCGGAGTCTGAAGCAGGTGGCTTGCATACACCTGACCGCGCATCGCAGGGTTTTCGGCGAATGAGGGAGCGTGAGGCCCAATTTTCCGCCGTGATTCCTTGGGTGTCAGGAAGCTGTCAGTTCGACTTGGCGCGGACATTCTTTGCCGCCGCTATTTCAACCAATCAGGGTTGCGCCGCGCGCTGTGCGCCGCTCGCCGTCTAAGATAGCGCCCTCAAATATTCTCTTGGCGACGGGTATGGGATCAGGAGACGAGCAGTCCAAGAACGACGCCTGGCTCTCGCCGAGCACGGTGCTCGTGCTGTGCATCGGGATTTTGGTCCCGATCGTTGCCGCTCTCATACCCGCGGCGATTCGTCATTTCACGAGCCACGACTTCCGCTACTCCATCACGGGGCCGATTACTGTTGCCAACCGGATGGCATTTGCAGTCACAGTGCGTAACCGAGGACGGGTGGTGGAGAAAAATGTCGAAGTCTGGCTGCCAAAGAACCGGCCCGATCAGGTATTCGAGTTCGAAATGAGCTGGGCTCCTCCCGGTTCCAAGGTCCGAGACGAAGCCAATCACAAGGTTGTTTCGCTTGGAGACCTGAAGCCGGACGAAAGGGCTCGAATTTCGGTAGTGACCACGGCCAAGCCCGGAGCGGAAGCCAGCGCTAGTACGTTCAGGGGAGAAATGTTGTTGCCAGCCATGGCACCACGGATTGTCTCGGCGGATCGGGTAGCCGAATGGGTGCCGGAAGGACGCCGGAGCTCGGCAATAGAGTATGCCTACCGCATCGGCTTCTGGGGTTTCGTCATTCTCGTACTGACTGCAATTCTTTGGGTCGCTAGCGCCTCGAAGTTTGGTCGTCGGCTCGTGAAACGCGACTAGAAGGCTGCACGCGTGCGCATTCTCCTAGTGGAAGATGACTCGATGATCGGGGAGGCGGTGATGGTTGCTCTAAAGGATGCCGCCTATGGGGTGGATTGGGTACGGGACGGTATCACGGCGGGATTGACGCTCGACAATGCAGAGCACCAGGCAGTGCTGCTCGACATCGGCTTGCCCAAGCGCGACGGACTGGAGTTGCTGCGCTGGCTGAGGCAGCAAGGCAGCACCGTTCCGGTCATCATCATCACCGCCCGAGAGACTGTGGAAGACCGCATCAAGGGGCTCGACTTCGGGGCGGATGACTATCTGTCAAAGCCCTTCGATGTCAATGAGCTGCTGGCGCGATTGCGAGCCGTGATCCGGCGCCGGGGGGGTCAGGCTTCCCCGGTGTTCAGCAACGGCGTCATCCAGCTCGACCCGAGCACGCGGGAGGTGAGGCGGGGTGAGGTCGCACACGTGCTGACCGCTCGGGAATTTGCGCTGTTGCATGCATTGCTTTTGCGACCGGGGACAATACTTACGCGCGCGGAACTGGAGAAGCGGATCTATGGCTGGGACGAGGAAGTGGAGAGCAATGCCGTCGATTTCCTGATTCATGGAATACGCAAAAAGCTCGGCGCCGACGCGATAAAGAACGTGCGGGGCGCTGGTTGGATGGTGCCGAGGGCTGCATGAGCCAGTCGCTGCAGCGACGCCTGTCCCGTACGCTCGGCCTGTCCATCGTGCTGGCGGGTCTTATTGCCGCGACGACTTCGTTTATCGTCGCGTATGAGGAAGCAGAGGAGCTTCAGGACGACACTCTGCGTGAGGTCGCCGTGCTGACCCTAGCCGGCATATTGGATGCCAAAGCAGCGGCTGCCCAACGGGCTAATGCCACAAACGGCTCGGTCGCTGACCTCGTATCGAGATTGCTCATCCTCCGGCTGCCACAGGACGTGGGTCCGGTCTGGCTGCCCGCCGATCTGCGCCCAGGGTTTCACACGCTGAGCGAAGGGTCGGAAAGAATGCGCGTATTCGTGCGTGAACTACACGGCGGCGATCGGATCGTGGTCGCCCAAGCGACCGACCTGCGCGACGAAATCGCACTCGACAGTGCGCTATTCACGCTTGTTCCGCTTCTTCTCGTGCTACCGGTATTGATATTGCTCACCACGCGTATCATCCGCGGTGAACTCGCGCGCGTGCGGCAGCTCGCCGAAACGCTTGATCGGCAGTCGCCGGAGCGGCCGCAGCCTTTGTCCGAGACGAAGGTTCCCGAAGAAGTAAGCGCTTTCGTCCACGCGATCAACCGACTCTTTACGCGAATCAACCATCTCATGGGTGAGCAGCGCCGCTTTATCGCTGATGCCGCCCATGAACTGCGGGGTCCCCTCACGGCACTATCGGTCCAGGTGGAGAATCTGGAAAAAGCGCCTTCGCTGCAAGCAATGCACGAGCGCATTCTGCCGCTGCGAGCGGGGATAGACCGCGCACGGCGGCTTTCAGAGCAACTCCTCAGTCTTGCGAAGACTCAAGCTGACATCGGGGATGCCAGGGTGGAGGTATCGGGCATGGCACGCGAACTGATTGCGGAGTACGTACCATACGCCGAGGTGCACGGCATCGACCTGGGGCTGGAGGTGGCAGCACCGCTTGTCGTGTCGGCAACGACTGAGAACCTGAGACTCGTCCTGAAGAATGCGCTCGACAACGCCATGACTTATACGGCGGCGCACGGGCAGGTCACCGTTCGTCTTGTTGCAGAGGACGAAGATGCGGTCATCGAGGTGGTCGATACCGGGCCGGGCATTCCGGCTGCTGAGCGCGAGCGCGTGTTCGAGCCCTTCTACCGCATGGCGGGATCTCCCGGCGATGGCAGTGGTCTTGGCCTCGCGATCGCACGAGACGCAGCTACGCGGATGGGTGGAATCGTCAGTCTTCACGATCGCCCCAGCGGCGCAGGTCTTGTCTTTCGTTACCGGCAAAGGCGGATAGTCTCCGCAAACACCTGACAATGGTCTCTCAAAGCAAAGCCCCTCTAGCCGTGATCGACCAAAGGGCCTCAACGACGCCGTTCCTGACGCAAACGTACCAGTCGTAGAGGTTTACCGTAGGGTCGCAGTGGCCCGGGACCAGGAGAAGCTTGTCGCCAAGCGCGGGCGCAGCAGCGCCGGGCGCGATATCCACGCGTCCATGCTCGTCCGAGGCGGCCGCGTAGTTGAGCCCGGGCTTCTGCCAGACGGTGGGCATCCCGGAGTCGACGCTCGAGGCCTTGAGGCCGGCGTCGACGATGGCGCGATCGGGAGCCGGCCGGCTCATCACCGTGGCGAGCACGAATAGCGCGTGCTCGAAGCGCGGCAGCGGCGCGGCCCACTCGTTGCGGGCGTAGTCGGCGTCCATGAACGCATAGGAGCCGGGCTGAATTTCGTTCCACACGCCCGACTCGACCTCGAACATGAAAGTGCCGCTGCCGGCGCCGGTGACGATGGGACAGGAGATTTTCGCTTTCTCGAGCAGAGCTTTTGTAAGAACAACCTGATCGCAGGCGGCCTGGATCGCCGCCCGGCGTTCATCCATGGACCGCAGATGCTGGGCGCGCCCGTGGTAGGCCTGCAGCCCCGCAAAACGCAGCGACCTGGAGCGTGCGATCTCGCGCGCCAGCGCCAGCGCCGGCTCGCCCGGCGCGATGCCGCAGCGGCGCATGCCGACATCGAGCTCCACATACACGTCGAGTTTTGCCCCCGAAGCTTCTATTTGATGAAGATTCTCCCGGTTGTCGACGCACACGCCGAGGCGCGCGCGCCTGGAAAGCGCCGCGAGGCGCTCGAGCTTCGGCGCGCCGACGACTTCGTTGGACACCAGCACGTCCTCGATGCCGCCTTCGACCATCGCTTCGGCTTCGGACACCTTCTGGCAGCACACCCCGATCGCGCCCATTTCGATCTGACGCCTGGCGATTTCAGGACACTTGTGGGTCTTGGCGTGTGCGCGGACGCGAACGTCATGGCCTTGCAGGGAATTTCGCAGGGTTTCTAGATTCTTCTCAAATCCCTCCAAATCGATAATGAGGGCCGGAGTGTCAATTTCCTCCACCCGATGGCCGATCGAGGCCGGTGCCCGCATGGCTAGGCCGCCGCGGCCTTTCCCGAGCGCTCCTGCAGAGCGAACCAGACGATCGCCGCCGCCATCAGCGCCACCATCGGCAGCGCAAACAGGTTGACGCGCTCCCAGCCGGCGGTAGTTACCGTCAAGCCGGAAGCGAGCGAGGAAATCGCCATCATGATGAAGATCGCCTGGTCGTTCGCACCCTGCGCCTTGGCGCGCTCCTCGGGGCGGTAGGTCTGCGTGAGCAGCGTCGTGCCGCCGATGTAGAGGAAGTTCCAGCCGATCCCCAGCAGCACCAGCGACCACCAGAATTGCGCCACCGAGATGCCGGAGAGCGCGATGCCGATCGCCACGAAGTCGAGCAGCACCCCGGCGAGCATCACCGGCAGCAGGCCGAAGCGGCGGATGAGGGTGCCGGTGACGAACGACGGCGCAAACATGCCGACGACGTGCGCCGAGATGACGAACGCAGCATCGGCGTACGGATGCCCGCAGACGCCCATGGCGATCGGCGTCGAGGTCATCAGGAAGTTCATTACGCCGTAGCTCATTGCGCCGCAGAGCACGGCGATGATGAATTTGGGTTGCGCCGCGATCTGCAGCAACGGCCGGCCAGAGGCGGACTGCTCGCTTTGCGTCGGCGGCGGGATGCGGATGAATTGCAGCAGCGCCATGGTGACGAGGGCGAATGCGATCAGCGCCAGATAGGCGCCCATGAACCTGGCGTCGAACAGATCGACCGTCCAGCGGCTGACGCTCGGCCCCAGGATGCCGCCGACCAGCCCTCCGGCGAGCACGAGCGAGATCGCGGTCGGCCGGAAATCCACACTGGCGACGTCCGCGGCGGCGAAGCGGTAATACTGGCCGTAGGCGTTGTAGACGCCCCACACCAGCGTGCCGAAGCACAGCAGCCAGAAGCTCTGCAGCCACATCGCCGCGCCGCAGAGCAGCGCCCCGGCGATGCCCCAGAACGTGCCCGTCGTCAGGCCGCGCTGGCGGCCGACCCGCTTCATGTGGAGCGAAGCCGGCATGGTGGCGATCGCCCCGCCCAGGATCCAGCAGGTGACCGGCAGCGTGGCGAACTCCTTGAACGGCGTGAGCGCGAGCCCGGCGAGGCCGTTGATCGCGATCATCGTCGAATTGTTCGTGAACAGCATCGCCTGGCAGGCAGCAAGCAGCGCGACATTGCGGCGAGCGTGCTCCATGATACTGTTCATTTATACAGTATTAGGATAGAATGCCTGGAAAGGTCTTAGTGTAAATGAAACACGAGACGACCTACCTGCGCGGCGCGCGCTCGTTCGTCGCCGGCCGCTTCGAGACGGTCGAGCGCGAGCCGTTCGACGACGGCTGGACGCCCGAGGAAAGAGAGGCCGGCGAGCTGCAGACCACGGTCACGGAGGAGCGCGCGCGCTCGATCATTTCGCGCAACGACTCGCCCGACGTCGGCTTCGAGCAGTCGATCAACCCGTATCGCGGCTGCGAGCACGGCTGCATCTACTGCTACGCGCGTCCGAGCCATGCTTACCTCGAGCTTTCGCCGGGACTGGACTTCGAGACCAAGCTGTTCGCGAAGACCAATGCCGCCGAGCTGCTGCGCGCCGAGCTCGCGAAACCCGGCTACGTGCCGAGTCCGATCGCCATTGGCGCGAACACCGATTGCTATCAGCCGATCGAGCGAAAATTCAGGATCACCCGGCAGATCCTCGAAGTCCTCGCCGAATGCGAGCATCCGCTCACGCTGGTGACGAAGTCGGCGCTGGTCGAGCGCGACCTGGATCTGCTTGCGCCGATGGCGCGGAAAAACCTGGTGAAGGTGTTCGTCTCGATCGGCACGCTCGAGCGCACGCTCGCGCGCAAGCTCGAGCCGCGCGCGGCGAGCCCGCAGCGCCGTCTTGATATCTTGAAAGCCTTGAGCGAAAAAGAGGTCCCTTGCGGCGTGATGGTGGCGGCATTGATCCCGGCGCTCAACGACAAGACGCTCGAAGAAGTGCTCGAGGCCGCCGCCGCGGCCGGCGCCGCCGAAGCCGCCTACGTCATCATGCGGCTGCCGAACGAGCTTAAACAGCTGTTCAAGGAATGGCTCGCGGCGCATTACCCGGAGCGCGCCGAGCACGTCATCAGCATCGTGCGCCAGATGCGCGGCGGCCGCGACAACGACCCACGCTTCGGCAGCCGCATGACCGGCACCGGCATGTTCGCCGAGCTGATCGAGAAGCGCTTCGACATCGCCTGCCGCCGCTTCGGCCTCAACGATCACGGCGCCAGCCGCAAGCGGCCCGAGCTCGACTGCAGCCGTTTTCGCCCGCCTTCGCCTGGCGGCCAGATGACGCTCTTTTGAAGAGGCGTCTGCTCCTCGCGATCGGCTGGGGATGGGCGGCGGCGATCATCTGGCTTTCGCTCACCCCCGCGCCGCCGAAAGTCGACTTCGAGCACAGCGACAAGCTCGGCCATTTTCTCGCCTACGGCGCGCTGATGTTCTGGTTCTGTCTCCTCTATCGCACACGCCATGCGCGCTTGCTCCACGCGGCGCTGTTCGTGCTCATGGGCGTAGGGCTGGAGTTCATCCAGGGGTGGCTCGGCTACCGCACCTACGACCCCTTCGACATGCTCGCAAACACCATCGGCGTTGCGCTCGGCTGCATGGCGTCCCTCGTCAGCGACCGGGTACGACCGCGGTCTAGCGCCCATTAGAATCGCCCGTCATGTCCACCATTTCGGAACAGCTTGCGGACGCGGTTCAGCGGTCGCGCAACGTCCCCCGGGAGATGGCCGAAAAACTACTGATCGACGTCGCCGGGCTGTGCGTCGCCGCACGCAACACCGACTATGTGGCCGCTGCCCTCTCGGGATGGGAAGCCTCGGGGACATGCACCGCGCTGGGCCACTCCCGAACGCTGGACGCTGCCGGGGCCGCCTTCGTCAACGGCACCGCTGCGCACGGCGAGGACTTCGACGATACGTTCGAGGGCGGGCCGGTCCACGCCGGCGCGGTGGTGGTGCCCGCCATCCTGGCCGTCGCCGAGCGCGAGCGCCTGCCGGGCCGCGACGCGCTGCTCGGCATCGCGGTCGGCGTCGAAGTGATGTGCCGCGCGAGCCTCGTCGCGCCGAAGCTCATCCACAAGGCCGGGTTCCATCCCACCGCCGTGCTCGGCGCGATGGCCGCCGCGGCCGCCGTCGCCACCGCGCGGCGCTTGCCGCGCGCGGCTTTCGTCAACGCCCTGGGCATCGCCGGCTCGATGGCCGCCGGCATCATCGAGTACCTCGCCGAGGGCGCCTGGACCAAGCGCATGCATCCGGGCTGGGCGGCGCAATCCGGCATCCGCGCCGCCGATCTCGCCCACGCCGGCTTCGTCGGCCCGCGCGCCGTATTCGAAGGCACGCACGGCCTCTATCACGGCTTCGCGCGCACCACCGACGGCGACTGGGACAAGCTCGTCGGCGGCTTCGGCGAGCGCTGGGTGGCGAATTCCCTCGCCTTCAAGCTCTACGCATGCGGCACGATGACGCAGCCCTATGTCGATTGCGCGCGCAGGCTCGCTGCGAAGGGCGTGCGCGCCGACGATGTCGTCGAGGTCGTTTGCGAAGCCGCCGAAGGCACGGTGCACCGGTTGTGGGAACCGCTCGCTTCGAAGCAGCGCCCGCCGAACGCTTACGCCGCGAAGTTCAGCCAGCCCTACTGCATCGCCGCCGGATTTGTTCTGGGCCACGCGGGCCTCGAGGCTTTCACCGAGGAGCGCGTGCGCGACGAGCGGCTGCGCTCGCTCGCGGCGAAAGTGCGCTACGAGATCGACCCGGACAATCCTTACCCGGACGAATTCACCGGACACGTGCGCGCACGCCTGAAAGACGGCCGGACGGTCGAGGAGCGCCAGCCGCATCTGCGCGGTGGTCGGAACGAGCCGCTCTCGCGCGCCGACCTCGAGGAGAAATTCCGGCACAACTGCGCGCACGGCGGCTGGCCGAAGAATCGGAGCGAAGAGTTCTTGCTGTGGGCAAGGACGGCATTCGAGGGAAAGGTGGACCTCTCCCCGTTCCGCTGAGCGAGCGCCTCTAGCCCCAAGGATCGTCAGCGCGCCGAGCACGCGATCAGGCGAGGAACTGGATCAATGCGTCGAGCGTGGCGTCGGGCGCCTCGGCCATCAGCGAATGGCCCGACGATTCCAGAATCACGGTTTTTGAATTTTTTAGGGCTTGTGAGAGACTTTGCGATGCCTTCGGCGGCGTCATGACGTCGCGCCCGCCCAGGATGAAGAGCGCGGGGCACTTCACTTGCGCAGCGCTCTCGAATCCAGCGGCGTAATCGTTGCAGGCCTTGAGATCGTTGTAGAGGACGCCGGGCGCGAGCCGGCGCAGGCGCGCCAGCGTGTCGCCGTACATCCACATGCCGGGGTTCGGGTTGCCGCCGAGCGGCACCTGCGCCGCATGGCCCCAGATCGTCTCCATGTCGAAGGCAGTGTGCTCGTTCCGGCGCGCCGCCTCGAGGAACGCCTCCGAGACCTTCATTGGATAAGCGGTGCCGATGAGCGCGATGCGCTCGGCTCCGTGACGCGCCGCGTACTCCAAAGCGATGAGCGAGCCCATCGAGTGGCCTACCACGCTTGGTTTTTGAATTTTGACGTGCTTGAGAACTTCAAGAACCCAGTCTGCCGTTCCTTCAATCGTCGGAACCGGTGGTCCTCCGGAGCGCCCGTGGCCGGGAAGGTCGAGCGCCAGCACGTTCCAGCCGTGATAGCCGAAGTAGCGGCTCTGCAGCCCGAACAGGGAATGGTCGAGGCCGGCGCCGTGCACGAAGACGAGCGCGGGCTTCTTGGGGTCGAGCTCGTGGGCAGCGGTATAGGCGAAGACCGATTTGCCTTCGACCCTGAAATTCACTTCACTGCGGCCTTGAGGGCGCGATCGAGGTCGCCGATCAGGTCCTCCGGATCCTCGAGGCCGATCGACAGTCGCACCGTGCCGGCGGTGATGCCGGCGCGTTTCAGATCCTCGTCGCTCATCCGGTAGTGCGTGGTGGTCGCGGGATGGATCACCAGCGACTTGGCGTCGCCGACGTTCGCGAGGTGCGAGAACACGCGCAGCGATTCGATGAACGTCTTCCCGGAGGCGCGGCCGCCCTTGATCTCGAAACAGAACACCGCGCCGCAGCCGTGCGGCAGCAGCTTGCTTGCGAGGGCGTGATCCGGATGATCCGGAAGTTCAGGATAGATCACCTTCACGACGCCCGGATGCGAAGACAGGAAATTGACTACTTTTCTCGTGCTCTCCACGTGCCGCGGCATGCGCAAATGCAGCGTCTCGATACCCTGCAGGATCAGGAACGCCGTCATCGGCGCCATGCAGGCGCCGAAGTCGCGCAGGCCTTCGCGTCGCGCGCGCAGCAGGAACGCCCGCGTCCCGGACTCCTCCTCGAAGTCCATGTTGTGGAAGCCCTGATAGGGCGCGCTCAGCGTGGCGAATTTGCCTGACGCTTCCCAGTCGAAACGGCCCGAATCGACCAGAACACCGGCAATGGCGACTCCGTGGCCGCCGAGGAACTTGGTCGCCGAGTGATACAGCAGGTCGGCACCCAGCTCGAAGGGCTTCATCAGGTAAGGCGTGGTGAAGGTCGAGTCGACCAGCAGCGGCAGTCTTGCCTCGCGGGCGATCGCCGCGACCGAAGGGATGTCGAGCACGTCCAGGCCCGGATTGCCGAGGGTTTCTCCAAACAGAAGGCGGGTCTGCGGGCGAATCGCGCGCTTCCATTCGTCGAGGTTCCTGGGATTGATGAAAGTAGTCTCGATCCCGAAGCGCTTGAGGGTATAGGCGAGCAGGTTGTGCGAGCCGCCGTAGAGCGCCGTCGAGGCGACGATGTGACTGCCTGCGTCCATCAGCGTCGCGATCGCGAGGTGCAGCGCGGCCTGGCCGGAGGCGGTGGCGATCGCGCCGACGCCGCCCTCGAGCGCGGCGACGCGTTCTTCCAGAACCGCTACGGTGGGATTCGAGATGCGCGAGTAGACGTGCCCGGCGCGCTCCATGTTGAAGAGCGACGCGGCGTGCTCGGTGTCGCGGAAGACATACGAAGTGGTCTGATAGATCGGCACCGCCCGGCTGCCGGTCGCCGGATCGGGCGACTGGCCGGCGTGCAGCGCCAGCGTGTCAAAACCAGGGTATTTCGGTCCTGCCACTCAGTGCAAGTTTTTTCTCGACGGCCGCGTGTAATTCTCGAACGCGCGCTCGGGCTTCTTCTGCTGCGAAGCCTTTTCCTTCCAGTCGCGGTCGAACAGATCGTTCACCAGCGCGGTGATCTCTGCGACCTTGTCCTTCTCGAACTGCCGGCCGAGGACCGCCGCCACGTCCTCGATCATGCAGCGGCGCTGCGCCTCGTGGATCGCCTGCGCGGTCGGCCCGACGAAGAGCAGCTTCGATTCCTGCTCGCCGTTGTCGTGATACATCGTGAGATCGACCTCGACCGCCTCGTAGCAGAAGGGGCCGATGTTTTCGAGCGCGGTATCGAGCGCGGGATGGAAGCTGCGCCCGATCTCGCCGGTCCAGCAGATGCTGAGGATCAGCTCCTTCTCGTCGTACTTGATGCCCGGTTCGTCGGGCTCGAGGCTCTTCACGTCGCCCAGACCGTCGGCGTCGAGATACTCGAGCAAAGGCGCGAACGCCTGCTCGATCTGGCGCCGCGAGACGCCTTCGAGGATGGGAATGTCGGCGTGGACATGAACTTCGTGCCGCATGGCGAAAACCTCGAGAAGGGATAGCCGATTCTACCCCTAAAATAAGGCTGTCCCCATGCTTCCGAACTACTCAGGCGGCAGCCTCGTCAATCTGGTCGCCTCGATTGTCCAAGCATGCGGAGGCAAGCCGCGCCACCCCGTTCTCGCCGCGCTGCCCGCTGCGCAACTCTCCGCAGCAAAAAATATCGTTCTCGTCATCGTCGATGGTCTCGGCGACAACTATCTCGCGCGGCGCGGTGCCAGCGGCGAGCTCGCGCGGCGCAGGCGCGCGGCGATCACGTCGGTGTTTCCCTCGACCACCGCTTCGGCAATCACCACCTCCTACACCGGCTGCACGCCGCTCGAGCATGGGGTCACCGGCTGGTTCACTTACTTCGGCGAAGCGGGCTGCGTCGCTTCCCCCCTGCAGTTCAAGAGTCGTGGCGAGAATCTGCCGTTACAGGAGAGGGGGTTCTTTCCCGTCTCCGCATTCCCCGCGCTAACCATTTTCGAATCAATACAAGTGCGCTCGATCGTCGTCACCTCCAGGCAAATCATCGACTCGGACTATAACCTTCGCCATTGCGCGGGCGCCGAGCGCCTCGCGTACGAGACGCTGGAGCAATTCATTTCCCAGGTTGAATCTGCCGTCAAATCCAGCGCCGAGCGAAAGTTCGTCTATGCCTATTGGCCGCACTACGACGTGATCTCGCATCGGCATGGATCGCAGAGCAGGCAAGCGGCCGAAGAGCTCGAGAAATTCGACCGCGCCTTTGGCACTTTGATGACCCGATTATCGGGAACGGAGTCGCTCATCATCGCGACTGCCGATCACGGCTTCATCGACGTTGCCCCGGAAGAATCGTTCGAGCTGCCCGCCGAGCTTTGCGCGATGCTCAGGTTCCCGCTCAGCGGCGAACGCCGTGTCGCCTACTGTCATGTGCACTCACCAGAAGCTTTTTCTCAAAGAGCAAAAAACTGGCTGGGCGAGCGGGCCGACGTCCGCTTCAGCAAGGAGCTCCTCGAAGAGGGCTGGTTTGGCCCCGGCACCCCGCATCCGCGCATCGCCGAGCGCATCGGCGACGTCGCGCTCGTCATGCGCGGCCACAACACAGTCAAGGACTGGACGCCGGGGGAGCCGCGGCACCTGCACATCGGCAACCACGGCGGCACGAGCGAAGACGAGATGATGATCCCGCTGGTCATGGAGAAGACATGAAAGCTACGCTCAACGGCATCGCCACCTATTACGAGATTCACGGCAAGGAAGGCGCGCCCTGGATCACCTTCAGCCACTCGCTCGCCTGCAGCGTGCGCATGTGGGACGCGCAGATCGCGGCGTTCAAGGACCGCTACCGCATTCTGGTCTACGACACGCGCGGCCACGGCGCGAGCGCGGCCCCGGGCGGGCCGTACACGCTCGAACAGCTCGGCGAGGACCTGCGCGCCCTGCTCAAGCACCTCGATATCCAGCGCACGCACTTCGTCGGCCTGTCGATGGGCGGCATGATCGGGCAGATCGTCGCGCTCAAGGAGCGCGCGCTCTTCGAGCGCCTGGTGCTCGCCGACACCGGCCACACGCAGACGCCCGAAACCATCGCGCAGTGGCAGGAGCGCATCCGCACCGCTGAGACCAAGGGAATGCAGCCGCTCGTCGAGCCGACGCTCGGTCGCTGGTTCACCGAGCCGTTCCGAAACAGCCACCCTGAAATCGTGAAGCCGATCGGGGCGCTCATCGCCGCGACGCCGGTCGCCGGCTACGTCGGTTGCTGCCACGCCATTTCAAAGCTCAGCACGACGGCGCGGCTGAAGGACATCAAGGGACCGCTGCTGGCGATCACCGGCGAGCGGGACGGGGCGGCGCCCGGCACGCGCTACATCGGCGAGCACGTCCCCGGGGCGAAGCTGGTCGTCATTGCGCAGGCGGCGCACATCGCCAACATCGAGCAGCCCGAGGCTTTCAATCGCGCTCTTCGGGAATTCCTTTCATCCCCTGCCAGCGCGCGAGCTTAGCGGAGTGCACGCCGAAGAGGTCGAGCACGCGCGCGACCGTGTGCGCGACCACGTCGTCGATCGATTTCGGAGCTGCGTAGAAAGCGGGCACCGGCGGGAAGATGATCCCGCCCATCTCGGTCACCGCCGCCATGTTGCGCAAATGCGCGAGATTGAGCGGCGTCTCGCGCGGCAGCAGGACCAGGCGCCGGCGCTCCTTCAGCACCACGTCGGCGGCGCGCGAGACGAGGTCGTCGGCGTATGCATGCGCCACCCCCGACAGCGTTTTCATGGAGCACGGCGCGATCACCATGCCTTCGGTGAGGTAGGAGCCGCTCGCGATGGTGGCGGCGATGTCCTTGGGATGATAGGCGGCATCGGCGAGCTGCTCGAGGTCCTTGCGCTTCATCTTCAGCTCGTGCCACAGGTTGAGAGCGCCGGCCTCCGACAGCACGACGTGGCTTTCCCAGTCGGCGGCGCTCTTCAGCGCTTCCAGCAGCCGTACGCCGTACACGGCGCCGGTCGCGCCGGTGATGCCGATGATGAGGCGTTTTTTCATGGGGCGTAGCCTACCCGTGAACGCCATGCTTGGGGTGTTCTGCCCCTTTGCCGCGGGCTATTTCCTGTCGTTTTTCTTCCGCAACGTCAACGCCGTCATCTCCAAGGACCTGGCGCGCGAGTTCTCGCTCTCGTCTTCGGACCTGGGCTTTCTCACCTCGATGTACCTGCTCGCCTTCGCCGCGTTCCAGCTGCCGCTCGGCGTGCTGCTGGATCGATACGGGCCGCGCCGAGTGGTGGCCGCGCTGCTGTGCATCGCCGCGGCCGGCGCCCTCACATTCGCGCTCGCCCGTGACTTCGCCGCGCTTTCCATCGGGCGCGCGCTGATCGGCCTGGGCGTGTCCGGCGGCCTGATGGGCGCGATCAAGGCGTTCACGCTGTCGTTCCCCCTGTCGCGCCTCGCGACGCTGAACGGCCTGTACCTCGCCGTAGGCGGCATCGGCGGGCTATCGGCGACGGCGCCGGCCGAGGTGCTGGTCGGGCCGTTCGGATGGCGGGTGTTGTTCATCGCTCTTGCCGCGCTCTCGGTGCTCGCGGCCTCGGCTGTGTTCTTCATCGTGCCGGAGAAGCGGCTGCCTGGAGAAGGCCAGACGCTGCGCGCCCAGATTGCGGGCTTCGGCGAGGTCTTCACGCATGTGCCGTTCTGGCGCATCGCGCTGCCGCTCGTGGTGTGCCACGCGGGTTATCTGGCGCTGCAGGGCCTGTGGCTCGGCCCCTGGCTCTACGACGTTGCGGGGGAATCGCGCGTGGCGGTGGGGGTGAAGAGCGGCCTGGACGTCATTCTGGCCGTGTACGGCTTCACCGCGATCTCGGCGGCGCTCGCCTATGCGATCTTTACGCCGCTCTTCCCGCCGGAGATGACCGGTCGGGTGAACACGGCATCGAACGTGCTGATGTTCGCCTGCTCCTTCGTCTTCCAATGGGGCATCGGCGCGCTGCTGCGCCTGTACCCGGTTCAGGACGGACGCTACGCGCCGGAAGGCTACAGCACAGCCTTCCTGATCATCGCGGCGCTGCAGGCGGCCGCGCTCGCCTGGCTCCTCCCGATGCGGGAGGTGCGTCAGCCGCGCTTGTAGACGATCTTCTTCGTCCCGCCGTCGCAGGTACCGACCACCTTGCCGTCGGCCTGCTTGTCGGCGTCGACGATGTCGAGGGTGAACTTGTCGACCCCGTTCTTCTTGATCTTCGCTTCGATTTCGCCCTTCAGCTCTCCACAGTCCTTCCGCTGCGCCCACGCGGATCCCGAGAGCCCCAGTCCCACCACCAGCGCTATAACGATCAGCTTCGTCATGGTTTTCACCCCTTTATGGAAGCTACGGCGGCGTTTAGGATGACTGGAATTGCCAAACTTTGCAAAAGAACTACTTCACAGGCGGTGGAGCCAGGATTCATACGATGTCTCAAATTAACGACATGTTCCAGACGACGATTGCGGGAAGCCTGCCCAAGCCGGCCTGGCTGGCCGAAACCAACAAGTTATGGCCTGCGTGGCGCGCCGCCGGCGCCGACCTGGAGCGCGCCAAGCGCGACGCGACGCTTTTGTGGCTGAAGGAGCAGGAAGACGCCGGCATCGACATCGTCACCGAGGGCGAGCAGTCGCGCCAGCACTTCGTCCACGGCTTCCTCGAGTTCGTCGACGGCATCGACTTCAGCCGCAAGGTAAAGATGGGCATCCGGAACAACCGCTACGACGCGATGGTTCCGGTGGTCACCGGGCCGCTGCGCCTCAAGGGCCGGGTGCACCAGGTGGAAGCCCGCCTCGCGCGCGAGCACACCGGCCACAAGCTCAAGATGACCATGCCCGGCCCCATGACGATCGTCGACACCATCGCCGACGAGCACTATCACGACAAGGTCAAGCTCGCGATGGCCTTCGCCGAACTGCTCAACCAGGAGGCGCGCGCGCTCGAGAAGGACGGCGTCGACGTGATCCAGTTCGATGAGCCGGCCTTCAATGTCTACATTGACGACGTGAAGCGCTGGGGCATCGATGCGCTGCATCGGGCGATCGAGGGCCTGAAGTGCACGACCTGCGTGCACATCTGCTACGGCTACGGCATCCAGGCCAACATCGACTGGAAGAAGACCCTCGGCGGCGAGTGGCGGCAGTACGCGGAAATTTTTCCCGCGCTGGCCAAAAGCCGCATCAAGCAGGTCTCGCTCGAATGCATCCATTCGAAGGTGCCGATCGAACTGCTGAAGCTGCTGAAGGGCAAGGACGTCCTGGTCGGCGTCATCGACGTAGCGACCGATCGCATTGAATCGGCTGAAGAGGTCTCTGACGTTATAGAAAAGGCCTTGCAGTACGTGCCCGCCAAGCACCTTTTCCCCTGCACTAATTGCGGCATGGCACCGATGGACCGCGACGTCGCATCGGCGAAGCTCAAGGCGCTCGCCGAGGGAGCAGCCTTAGCCAGAAAAAAACTCGGAAATCGGGGTCAGAGCCCGATTCCCCGAGAACCGAAGCGCAAGCACTTCGCTTCAAAATCCAAGAAAACGAAGTGATCTCGGAAGTAATCGGGCTCTGACCCCGATTTCCTACCAGACGTAAGCGAAAGACGGGAAAGTCTCGGACTTCGAGCCGCGCGGGTCGCAGCCGGCCTCGAGCAGCTGCTTCTGCTCGTCGAGCTGCGCGGCGGAGATAAAGCCCTCGGTCCAGTCGGGCGCCACCTCGATGGCGTGGCCGCGGCGACGGAGTTCGTCGATCGCCTTGGCGCCGAAGCGCGCTTCGATCCGCACGTGCTTCGGCGCGTGATCGTGCGGCGCGAAGAAGCCCGGGAAGTGGTCGGAGGAGAGCTTCGGCGCCTCGATCGCCTGCTGGATCGTCATGCCGAAGGCCTCGCGGTACAGGATGAACTGCAGCGACCATTGCTCCTGCTGGTCGCCGCCCATCGTGCCGAAGGTCATCCACGGCCTGCCGCCCCGGAACGCGAGCGAAGGCGTGAGCGTGGTGCGCGGGCGCTTGCCCGGCGCGACGACGTTGGGATGGTTCGTCGGCTCGAGATAGAACGTCATCATGCGGGTCGACAGCGGAAAGCCGAGCGCCCCGATGACCTCCGCCGACTTGATCCACGCGCCGCTCGGTGTGAACGACGCCATGTTGCCCTTCGCGTCCACGGCGTCGACATGCACGGTGCCCGGCCCCCAGGGCTGCGGCGTGAAGCGCTCGTCGGCAGGCAGCACCGCGGCATTGCGCCAGGCGTCGCCGGGACGCAGCTCCTGGCTTGCCTTTCGCATATCGATCAGCTCCGCCCGTGCTTTTCCATAGGCGTCAGAGAGCAGGACATCCGCGGGGATCATGGCCTTCGAAGGATCGCCGTAGTACTGCTCGCGATCGGCGAAGGCGAGCTTGGTGGCCTCGATGAGCAGATGCAGGTAATCGGCGCTGCCCGGTCCCATCGCGCGCAGGTCGAAGTGCTTCATGATTGAGAGCGCCTGCAGCATTGCCGGCCCTTGCGACCAGAAACCGCACTTGTAGATCGTCGCCTCGCCGAAGCGCAGGCTCACGGGCTTCTCGATCAGAGTCTCGAAATTCTCCAGGTCGGAGCGCTCGAGGAGGCCGTCGCGCTCCTTCGAGAAGCGCGCAATCTCCGCCGCGATCCCGCCCTTGTAGAACGCTTCATGCGGGTCTTTTGCGATCGACAGGTACTCGTACATCTTTGCCAGCGGCTCGTTCTTCAGAAGCGAACCGACTTCCGGGACCGGCAGGTAAAGCTTCTTGCTGCCGGGCCAGCCTTCGAATTTTTCCCGCAGATATTTGAGCCCGTACCTTTCCTGATTCACGAGGCCTTGCGACACCGGAAAGCCGTTCCTTGCAAGCTCGATCGCCGGCGCGATCACTTCGCGCAGCGGCATCGTGCCGTAGCGCTGCAGCGCGGTGAGCAGCGCGCTGAACGCGGCGGGCACGCCTGCGGCGAGGATGTCCTCGTCAGGCACGTGGTCGAGGCCGCGGCGGCGGAACTCCTCCGGCGTGGCGCGCGCCGGCGCCGCCATGTTGCCGTTCAGCGCCACCACCTTGGTGCTCCCGGCGGTGCGCAGCAGGATCGGGCATTCGCCGCCGATGGTGTGCATCTGCGGATTCACCAGCCCTTCGACGAAGCAGGCCGCGACGGCGGCGTCGATCGCATTGCCGAACGCCTTGAGCACGTCGACGCCGGCGTTGACCGAAAGATAAGAGTTCCCGGCCACCGCGCCGTGCCTGCCGATGAGGCGCGGATAGAAAGTGGTCGAGTCGGTCGGAGCAGTGCGATACGCGCGCGACGAATTCGGCCCGTCGGTCATGCCGCTGACCAGACTACCTGGCGACCTGTTTTCTCTCGTAGTCGGCGATCGCCTTCTTCAGGTCGCTGTACTCCTCGCATGGGAAAAAGCATAGCTTATCGAGCACCGAAAGGTGCTCCTTCGCTTTCGCCACATTGCCCACCATGAGGTAGGCCTCGCCGAGGTATTCATGCGCGCCGCGGTGCCTCGGATCGATCCTGAGCGCCTCGTTGTAGTGCTGAAGACCAGGCTCATGTCAGGATTGGCACCCTTGCGGAGGGTGTAGGCGTACAGGTTGTGGTAGTCGGCGTTGCTCGGGTTCTTCGCCAGCGCCTCGCGCAGGGTGGCTTGCGCGCCGGTCCAGTCGTTCTTCGAGGTGGCGGCCGCGACTCTCTCGAGCACCGGGTCGCCCGGCATCGCGGGCTGGTTGACATCGGCGGCGGAAAGCGCGACGCCGGGCAGCGCCATCAACGTTATCATCAGGGAACGATGCAGCAGTTTCATGTCTGCTCCTTGCTCTTGGCGGTCGTGATGTTAACAGCCGCCGCGCCAGCGGCATTCCCGGAGCCGCCGAAGTCGCGCAGCGAAGCGCTCGCCGGGCTGCGCAGCCCGAGCGAGGCGACGCGCGCCGAGGCCGTCAACTGGATCGCCAACCGCGGCGCGATGGTCGACGCGTCGCTGCTGCATGAGCGGCTGCGCGACCAGAGCGAGCTGGTGCGCGAATTCGCCGAGCAGGGGCTGTGGCTGCTGTGGAGCCGCTCGGGCGACGCGGAGATCGACCACCTGATGGCGCGCGGCGTCGACGAGATGCAGGCAGGACGGCTCGCCGACTCGATTGCAATATTCTCGGAAGTCATAAAAAGAAAACCCAATTTCGCCGAAGGCTGGAACCGCCGCGCTACCGTGCAGTACCTCGCCGCCGAATACAGCAAGTCGATCGAGGATTGCGGCGAGGTGCTGAAGCGCAACCCGCAGCACTTCGGCGCGCTCTCAGGCCTTGGGCAGATCTACTTCAAGCTCGAGGACTACGAGCGCGCGCTCGCCTGGTTCCGCCGCGCGCTCGAGGTCAACCCGAACATGCTCGGCGTCGAGATGAATATCCAGGGCATCGAGCAGCTGCTCAAGGACAAGCGCCGCCGCTCAATTTAGCTTCAATTCGAAGAGGTAGGTGTTGACGAGAAGCTGCTTCGGCCGCGCCAGGTTCTTTTCGCCCGGAAGGATGCAGAAAAACATCCTCGCGGCCGGCCCACCGGCATAGCGCAGAGTAAGCGTGTAGTCATCGAGGATGTAGGTTCCTCCGCCTCCTTGCGGAGCAGGCACTCCTCCTTCCAGGAGCTGCAGATTCGCGGCGTGCCTGATCACGCCCTGGTCCCAGAACGTCCCGTCGGTCCCGAATGTGATCCAGACCGGTTGCGCTGTGCGGGCGGCGATGACGTAAGTGCCTTGCAGCTGCAGCCCGTTGACCTTGGGCAGGCGCTGCCACCGCGTTCCGGCTGCGCCGCTCAGCCGCTCACCGCGGCGCCGGATCACCTCGGTCTTGTTCGCAGGCCAGCTGATGCGGATCTCGTCTCCGACAGCCTTGTAAGTGCCGAGGTGGTCCTTGCGCACGCTCTCGTTGTCGAGCTGCAGCGCGGCTGGGCCTCCGGTGAAAAACCTCGCATCCCCGCGATAGGCTACGCCGTCGGCATAGAAGACAAGGAAATCGAAACGCTGCCGCTTGCTTGCCGGACCGGCGTTGGCACTGGAGCGCATGTACATCTCCTGCACGCGCAGGCCTGCATCGCCCGCAGCGCCGGCCGACGCGACGGCGAGCATCACGCCGGCGAGCGCGGCAACGCGCACGCTAGACATATTCCTTGGCTGCGCTATCCGCATCTACCGGCCGCCCGGTGAGATAGCCCTGCAGGAAGTCGCAGCCGCAGCTCTTCAGGAACTCGCGCTGCGTGACAGTCTCGACGCCCTCGGCGATGACCTGGATCTCCAGGGCGTGCGCGAGCGCCACGATCGCCGAGACGATCGCGCTCTGGTCTGCGTCGGCGGGCACGTCGCCGACGAAGGCGCGGTCGATCTTCACCTTGTCCACCGGGAAGCGCTTGAGGTAAGCCAGGCTCGAATAGCCGGTGCCGAAATCGTCGATGGCGATCGACACGCCAAGCTCCTTTAGCTTGTTGAGCGTGCTCAGCGCCACGTCGGAGTGCTGCATCGCGGTGGACTCGGTGATCTCGAGCTCGAGCAGCCGCGCCGGCAGGCCGGTATCCTTGAGCGCCTTGGCGACGAGCTGCACCAGCTTGGGGTCGTTGAACTGGCGCGGCGAGAGGTTCACCGCCACCTGCAGGCCGCGCTCCACGCCGATGAAGGTGGCCCACCGGCAGGCTTCGCGCAGCACCCATTCGCCGATCTTGAGAATCAGGCCGGTCTCTTCCGCCACCTGGATGAATTCCAACGGACCGACCAGGCCGCGATGCGGGTTCTGCCAGCGCACCAGTGCCTCGTGCCCCACGATCTGCCCGCTCTTCGCTTCGATGATCGGCTGGTAGTGCACGCGCAGCTGGTCGCGGCCGAGCGCGCGCCGCAGGTCGCTCTCCAGCGCGAGGCGCCGCGCCGCCGCCAGGTTCATCTGCTCGGTAAAGAACTGGTAGTTGGCGCGGCCCATCTCCTTCGCGTGGTACATGGCCGCGTCGGCGTTGCGGATCAGCGTCTCGGCGTCGCGCCCATCGTCGGGAAACACCGTGATGCCGATGGAGGGCGTGACCACCAGCTCGCGCTCCTCGACGGTCACCGGAGCTGATAGCTGCTCGATCACCTTCTGTGCCACCTGCGCGACGTCCGACGAGCGCTTCACCTCGGGCAGCACTACCACGAATTCGTCGCCGCCGATGCGGCAGATGGTGTCGCCGGTGCGCAGCGCCTTCGCCAGGCGCTGCGCCACTTCCTTGAGCAGAGCGTCGCCGACGGTATGGCCGAGAGAGTCGTTGATGGTCTTGAAGCGGTCGAGGTCGATGAACATCACCGCGGTCTGCTGTCGGTTGCGGTAGCTCAGGGCGAGCGCCTGGGTGAGCCGGTCTTCCAGCAGCCTGCGGTTGGCAAGTCCCGTCAGTGCGTCATGGCCGGCCATGTGCTGCGCGCGCGCCTTTGCCTCCTCCAGCTCGGCAGTGCGCTCGGCTACCTTGCGCTCGAGGGCGTCCAGGGCCTGCTGCACGCGCTCCTCGGCCTCGTGCGCATGCGTGATGTCCTCGAACAGCCAGACATGGCCCTTCGCGGGATCGCCCGCCTTGACCGCGCGGCCGGCGATGCGGCACCAGAAGCCGGAGCCATCCTGGCGGCGCAGCCACTGCTCGCGCGAGTGGGTGCGCCCCCGGTTGAGCTGCTCATAGATCTCGTCGCGCCGTGCGAACTCCTCGTCGGTGAAGTACATGTCGCGAGCCGAGCTGCCGACCGCGGCGCCGGGAGCGAAGCCAAACAGCTCCTCGAAGCGGCGATTGCAACGCACATTCCTGCGATCGCGCGTGAAGGCGATGCCGACCACCACGTTGTCGAGCAGCGCCTGCTGCTCGGCCAGCACGCGCTGCAGCTCGTCCTCGGCGCGCCGCTGCTCGGTGAAGTCCTCGACGATCCAGACCGTGCCGCGCTGCGTATTTTGCGCGTCTAGCGCCTTGGCGATCATGCGGCACAGGAACGTCGAGCCGTCCTTGCGCCGCAGCTCCCACTCCAGGTCGAGCTGCCGGCCCGACGACAGGATCGGCACCGCGATCTGGCCGAGCGCGTTATAGCTTTCTCGGCTGGTGTAAACGACCTCGCCAGGCTGGCCGATCAACTCGTCCGGGCCCCAGCCGAACATCTCGGCGAACCTCTGATTGCAGAGGAAGAAGCGCCGGTCGCGGGTGAAGGCGATACCGATGGAAGCGTTGGCGAGCAGCGCCTCGTACTCGAGTTGCGTATGCCGGGTGCGCCCGGCATAGCTCTCCCCCGGCGACTCGAGCGCGGGTTTGATGCCGCGCGGGGCGGGGTCGTTCACCGCGGCTGCTGTTCTGAAGTGGCCCGGCTGGCGAGGATCGTGAAGTCGTTGGCGTAGCGGCGGAAATTGGCCACCGCCTGTTTGCGCTGCTCGGCGCTCAGCGTGCGGTCGAGGTCGAGCAGCAGCGCGTAGTACTCCTGCCGCGCCGCCTCGCTCGCGGCGGCGTAGGCGGGGTCGCGCCCCTTGTCGAAGTTCGCGGCGCGCTCGGGCAGGCGCTTTCTCGCATCCCGGGCGCGGACCATGGAGAGAAACTCGCCCTGCAGGCGCCTGCGGTCCCGATCGCGCATCTCGTTGTAGAGCGGCGCTCGATCCGAAAATTGCCTGACCCGCTCGATTTGCGCCTTGGACAGCTTCCCCACCCAGTCCTCCAGTCGCCCCACCGTGCGCGTGGCGCGCCGCTTCCTTCTCTCGGCCTCGCTGCCGCGCAGGTTTTCCCTCGCGAACTTGCGGTTGTCCTCGGCGAAGCGCTTCTCCAGGTGCTTGACCTGCTCCGGGCTGAGGCGGTCCAGCATGGGGGCGATCCGTTCGGCAGCCGCACGCAGGCTTTCTCGCGCCTGCGCCATCGCGGAATCGTACCCCCAAACGATGTCCTCGCGCGAGAGGCCGTCGCCGAGCCGGCGCGCCGCCTCTTCGGCGATGTTCGCGTACTTCGGCAGCGCCTTGGCGCGGTGCCAGTCGTGGAACGCATCGATGCGCTCGTCGAGCTCGTCGGCGGCTTCACCGTGCACGTCGAGGTAGTTTCCGGCGCGCCAGCGCAGCCAGGTATCGGCGTGATCGTAGGCGAGCCGCACCGCCGTGCATCCCGCGAGCAGCGAAAGCGCGACGAGGATCACGCCCAGCCTGAGCGCAGCGCTCACCAGAAGCTCTCCACGCTGATATGGCCGGGGTTGCGGCGCCGGTGCTTGCGCAGACCGCGCTCCACTAGCGCGGCGGTGGTGTCCTTCAGCATGTCAGGGTTTCCGCATAGCAGCACCTGCGACGTATCAGGAGCAATCTTGAGACCCGCCGCCCGCTCCAGCCGGCCGTCCCGCACCGCGGCCGGGATACGACCGGCAAGCGAGCCGGGATTGGGTTCCCTGCTCACGAAGGTCACGTAACGAAGCTCCTGTTTTCTTGAAATTTCAAGAATCAAGTCCCGGTACACGAGTTCCTTCGCGTGCCGCACCGCGTGGACCAGGACCACATTCCTGAACCGGCGCCACGGTGCCTCGGTGCGCAGGATGGAGAGAAACGGGGCGATCCCCGTCCCGGTGGAGACGAGCCACAGCGTCTCGGCGTCCGGAACTTCCGACAGGACGAGAAATCCGGCAGGGTTGGGCGCCACGTAGAGCCTGTCGCCCGGCCCGAGGCCTGCCAGGCGTGGCGAGAGCGGCCCCTCCGGCACGACGATGCCGTAGAACTCATGCACCGGGTCGCCAGGCGCATTGACGAAGGAGAACGGGCGGGCGACCCGCCCGCCGTCGATGTCCAGGGCGATGCGCACGAACTGCCCGGCTTCGAATTGCAGGCTAGGTCCTTCGACGCGCAGCGAGAACAGCGCATCGGTCCAGTGCCGGTTGTCGAGCACCTTTGCCTCAAGCCATTGCGTGGCCATTGCACCCGCTCATTGGACTCTATAGGGCTCCAGATTGATGTCCTTGGGGTATTGACCCAGCATGACGATGGCGCCGTTGCGCCGGTTGTTTCCCGTCTCGGAGAACTCGAAAGTGTAGATGCGGACAATCCTCAGCCGGCCCTCGTCATCGCGCGCGAGGCGCAGGCGCGCGAAGGACACGGTCTCGTCGAGGAACTGCAGATCATAGCGCGCGCAGGCCGAGCGCCCGGCAGCGACGGCGCGTTCCCTCGCGCGCAGGCTGTCGACCCACAGCAGCGCGCCGGCCACGATCAGGATGATCGCAGCGGTCTCCCACATGGCTATGCTCTTCCTGATCTAGTAGTAATGCCGGCCAATCCATTCTGCGACGAGCGCCGGCTTGTCCGAGCCCTCGCGCTCGACCACCGTGCTCCACGTGACCTGCACGCCGTTGCCATCGAGCTTCTCGTACTTCGAGAGCGTGAAGCGCGCGCGCACGCGCGAGCCGCTCGGCACGGGCGAGGTGAAGCGCACGCGGTTGAGGCCGTAGTTCACGCCCATCCTGCGATCGCTGAAGGAGAAGGTGATCTCCGAGAGGTGCGAGAGCAGCGACAGCGTGAGGAAGCCGTGCGCGATGGTGCCGCCGTAAGGCGAGGACTGCGCGCGGCCGCGGTCGACATGGATCCACTGGAAGTCCTCGACCGCTTTGGCGAAGGTGTCGATGCGCTCCTGCGTGATTTCCATCCAGGGTGAAACCGCGATTTCTTCGCCCACGCGCCTTTCGAGATCACGAATATTCACGGAAGACATGCGCGCACCCCGGAGGCAATCGCCGCGGCGAGCCGCGTGCGCAGTTGAGGATCGCGCAGCCGAGCTTCCTCGGCAGGATTGACGATCACGCCGGCCTCGACCAGCACCGCGGGCATCGACGCGCTGCGCGCGACCGCGAGGTTGTCGTAGAAATGCACGCCGTTTTCTTCGTCCGCGAAGGGCCGATCCTCGCCGAGCACCGGGTCGGCATGATAGCGCGACGGTATGAAGCCGGCGGCGCGCATTTCTCCGCCGATGGCGGCTGCGCAGGCGAGGCTCCTGTCGGCGTGCGGGTTTCTGCGGGATATGAAAAGCGAGAATCCCGCGAAGCGCTCGGCCTGAGACAGCAGGCCGCGTCGCACGGAATCATGATGAATGGAGAGGAAAAGATCGGCGCCCGCGGCGTCGCGAGTCCGATAGTGAAGGACGGCGTAGTCGCCCTTCTCGCCGATCATGCGGACCTGAAATCCCGCCTTTTGAAGATAGGTTTTGACTTCAGAGGCGAGCTCCAGGTTGTATTCGAATTCGGGACGGCCGCTCGCCGAGATCACGCCCGGCTCGCCGTAGTAATGCCCGACATCGACGGCCACCAGGGCCGGAAGCAGCCGTACCCATAGCGCCGCGCTAGAAACGCGAGAAATCAGGCTTGCGCTTCTCGAGAAACGCGGACATCGCCTCCTTGGCCTCGGGCGAGGCGAGACGCTCGAGGAACAGGCGCCCCTCCTCGGCGATCTGCTCTCCGACCGCCCTGGCGTGACGCGATTTCATCAGCCGCTTGGTAAGGCGGATCGACGCCGCCGGCAGCGCAGCGAGCGCCGCGGCCGCTTCGCCGGCGCGGACTAGCAATTTTTCTTCGGCGACCACTTCCGTGACGATGCCGGCTTCACGCGCCTTTTCGGCGGTGAACGGCTGTCCCAGCAGCAGCAACTCCGCGGCGCGCTGATAGCCCGCGAGCTGCGGCAGGAGGAAGGTCGAGCCGAACTCCGGCACGATGCCGAGCGGCACGAACGGCAGCTGGAAGCGCGCGCCGGGCGTGGCATAGACGAGATCGCAATGCAGCAGCAGCGTGGTGCCGATGCCGATTGCCGGCCCGCCGACGGCCGCCACGATGGGTTTTCCCAGTGCAGGCAAAACCTCGAAGAATTTCCACGTCGGCGAGCCCGCGCCCTGCGGCGGGCGCTGCAGGAAGTCGCTCAAGTCGTTGCCGGCGGTGAAGCAGTCGGGCCGGCCGTGGAGCAGGATCGCGCGCACCTGCGGGTCGGCATCGGCCGCCGCGAGGGCCGCGGCCAGCTGGCCGTACATCTCCGCGTTGAGCGCATTCTTCTTCTCGGGCCGCGCCATTTCGACGAAGCCGATGCGGTTCTCGACCTTCGAGCGGATCAAATCATTTCTCCGGGAGCCGGTAGTCCTTCATCTGCTGGCGCAGCGTGAGCTTGGAGAGCTTGCCGGTGGCCGTGTGCGGCAGCTCGGGCACGAACACCACGTCGTCGGGCATCCACCACTTGGCGATCTTGCCTTCATAGAAGCGCAGCATCTCGTCCCTGGATACTTCCTGCCCCGGCTTTTTCACTGCCACCACGATCGGCCGCTCGTCCCATTTCGGATGCTTGACGCCGATCACCGCGGCTTCCGCGATGGCCGGATGCGCGACCGCGATATTCTCCAGGTCGATCGAGCTGATCCACTCGCCGCCGGACTTGATCACGTCCTTGGAGCGGTCGGTGATCTGCATGTAGCCGTCGGGATCCAGCGTCGCGACATCGCCGGTGGGGAACCAGCCCTGCTTGAGCGGATCGCCGCCCTCGCCCTTGAAGTAGTTCTGGATCACCCAGGGTCCACGCACCTGCAGGTCGCCGAAGGCCTTGCCGTCGTTGGGAAGCTCACTTCCGTCCTCGCCGACGATCCGCATGTCGACGCCGAAGATCGCCCGGCCCTGCTTGTTCTGCAGCGCGACGCGCTGCTCCTTGGTCCAGCCTGCATGCTTCGCCTTGAAGGTCGTCACGGTGCCGAGCGGGCTCATTTCCGTCATGCCCCAGGCATGCAGCACTTCCACGCCGTATTCGTCCTGGAAGGCGCAGATCATCGCCGGCGGGCAGGCCGAGCCGCCGATCACGGTGCGCTTCAGCGTGGAAAATTTCAGCTTCTGCTCTTTCATGTAGTTGAGCAACGCGAGCCAGACCGTGGGAACGCCGGCGCTGAAGGTCACGCCTTCGGTCTCGAACAGGTTGTGCAGGCTCTTGCCGTCCAGGTGCGGCCCGGGAAACACCATCTTCGCCCCGACCATGGCGCAGGAGTAAGGCAGGCTCCAGGCGTTGACGTGGAACATCGGCACCACCGGCAGCACCACGTCGCGCGCCGAGAGGTTCAGCGCATCGGGCAGCGCCGCCGCATAGGCATGGATCATCGTCGAGCGGTGCGAATAGAGCGCGCCCTTCGGGTTCCCGGTGGTGCCGGAGGTGTAGCACAGGCACGCGGCAGTGCGCTCGTCGAAACTCGGCCAGGGGAAGTCCGCCGATTCCTTCTCAACGAGCTCCTCGTAGCAGAGCAGGTTGGGAATCTCCTCTTTCGGCATATGCGCGCGGTCGGCCATCGCGATGAACGCCTTCACGGTCTTCAGCTGCGGCGCAAGCTTCGCCAACAGCGGCGCGAAGGTCGTGTCGAAGAACACGAACTTGTCTTCCGCATGATTGGCGATGTAGGTGATCTGGTCCGGGAACAGCCGCGGATTAATCGTGTGGATGATCGCGCCAGAGCCCGCCACGGCATAGTAGATCTCGAAGTGGCGAAAGCCGTTCCAGGCGAGCGTCGCCACGCGGTCCGCGGGCTGGGCGCCGAGCCGCTTCAGTGCGTTGGCGAGCCTCTTCGTGCGCGCCTGCGCGTCGCGGTAGCCGTAGCGATGCACGCTCCCGTCGACGTTTTTAGAAACGATCTCGATGTCGCCGTGGTGCCGCGCGGCGTGGCGGAGCAGGCCGCTGATCAGCAGCGGCTGGTCCATCATCAGGCCTTGCATTTCCATCCTCCTCAGGGCTGAACCTAGTTTATCCTAGCGCAATGAAAGTCGAAGACGTTCTGTCGCTCTTCGAGCTGCCGTTCCCGGAGCTCATGTATCGGGCCCAGAGCGTGCACCGCCGGAATTTCGACCCCTCGGCGCTGCAGCTTTCCACGCTGCTTTCCGTGAAGACCGGGGGGTGCCCGGAAGACTGCGCGTACTGCCCCCAGTCACGCCGCTACTCTACCGGCGTCGAGGACGAGGACACCGTCGCGCTCGCGACAGTTGTCGAAACCGCGCGCGCGGCGAAGGCGAACGGCGCGACCCGCTTCTGCATGGGCGCCGCCTGGCGCAGCCCCAAGGCACGTGATCTCGAACAAATATCTCTTTTCATAACGGAAGTTAAAAAACTTGGGCTGGAGACCTGCGCCACCCTGGGGATGCTGAAAGACGGGCAAGCCGAGCGGCTGCGCGACGCCGGGCTCGACTTCTACAACCACAACCTCGACACCTCGCCAGAGTTCTATGGCGAGATCATCACCACCCGCGACTACCAGGACCGGCTCGATACGCTCGCTCACGTGCGCCGAGCCGGCATGCATGTCTGCTGTGGTGGCATCGTCGGCATGGGCGAATCGCGCCGGCAGAGGGCGGGTTTGATCGCACAATTGGCGAGTCTCGATC
>DATNMK010000032.1:0-2469 GCA_035602335.1 Burkholderiales bacterium
GGACTGCTGCCGCACCAGCCTGCGGCTCGGGGCCGAGAGCGTGAAAGTCATGGCGCGCAAGCCGCGCGGTTTCTTCAAGGCCTCGGAATGGGAGCTCGAGGACGCCGAAGAGGAGAGCGTCGGGATCATCATCAACCGCGCTCCGCGCTCGTTCGTGATCGAGAACGGCAGATTGACGGGAATGCGGTTCGACAAGATGGAGTATGAGCTCGACGCTCAAGGGCGCATCAGCGCCGAGCGCAGCGCCGGCGAGGAGTTCCTGCCCGCGGACGATGTGATCCTCGCCATCGGCCAGGAGAACGCCTTCCCCTGGATCGAGCGAGATCTGGGGGTCGAGTTCGACAAATGGGAAGTGCCGGTGGTCGACAAGACGACGTTTCAATCGACACGGCCCGGGGTGTTCTTCGGCGGCGACGCCGCGTTTGGGCCGAAGAACATCATCTGGGCGGTCGAGCAGGGCCACCAGGCCGCCATCTCCATTCACCGTCACTGCCACGGAGAGGCGGTGAGCGAGCGTCTGGCTCCCGGCATAAACCTGCAGAGCCGCAAGATGGGCATGCACGAGTGGTCGTACGCGAACGACTACTCGCCGGTCGAGCGGCGGCTGATGCCGCACGTGTCGCTCAAGGAGCGCTTCAAGAAGCTCAACATCGAAGTCGAGCTAGGCTTCACGGCGCAGCAGGTGGAGCAGGAAGTGCAGCGCTGCCTCAACTGCGACGTCCAGACCGTGTTTACCGCCAAACTGTGCATCGAGTGCGACGCGTGCCTGGACATCTGCCCGGTCGACTGCCTCACCATCACCCACAACGGCGCGGAAGCGGAGCTGCGCACGCGCCTGAAGGCACCGGCGAAGAACCTCGAGCAGCCGCTGTACGTGTCCGCGGGCCTGCCGCAGACCGGCCGCGTCATGGTGAAGGACGAGGATCTGTGCGTGCACTGCGGCCTGTGCGCGGAGCGCTGCCCGACCGCGGCGTGGGACATGCAGAAGTCGGAACTGCACTGGCCGCTGGCCGTGGACGAAGCCCGGATGCTCGAAGCGCGCAAAGCCAAGATTGCCTAGAAACCACCTATGTCCCCAGCGAACACCACGCGCGTCAACGACTTCACCATCAAGATCGCCACGGTGAACGGCACCGGTTCGGCGAGTGCCAACACGCTGCTGATGAAGTCGATCTTCCGCAGCGGCATTCCGGTGATGGGCAAGAATTACTTTCCGTCCAACATCCAGGGGCTGCCCACCTGGTACGAAATCCGCATCACCCGCGACGGCCACGTGGCCCGCTCCGGCCAGGTCGACATCATGGTCGCCATGAACGCCGAGACCTATGCGCGCGACGTGAAGGAAATCGTTCCCGGCGGCTACCTGGTGTACGACTCCACCTGGCCACGCCCCGCGCTGCTCAAGCGCGAGGACATCACGGTGTTCGGGGTGCCGCTGGCGCGGCTGTGCAACGAGAACTTCAACGGCGTGCGCACCCGCATCCTGATGAAGAACATCTGCTACGCCGGGGTGCTGGCGGCGCTGCTCGATCTGGATCTGGCGCGGATCCGCGAACTGCTGGCGGAGACTTACGCCAAGAAGCCGCAGCTGGTCGACAGCAACATGAAGGCCATCCAGCTCGGCTACGATTACGCGCGCGCCACCTTCCCTTGTCCTCTGCCGCTGCGCGTTGAGCAGATGACCGGGACCGCCGGCCACATCATGATCGATGGCAACACCGCCGCGGCGCTGGGGTGCGTGTTCGCCGGGGCCACGGTGGCTGCGTGGTACCCGATCACGCCGTCCACCTCGTTGATGGACGCGTTCAAGATGTTCGCCGACCGCATGCGCGTCGACCGCGACAGCGGGCGCAGGAACTTCGCCTTCATCCAGGCCGAGGACGAGCTGGCGGCGATCGGCATGGTGATCGGCGCGATGTGGAACGGCGCCCGCGCCTTCACCGCGACCTCAGGCCCCGGCATCTCGCTCATGAACGAGTTCCTGGGGCTGGCGTACTACGCGGAAGTGCCGGCGGTGATTTTCGACATCCAGCGCGTGGGTCCCTCCACCGGCATGCCGACCCGCACCCAGCAGGGCGATCTGATGGAATGCGCGTACGCCTCCCACGGCGATACCCGCCACGTGTGCCTGTATCCGGCGAACCCTGAGGAATGCTTCTATATGACGGTGCAGGCCTTCGATCTCGCCGAGCGCCTGCAGACTCCGGTGCTGGTGCTGTCGGATCTGGACATCGGCATGAACGACTGGATGTGCCGCGACCTCAAGTGGGACGACAACTACCGTCCCGATCGCGGCAAGGTGCTGGGCAAGGAGGAGATTCTGAAGCTCGAGAAGTTCTATCGCTTCATCGACAAGGATGGCGACGGCATCACGGCGCGAACCCTGCCCGGCGTGCATCCGAAGGCCGCCTACTTCGCGCGCGGCTCGGGGCACACGCAGTACGGCGCCTACACCGAGGACGCCGCCGA
>DATNMK010000033.1:0-2012 GCA_035602335.1 Burkholderiales bacterium
GCGCAGGGTGCCGCTCAGGGCCGCATCGAAGTCCGCATCGGCGAACACCACGGCGGCGTTCTTGCCGCCGAGCTCAAAAGACAGTGCCTTCACCGAGTCGGCGGCGCTTTTCATGATGGCCGACCCGGTCGCAGACTCGCCGGTGAAGGCAATGGCATTCACATCGGGGTGGCTGACCAGCGCCTCGCCGGCGGACTTCGGTCCGAAACCGTGCACCAGATTGAACACGCCCGCTGGTACACCGACCTCCTGCATCACCTCGGCGAGCAGTGCCGCTGAGGAGGGCGTCTCCTCCGAGGGCTTGGCGACCACCGCATTCCCGCACGCCAGCGCCGGCGCCACTTTCCAGGTCATGAGCAGGAACGGCAGGTTCCATGGCGCGATGACCGCGACCACGCCCACGGGCTTGTGCACCGAGTAGTTGAGCGCGCCGCGGCCGTCGGGCGTGCCCATCTCGAAGCATTCCGATCCGCGCGCCAGCGCCAGGTCCGCATAAGCGCGGAAGTTCGCCGCGCCCCGCGGGATGTCGATCGAGCTCGCCTGCTGCAGTGTCTTGCCGGTGTCGGCGATCTCGGCGCTCACGAACTCGGCAAAGCGCTGCTCGATGCGCTCCGCGACCTTGCGCAGCAGCGCGCAGCGCTCCGGCGTCGACAGGCGTGCCCACGGCCCGCGCAGCGCCGCGCGCGCGGCCTGTACGGCGCGATCGACGAGCGCCTCATCCGCCTCGGTGACCGTGGCCAGGACCCGGCCGTTGACCGGATTGATGTTCTCGAAGCTGCGTCCCTGGCGCACGAACTGGCCACCGACGAGGCAGGGCAGCTGCCGGGCAGCAAACGGGTACGGGTCGGCTTCGGTGGGCAACCGCATCGGGTCCGGATTCTAGGAAGGGCTGGCGCTTAACGAATAATCGTATTTTGACCCTCTGCTATGCAATTCCTCTATATCAAAAACCGCAACTGCGCGAAGGCTCAAGGGCCCGCGGCTTGCCGGGGGCTCTAGTGAGCCGTGCCGCCGCTGCCGCTCAGGCAATCCTTCATGAATGCCTTGCGGCCAGCGCCCTTCAGCCCCTTGGTCGTCGCGTCCGCGTTGCAGGTCTTCATTTTTTCCTGCTGGCTGTTGCCCGTCGTGCCCGAGGTGGCAGCCGCGGTCTTGTCGGACAGGCAGCTCTTCATGAACGTCTTGCGGTCGGCGCCTTTTAATCCCTTGGCCTTCGCGTCCGCGTTGCAGGTCGTCATCTTCTGCTGCTGGCTGTTCTCATGCGAAGCCTGGGCGATGGCCTGACCGGCCACAACCGCGAGCGCCGCACCCATCGCCACCAACCACGTCGTGCGTCTCATACCGACTCCTTTCGCGAACAGGTTGAGCAAACATCGTATGGTAACCCCAACGCGGGCGGCTACTCCATGTCCGGATAGGGACCGCGACCGCCGTCGGCAATGAAACGCTCGATCCGGGCCCGCAGCATCGGCAGCGGCACCGAGCCGAGCTCCAGCACCGCGTCGTGAAAGGCGCGCACGTTGAAGCGCTCGCCGAGCGCTTTTTCCGCGCGCGCACGGGCGTCGAGAAACTCGCGCTCGCCCAGGTAGTACGACAGCGCCTGCCCCGGCCAGGCGATGTAGCGGTCCACCTCAGTGCCGATCTCGCGTTCGGGAAGCGCGGTGTACTGCCGGAAGTACTCGATCGCCTGCTCGCGCGTCCAGCCCTGGGCATGAATGCCGGTGTCGACGACCAGGCGCGCGGCGCGCCAGATCTGGTAGCCGAGCATTCCAAAGCGCTCGTAGGGCGTGTCGTACAGCCCCATCTCGAGCCCGAGCTGCTCGCAGTACAGCGCCCAGCCTTCGCCGTAGGCGGAGATGTAGGTGAGCTGGCGGAACATCGGCTGGTCCCTGTGCTCCATCGCGATGGGTATCTGAAAGGCGTGCCCGGGCGCGGACTCGTGCAGGGTCAGGGCAGTCAGGCTGTAAAGCGGCCGGCTCGGCAGGTCGTAGGTGTTGAGCAGATAGATCCCTGCC
>DATNMK010000034.1:0-2092 GCA_035602335.1 Burkholderiales bacterium
GGACTATGGACAATGCAATAGAGATTTTTAGTGCTCTGTTAGACATTAGGAAGCTCCCCTATGATTCACTAAACCGAACTTCCTTCTCGTGAAAACTGTAGGGCGTTGAATTTGGTGGCGCTTTCCGAAAATGGCCAACGAAATGTAGCCATGTAAATAGCGAAAGTGTCTTTCTATTTTGCGCTTACTGTGGCACATTCGTGCCATGTATATCGAATCGGTCCCCAACCGAAACTCGCCGCCCGCGATCCTGCTGCGCGAGAGCTATCGCGACGCCGACAAGATCAAGAAGCGCACCATCGCCAACCTGTCCGATTGGCCGACCGAGATCGTCGAAGGGCTGCGCACCCTGCTCAAGGGCGGCAAGGTGGCGCCGGCCGATCAGGAAAGCATCATCGTGCGCCGCGCGTTGCCGCACGGCCATGTCGCGGCGGTGCTGGGCACGCTGCGCAACATTGGCCTCGACCGCATGCTGGGGCCGCCGCGCAACCGCTGCCGTGATCTTGTCATCGCCATGATCGTGGCGCGGCTCATTGCTCCGGCCTCCAAGCTGGCCACCGCCCGCATGCTCGATCCGCTCACTGCGTCATCGAGCCTCGGCGAGGTGCTCAGCCTCGGGCCGGTCGACGAGGACGAGCTCTATGTCGCGCTCGACTGGCTTGGCGAGCGCCAGGAGGCGATCGAGAAGGCGCTCGCGCGCAAGCATCTGCACGACGGCACGCTGGTGCTCTACGACGTGTCCTCGAGCTATGTGGAGGGCCGCTGCTGCGAGCTGGCGCGGCTCGGCTACAACCGCGACGGCAAGAAGGGCAAGCTGCAGATCGTCTACGGCCTGTTGTGCGCCGCCGACGGTTGCCCGGTGGCCATCGAGGTGTTCGAGGGCGACACCGGCGATCCGCGCACGCTTGCGGCCCAGATCGACAAGGTCAAGAAGCGCTTCGCGCTCGAGCGTGTGGCGCTGGTCGGCGATCGTGGCATGATCACGCAGGCGCGCCTCGATGCCGAGATCGCCCCGGCCGGGCTCGACTGGATCACGGCGTTGCGCGCGCCGGCCATCAGGACGCTGGTCGAGGCCGGGGCGTTGCAGATGTCGCTGTTCGACCAGCGTGACATGGCAGCGATCACGTCGCCCGACTATCCGGGCGAGCGGCTGATCGTCTGCCGCAATCCCGATCTCGCGCGCGAGCGCACGCGCAAGCGCGAGGACCTGCTGGCGGCGACCGAAGCCGATCTCGCCGTCATCGCCGCCGCCGTTCGGCGTGCGCGCAATCCACTGCGCGGCGAGGCCGAGATCGCCCTCAAGGTCGGCGCCGTCGTCAACCGCCACAAGGTCGCCAAGCACTTCGAGCTATCCATCGGCGAGGCGAGTTTCTCGTTCCATCGCAAGACCGAGGCGATCACCGCCGAGGCGGCGCTGGACGGCATCTACGTCGTGCGCACCAACCTGCCCAAGAAGCTGCTCGATGACGCGGCAACCGTCGGTGCCTACAAGAGCCTGGCGCGGGTCGAGCGCGCGTTCCGCTCGTTGAAGACCGTCGATATCCATCTGCGTCCGATCTTCCATTGGACGACGCCGCGCGTGCGCGCCCACGTCCTGCTGTGCATGCTCGCCTATCATGTCGAGCACCACATGCGCGCCAGGCTTGCGCCGATGCTGTACGACGAGACCGATCACGAGGCCGCCGCCGCCATGCGCGCTTCCATCGTTGCCAAGGCCGAGCGCTCCGAAGCCGCCAGGCGCAAGCAGACCACCGGCCTCACCGACGACGGCCTGCCGGTGCACAGCTTCCAAAGCCTGCTTGCCGACCTCGCCACCTATGCGAGGATTCAGGCGACCACCGCGCTCAACGACAAATACGTCTTCACGCTCCACACCAGGCCAACTCCGATCCAGCAGCGCGCCTTCGAGCTCCTCGCCCTCAACCCGGATCGTACCCAGTAAAGCCACCCGCGCTCGCGACAAACAGCAGCGAGTTCATTGCCTTATCGATTCGAAAGAAGGAAGTTCGGACTAGGGATGCAGTTGTCCCAGGCGATCAACGAGCTGCACGCCCAAACGGATGCAATTTCGATCTATTCTCCGGATGGCACG
>DATNMK010000035.1:0-19320 GCA_035602335.1 Burkholderiales bacterium
TCATGCCTTCAACCGGCGAGTCTAGTCAGACTTCCGGCATCTATCGCTCGAATTGCTGCGGCTTAGAGCGCTCAATACCGCGGGGCCATACATTTCCACCTTGCGGTGGCGGTAGGGTGCACTGCAAGGGCTCGGCGGCGAATTGGATTCTCGTCCGCGCTGCGCAGACGAAATAAATTGCTGGTCATCCCCGATTGATCTAGTTCCGTCGTCAAGGCTCATAAGCACCCCGCTTTGTTGCCAAAATGTAGCCAAATCCTGGTTACGCCCAGCCCGTCATTCCTAAGCCCCTGAATTCATTTGTCGAAAGGGCTTGCATTCTCTGCTTCGGCATCAGAGGCTGCCGATCTTGCGGCCCGCCAGGACGCGGCGGATCCCCTCGTCCATGCGGCGCCCGGCGAATTGCTCGGTCGCGCGGTTGAGTGTGTCGGCAGCCTGCTTGATCGCGCGGTGATCGGTGCTTTTCATCAGCTTTTCGAGAGATTGAAAGGCGCTCTCGATCGCGGATTTTTCCTCGGCCGAGAGGAGATGGGCATCCGCCTGAAGCGCCGAGCGCGTGGCTTCGAGCAGGCGTTGACCTTCGACGCGGTGCTCGGCGAGCGCCCGCGCGTGGACGTCCTCGTTGGCGTGCTCGAAGGAGTCGCGCAGCATGCGCTCGATGTCGGCGTCGGCGAGGCCATACGAAGGTTTGACCGTGACAGACGCCTCCACACCCGTAGTATTTTCTCTTGCACTGACAGAAAGCAGGCCGTCGGCGTCGACCTGGAAGGTGACCTTTATCCGCGCTGCGCCGGCGACCATCGGCGGGATGCCCTTCAGCTCGAAGCGCGCCAGCGAGCGGCAATCGGACACGAGCTCGCGCTCGCCCTGGACGACATGGAAGCTCATGCCGCTCTGCCCGTCCTTGAAGGTGGTGAACTCCTGCCCGCGCCCCGCCGGGATGGTCGTATTGCGGGGGATGATCTTCTCCACCAGGCCACCCATCGTCTCGATGCCGAGCGAGAGCGGGATCACATCGAGCAGCAGCCAGTCCTCGCCTTGCGGCTTGTTGCCGGCGAGCACGTTGGCCTGCATCGCGGCGCCGAGCGCGACGACCTTGTCGGGATCGAGATTGTTCAGCGGGTCGCGCCGGAAGAACTCGCCCACGGCGCGCTGGATCTGCGGCATGCGTGTCGCGCCGCCGACCATCACCACGCCCTTGATTTCATCCACCGTCAGGCCGGCGTCGCGCAGCGCCTTGCGCACCGGGCCGAGCGTCTTGTGCACCAGCGTCTGCGTGATGCGGCAGAAGGTCTCGGTGTCGAGCATGACATCGACAAGCTCGCCCGAAGAGAGCTTGGCCGTAATGTTTGCTTCCGAATGAAACGTCAGAAACTCTTTCGCCTCGCGAGCTTTGACCAGCAGGAGCCGCATGTCCCTGGGCGAGAGCGGCGCGAGCTTGGCCTGCTCGACGATCCAGCAGAACACGCGCTGGTCGAAGTCGTCGCCGCCCAGCATCGAGTCGCCGCTGGTAGCCACGACCTCGAACACGCCGCGCGAGAGCTTGAGGATCGAAAGATCGAAGGTGCCGCCGCCGAGGTCGTAGATCGCATAGACGCCCTCGGAGGCATTCTCCAGACCGTAGGCGATCGCCGCAGCGGTCGGCTCGTTGAGCAGGCGCAGCACATTGAGGCCGGCGAGCCGCCCGGCGTC
Source organism: Burkholderiales bacterium (assembly GCA_035602335.1). Lineage (GTDB taxonomy): Bacteria > Pseudomonadota > Gammaproteobacteria > Burkholderiales > SG8-39 > SCGC-AG-212-J23. The sequence goes on from DATNMK010000035.1 coordinate 1,693, forward strand.
CTTGGTGGCCTGGCGTTGCGCGTCGTCGAAGTAAGCCGGCACGGTGATGACCGCGCCGGCGATGTTTCCACCAAGGCCTTGTTCGGCCCTGTCGCTCAGGACTCTTAATATTTCAGAAGAAACCTCTACCGGGCTTTTCACGCCCGCCGCGGTGCGGATCTGCAGCATGCCGGGGGCGTCGACGAAGTCGTAGGGCGCGTTCTCGATGTGCGTCACGTCCTTCACGCCGCGGCCCATGTAGCGCTTCACCGAGACGATGGTGTTTTTCGGATCGTCGGCCTGTCGGGCCTGCGCCGCATAGCCGACCTCGGCGCGGCCATCCGGCAGATAGCGCACGATCGAAGGGAGCAGCGGCCGCCCGTGCGCATCGGGGAGCACGGTGGAAACGCCGCTTCGCACGGTCGCGACCAGCGAGTTGGTCGTGCCCAGGTCGATGCCGACCGCGAGCCGGTGCTCGTGCGACGCAGTCGAGGTGCCCGGCTCGGATATCTGCAGCAGTGCCACTATTCGACCGCCTCGTACGCAAGGTCGATCTCGGCGTCGAGTTTGTTCAGGAACATCAGCTTTCTGACCAGCCCGGCCGCGCCGGCATAGTCATTTTTCGCGTCGACGCTCTCGCCGATTCGCCTTTCAAGCGCTCTTTTCTCGCCCACCAGATTTTCGCGCAGTGTGTCCAGGGCAGCGGCATCCTTTGTCTCGACCGCCTTCTCCAGCGATTCCCGCAGCCCCATCTGCTCCACCAGGAAATCGGCGGGCATGGCGGTGTTGGTCTCGAAGGCAACGTCGACGCCGCGCAGCTCGAGCAGGTGCTTGGCGCGCTGCACCGGATCCTTGAGGGTCCGGTAAGCCTCGTTCACGCGCGTGGTCCACTGCAGGGAGGCGCGCCGCTCGGCGTCGCCCGCGTGCGCGAAGCGGTCGGGGTGGACCTTGGACTGGATGTCGCGGTAAGAGCGTTCGAGCGCCTCGGCCTCCAGCGCAAAGGCCGGTGCCAGGCCGAAGAGTTCGAAGTGGTTCTGCAACCTGCTAGACGTTAAACGATTCTCCGCAGCCGCACTCGTCCTTGACCTTGGGGTTGCGGAACTTGAATCCCTCGTTGAGGCCTTCGCGCGTGTAGTCGAGCTCGGTGCCGTCGATGTACTGCAGGCTCTTCGGGTCGACGAACAGCTTCACGCCGTGGCTCTCGAACTGCTGGTCCTCCGGGTTCACCGTGTCGGCGAACTCGAGTCTGTATGCGAGCCCCGAGCAGCCCGACGTGCGCACGCCCACGCGCAACCCGACGCCCTTGCCGCGCTTGGCGAGGGTCGAACGCACGTGGCTGGCCGCCTTTTCGGTCAGTGTAATCACGCGACTTTCTTCTCCCGTTCTGCAGCGAGGCCGTGCTTCTTGCGGTAGTCCTCCACCGCGGCCTTGATCGCGTCCTCGGCGAGGATCGAGCAGTGGATCTTGACCGGCGGGAGCGACAGCTCCTGGGCGATCTGCGTGTTCTTGATCGTCACCGCCTGGTCGAGCGTCTTGCCCTTGACCCATTCGGTGACCAGCGAGCTCGACGCGATCGCCGAGCCGCAGCCGTAGGTCTTGAAGCGGGCGTCCTCGATGCGGCCGTCGCTTCCGACCCGGATCTGCAGCTTCATCACGTCGCCGCAAGCGGGGGCGCCAACCATGCCGGTGCCGACCGCTTCGTCGGATTTATCGAACGAGCCGACGTTGCGCGGGTTCTCATAATGATCGATGACTTTGTCGCTGTATGCCATTTGAGACTCCTAGTGTGCAGCCCACTGCACCGTGTTCAAGTCTACCCCTTCCTTGTACATCTCCCACAGCGGCGACAGCTCCCTCAGCTTCGCCACCTTGCGCCTGATCAGATCCGCGGCGTAATCGATCTCTTCCTGGGTCGTGAAGCGGCCCAGCGTGAGGCGGATCGAGCTGTGCGCGAGCTCGTCGGAGCGCCCGAGCGCCCGCAGCACGTACGACGGCTCGAGCGAAGCCGACGTGCACGCCGAGCCCGAGGACACCGCGATGTCCTTCACCGCCATGATCAGCGATTCGCCCTCGACGAAGTTGAAGCTGACGTTGAGGTTGTGCGGAATGCGCTGCTCGAGGTCGCCGTTGACGTACACCTCCTCGATGTCCTTGATGCTGTTCAACAGCCGGTCGCGCAGCGCGCGGACGTGCTTGCTGTCAGCCGCCATCTCGAGCTTCGCGAGGCGCGCCGCCTCGCCGAAGCCGGCGATCTGGTGCGTCGGCAACGTGCCGGAGCGAAAGCCGCGCTCGTGGCCACCGCCGTGGATCTGCGGCTCGATGCGCACGCGCGGCTTGCGGCGCACGTAAAGCGCGCCGATGCCTTTCGGGCCGTAGATCTTGTGCGCTGTGATGGTGAGCAGGTCCGCCTTGAATTTCTGCAGATCGATGTCCACCCGGCCTGCGCCCTGCACCGCGTCGCAATGAAAGATGATGCCCTTGCCGCGGCAGATCTCGGCGATCTCCCAAACCGGGTGGATGACGCCGATCTCGTTGTTCACCATCATGATCGACGCCAGGATGGTGTCGGGACGGATCGCCGCCTTGAATTTCTCCAGGCTGACGATGCCGTTTTCCTCGACCTCGAGATAGGTTGCCTCGAAACCCTGGCGCTCGAGCTCGCGGACCGTGTCCAGCACCGCCTTGTGCTCGGTCTTCTGGGTGATGATGTGCTTGCCCTTGGTCTTGTAGAAGTGGGCTGCGCCCTTGATGGCAAGGTTGTTGCCCTCGGTCGCGCCCGACGTCCACACGATCTCCTTCGGGTCGGCGTTGAGCAGCGCGGCGACGTGGCCGCGCGCTTCCTCGACCGCCTCCTCGGCCTTCCAGCCGAACGCGTGCGAGCGGCTCGCCGGATTGCCGAAGTTCTCGGTCAGGTAAGGAATCATCTTCTCGGCGACGCGCCGATCGACCGGAGTAGTCGCCGAGTAGTCGAGGTAGATCGGAAGCTTCATGCCGCGACCTTCTCAGAAGGCCTGAAGTCCTTGATGACCGCCACCGGCTTGCCGCTCTGGTGCGCCACCAGATCGGCAAGCGTCACCGACGAGAGGTAGTCGTACATCTTCTCGTTTAGCGTCGCCCACAGGTCGTGCGTCATGCAGCGCTTGTCGTCGTGGCAGTTCTCCTTGCCCGCGCATTGCGTCGCGTCGAGCGGCTCGTCGACCGCGATGACGATGTCCGCCACCGAGATCTCCTGCGGGCCGCGCGCGAGGTTATAGCCGCCGCCCGGACCGCGAACACTGGAGACCAACTTCGCGCGGCGCAGCTTGCCGAACAGCTGCTCCAGATAGGAAAGCGAGATGTGCTGGCGCTCGCTGATGGTCGCCAGCGTGACCGGGCCGCGATTCTGGCGTAGCGCCAGATCGACCATCGCAGTCACCGCGAACCTGCCCTTCGTCGTCAGTCTCATGGTTGCCTTCTACCTTCTGATTAATACCCGATTACGGTAGTCAAGTATACCCTATATCCTAGTGATTTCCTCGGGTTAATTTCTATTTTGGAACAGCTACTTGACTGCCCGAAGGTGTTCTCGGGCAGCGGCTTCGGCGTCGCGTTCCAGCTGGGCCAGCTTCTCGGTCACTTCGGCCAGAGCGCGCTCAAGTTCCTGCGAATGCTCGACCAGCGTCTGGATGGCCTTCGCGTAGGGATCGTCCTGTTCCTGCACCACGGCGTAAGCGGCAAAACGCGCCGCCTTTTCGGCCCTTTCCTCAAAGATCCGTCCGGGGATCCCGACCACCGTCGCGCCCGCCGGCACATCCTTCACCACGACGGCGTTGGATCCGATGCGAGCACCGTCGCCGACCTTGAAACCGCCGAGCACCTTGGCACCCGCGCCGACAACAACGCCCTCGCCGAGGGTCGGATGCCGCTTGGTCCCGCGGTAGAGCGATGTGCCGCCGAGCGTGACGCCCTGGTAGATCGTGCATCCGTTGCCGACTTCGGCGGTTTCGCCGATCACGACTCCCATACCGTGATCAATGAACACGCAGCGGCCGATCTTCGCGCCCGGATGAATCTCGATGCCCGTCAGCCAGCGGCCGAACTGGGAAGTGAAGCGGCCGAGCCAACGCAGGCCGTGAAGCCAGAACCAGTGCGCGAGCTTGTGGACGTAAAGGGCGTGCAGCCCGGGATAGCAGGTGAGCACCTCCCAGCGCGTGCGCGCCGCCGGGTCGCGCTCCAGGATGCATGCGATATCGTCGCGCAGCTGTTTGAACATGAAAGGATTCTAAGGGTGTCCGACTGATTTGATCAACTATTTCCCGGAGCGTTTCGCGAGCAGCGCGCGCAGCAGCCCGCGCAGAATGTTGACCTCCTCGCGCTCGAGCGCAGGCACGCGCGAGAAGAGCCGTCGCCAGCGCTCGCGCAGGCGCGATCCGGAGCCGGGGACGAGAAATTCGCTGTCGAGCGCGGCTTCCTCGAGATGCGCATACAGGCCTTCGATGTCCTCGACGGTGGCGAGCTTTTCGGAGCGTCCCGCCGGCACCGGATTTGCGCTGTGCATTTGAATTTCGTAGGCGACGACCTGAACGGCCTGAGCAAGATTCAGTGAGCTGAATTCGCTGCTGGTGGGGATGTGGACGAGGAACTGGCACGCAAACATCTCTTCGTTGGTCAGGCCGGCCATCTCGTTGCCGAAGACAAATGCGACATCATTTGCCAATTCCATGGCGCGGGCCGCCGCCGCCCGCACGTCCAGGACTTGCGGCGACCATTCGCGCGGCCGCGCCGAAAGCGCAAAGGCGGCGACGCAGTCCTTGATTGCCTCTTGCAGGCTGGAATGAATTTTGGCCTGCCGTAGAACATCCCCGGCATGGGTCGCCATCCATTCGGCTTCCGGCGCGGGGAAGCGCTCGGGCGCGACCAGCCGCAGATCGGACAAGCCCATCGCCTTCATCGCGCGCGCCGCCGCGCCGATGTTGCCCGGATGGCTCGGCCTGCATAGCACGATGCGGATTCGCTCCATGGCGACAGTCTAGAATACGCGGCCCATGCATCCTATGCTCAACATCGCGGTTCGCGCCGCGCGCCGCGCCGGCTCGATCATCAACCGCGCGTCGCTCAGCGGCGGCGCGCTGAATGTCCGCTCGAAGCGGGTGAATGACTTCGTGACGCAGGTAGACCAGGCAGCCGAGGAAGCGATCATCGAGATCGTGCGCAAGGCGCATCCGGACCACGGCTTCCTCGCCGAAGAGTCGGGGAAGACGGCCGGCGCGGCCGAATACGTCTGGATCATCGACCCGCTCGACGGCACCACCAACTTCATCCACGGCTTTCCGCAGTACTGCGTGTCGATCGCCGTCGAGCATCGCGGTGCGCTCGCGCACGGCGTCGTCTACGACCCGGTGAAGAACGAGCTATTCACCGCTTCGAAAGGCCGCGGCGCCTTCCTCAACGACCGCCGCATCCGCGTCTCGAAATGCACGCGCCTGAAGGAATCGCTCGTCGGCACCGGATTTCCATTCAAGGAGCTGTCGCGGCTCGACCTCTATACCCGGCAGCTGAAAACCGTCATACAGGGCAGCGCGGGCGTACGCCGCGCCGGCGCCGCCGCGCTCGATCTCGCCTACGTTGCCTGCGGGCGGCTCGATGCGTTCTGGGAGATGGGACTTTCGCCGTGGGACATGGCGGCGGGCACGCTCCTCATCCAGGAATCCGGCGGGCTGGTCGGAGATTTCGCGGGCGACGGCGATTACATGAAATCGGGCGACATGAGCGCTGCGACGCCGAAAGTTTTTGCGCAGCTGCTCGAAGCGCTGCGCTGAGAGTTTCGCCGCGGCTTTGTGACCTTATCCCTGAAACGTGAACCCGACTTGCTGTAGCATCCGGGTTATAAAAACTAAAAGTTGCCGCAGAACTTGCCGGGAGTATTCAGGGGCCGTCTAAAGGAGGCTTCTGTGCGCATAGTCGCCACAGCGGTTCTGGTGCTTGTGCTTCTGCCGTCCGCCCCGGCGGCCCGGTCGGAACAAGCGAGGCTGGACAAAGCAGTCGATCTGCTCCAGCAGCAGTCGCAGACGGGCAAAGGCGAATTCATCGCCTTCATCAACGCCGCGGGCGGCGCATATAGCTGGGTGAACACCGAGCTCGAGACCAAGGAAAAAGGTCACCGGCTATTCTGCCCGCCTCCGGGAACATTGCTCACTTCGCGCGACTACGCACAGATCGCAGTTATTGAATACAAAAAGGGTAAGAACGAATACGCGCAGCGAACCGAGTATCCGCTGGAGGTGCTGTCGCTTGCCTTGCTGAGGGGGTTGCAGGACACGTTCCCTTGCAAGTGAGGCCCCCGCATAATTAGGGCCTCATGGAGCAGATTCACACGCCAATGATGCAGCAATACCTGCGCATCAAGGGCGAGCATCCCGACATCCTGGTGTTCTACCGGATGGGCGATTTCTACGAGCTGTTCTACGACGACGCCGAAAAGGCGTCACGCCTGCTGGACATCACGCTGACCTCGCGCGGCGTGTCGGCCGGCACGCCGGTCAAGATGGCCGGCGTGCCCGTCCACTCGATGGAGCAGTACCTCGCAAGACTGGTGAAGCTCGGCGAGTCGGTGGCGATCTGCGAGCAGATCGGCGACCCGGCGGCGGCGAAGGGGCCGGTCGAGCGCCAGGTGACGCGCATCGTCACGCCCGGAACTCTCACCGACGCGTCGCTCCTGGAGGACAAGTCCGACAACATCCTGTTGGCCCTTTCCAGGGACAAATCGACGGTCGGCCTGGCTTGGCTGTCGCTCGCGAGCGGCACGCTGCGCGTCGCGGAGATTGCGCCGCAGGCGCTCGCCAACGAGATGAGGCGTATCGGCCCCGCCGAGGTCCTGGCTGCAGACGATTTTGATTCGGAAGGATTCTTCGTCACCCGCCTTCCCCCCTGGCATTTCGACATCGACACCGGCAAGCGAAAGCTCCTGAAGCAGCTCGGTGCCGCGACGCTTGCCGGCTACGGCTGCGAAGATCTCACGGTGGCGATCGGCGCCTGCGGCGCATTGCTCGAGTATGCCGGCAAGACGCAGGGGCAGGCGCTCGCGCACGTCACTGCGGTCACCGCCGAGCGCGCCGGCGAGTATGTGAGGCTCGATGCGGCGACGCGCCGCAACCTCGAGCTTACCGAAACGCTGCGCGGCGAGCCGGCGCCGACGCTGTTCTCGCTGCTCGACGAATGCGCGACCGGCATGGGCAGCCGCTTGCTGCGCCATTGGCTGCATCACCCCCTGAGGGATCGCGCGCCGCTCGAGCTGCGGCACGAGGCGGTCGCCGCTCTTCATGAGACTAACCTCCATAAGATCCTGCGCGGCTTTTCGGACGTCGAGCGCATTACGGCGCGCGTCGCGCTGAAAAGCGCCCGTCCTCGCGAGCTCGCCGGCCTGCGCGAGAGCCTGAAGCTGCTGCCGGATCTCGCTGCCGCGCTTCCGGATTGCGCTTTGCTGCGGAAGCTCAGGGAAGATCTTGCCACTCCCGGCGACTGTCTCGCTACTCTCGACAAGGCGCTTCATGCCGAGCCCGCGGCGCGCGTCATCGACGGCGGCGTTATCGCCGAGGGTCATGACGCCGAGCTCGACGAGCTGCGGCAGCTGCAGTCGAACGCCGGGGAATTCCTCGTTGCGCTGGAAGCTCGAGAGCGCAGCCGCACGGCGATTCCGAACCTGCGCGTGGCCTATAACCAAGTACACGGCTACTACATCGAAGTGACGAACGCGCACGCGGGCAAAGTGCCCGACGACTATCGCCGCCGGCAGACCCTGAAGAACGCCGAGCGCTACATCACTCCGGAGCTCAAGACCTTCGAGGACAAGGCCCTGTCCGCGCGCGAGCGCGCGCTGGCGCTCGAAAAGTCGCTCTATGAAGAGCTGCTGCAGGCGCTGCAGGTTCATGTGCCTGTCCTGCAGCGCATCGCGCGCGCACTCGCGCAGGTTGACGTCCTATCCAGTTTCTCTTCGGTTGCAGCCAAGCGCAGCTACACCCGCCCGATGTTTGTCGAAGACAACCTCATTGAGCTGGATGCCGGGCGGCATCCGGTGGTCGAAGGGCAGATCGAGAACTTCATCGCCAACGACTGCCGCCTGTCTGCGGCGCGCCGCCTGCTGCTCATCACCGGCCCCAACATGGGCGGCAAGTCGACCTACATGCGGCAGGTGGCGCTCACGGTACTGATGGCGCATGTCGGCTGCTTCGTTCCTGCCCGCTCTGCGCGCATCGGCCCGATCGACCAGGTCTTCACGCGCATCGGCGCGGCGGACGACCTCGCCGGCGGGCGCTCGACCTTCATGGTCGAAATGACGGAAAGCGCGAGCATCCTGCACAACGCGACCGATAAAAGCCTGGTGCTGATGGACGAGGTCGGCCGCGGCACCTCGACCTTCGACGGCCTGGCACTCGCCTGGGCAATTGCCAGGCATCTGGTAGAAAAGAACCGCTCCTTGAGCCTCTTCGCGACACACTATTTCGAGATGACGCGCCTCGCGCTCGACTACAAGGAGGTGGCCAACGTGCATCTCGATGCCGTCGAGCACAAGGACAGCGTGGTGTTCCTGCACGCGGTGGAGGAAGGCCCGGCAAGCCAGAGCTACGGCCTGCAGGTCGCCGCGCTCGCCGGCGTGCCGAAGTCGGTGATCCGGCAGGCGCGGCGCTATCTGCAGCTTCTGGAGGAATCGAGCCTGGCGTCATCGCAGCAGGGCGATTTGTTCGCCCGCAGCAAACCCGAAGAGCCAGAGTCCCCATCTGACGCGCTGCGCGACGAGCTGGCGAAGCTCAACCCGGACGAGCTCTCGCCGCGCGAGGCGCTGGAGCTGCTTTACCGCCTGAAGAAGCTGCAGTGATCGATGTCGGGGCAAACCTCACGCATGCGGCGTTCCGCGCCGATCTCGACGAGGTGGTCGCACGCGCGCGTGATGCCGGCGTCACGCCCATCGTGGTGACCGGGAGCACGCTGCAGGAAAGTCATTCGGCTCTGGAGATTGCCTCGCGTTTTCATCTTTACGCCACGGCGGGCGTGCATCCGCATCACGCAAAGGATTGCAACGCCGAAACCATCCCCGCCCTGCGCGAGCTGGCGCGGCAACCGCGCATCGTGGCAATCGGCGAATGCGGGCTCGACTTCAACCGCAACTATTCGCCGCATCCAGACCAGGAAAAATGGTTCGTCGCGCAGCTCGAGCTGGCAATGGAGCTGCAGAAGCCTCTGTTTCTTCATTCCCGGGATGCGCATCCCCGATTCTCTGAAATCCTTAAATCGTTCAAACCGAAAAGAGCCGTGGCGCATTGCTTTACCGGCGAGCGCGACGAGTTGCGCGCTTATCTCGACCTCGGCCTGTATATAGGCATCACCGGCTGGATCTGCGACGAGCGGCGCGGCCGGCATCTGCTCGAGCTGGTGCGCGAGATCCCGCGCGACCGGCTGCTTCTCGAGACCGATTCTCCATACCTGACGCCGCGCGATCTCAAGCCGCAGCCCAAGGCCCGGCGCAACGAGCCGGCCTTCCTGCCTCACGTCGCGAGAGCCGTAGCGCGCGCCCTCGATCGTCCGTTGGAAGAGCTCGCCGCCGAAACTTCGCGCAATGCGCGGGTATTCTTCGATCTTCATGAACCTGGTCCAGCTTCTCCTGAGAAGCGCCCGCCGGCTGCCTGAGCGGCCGGCGCTGGCCGTAGGACGGCAGGCGGTTCTCACCTACCGCGACCTGGCCGAGCGCGTTTCCCGGCTGAGCTTCTCGCTGCAGAACAGATTCAAGCTGGCGAAGGGCGATCGCGTCGCGCTGGCAATGAAGAACTGCCCGGAATACTACGAGGTGCTGTTCGCCTGCTGGCACGCCGGCCTTAGCGCCGTGCCGATGAACGCCAAGCTCCACGCCAAGGAATTCGCCTACATTCTCGACAACGCCGGCGCCAGGCTCTGCGTCGTCAGCTCAGATCTGCGGCCCGCGATTCCGAGCGGCATCCCCGCCAGCGAGCTGGAGTCTGATGGAGAAGCCGCCCCGGCCGAAGTTCGTCCGGATGATGCCGCGTGGCTTTTCTATACCAGCGGCACGACGGGGGTGCCGAAAGGCGCGGTGCTCACACACCGCAACATGTGGGCCCAGACCCTGGCGTATTTCGCGGACATCGACAAGCTCGGGCCGCAGGACGCGGTGCTGCACGCGGCGCCGCTGTCGCACGGCTCGGGTCTCTACGGCCTGCCGCACTTCGCCGTCGGCGCGGTGAACGTGATGCCGGAAACCGGTCACTTCGAGCCGGAGGAGATTTTCGCCCTCCTCGATCACTGGCCGAACATGTCGTTCTTCGCCGCGCCGACGATGATCGTCCGGCTGCTCGCGAGCCGGGCTGCGCGTACTCCGCGCAACCTCAAGACCATCATCTACGGCGGCGCGCCGATGTATGTTGCCGACTCGCTGCGCGCGATCGATCTCTTCGGACCGCGCCTTTACCAGCTCTACGGTCAGGGCGAGGCGCCGATGACCATTACGGGGTTACCGCAAGAACTTCACAACAAGGATTTTGTTGAACGCCTTTCTACCTGCGGTTTCGCGCGCACCGGTGTGGAAGTGAAGATCTTCGACGAAAAAGACCGGGAATTGCCCGCCGGAGAGGTGGGCGAGATCGTCACCCGCTCCGACTGCGTGATGGCAGGCTACTGGAATAATCGGGCGGCGACTGAAAAAACCCTGCGCGGCGGCTGGCTCCATACCGGCGACGTGGGAAGCATGGACGACGCGGGATTCCTCACCATCAAGGACCGCTCCAAGGACATGATCATCTCGGGCGGCGCCAACATCTACCCGCGCGAGATCGAGGAGGTGCTGCTCAGGCACCCGGCGGTCGCCGAATGCTCGGTCGTGGGCAGGCCGCACCCCGAATGGGGCGAAGAAGTCGTGGCCTTCATTGTTTCAAGGGCCAACGTCAGCCCCGAGGATCTGGATTCACTGTGTAAAGAAAACATCGCGCGCTTCAAGCGGCCGCGCGAGTACCGCTTCGTGGACAGCCTGCCGAAGAACCATTACGGCAAGGTGCTGAAGACCGAGCTGCGCGCGCGCCTTTACCCTAGCGGCCACAGCATTCGCTCAGGCGATTATCGGGGTCGTTCATGATATAGACCTCGCGCACGATGCCGTCGGGCGACAGCTGGATGTACAGCGCCTGCGGTGTCGAGCCGGCGGCCGCGGTCATCATGCGGTAATCCCAGATGTCGCGCTGCATGCGCGGGAAAGGCCACACCCTGTACGGCGGCCCAAGCAGGTCGCGGACGTCGTCGGCGCGCCACTTGCCGCGCTCGATTTTCGCCACGTTCTCGTCGGTGAGCCGCTGCTCGATCGAGATCAGCCTGCCGTCGGCATCGAACCGCGCGACGTAGTTCACCATGCCATAAGGCTGCCGCGGGTAATAAAGCCAAGTTTCACCGCCGTGCACGCGCTTGTCCGCCGCCGGGCCCATCACCGACTCCACTTGGGCAGCCGAAGTGCCAGGCGCGAGGCCATGGCCATCGAAGCTCGCACAGCCCGCAAGGACTAGGATCGCAATTGCCGTCAGCAGAAATCTCATGTTCATCTCCTGAAGCCCGTGCGGTGGCCGGCGCCGAGCCGCGGAATTTCCGGATCGTCCATATAGTAGACCTCGCGCACGACGCGGTCGGGCGAGAACTGAACGAAGAGCGCTTTCGGAAACGGGAAGACCTGCATCTTGTACGTCCAGATCTCGCGCTCCATGCGGGGAAACTGGTCCACCCTGTACGGCGGCCCGACGACGTCGAGGACCTGATCGGCGGTTGTCTTGCCGCGCTCGATCTTGGCGATGTTCTCCTCAGTGAGCCGTTGCTCGATGGCAATCAGCCTGCCATCGGCGCCGACGCGCGCCGCGTAGGTTCCGTCGCCGTAAGGCATCCGCGGAAACCACAGGACGGTTTCGCCGTTCGGCCCGGGGCGCTTGTCCGCCGCGGGGCCCATTACCGCCTCGACCTCGGCCGCGCTCGATCGCCCCGGTACCAGGCCGCCGCCGGAGTAGCTCGCGCATGCCGCCAGCAGAGACAACAGAAGATATGGCGCGCGCATCATTCGAAGCTATCGCGCGCGCGCCAGTCGGGATCATCGATCAGGTAGAGCTCGCGCACGACACCGTCGCCCGAAAATTGCACGTAGAGGTGCTTGGGCGTCGGATCTGTCGCCATCATCGGATACGTCCAGATCTCGCGCGCCAGGCGCGGATAGGCATCATCGCGCCATGGCGGGCCGAGGAGATCGCGCACCTCCCGCTCGGTGGACTTGCCAGGCTGCAGCTTGGCCACGTTCTCGGTGGTAAGCCTCTGCTCGACGGCAATCAGCTTGCCATTGCGGTCGAAGCGCGCCGCGTACATCTGCCGGCCGAACGGCAGACGCGAGTAGTAGCGCACGCTCTCGCCGTTCGGCGCGCTGCGCCGCTCGGCTGAAGGTCCCATCAGCGCCTCTACTTCCTCGGCGCTCGAGCGGCCAGGCTCAAGCCCGCGGCCGGAATAGCTTGCGCACCCTGCGAGCAGAAGTCCGCATACCGCGGCTATGATCGTCTTCATGCCTCTCTCCAGACCACTTCAATCAGCTTGCGCGCCGGGTCAACGCGCACCCAGTCGCCGCTGCGGATGACTTCGCCCGGGTGCGGCGTCCAGCCGGCGGTGATCGGTATGCCGGCGAACACCGCGCCCTGCACCATCACCGGATTGGTCACACCGAATATGAACGCTTTCGGCGCGATTTTCTTCCATTTTATGTCGTAAAAAGCCCAGCCCGCCGCGATGCCGCCCTTGGCCGTTGGAAAAAAACACACCTTGTCGACGATGCTCGTGCCTTCGAGCTTGTGGCCCGGCCTGGTGATGATTCCCGACCAGCGATCGAGGTCGTAGCGAGGCGAGAAGCCTTCCTCGGACAACAGCGCTTCTCCCTCAACGACGGGGCCGAAACCTTGCTGCACCCTTACAACACTCATCGCAGCACTCCGCTGCATGCGATCTCCACGCATTCGGCGCTGCGACGCAAAATCGCGTTGAATCGGTGCGCGCCGATGATGTTCACGATCTTCGCTGAATTCGACACCATGTTGGTCCAGCGGCGCGAGCGCCGCAGCGGCGAGAGATTCTGCAGGATGTAGAAGCACACCCCCTCGAGGATTGTCACTCCGGCGTCTTCCAGCGTCTTCGCGTAGCCGAGCGCGCGCGCCTGCGCGAGCACCGCGCCGTTGGTCGTGACGAAGCACGACGACCCTTCCTTTAGTTTCCTGCCGTGGAAGAGCTGCGCGAGCCGCCTCACCTCGAACAGCGATTGCTGCGGGCCGGAGAACACCACCAGGCGGGCATCCCCGTCGCCAAGGTCGTAACCGGAATAAACCGATTCGATGTCTTTCCCGGTAACGACGGTTTTTTCCCGAAGAAGCTTGATGTTGGGCGGCGCCTCGGGCGTTACGCCGACGAAATGGAACATCGCCATCGAGCCGTAGCTCGCGAGCGCGGCGCCGAGATGCTTCAGCTCATCCGCCGTCGGCGTGCGCCGATAACCATGAAACACCGGCACGGCAAAGTAATTCTGGTGCGATTCGCCCACCAGCTTGCCGACGGCTCCCCAATCCGCGAGATCATCGAGGCTTGCATCCAGCCGGACTGCGAAGGTGCCGCGACGGTTTTCGTCGAGATGAAACCCATATTCCGGCGTGCGTCCTGTCAGCGCCGCGGCGAGGGCGGCCGGGCCGGACTCGAAGTTCGAGCGCGCGCCGAACACCGAATTGGCATAGATCACCGTTCCGGTATCGCCCCAGGCGACATGCTCGCCGAGGTGCGGCTGGTACACAGTCTGGTAGTTGATGCAGGTGTCGGTGGTGATGACATCCATGCGGCGCATGCACTGGATGATCTCGCGCTCCTTCGCCACCTCGGCGGGGTCTTGCCCCAGCCGGTCGCAGTGCGCGAAATCGATGCAGCGCGCGTTGGTCGTCGCGCTGACGCGGCAGCGCGCGCCCAGGCGGACTTCTTCGCGCAGGAACTCGAGCCCGCCATCGCCCATCACCTCGATGTCGCCCATCAGGTGGACGTTGGTGACGGGGACCATGCGTCTGGCTGCCCAGAAGCGGCCGACCTCGACCTGGTACTCGAGCGCGCGGCGCGCGGCCTCACCGAGCTTTCCGGCGAGGATCTCGCGCTCCTCGGCGGTCAACTCCAAGCGCTATTCGCCCTTGCCGGGCTCCGGCGTGAAATACTTTTCGTACTTGCCGGGTTCATCCTTGTGCGCATCGGCATCCGGCGGCGGGGTTCCCTTGCGCGTGATGTTGGGCCATTTCACCGCGAAGTCCGCGTTCATCTTGAGCCATTTCTCCGCCTTGCCGTCCGAGTCGGGAAGGATCGCCTTGGGCGGGCATTCCGGCTCGCAGACCCCGCAGTCGATGCACTCGTCGGGGTGGATCACCAGCATGTTCTCCCCCTCGTAGAAGCAGTCGACGGGGCAGACCTCGATGCAGTCCATGTATTTGCACTTGATGCAGTCTTCGGTGACGACGTAGGTCATCGGCTTCTTGGCAGGAGAAAACGTTGATTATCGCATCCCGCGCCCCCACCTTCGCCATGCCATGGACGTGGGCATAAGCAATTTCCAGCGCGAGGTGATCGAGGCTTCGGCAAAGCTGCCGGTGCTGGTCGACTTCTGGGCGCCCTGGTGCGCGCCCTGCCGCACGCTCGGACCGGTGCTGGAAAAGCTCGAGCGCGAGTACGCGGGCCGCTTCAAGCTCGTCAAGGTCGACATCGACCAGAACCAGGAGCTCGCCGAGGCCCTGCAGGTGCGCTCCATTCCCGCCGTGTTCGCATTTCGCGAGGGCAAGCCGGTGATGAATTTCCTCGGCGCCCTGCCGGAGCCGCAGGTGCGCGCCTTCATCGACCGGGTGCTGCCCTCGCCGTTCATCGAGGTCATGGATCGCGCCGAAAAGCTGATCGCAGAAGGCCGCGCCGGCGAGGCGGAAAAGCTGTTGGCGGAGGTGCCCTCCAACATCGACTGGGATACGAGGCTGGAGGCGCTGCGCGCCGCGATAGGCTTTGCGCGCTCCGGAGCGAATGAAGGCGAGCTGAAGGCGAAGCTCGCTGCCAACCCCGACGACCATGAGGCGCGGCTCAAGCTGGCGCAGCTCTATGCCGGCGAGCGGCGCTACCGCGACGCGATGGACCAGCTGCTCGAGATCGTACGAAGGGACAAAACCTGGCGCGACGGCGAGGCCCGCAGGCAATTGCTCACGCTTTTTACCTTGGCCGCGGCCGAGCCCGACCTGATTTCCAAGTATCGTAGAGAGCTAGCGACGGCCCTGTACTAGTACCGCTCGCAGACCCCGTAGCTGTACCCGGCACTATCGGCGCAACGCATGCCCGGGAGCGGGCAAGTGGCGGCGCCGCGGCAAAGGCTGCTGCTTGCGCACTCCACCGGCACGCGGATCGCGGCCGACAGATCCGGGCAGCGGACTGTCACCTCCATCGAAGCGCTCGCGCGCCACGGCGCCGGATCGCCGCCGCGCGACGAGAAACCGCTTGGATGGCTGGGCGGATAGGGGCGGTAGGTGCATCCAGGGGCTACATCCAGATCGGCGGCGCAGAACTGCTCGCGCTTTACCGAGCCGACCTGCGAGATGTGCCTGAGGGCCACCCAATGCTCGCCGGGCAGCATCCTGGCCTGGTACTGTGGCCTGGCATGGTTCGCGCCGTCGATTGCGGCGATCTGGACGTCCGATACAGTGTTCAGGTCGCGAGTGAACGCGGTCTCCAGCGTCGCCAGCTCGGCGGCCGGCCGCTCGGCGCCTTCGTATGCCTTGATCGGCTTGACCACGTCGATGCTCGCGCACCCGGCCAGCGCGCAGGCCGCCAACAGCGCGACGCGCTTCACGCGTCGACCACGAAGTCGAACTCGCCCGCGCCTTTTTGAAGACTGCGAATCTCCAGTTCGCGTTGATACAGGCCATCGCGCGCGTTGCTGCGGTCGTTCGGGAAATACAGCTGGGTGGTGAGGACGCGCCTGGCCGGAGCCTGAACCTTGACGTGAATGTGCCGGGCGCGTCCAGGGTAGAGCGCCGGCACGATCGTCTCGAGCCGGTAGCGCCCCTGTGCGTCGGTGAACTGGTGGCCGCGGCAGCGAAAGCCCTGGTTGTCGTACTCGCCGGATTCATCGGCGTGCCAGAAGTCGAGCAGCGCGTTCGCCACGGGCTTGCATTGCGGCGAGAGGACAAGGCCGCTCACCACCAGCACGTTCCTGTCCCCCTTCTCTAAAAGCGAGGTTCTTTGCGGCGTATTGGTCTTGAAGAATGGCCCTTCGGTCTGGCGTGGCGTGAGCTGGCCGCAAGTCAATTGTGCAAATGCGGTGGGTGCAAACGGCAATGCCAATACCGCACCCAGCAGGCGGCGGCGGTGGAACGAAGTCATGGAGCGGTCCTTTCGGTCTTCACCAGAGCAGCGTAAGACACGAACGATATCGCAGCGCAGGCGCCGACGACTACGGCCATCGGCGTAGCGCCCTTGGCGTGGATCCAGCCCACCGCGGCGCTCGAAACGACGCCGGTCAGCGCCTGGGCCGAGCCGAGCAAGGACGATGCCCCGCCGGCGCGCGCGCCGAAGGGCGCCATCGCGACCGCCGCGGCGTTCGGCCCGATCAATCCCAGACTGGCCACCACGAAGAAGACCGCCATGAACACGCCTGCGAATCCGGCGAAACCGGTGAGCGCGCATACAAGAAGCGCAAGCGCCGCCGCGCCGTGCATGCATACGCCCCACCCCAGAACCCGGCGCGGCCCGCGTCCCGTCACCAGCCTGCGATTGAGCTGGGACACGGTGACGAACCCCACGGCGTTGGCGCCGAAATACCAGCCGAACTGGTCGGCCGGAACGCGGAAATACTGGATGAAGACGAACGGCGCACTCGCGATGTAGGCGAAAAAGGCGCCGAACGCGCCCATGAAGACGAGCGTCGGCCCGAGAAACCGCGGGTCGCGCGCAAGCGGCATGAATCCAGCCATCGCGCTGGCAAGCGACCGGCTGCGCAATGCCGCCGGGTGCGATTCGTCGAGGAAAAAGAACACCAGCGCAAGGCAAAGCACCGTGTAGGCAGCGAGCAGCCAGAAGATCCAGTGCCAGGAACCGTTCACCAGGAGCCAGCCGCCGGCGAGGGGCGCGAGGATCGGCGCGCCGCCCATGACGAGCATCATGAGCGAAAGCACGCGCGCCGACTGGATCGCGTCGAAGCGGTCGCGGATGATGGCGCGGATCACCACCATGCCGGCCGAGCCGCCGAGCGCCTGCGCGACACGCAGCAGCACGAAGCTCTCGATGCCGTGCGCGACGGCGCACCCTGCCGAGGCAATCGCGAATACCCCGAGCCCGGCAAGGAGCGGAGGCTTGCGGCCGTAGCGGTCGGAAAGCGGGCCGAAGACGAGCTGCCCGACCGCCATGCCGAAGAGATATGCCGACAGCGTGTGCTGCACGCGAGCTGCGCTGGCCGCGAACTCCATTTCCAGCGTCGGCAGCGCCGGCAGGTACATGTCCAGGGCGAGCGGCGCGGTCGCCATGACCGCCCCGAGCACCAGCGTGAGCCGGGCTACCCCTTGACGCACAGCACCTGCTTGAGGGTGTGCACCACCTCGACGAGGT
>DATNMK010000036.1:0-69900 GCA_035602335.1 Burkholderiales bacterium
CTCCTTGGCCACGAGCCAGCGGCGGCGGAACCGCTGGGTGTAGCCCACGACCGCGTCCACACCGGACTTCCGGATCGCCGCGAGCACGCGCTCCGACTCCGCCAACCCGGTCGCGAGCGGCTTCTCGATGAGGAGCGACAAGCCGCGCTCCACGGCGGCGAGCACCGGAGCGACGTGCAGGTGCTCGTCGGTGGCGATGATCGCCGCCGTCACCTCGGGACGCGCGAGCAGCTCACGGAAGTCCGCCGTGACGAAATCGGCCTTGACCTTGTCGCCGACGAGCTTGAGGCGATCGGGCTTGACGTCCGCGAGGCCGATGAAATCGACCTGCGGGTGGCGCGCGGCCACTTCGCCGCGAAACAGGCCCACGCGGCCGGCCCCGACGATGGCCAGCCCGATGCGCTTCGGATTCTTGCGCGCCATCGCAATCGCTCAGGCGACCGCGCGCACCTTCTTCGTGTCCGTGAGCGGCAGCGAGACCGGCTGGTTGCTTTCGGCCGAAAGGTCCGCGGCGATGTAGACCTCCATCACCATGCGCGCGTGCTCGGGAGTCACGAGCACCGGCCGGTCGAGCGCCACCGCCTCGAGGAAGTGGACGGTCTCGGCGGCCATCGGCCCGGCGTAGGTGTGCTCGACGAACTCGCCCGGCATGGTCGACATCGGCAGCTGCATGCCCTTCGACATCGTGTTCACCACGACGTCGCGGTGGCTGTCGTCCACCATCACGACGCCGTCGGTGCCGACCATCTCGATCCAGGTGGTGGAGAAGTTCGGGTAGCCCGGCGGCAGGCTCCAGCCGCCGCCGACGACGAATGACACGCCGCTGTCCATCGTCACCGTGAGCCATTGCGTGTCGGGCACATCATTGCCGCTCGCCGCGCGCATCGCCCCGTAATTCTGCTGCGAGTACACGCGCACCGGCCGCGCGGGCTCGAGGCACCAGAGGACGAAGTCGAGGTCGTGCGTCGCCTCCATCGCGGCCGGGGAGAGCTTGATGCGGCCGCTGATCTTCGTTCCGAGGCCGCGCGTGATGTGCCGGCTGACGAGCGCGCTCACCGGCTTGCCGATCGTGCCGTCGCGGATGAGCTTGCGCACGTAGGCATATTTCGGGTTGAAGCGCTGCGAGTAGCCGATGGTGAACTTGAGGTTCTTCTCTTTGGCGATCTTGATCAGCTCATCGGCCTCGGAGAGCTTGATCGCGATCGGCTTCTCGAGGAACACGTGCTTGCCGGCGCCGAGGAAGTCGCGCGCAATCGGATAGTGCGTGCTCTCGGGGGTAGCGGAAATGTAAACCGCCTGGATGTCGGTTTTCGAAACAAGGTCCTGGTAATCCTTCGTCGCCAAGCGAGCGCGCGTCTTCTTTGCAATTTCGTCGAGCCGTTCCGGGCGCACCTCCGCGACGTCCAGCGTCTTGACGAGCGGATGCGCGGCGAGGGTCTCGGCGCGGATGCCGCCGCACCAGCCGGTGCCGACGACTGCTACAGCGATCGGTTTCATGGGTTCACCTTGATGTTTGCTTCCTTGATCAGTTTGCCGTACTTGTCCATCTCGGCGCGGATGAAGGCCGAGAACTGCTCCGGGGTGCTGCTCACCGCGTCGACGCCGAGGTCGGCAAATTTCTTCTTCACCTCGGGGTCGGCCAGCGCCTTGACGGTATCGCCGTTGAGCTTGCTCACAATGCTGCGCGGCGCCCCGGCGGGCATCAGCACGCCCCACCAGTTCACCGCCACCAGTCCCGGCGCGGCCGACTGGCACGGCGAGAGCTCGGGCAAGAGCGCAAAAGGCTCGGCGCCGGTGATGCAGAGCGCACGCAATTTGCCCGCGCGGATGTGGGCCATCGCCGGCAGCGTGTCGGAGAAGATGAAGTCGATCTGCGCGCCGAGCAGGTCCTGCACCGCGAGCACGCCGCCTTTGTAGGGGACTTCGGTCGCCTGGATCTGGGTGATGCTCTTCAGCATCTCACTGGACAGGTGCGAGATGCTTCCCGGGCCGCTGGTGCCGTAGTTGAGCTTGCCGGGGTTCGACCTGGCGAAGGCGATGATGTCGGCGAGCGATCTGTGGGGCGAATCGGTCCGCACCACGAGCACGTTCGGCCCGGTGGAAATCATCGATACCGCGACGAAGTCCTTCTGGATGTTGTAGGGCACGCTCGAGAGCAGCGGGTTGATCGCCACCGGGCCGCTGTTGCCGATGACGAAGGTGTAGCCGTCGGCCGGCTGCTTGGAGGCGAAGTCCATGCCGATCGAGCCGGCGGCGCCGGGCTTGGATTCGACGATCACCTGCTGGCCCCAGAGCTCGGCGAGCTTGGCACCGAACACGCGCGCCATCAAGTCGGAGCTGCCGCCGGGCGGATAGGTGACGATCAGCTTGACCGGTTTGGCTGGATAGCTCTGCGCAACTGCCGTCAGAGAAAAAAATGCCAACAGGAGCAGAAGCTTCCTCACGCCATCCTCCTAGTTTTCTATTTTGATCTCGCGGATCACCGGCCGGAACTGGTCCATCTGTCGCTTGAGGATCGAGTCCTGCTCGGCCGGCGCGGAGCCGACCGGCTCGGCGGCCATATCGCGCAGGCGCTTCGCCACCTCCGGATGGTGCACGGCGGCGGAAGCCTCCTTGCTCAGCCGCTCGATCACTTCGCGCGGCTTTTTCGCCGGGGCGAAAAAGCCGTTCCAGCCTTCGAGCTCCAGAATCGGATAGCCGAGCTCGCGCACCGTTGGTACTTCGGGCAGCTCGGGAATGCGGCGTGATGCGCTGGTGGCGAGCGCCTTGAGCTTGCCCGCCCTGATGTCGGCGAGCGAGGAAGACAGCTGGTCGCCGCCGATGTTGATGCGCCCGGCGATCAATTCCTGCTTCAGCGGCGCCGCGCCCTTGAACGGCACGTGCGTCATCTCGACCCTCGCCTCGCGCGACAGCGCCTCGCCCAGCACGTGCATGGTCGAGCCCGGGCCGGTCGACCCGTAGGTGTAGCGCGCGCCTTTTTCCTTTTGAAGATATTTCATGACCTCGCCCAGGTCCTTGCCCGGCACGCTCGGGTGCGCGGTCCAGACGAACGGCACGTACACCGCGATCGAGACGCCGGCGAAATCGCTGTCGACGTTATAGGTCGCGCGGTTGCCGAGCGCGGCCGCCACGGACGCGATGGGGAAGGTGACGTTGTGGATCAGCAGCGTGTAGCCGTCGGGCGCCGATCTCGCGACCTCGGCTGGGGCGATGGTACCGCCGGCGCCCGCACGGTTCTCGATCAGCACCGGCTGCCCCATCGTTTCGCCCATGCGGCTCCCGACCAGGCGCGCGACGATGTCGGTAGTCCCGCCCGGCGGAAACGGCACGAGGATGCGGATCGGTTTCGACGGGAAAGCCTGCGCGCATGCGCTACCGGCGAACAAAAGGGACAACAGAAGACAAACCAACCGGCCCATGGCGCCTCCTCCTGAATCGGCGGGCTAGTGTAGCTCAGCGCGGCGTCGCTTCACCGCCCTCGACGATCACCAGTTCGACTTCGCCGGCGCCGCCGCGCCGGAACGCCGCCGCCTCGCGGTATTCCGCCGACTCGTGGCAGGCGACCGCCTGCTCGAGCGAACCGAACTCGATCACGACGAAGCGGTGGAATTTCTCCGGGCCTTCCAGGATCCTGAATCTGCCGCCGCGGGCGAGCACCTTTCCGCCGTAGCGCGCCAGGATGCCGGGAATGCGGTCGGTGTATTTCTTGTAGGCCGCCGGATCGTTGATCTTCGAGCGGGCCACCCAGTAGGCGGGCATTGGTCTGACCTCAGAGGTTAAGGATGGCGTTGAACGCCGCGCCTTTGATCCTGCGCTACATGCTGGCGCTGATTTTCCGAAGTATTAAAAAGTCCGACGCATGAGTTATGCACCAGTAGCAATGAGCATTTTGTCGCCTGTAGGCGACGAGTAAATACTTCAAACCGCCCGTGGAGTCCGATTCGGTGGTGTAACGCATTGGCGGACAAGACGAAAATTCTGCTCTATTTTTGATCAACACCCCCTTCACTAAACGGCGCGTCTGGATGGCGCTCCAGGATTTCCCAATTACTCACAACCTTATGCACAGCTTCTGTGGATATCGCGGCGCCGACGTGCGCCTGGTGGGCGACCGACGCTGAGCGGGCGAAGTGGAATGAATAAACTTCCTAGCGGTCACGCCACAGGCAAACGAACCGTCGGGCTGCGACGACGCTTTCCAAACAAACTTCGTACGGTATCGGACAGAAGTATTTGAACCATGACTTTTATGATGCGGGAATCTTGTACATCGCGCCCCTGGGAGGTGTATCAGTGCCGCGGCAGCTGCAAGTTAACGCGTCTGAGATTTTTATACGAGTCGTCGATCATCTATGGTGAGGACGCTCTCCGCTTCCACAGCGCGGGATCCGAAGGACAATCACCTTCTCGCAGCGCTGCCGGAAGCCGACTACCAGGCGCTCGCGCCGTCTCTCGAGCGGGTGCGGATGCCGCTAGGGCAGGCCGTGTACGAATCGGGTGGGGCGCAAGGCTATGTCTACTTTCCGACGAACAGCATCGTATCGCTGCTGTACGTGCTGGAAGACGGAGATTCGGCGGAGATCGCCGTCACTGGCAACGAGGGTCTGGTGGGCATCGCGCTCTTCATGGGCGGCGAGACCACGCCGAGCCGCGCGGTAGTGCAAAGCGCCGGCGAGGGCTACCGGCTCAGGGCCAGCGTGCTGAAGAAGCAGTTCGAACGCGGGGGCGAGTTGCAGCATCTGCTGCTGCGCTACACGCAGGCGCTGATCACGCAGATGACGCAGACGGCGGTATGCAACCGCCACCACGCGGTGGACCAGCAGTTGTGCCGCTGGTTGCTCCTTAGTCTCGACCGCCTGCCCAGCAATGAGCTGGTGATGACGCAGGAGCTGATCGCCGACATGCTCGGAGTGCGCCGCGAGGGCGTTACCGAAGCCGCCGGCAAGCTGCAGTCCGAGGGGCTGATCCACTACAGCCGCGGCCACATCAGTGTTCTCGACCGACGGCGGCTGGAAGCGCGGGTATGCGAGTGCTATGCGGTCGTCAAGAGGGAGTACGACCGGCTGCTGCCGTTTGGTGCCGTGAGCGCATAGGGTTTTGCGTCACCACAGAGATTGACGCTCAGTTGGGCTTGATGCCCGCCGCCTTGATGAGCTGCGCGTTCTCCCCCAGCTCTTTGCGGATCATCGCCTCGAACTCCTCGAGGCTCAGCTGCAGCGGATCGACGCCCAGCTTCTTCATGCGATCGCTCACGTCGGGCTGCGCCAGCGCGGCGTTGAACTCGCGGTGCAGCCGCTGGATGATGTCGCGCGGCGTCTTCGCCGCGACGAGGGCGCCGATCCAGAAGTTGTAATCGGAATTGGGGTAGCCGAGCTCGAGGGTCGTCGGCACCTCAGGCATCAGGCTGCTGCGCTTCGGCGCGCCGTTCGCGAGCGCCACCACCTTGCCCGCGTCGCGCATCTTCTGCGCCTGGAAAATCAGTGCGAAATAGCAGTCCGCGCGCCCGCTGATCACCTCGGTGAGCGCCTCCGAGGCGCCTTTCATGTGGACGTTCAGGAACTCGACGCCCGCGGCGAGCCGGAAGCGCTCCAGGTTCATGTGCGTCGAGCTCCCGCTCCCGGCGGTCGCGCACACCACCTTGCCCGGCTGCGCCTTCGCGGCGGCAACGAGGTCCGCCGCGGTTTTGTAGCCTGTGGAGGGGCTGGTGATGAGAATCGTCGGCACCGTGCCGAGCGTCGCCACCGCCGCGAGCTCCTTGGGATCGATGGTGCCGGGATTGAGCAGCGGCGCGATGGTGAATGCCGACGTATAGATCATGACGAGGTGGCCGTCGGGCTCAGCGCTCGCGACGTATTTCGCCGCCACCACGCCGCCCGCGCCGAGGCGGTTCTCGACGATCACCGGCACGCCGAAGGCCGCCGCCATCTTCTCGGCCACCACGCGCGCCATCGTGTCGGAAGCACTGCCGGGCGTGACGCCCGAGACGAGACGCACGGTCTTGCTGGGGAAGGTTTGCGCATTTACGGCAGAAAACGCGAATGCGAACAGCAACGCAAAGACTCTCATCGACATCCTCCTAGATTTTGGACAGCCCGAAGCGCTCCGCCAGCCAGTCGGCCGAGCGGCTGCGGTAGCGGTACGGACGGTTGTTGGCGTTGTGGCCGCCGTCCTCGACCATCAAGAGCTCCACCGGCCCCGACGCGGATCGGGCGAGCTGCTCCGCCTCCGCTGCCGGCACGAGACGGTCCTGCCGCCCCGCGACGATAAATAGCGGGCAGGTGATGTTTTTCGCGGCGTCTTTCAAAGTCAGCGTTGCGGCATGGCGCTTGGCATCGGATTCATTTTTCGAGTGACTTCTGACCCGGAACGTGTCGCGCGTGAGCTGCGGCAGAGCGTCCCAGATCTGCGCCCAGTCGAACGGGCCGGACAGCGCGATGCAGGCCTTGAAGCGCTTCTCGTAGGCCGCGGCGCGCGGCGCGTAGTAGCCGCCCAGGCTGACTCCCCAGATTGCTATTTTTTTCGAATCAAGATCGGTTCGCCTTTCGATCCAGTCCACGACCGCCTTGGCGGCGCGCTCGTAGTCGCCGCAGATCGGGATCTCGTATTCCGCCTCGCCCTGCCCCGGTCCGTCGAACGCCAGCACCGCGATGCCTCGATTCAGGAACGAATCCTCATAGGCATGCAGCTCTTCCTTCGTCGAATCGAGGCCTGGCGCCATCACCAACACCGGGCAGTTTGATTCTTTCGGTTTTCTCAGAACGCCAAACAACGTGTGACCTGAAAAAGCTATGGCTACCCGCTCTCCCGGCGGCCGCAGCATCGGCAGCGCGTCGCGATAGCACGCGACCGCCTTCATGTGGGCGGCGCGCATCTGCGCCGGGTCCTGCACGAACACGAACTTGGCGAAGTGGTAGTAGATCGCCGCGCGGACCAGGTGCTCGCCCGCGGTCAGCCGATAACCGTCCTTCAGGGCATTTCTACCGAGATCTTCATGGATGCGGGCGCGCGCGCTCCAGGCTGTGCACCAGTCGTCCCAGCGCTCGAGCGATGCGGTGACTTCCTCGAAGTCGGCGAGCAGCACGCCGTTCGAGACGAAGCGCGGCGCCCAGTGCGAGATGGCCGATGAGACGCGCTCGTCCTTCACACTTTTCTCAGCGCCTTCAGGATCCGTTCCGGCGTGAAAGGCATCGCGGTCACGCGAGCGTTCAGCGGGGCGAGCGCGTCGTTGATGGCGTTCATCACCGCGGCGGGCGCGCCCGCGGTGCCGGCCTCGCCGACGCCTTTGGCGCCGAGCTGCGACTGCTGGGTCGGCGTCTCGACGTGTGCGCAGACGATGTCGCACATCTCGCCGCTCATCGGCACCAGGTAGTCGGCCATGTTGCCGTTCAACAGCTGCCCGTCCGGACTATAGAGGCATTCTTCGTAGAGCGCGGCGCCGATGCCTTGAACTACGCCGCCGCGGATCTGCTCGTCGACCAGCATCGGATTGATCAGCGTGCCGGCGTCCTCTACGCACCAGTGCTTGAGCAGTCTTACGAAGCCGGTGTCCGGGTCGACCTCGAGCCAGGAGGCCTGGATGCCGTTGGTGAACGTGAAGCCGTACTGGCGCGGCGTGTAGTGCCGCGTGACGGTGAGCTCGGACTGGAAATCCAGCGGCAGCGTATCGGGCCTGAAGTAGGCTACGCGGCCGAGCTCGGACAGCGGCATCTTGGATTCGAGAGTGAGCCGGTCGATGACCTCGTTATTCAGCAGATCCAATTTTGGTTTTTCGGTTTTGAGTATTGCAGCAGCGATGTCGAGAACATTGGAGCGCAAGGCCCTTCCCGCCAGCAGCACGGCTTCGCCGCCAATGCCGGCGCCGCGAGAGGCCCAGGTACCTCCCCCGTAAGGCGTGACGGCGGTGTCGCCGGTGATGACTCGTACTTTGTCGAGCGTGACCCCCACAGCACTGGCCGCGATCTGGGCGAACACCGCCTCAGTTCCCTGGCCCTGCTCGGTCACGCTGCACATCACGGTCAGCATGCCGGTGGGCTCGAGGCGCAGCGTCGCGCCGTCCTGCGCCGAGATGCGCGCGCCGCCGACGCCGTAGAACGCGGGCGAGGGATTGGTGACCTCTATCATCGCGGCCAGACCGATCCCTCGATAGACGCCTTTTTCTCGCAGTTCATTTTGTTCCCGGCGGAGGGAGTCGTAGTGCATTAAATTCAAAAGCTTGTCGAGGCATTTGTGGTGCGAGAGCTTCTCGAACTTGATGCCCGACGGAAACGTGTACGGATATGCGTCGTCCGGTATTAAGTTTTTTCTTCTAAAGTCTGCTGCATCCATGCCAAGTTTCTGCGCCGCCAGGTCGACGATGCCTTCGGTGAGCGCCACGGCGATCGGATGGCCGACGGCGCGGTACTGGCAGCAGACGTTCTTGTTGGTGAACACCACGTGCATCTTCGCGCGGTATTTCCGGTGCTTGTACGGGCCGCCGGTGAGGTTGACCACCTGGTTGCCCTCGATGCCGCTGGTGCGCGGGTAGACCGAGTACGGGCCGATGGCGGTGAGGTCGTCGAGCTCGAACGCCAGTATTTCTCCTGATTTGGTACAAGCCAAACGGACTCTCGCCTTGTGCTCGCGCGCATGGATGTCGGAAAGGAACGACTCCAGCCGGTCGGCGACGAACTTGACCGGCCGGCGCAGCATCACCGACAGCGCCGCCGTCGCCATCTCGTCGGCATAGACATGCACCTTGATCCCGAACGAGCCGCCGACGTCCTTGGTGATCACCCTCACGTTCGCCTCGGGAATGTTGAGGTGGCGCGAGAAGATGTCCTGCATCATGTGCGGCGCCTGCGTCGCGTGGTACACGGTGAGCGAGTGCTCGGCCGCGTTGTAGTCGGCGAGGATGGCGCGTCCCTCGAGGCACACGCCGGTGTGGCGCCCGAAGTGGAACGTGTCCTCCACCACCACGTCGGCCTTGGCAAAGGCGGCGTCCACCTCGCCGGTATCGAGCTCACGCTTGAAGCAGATGTTGTCGCCGAGCTCAGCGTGAATTATTTTTTTCCCCTCTAAAGCATCATCCATATCAACGACAACGGGCAGCTCTTCCCATTGCGCCTCGATGAGCTGCACGGCATCCTCGGCCTGGCTGCGCGACTCGGCGACGACCGCCGCCATTGCCTCGCCCTGCCAGCATGCGCGCTCGATGGCGATCGCATGCTGCGGCGGCGACTTGATGCCTTTCAGATGCGCGAGAACCGCGATCCATGGGGTGCAGTATTCAGCGACCGCGCGGCCGTCGAAGATGCCTATCACGCCCTCTGATTTCAATGCCTTTGAAAAGTCCAACTTCTTTATGCGGGCGTGCGCGTACGGGCTGCGGAAAAACGCGACGTGCGCGAGCCTTGGAAAGCGCAGATCGTCGATGAAGGCGCCGCGGCCCTGCAGCAGGCGCTGCGCGTTCGGCCGCGGCACGCTCTGCCCGATGTAGCCCTTGTCGAGCTGCGTGCCCGGTGCGTGCAGCGGCAGTTCAGCCTTTGCCATTCAGTACCTGCTCGATTGCGTCGACGATGGCCTGGTATCCGGTGCAGCGGCAATAGTTGCCGGAAATGTGGTTTCTGATCTCTTCTCTGGAACACTTCTTCTTTTGAAGAACCAGATCTTGAGCGGCCATAAGCATTCCCGGTGTGCAGAAGCCGCATTGCAGCGCGTTCTTCTCGTGAAAGGCCTTCTGCAGATCCTTCAGCTCGCCCGAATCGGACAGCCCCTCTACGGTTTCCACCTTGCAGCCGTTCGCCTGCACGGCGAGCATCAGGCAGCCGCGCACGATCTCGCCGTTCACCCTGACGGTGCAGGCGCCGCAGACGCCGTGCTCGCAGCCGATGTGCGAACCGGTCAATCCCAATTCCTCTCTCAAGAAATCCACCAGGTGTTGGCGCGCTTGAACGCGCCGCGTTACCTGCGTGCCGTTGACCGTCATTGTCGTATCTACAGCGTGTTCCATGCGCGCTCGAGCAGCACCTTTGCGAGGTGCAGCTTGGTGGAAGAAGAGTGATAGAGATCGGCCGGCGGGTTGAGATCTCTTGCCAGCGCCTGCTTCGCCTCTTCGAGAGATTTCCCCTTGGCCAGCACAGGCGTCGATCCGGCGCCCAGAAAGGCAAAGCGCCGTTCCGAAGCTGTCTTGTGTGCAGCCAGACCGATGATCGCGTAATCGCCGTGGCGCCGCGCGAGCTCCAGGAACACCGAGCGCTCGTCCTTCTTCAGGGCGGGAAACTCGGCGCCGACCACGATCTCGCCGGCCTTCAGGTCGGTCTCGAACAGTCCTTTGAAGAATTTTTCGGCCGGGACCAGCCGCTCGCCCTGCTTGCCCGCCACCGCGACGCTGGCTCCAAGCGCGACCAGGCACGCCGGATACTCGGCTGCCGGGTCGGCAAGCGCGAGGCTGCCGCCCAGCGTGCCGCGATTGCGGATCGCGGGATGCGCGATGTGCGGCACCGCTTGAGCAAGCAGCGGCACATGTTTCCTGATGTCCGCGGACTTTTCGATTTCGGCATGCGTGGTCAGCGCGCCGATCCGCACGACGCCCTGCTCCATCGAAATTCCTCTCAAGGAAGAAAGGCCTGTGATGTCGATCAGCAGCTCGGGCGAGGAGAGCCGCATGTTGAGCGACGGGATAAGGCTCTGACCGCCAGCGAGGATGTTCGCGCCCGCACGCTCGAGGAGCTCGAACGCCTCTTCGAGCGAACGCGGCTTCGCATAGGCAAACGACGGCGCTTTCAACTACGTTCTCCTCCTGCGAAAGATTATGACACCGGCACGCGCTGGTGCCAGTCGGTTTCTCGCTGGAAGGCGTGGCCAGCGGCGAGCAAGATCGCTTCGGCGAACGGGCGGCCGACGAGCTGCAGGCCGATCGGCAAGCCGCGCGAATCGAAACCGCACGGGATCACGAGCGCTGGCACGCCGAGATAATTCACCCAGCGCGTGAGCCGCGTGACTTCGCCGAGCAATGCCGGCATGTCGGCGCCGCCGCGCGCCCCGGTCTGCTCGAGCGTGGGAACCCGGATCTTCATCGCCGGCAGCAGGTAGAAGTCGGCTGCGGAAAGCGTGGTTGCGCAGAAGCGCTCGAGCCATGTTCCTCGCAAGCGCAGCGCTTCGAGGTAAGCCGCCGCGGGCACGGCGAAACCCGACTCAAGGCGTGCGCGCACGGCGGATGAGTAGTCGCCGGGGCGCTCGCGCATCCAGCGCGCGTGCTGCGCCGAGGCCTCGGCTTGCATGACGGTGATGCAATGCGCAGAAAGGGTAGCGAAATCGGGCGGTGCTGCCTCGAGAAGCTGAGCGCCGCCCGAACGCAGCGCGCCGGCTGCCGCGAGCACGGCGGCAGCGACTTCAGGCTCCACGTTGCGCTCGATCCACGCAGTCGATATGGCAATGCGGAATCCGGAATTGCTTATTTTTCCAACGTAAGGTTCTCGCGAGCTCACCGGATCCAGCGGATCATGCCCCGCGATCGCCGCAAGAAGCAGGGCGCAATCCTCGGCACTGCGCGCGAGCGGTCCGATGGTGTCGAGCGAATGGGAAAGCGGCATCGCGCCGTGGCGCGAAACGCGTCCCCAGGTGGTCTTCAACCCGCTCACGCCGCATGCGGCCGCCGGGATGCGCACCGAGCCGCCGGTGTCGGAGCCTAGCGCGCCGAAGACGAGACGGGCCGCGACGGCCGCGCCCGATCCGCTCGACGAGCCGCCGGGGATGTACTCGGGATTCCAGGGATTGCGGCAATCGCCCCAGTGATCGTTGTGGCCGGTCGGACCGTAGGCGAACTCCGCCATGTTGAGCGTGCCGATCTGCAGCATGCCGGCGGCATCGAGTCGCAAGAGCGCAGTAGAGGTTTCCCGCGCGACCCAGCCGCGCCGGATCCTGGATCCGCAGTTGGAGACGCGGCCCTTGCGATAAAACATGTCCTTGTGCGCAAGCGGCACCCCTTCGTTTGCAGCATCTTGTTCTACCGAGATAAAAGCGTTGATGCGAGGTTGCCAGCGCGCGATGCGCGCCAGGCAGGCATCCGCCAGCTCGCGTGAGCTGATGCGCCGCTCGCGCAGCGCCTGCGCAGCCGCCGCAAGCGAAAGGCTGGCCGGATCGCTCACTTTGCCTTGCAGCGCTCCAGTGCGAGCACGTAGCTGGTCGGATCGGATTCAAATTCAAGAGGGAGAGAACCGGATACGGTCGCGGCGTTCAAGGCGTTCGCGATCTTCTCGGCACGACCAGGCGCCAGGCGAATCCCCTGCGCCGCGAGCAGGATCTCGATCGTTTCGCTGTTCCACTGTTTCGTCATGGGTGTTGGAGCCTATGATAAGTTCATGTCGTACGCCACCGCCAAGGACGGCACCCGCCTTTACTACGAGGAGGCGGGCAGCGGCACGTCGCTCGTCTTCGTGCACGAGTTTGCCGGCGACCATCGCAGCTGGGAGCCGCAGATGCGGTTTTTCGCGCGCTACTTCCATTGCGTCGCCTACAACGCGCGCGGCTTTCCGCCCTCCGATGTGCCCGAGGATGCCGCGCGCTATTCGCAAGGTCAAGCGCGCGACGACATCATCGCCATCCTCGACCATCTGAAGCTCGACCGCGCGCATATCGTCGGCCTGTCGATGGGCGGTTTCGCCACGCTGCACGTGGGCATCAGCTATCCGAAACGCGCGCGCTCGCTCGTCATCGCCGGCTGCGGCTACGGCGCCGAGCCCGACAAGCGCGAGGGGTTCCAGGCCGAATGCGAGGCGGCGGCAGTCTCTTTCGAGGCGAACTGGACTGAGGCGGCGAAGAAATATGCGCTGGGCCCGACGCGCGTGCAGTTCCAGAACAAGGATCCGCGCGGCTGGCAGGAATTCGCGCGCCAGCTCGCCGAGCATTCGCCCAAAGGCAAGGCGCTCACCATGCGCGGCGTGCAGAAGCGGCGGCCCTCGCTATGGGAGCTGGTCGAGGGCATGAAGAAGATCGACCTGCCGACTCTCATCATCACCGGCGACGAGGACGACCCCTGCCTCGAGCCGGCGCTCCTCATGAAGCGCCACATCGCCACTTCGGGGCTGGTGGTGCTGCCCTACTCCGGGCACACCATCAACATCGAGGAGCCGCAGGCGTTCAACCAAGCAGTTCTAGAGTTCCTAGCGCGGGTCGACGAGGGACGCGGCGCCCGGCGCGATCCGCGCTCGTTCGCGTCCGGCATCCTCGGCTTCAAAAAATGATCCTGGTGACCGGCGGTTCGGGCTTCGTCGGCCTGAACCTCGCCGAGCAGCTCCTCCGCCGCGGGGACGAGGTGGTTCTTTACGACCTCTCGCCGCCGCCACCAGGTTTTCAAGCAGTCAATGCGATCCAGGGCGACGTCACGGACCTGCAACGGCTAGAACAAGTATTTAAAGAATATTCGCCGGACCGCGTCATTCACGCCGCGGCGATCACTGCGGGCCCGCAGCGCGACGCGCGCGAGCCGCGCCGCATCGCCGAAGTGAACTTGATCGGCACGATCAATGTGCTGGAGGCGGCGCGCAAGCACCGGGTGCGGCGCTTCGTGCACGCCAGCACTGGCGCGCTGTATGGCGCTGCCGGGATCGGCGTCGCCGAGCCGCTCGACGAGGAGCGCCATCGTCCGGTGCCCGAATCGATGTACGGCATCACCAAGTACGCCGCCGAGCGCGCCTGCCTGAGGCTCGCCGCGCTCTGGGACATGGATGTACGCATCGGCCGCCTCGCCCTGGCTTATGGCCGCTGGGAGCATGCGAGCGGCGTGCGCGACCGCCTGTCGCCGCCCACTGAGATCGCGCGCATCGCGCTCGCCGCCGGCGAGGCGGTGTTTCCGCCGCTAGGCGCTACCGATTACATCTACGCGCCGGACGTCGCCCGGGCCCTGCTCGCTCTCCTCGATGCCCGGGCGCCTTCGCACCGGCTGTATCATCTGGGCACCGGCACCGCGTGGTCGCTGCCGCAGTGGTGCGAGCTGCTGGCGAAGCGCTTTCCGCGCTTTCGCTGGCGCGAGTCGGACAAGCACGAGGAGTGCAACGTCACGCCGCTCGTTCCGGGGACGCGCACCCGGTTCTCGAACCGGCGCCTGGTCGAGGACCTCGGCTACGCGCCCCAATTCACGATGGCGCGAGCGCTGGAGGATTTCGTAGCCTGGTTAGGAGCCCATCATGAACCCTGAGATCGCCTGGCCGCGGAACGACTACTCGCGGGTGCCGTTCTGGCTGCACCACGACGAGAAGATCTACGAGCTCGAGATGGAGCGCATCTTCCGCGGCCCGGCGTGGAGCTACCTCTGTCTCGAGGCCGAGATTCCCAATCCCGGCGACTATCGCACCACCTGGGTCGGCGACACGCCGGTGATCGTGTCGCGCGACAAGGCGGGCGCGATCCACGCTTTCGTCAACCGCTGCTCGCACCGCGGCGCGATGATCGTGCGCTCGCTGCGCGGCAACGCCGAGCGGCTCGTGTGCCTTTACCACCGCTGGTGCTACTCGAGCGCCGGCGAGCTGACCGGGCTGCCGTTCCGGCGCGGCCTGAAGGGCGAAGGCGGCATGCCGCAGGACTTCGACATGAAGGCGGTCTCGCCGCGCAAGCTCCAGGTGGCGAACTGCCACGGCATGCTGTTCGGCACCTTCTCGGAGCGCGCCGAGCCGATCGAAGACTATCTGGGCGAGTTCGGCACCGGCATCATTCGGCGTTTCCTCTCGCGGCCGATCCGCATCCTCGGCTACTCCCGCCAGCGCATCGCGGGCAACTGGAAGCTCTACGCCGAGAACCTGCGCGACACCTACCACGCGAGCCTCTTGCACGAGTTCTTCGTCACCTACGGCGTCGACCGCGCGACGCAGAAGGGCGGCGTGAAGATGGACGAGCGCCACCGCCACAACATGAACCACGCCTATGCGGCGACCGATACCCAGGAAGAGGCGCGGGCGGCGTATGCCGGCACCGCGGCGCGACTCGACCGCATGCAATTGCGGGATAAAAAATTATTGGAATTCAGAAACGAATTCCCCGATGGCATGAACCTCGCCGCGCCGACCTTCTTTCCCAACGGATTGCTGATCCAGATCAACAACTCGCTCGCCGCGCGCCAGATCCGGCCGCAGGGCGTGAACGCGCACGAGGTGTTCCAGACCGTGTTCGGTTATGCCGACGACGACGAGGCGATGACGCGCCACCGGCTGATCTCGGCCAACCTGGTCGGGCCGGCCGGTTTCGTCAGCATGGAGGACGGCGAAGCGATCGAGGTGGTGCAGAAAGCGACGCGCAGCGCGGGCGACGCCTGCGCCATCGTCGAGATGGGCGGCCGCGGCGAACTGCGCGACCTCGCCCACCGCGTCACCGAGTCGCCGATCCGCGGCTTCTGGTCCTATTGGGCCGAGCTGATGGGCGTGGAACCCGCCGGTGCCATCCGGTGAACCGCACTGCGCTTTTCGATCTGATGGCGGAATACGCGATGGCGATCGACGAAGATCGGCTCGAAGACTGGGTCGAATTGTTCGAAGAGGAATGCGATTACCGCGTCGTCACGCGCGAGAACGTCGAGCAGGGCCTGCCCAACGTGCTGATGTGGTGCGACAACAAGAACATGCTGCGCGACCGCGTCGAGTCCTACCGCAACGTCAACCTCTACAACCTGCACTATGACCGACATGTCCTCGGGCCGCTACGCTTCATCACTACCGACGACTCAATATGCTGTTTCGAGCTGGCCTACAGCCTCTTCCAGACCAGTCTCGAAGGCGAGTCGCGCCTGTTCAGCGTCGGCCGCTACCGCGTCGAAGCGCGCATCGAAGGCAATCTTGCCAAATTGAAAAGCGTCACCGTCATCGCCGATACAGGCCTGGTCCCTTCCCTGCTCGCGACGCCGATTTGAAAACACGCCTTTACATCAGTGGCCTCATCGTCCTGCTGGTGGGACTGTGCAGCGCTATCCTGATTTACGTGACCGCCGGGGACGATTCCAACAGCGCTGCAATCGATGAAATCGTAAGTTCCAAGCAGTACATCCATGAATTGCAGCGTTTTGGCGGAAAAGCCGCGGTGCTGTTTGACGAATTCAGTCGCTGGTTCGCAGCGTTATGGCACGGAAAAGCACTCGCGTTCACCGTAGCCTGGATCAGCACTGTTGTGAGCCTCGGGATTTTTCTTTTTGCCATGCACCTGGAGGACCATGAGCCCTAGACGCTCGATCTCCATTGCAAAGTGGCTCCTCGCCGCGGCTGCGCTGCTGCCCGGACTTGGCGCAGCGCAGGCCTACCCCGTCAAGCCCGTGAAGATCGTGGTACCCGCCCAGCCAGGCGGCGGCCTGGATCTGATCGGCCGCACCGTCGCCGAGCAGCTCGGCCGCTCGATGGAGCAGTCGTTCATCGTCGAGAACATATCGGGCGGGGGCGGCACCATCGCCTCGCAGGCGGTGGCCCGCGCTGCGCCGGACGGCTACACGCTGATGGTGGGCTATGTGGGCACGCACGGCACCAATCCCGCGGTGCGCAAGGTCGGGTACGACGCCGTCAAGGACTTCACCGCGATCGCGATGGTCGGCGGCACGCCCAATGTGCTGGTGGTCAATCCCTCGATGCCGGTCGCCGACCTGAAGACCCTCCTCGAGTATGCGAAGAACAATGCGGGCAAGCTAACCTACGCCTCGGGCGGGATGGGCACGCTCAACCACCTCGCGATGGAGCAGCTCAAGGCCGCCGCGGGCCTCGACACCGTGGCTGCGCACTACCGCGGCATCGGTCCGGCGATCACCGACTTCCTGGGCGGGCAGACCCAGATGATGATGCCGGGCCTCGCCGCCGCGCTGCCGCACATCCGCGCCAAAAAGATGAAGCCCATCGCCGTGACCGGCCTGAAACGCCATGCGCTGCTGCCCGAAGTGCCCACCTTCGAGGAAGCGGGGTTCAAGGGCTTCGACGCCGTGCAGTGGTACGGGATCGTGGGCCCGGCGAAGCTGCCCGCGGCGATCACGCAGAGGCTCAACGCCGAGATCAACAAAGCGCTCGCCTCGCCGGCGCTGCAGCAGCGCCTGGCGGGCGAAGCGATCGAGCCGATGCCGATGACGCCCGAGCAGTTCGGAAGATTCATCCAGGCCGACATCGCGCGCTGGAGCGCGCTTGCGCGCGAGCGCAAGATCTCGCTGGACGACTAAATGGCGTTGTAGCCGCCATCGACGCGCAGGTCCGAACCGGTCATGAAGCTGGAAGCGTCCGAGGCGAGGAACAGCGCGGCGGCGGCGATCTCCTCGGGCTGGCCGAGCCGGTTCAGCAGGTGCTTCGGGCCGAGAATTTCGCGCGCTTTCTCCATCGAGCCGAAACGCAGCATGCGCTCGGTCTCTACCGCGCCCGGCGAGAGCGTGTTCACGCGGATCTTCTGCGCGGCGTGATCGGCGGCCATTGCTTTGGCCATGGTGATTAGAGCGCCCTTCGTCGAGCAGTAGGCGACGCGCCCGGGCGTGCCGACGGTGCCGAGCTGCGAGGCGATGTGAATGATCGAGCCGCCGCCGGAACGCGCCATGTGCGGAATGGCCCAGCGGCTCATGAGGAAGGCGCCGGCGACATTGACGGCAAAAACGCGGTTCCAGGCCGCGAGATCGAGGTCGACGACCGTCGCGCTCGGATCTTTCATCGCCGCGCCATTCACCAGCACGTGCAGAGCGCCGAAGGCCTGCGCGGCCTGCTCGACGGCCTTCTTGGTTTCCGATTCGGAAGCAACGTCACAGGCAATGGCGAGAAATCCTTCCCCGGTTACTTTTTTCACATCTAGATCCACGCACGCGACCTTGGCGCCGGCCTTTGCAAAAGCGCGTGCGATGGCGCTGCCGATGCCGCCCGCCGCGCCCGTGACGATGGCGGCCTTTCCCTGCAATGAGTAATTCATTACCGTCTCCCGAGATACGCTTCTTTCACCCGCTCGTCCTGCTTGAGGACGGCGCAGGGTCCGGCTGCGATGATGGTACCGGTCTGCAGCACGTAGCCGCGGCTCGCCGTCTCGAGCGCATAGCGCGCGTTCTGTTCGACCAGCAGGATGCTCGTCCCCGCGGCATTGGCGGCGCGAATGCTGCGGAAGATGTCATGCACGACGAGCGGCGCGAGGCCAAGCGAAGGCTCGTCCATGCACAGCAGCCGCGGCGCGGACATCAGCGCGCGCGACAGCGCCAGCATCTGCTGCTCGCCGCCGGAGAGCGTCCCGGCCGCTTGACCTGTGCGCTCGCTCAGGCGCGGGAACATCTCCAGCATGCGCTCGATCTGCGAGCGCATCCTGTTCCGGTCCTTGCGGAACTTGAATCCGCCCATCTCCAGGTTCTCGCGCACCGACAGCGCGGGGAACACGCGCCGACCTTCCGGCACCAGTGCCATGCCGGCGAGCGCGCGCGAATGGGAAGGCATATGGGTGACGTCGTTTCCGGCGAACACGATCTTGCCGCGGCGCGGCAGCATGGCACCCGCCACGCCGCGCAGGGTGGTGGTCTTGCCGGCGCCGTTGGCGCCAATCAGCGTGACGATCTCGCCTTCGGCCACGTCGAAGGAAATGTCGCGCACCGCCGGGACTTCGCCGTACCCCAACTCGAGGTTTTCTACCTTAAGGAGCAAATTCACCGCCAAGGTAGGCCTCGATGACGCGCGGGTTGGCCTGCACTTCGCGCGGCGTGCCCTCGAACAGCGGCTCGCCGTGGTCCATCACGAAGACGCGGTGCGCGACGTTCATCACCAAGTCCATGTTGTGCTCGACCACGATCACGGTCACGCCACGCCGGGAAATTTGTTCCAGTCGTTTCAATAAAAAGTCGACTTCCGCGGCGTTGAGGCCGGCCGCCGGCTCGTCGAGCATGAACAGCCGCGGCTGCGTGGCGAGCGCGCGCGCGATCTCGAGCATGCGCTGCTTGCCGTAGGGCAGCGCGCCGGCGCGCTCGCCGGAGCGTGCCTCCAGCCCGACGAATGCGAGCAGCTCGCGCGCCTCCTCGCGGAAGCGCCCGGTATTGCCGTAGACAAGGTACTTCCAGAAAGGCGCGTCTTGATGGATGTGGAAGCCGGCGAGCACGTTCTCGAGCAGGGTAAGCTGCTTGAACAGGCGGATCTTCTGGAAAGTGCGCGCGATGCCGAGCCGCACGCGGCGGTGCGCCGGCAAACCGATCAGATTGTTTTCGTCAAAATGCAAAGATCCTGCATCGGGCTGGTAGATCCCCGACAGCAAATTGAGAAGCGTCGACTTGCCGGCGCCGTTCGGCCCGATCAAGGCGAAGATCGAGTTCGCGGGTACGGCGATGGAAACGTTCTGCACCGCGCGCACGCCGCCGAAGCTCTTGCTCATCTCTTTGGCTTGCAAAATCACCGTATGCGCGCGCGCAATGCCATCCACGCCTGCACCATGCCGCCGGGCATGAAGAGCACCACCAAGGTCAGGGCGAGCCCGTAGATCATCAGGCGCAGCTCGCCGAAGCCGCGCAGCAATTCCGGCAGGAAGGTGAGCACGATCGCGCCGATCACCGGGCCGATCATGGTGCCCATCCCGCCGACGATGACCATCGCCAGCATGGTGAACGACTCGACGATGTTGAAGGCGTCTGGCACCAGCGTGCCTACGAAGCCGGGGTAGAAGCAGCCGGCAAGGCCGGCGATCGCCGCGCCGATGCCGAACGCGAATGCTTTCCACAGCGCTGCGTTGATGCCGAGCGACGCGGCCGACACCTCGTCCTCGCGGATCGCGCGCAGGGTCTCGCCGATGGGCGAGCGCACCAGGTTGCCGATCAGAACGTAGACCAGGACCGCGATGCCGGCTACGAGGTAGAACAGCGCCGTCGTGCTCGCGACAGGCGGCATGATGCCGTAGATGCCGCGCACGCCCTGGGTAACGTTCTCCCAGTTCACCAGCACCTGGTAGGTGATCACCGCGAAACCGAGCGAGGCGATGGCGAGGTAATGCCCGCGCAGCCGCACGGCGAAGGCGGCGAGCGCGAGGCCGAGCAGGCCCGCCGCGCCTACCGCCACCAGCGCCGCGAGCCAGAAATTCCAGCCGTAGCTCTTGATGAGGAGGGTGGAAACGTAGGCGCCGATCCCGAAGAAGGCGGACTGGCCGAGATTCAGCTGCCCGGTGTAGCCGAGCACCAGGTTGAGCGAAAGCGCGAGCAGCACGTTCATCGCGCACACCACCAGGATGCCGCGCCAGTACGGCTGATCGAGGACCCATGGTGCTAACAACACCAGCACAATAGCTGTGCCGAGCGCGGTTCTCGCCTTCACACGCTCATTCACACATTTTCCTCTTTCCGCTCCGCGATCAGGCCGGTGGGCCGCACCACCAGCATCACGAGCAGCAGAACGAACACCACCAGGTCGATCAGCCCCGAGCCGAGGTACTGCACCGTGAAGGCCTCGATGATGCCGACCAGGATGCCGGCGATGATGGTGCCCTGCATGTTGCCGAAGCCGCCGATGATGACGATGGCGAAGGCCTTGACGATCAGCGAGGCGCCGGCAAACGGAGACAGGACCAGCACCGGGCCGAGGAGCGCGCCGGCCATGCCCGCCAGCGCCGAGGCGATGACGATGGTAAGCCCGATGAGCAGGCTCGGATTGATGCCCATCAGACCCGCCGTCTCGCGGTCCTGCGCCACCGCGCGCAGCGCCTTGCCAAGGAACGTGAACCGCATGAAGGCGTAGAGCGCGGCAATCACCGCCGCCGACACGCCGACCACCAGCACGCTCTGCCCGCTGAAGAAGATGCGCCCGAGGCGGATGGTCTCGCGCGTGAAAGGCGAGTCGAACTGGTAGGGGATCGGCCCGAACAGCGCGAGCTGGGCGTTCTCGAGCAATACTGATACGCCTATCGTCGCGATCAGCGGACGCAGCTCGTCGCCGCGGTCGCGCAAAGGCGCGAACACTGCCGCGTTCACCGCCAGTCCGAGCAGCGCCCCGGCGCCGAGCGCGGTGAACATCGACAGCAGGTAGGCGCCGGCGTCCGGCAGGCCGAGGACCTTGGTCGCAAAGCGCGTCGCCGTGAAGAACGCCGTGAACGCGCCGACGGTGACGAAGTCGGCATGGGCGAAGTTGATCTGGTTCAGCACGCCGTAGATCAGGGTGAGCCCGAGCGCCACCATGACGTACAGGCAGCCGAGGTAAACCCCGTTCACCGACTGCTGAACGAGCAGCGCCAGGAGGTCGGGCACGGCGTCTTCTAGAGGACTACCGCCAGCTCAGCCCTTTCCAGCTCAGGTCGTTCTGCGTCTCGACGAAGTGGACCACCGAGAGATCGGAATTCTGTCCCTTCGGGTCGAAGCTGATCCTGCCGGTTGTCACCTCGACGTCCTTCATCTTGGTGAACCGGTCGCGGATCGAATCCGAGTCCGTCGCGCCGCGCCGCACCGCCTCGGCCACCAGGAGGATGGCGTCGTAGGCATGCGCATTGATGTGCGTCGGCATCTTGTCGGCGCCGTACTTGGCGTGGAAGGCCTTGATGAAGTCCTGCACGATCTTGCGGTTTTCCGTGGGATCGAACTGCACGATGCGGACGTAGCCCTGCGAAGCCTGGCCGGCCTTCTGGTCGTAACCGTAGGGCAGCCAGATCGAGCCCATCTGCACCGCGTTGCCGCCGCCGCCCTTGACCACCCGAGCCTGCGCAAGCGCCTGCGACAGGCGCACGGTCTGGCCTTCGAGCGCGAAGGTCGGCAGCACGTCGACCTTGCCGAGCGACGCGATGCGCGTCGCGATGGCGGTAAAGTCGTTCACGTCGCGGCCGAAGTCGATCTTCGCCAGGACCTTGCCGCCCATGGCGACGAACGGCTTCTCGAAGCCGTCGGCGTTGTCGTTGCCGGCATTGGTCTTCTCGTACAGGATCACCGCGGTGCGCGCCTTCAGCCTTTCATAGGCGACCTTGGCGAGCGGCAGGCTCTGCTGCTCGGCGTTCGGGAAGATGCGGAATACATATTTGTAGCCCGATTCGGTGAGCTTCATGGTCACCGAGCCGGCGTTGAGCTGCACCACCTTGGCCTGCTCGAGGATCGGCGCGATAGCGAGCGAGGCGTCCGAGCACTCGTCGCCGATGACGATGTGCGGCTTGAACTGATCGAGGACGCGCTTCACCGCGTTGGTGGCCTGCAGCGGGCTGCAAGCCGAGTCCTCGGCCTGCACCTGCAGGCGGTAGCCGTTGATCGGCTGCTTCACCTGCTCGAGCGCGAGGTCGATGCCCTCCCTGCCCATCACCCCGAAATACGACCCCGGTCCCGAGATCGGCATCACCACGCCGATCCGGATGACGCGTTCCTGCGCCTGCGCGCCGAACATCGCGCAAGCGATGGCGAATATTGCCGCTTTGAGTGCCAGCTTCATGGATTCCCCCTCCTTAGGAGATGCGGCCAATGTACAAAAGGTGCACTGATCCCACAAGGCTTTGGTTCACCGGCCGCCGCGCGAGCGGTTCTCCTCGCTCACCTGGGAATTGAGCGTCCAGAAATCGTAGAGCACGCCGAGCAGGAACAGGCCTCCCGTCACCAGGTAGAGCAGCCCGGTGAGCCATTTACCCATGTAGAAGCGGTGCACGCCGAAGATGCCGAGAAAGGTGAGCAGCAGCCAGGCGACGTTGTAGCTGATGGGTCCGGGGGTGTAGCGCAGCTCCGCGGTGCGCTCCATCCAGGGGATGAGAAACAGATCGATGATCCAGCCGATGCCGAGCAGTCCCAGGGTGAAAAACCAGATCGTGCCCGACACCGGCCGGCCGAAGTAGAAGCGATGCGAGCCGGTGAAGCCGAAGATCCAGAGCAGGTAGCCGATGAGCTTGCTGTGCGTATCAGCCATCGATCCTGATCCCCGCTTCCCGGATCAGCCTGCCGAAGCGCTCGTACTCCGCAGTGTTCATCTGCGTGAATTGCTGGACGCTGAGCGAGCCGGGCTCGACGCCCTGGATGCCCGATTCGACGAGCGTGGGGACGTTGGGGAGCTCGGCGGCGCGCCTGGAGGTGGTGACCGCCAGCGGGCGCAGCCTGCCCCAAAGCAGGAGAAAGATCGGGATGCAGCGCATTCAGGTCTTTAGTCTGTAGCCGGTTTTGAAGATCCACCCTACCGCAGCGAGGCAGGCGACGAGGAACAGGCTCGTCATCGCCAGGCTTACCCACACGTGCACGTCGGCGATCTCGTAAAAGCTCCAGCGGAAACCGCTCACCAGGTACACCACGGGGTTGAACAGGGTGGCAGTCTGCCAGAGCGGCGGCAACACGCTGATGGAATAGAAAGTGCCGCCCAGGAAGGTCAACGGGGTGATGACGAGCAGAGGCACGAACTGCAGCTGTTCGAAGCCGTCCGCCCAGATGCCGATGATGAAGCCGAACAGGCTGAAGGTCAGCGCCGTCAGCAGGAGGAAGGTGAGCATCCAGGCCGGATGCGCGATGCGCAGCGGCACGAACAGGCCCGCCGTGGCGAGGATGATGAGGCCCAGGATGAGCGACTTGGTCGCCGCCGCACCGACATAGCCGACGACGATCTCGATATACGAAACCGGCGCCGACAGGATCTCGTAGATCGTGCCGGTGAACCTGGGAAAGTAGATGCCGAACGAGGCATTCGTGACGCTCTGCGTGAGCAGCATCAGCATCACCAGCCCCGGCACGATGAAGGCGCCATAGCTGACGCCGTCGATCTCGGCGATGCGCGTGCCGACGGCCGCGCCGAACACCACGAAATACAGGGAGGTCGAGATCACCGGGGCGACGATGCTTTGCAGCAGCGTGCGGCCCGTGCGCGCCATCTCGAACACGTAGATCGCCCGGATCGCCCTGAAGTTTGTCCTCATGGGTTCATTTTCTTTGCCGCACCAGGTCGACGAAGATGTCTTCGAGTGAGCTTTGCGTCGTCTGCAGGTCCTTGAAGCCGATGCCCGCCCGGTGGAGATCGTCGAGCAGCGACGTGATGCCGGTGCGCCCGCCCTGCGTGTCGTAGGTGTAGACCAGCTCGCGGCCATCGGCCGCCAGGTTCAGGCGATGCGCTGCGAGCTCGGCCGGTATGGCGTCGAGCACTTCGTGCAGCTGGAGCGTCAGCACCTTCTTGCCGAGCTTGCGCATGAGCTCGGCCTTTTCCTCGACCAGGATGATCTCGCCTTTGCTGATCACGCCGATCCGGTCGGCCATCAGCTCGGCCTCTTCGATGTAGTGGGTGGTGAGGATGATGGTCACGCCCGAGTCGCGCAGCAGCCGCACCGACTTCCACATGTCCTGCCGCAGCTCGACATCGACGCCCGCCGTCGGCTCGTCGAGAAACAGCACCTGCGGCTCGTGCGCCAGCGCTTTGGCGATCAGCACCCGGCGCTTCATGCCGCCCGACAGCGTCATGATCTTGCTGTTTTTCCTGTCCCACAAGGACAGGTCCCTAAGCACCTTCTCGATGTGGCCCGGATTGGCCGGCTTGCCGAACAGGCCGCGGCTGAAGCTGACCGTCGCCCAGACGCTTTCGAATGCATTGGTGGTCAGCTCCTGCGGCACCAGGCCTATCATTGCGCGCGCGGCGCGGTAATCCCGAATGATGTCGTGACCGTCCACCGACGCGGTGCCTGCGGAAGGCGTCACGATTCCGCAGACGATGTTGATCAGCGTCGTCTTGCCGGCCCCGTTCGGGCCCAGCAGCGCAAAGATTTCTCCGCGTCGAATCTCCAGGTTGATGCGCTTGAGCGCCTGGAACCCGGAGGCGTAGGTCTTAGCGAGATTCGAAACCGAAATGATCGGCGGCATGAGAGCCGCGCATTCTAATCAATTCATCCCGTGCTGATCGAGTCGACCTTGTCGGGGTAGAAAGCGAGGCGGTCCTTGATCGCCATCATCTCGTCGTACGGCTGCTCGTAGCTCCAGACCGCATTTTCAGGTCCATTCACCAATGAAAAATGCGCTGCATCGCCCTTGAACGGGCAGTGCGTCCGATGGCTCGAGCGTACGAGGCACTCCATCTTCACGTCCTTGCGCGGCAGGTAGTAGACGGCGGGATATTTGCTCTCCTCGAGCTTGATCGCGTCCCTGCTGTCGGCGATGACCTCGCCCTTGAACGTCACGCGCACGCGCTGCTGCGCGGGCTTGGTCTCGATGTGATGCACCGGATACTTCTTGAACCCGGGAGCGGGATTGCCAGTCGACGGTTTCATCGGAACCTCCGAATTATCTTCTTTTCTTCCTGGCTGCCTTTTTGGCGGGCTTCCTCGCTGCGGTCCTGGCGGCCTTCCACAGGCCGTTCATGCGGCCCTCGGGATCGGTGAACAGCGACAGCGTGCCCATGCCGGGCACCTCCTGCTCCTCGACGTGGATCTGCCCGCCCGCCTCGACGATCTTCTTGCGGTAGGCCGCGAGGTCGTCGACGAGAATGTAGAAGAGCATGTTGCCGGGCCAGGGGCCTTCGCGATCCGGCTTGAGGATGCCGCCGTTGATGCCGCGCATCTCTCCT
Organism: Burkholderiales bacterium; assembly: GCA_035602335.1. Classification (GTDB taxonomy): domain Bacteria; phylum Pseudomonadota; class Gammaproteobacteria; order Burkholderiales; family SG8-39; genus SCGC-AG-212-J23. The sequence goes on from DATNMK010000036.1 coordinate 25,413, forward strand.
TTCGCGCCGGTCTCGACCAGGCGGTAGTTGACCTGCGGCATGTGCTGCACCTTCCAGCCGAAGATCTTCGCGTAGAAGTCCGACACCATCGCCGGATCCTTCGACATGAACTCCCAATGAACGACAGGTCTTCCCATGATGTTCTCCTTTGGGCTCAAAGCGCCCGACCGTTGAAATTCTTGACGGTGAGCGACGAAACCTCGATGCCTTCGAGGCAGCGCGCATTCACTGCCGCCATCTGGTTGCCCTTCGGATCGGCGCCTTCGCCGAACGGGTGGATGCCGCAATCGGCGCAGAAGCGGTGCTTGATGACGTGCTTGTTGAACAAGTAGGTGCTGGCATCCTTCTCCGGCGTCAGCAGACGGAGTTTCTGGCGCGGAACGGCCCAGAGAAGCGCTCCCTTCCGGGAGCACATCGAGCAGTTGCACGCCATGACTTCCTTGATCTCGCCTTCCACCTCGAAAGCGATCTTGCCGCAGTGGCAGCTGCCTTTGTAGATCATCGTTCGTCCTTCGTCATCTTGCCGCCTGCTTGGCCCGCTTCAGGCCTTCGATGTCGAGCTTCTTCATCTGCAGCATCGCTTTCATGACGCTTTGCGTTACCTTCGGATCGGGGTCGGTCATGAGCTCGGGCAGCGCGGTCGGGACGATCTGCCAGGAGAGCCCGAACTTGTCCTTGAGCCAGCCGCACGCCTGGACCTTGCCGCCGCCGGCCAGCAGCTTGTCCCAGTAGTAGTCGACTTCGTCCTGCGTCTTGCAATTCACGACGAAGGAGATCGCCTCGGTGAACTTGAACTGCGGGCCGCCGTTCAACGCGACGAACTCCTGCCCCTCGATCTGGAAGCTCGCGGTCATGACCGTGCCTTTCGGGCCCGGCCCTGCTTCGCCGTAACACGAGACCTTTCCGACCTTGGAGTTCTTGAAGATCGAGGCGTAGAAATTCACCGCCTCCTCGGCGTTGCCGTCGAACCACAGGAATGGAGTGATTTTTTGCATGGCGGCTCCTAGGCGGCCATTTTCTTCATCGCCTGCTGCATTTCCTCCGGGCTCACGTCGCGCACGTGCGTGCCGACCGACCAGTGATGGCCGAACGGGTCCTCGAGCTTGCCGTAGCGATCGCCCCAGAACATGTCGTCGACCGGCATGGTGACCTTCGCGCCGGCCTTCACCGCGCGCGCGACGAATGCGTCCGCATCGTCCACGTACAGGTGGATGGTGACCGGGGAGCCCTTCAGCGCCTTCGGCCCCAGCGAGCCCCACTCGGGCATTTCATCGGCCAGCATCACCGTCGAATCGCCGATGCGGATCGCCGCGTGCATCAGCCTGCCTTGCGAGCCGGGCAGCCGCGCCAGCTCGACCGCGCCGAACGCCTTCTTGTAGAACTCGATGGCATTCGCGGCGCCCGCGCACACCAGGTGCGGCGTCACGCTGTGCATTCCTTCGGGTACGGGTTTGACTCTAAGCATGTTCAGTTCCTTTCGGGTGGGTGGTGATCGTTGCTCAAAATCATTTTTTCAAGTGCTTCGGTTGCATCTCGGGATACTTGGCCACGACCTTCTTCACATCGTCCGGGAAATCGGCGAGCTCCTGCACCTGCCGGACCTCGATCACTTCGTTGTCCGAGGCCGGGCAGCGCTTCGCCCATTCGATCGCTTCCTCTTTCGACTTCACCTGGATCATCCAGTAGCCGCCCAGTACCTCTTTCACGCCAGGGAAGGGACGGGAGTCACCTTCGACTTGCCGCCCGAGAACGACACGCGCGCGCCCATCGAGGGCGGGTGCAGGCCATCGAGCCCGAGCAACACGCCGGACTTCTGCAGAGCTTCGTTGTACTTCATCATCGCGGCGACGGCTTTGGCGTCCGGCATCTGCCCCGCGGTCGCCGCCTCGTATCCCTTCGGAATCATCAGCATCATGAATCGCACCGTCATCACTCCTTTGCTTTCGGCATGGGAGCCGCGAAAACGGTCCTGGTCATCGAAACGATCCAGTCCTCGAGGCGCTCCAGGCTCTGGCTCCAGCCCTGTTCCTGCCCTTTCAGGTACTGGTCGGCCACGGCGGCGAGCTTCCTGACGACCTGCGCCTGCACCGTGATCTTCGTCTTGCCGCCTTGATCGGCGAAGGTGACCGTGTTCAGCACTTCGAACAGCGGCTTGCCTTTTTCATCCAGCGCGGAGCCGCTGAAGACCAGCCGCTCGGGGGCGACGACCTCCCGGTAGACGCCCGACATCGGATAGACCGTGCCGTCGGGTCCGCGCATGTCGATGCGGAGGGCTCCGCCCGGCCGCACATCCACCTCGCAGCGGGGGTTCGTGAAGCCGGCCGGCCCCCACCATTGCGCAAGCTGCTTTGGATCGGTCCACGCCTTCCACACGCGCTCGCGCGGCGCGTTGAAGACCCGCGTGAGAACGAGGTCCTTTTCTTTTACTGTCATTTCGCTTGTCTCAGGTATGCGGCGAACTGGTCCATGGTTCCGCCCCAGCCCTGCTTCATGCTCTCGCGCCCTTCGTCGAAGGTCTTGCGCTCCACCTCCGTCGACGAATCCACGGGAGTCCACTGCACGGTGACCTTGGTCTTGCCGCCCTGCTCGGTGAACGTCACCGTCGACAGCGTTTCCAGCGGCCAGTTCGGCGACCAGGGGTGGCGGGTCACGCCGCCCTTCGGATCCGAAAAGGCGACGATGAAGATCAGCCGCTCGGGCGCCTTGATCTCGCGATAGGTGAACTTGCCCCACATATCGCTGCCGTCCGGCGCCGTCATCCCATAGTGGAAGATGCCGCCGGGACGCAGGTCGACCTTGCAGGTATGAACCTTGAAGCCTGCCGGCCCCCACCACTGCTTCAGGCGCTCCGCCTCGGTCCAGGCCTTCCACACCTTGTCGCGAGGCGCATCGAACACGCGCGTGATCTCGAAGGGTTTCATAGATCGACCAGGACCTTGAAGCCGCCGTAGATCATGCGCTTGGCGTCGAAGGGCATCGACTTCGGATCCATCATGGCGGCGAGGCGCTTGTCCTTCATCACCTTAGCAACCACGCGATCGCGATCCGCGCGCGACTTGTACACGATGTACGAAAACACCACCGTCTCGCCCGGTTTCTGCTTGACGCTGCGCGGAAACGACGTGCGCTTGCCCCACTTCACATCATCGGCCACGGACTCGCGGAATTCGAGCGCGCCGTGCTCGCGCCAGATCTTTCCCGCCTTCAGCGCCATGCGGCGGTAGGCCTGCAGTTTCTTCTTCGGTACTGGCACAACGAAGCCGTCGACGTAAGCCATGAATTTCTCCTAAGTGGTTAGTTGGGTTGCTGTAGAAGCTGCCCGAGCCGCTTGAAGGCGCCGCGCCAACCGTCGCGCGCCCTCTCGTCGAAGCTCGGCTCCTGCGTAAATTGCAATTCCGTACCACCTTCCACCGCGCGAAGTTCGACTGTTACGAGCGACTCACGCTCGGGCGGGCCGTCGTGCAAATTCCAGGTGAACACGAGCTTTCGGTTCGGCACCACCTCGCGATATACGCCCCTCACGTAGTGGTACACGCCTTCGGGGTTGCGCATCACGACGCGATAGCGGCCGCCGACGCGCACGTCGAGCTCCCCGATCCAGCCGGGCGAGTCGGCCTGGTTCCACCAGATCCTCAGCGCGTCCGGGTCGGTCCAGGCGCGCCACACCTTCTCCGGCGCGACGAGAAAGATGCGGGTAAGGATGAGCGACGAGCGCTCGTCGAGGCTGCTGGATTGCATGGGGTCAGCTCCTTCGCGAGCTTGATTTAATGTCGGCAAGCAGACAGGTGATGTAGCTCAAGCTTTGCACCAGCTGTAGCATCTCGAGCACCCGCCTGTTGGCCGCACCGTCGGCTTTGCCGTTGCCGGACACACGCGTCCGGGGCTGACGCGCAGGTTTCCTGGACTGCGGAAGACGAGTCATTTTTGCTCGGCGAGGAAACGTTCGAGCTTGTCCAAGGATCCGCTCCAGCCGCGCTTGTGGTCGTCGCGCACCTTCTCGTCGAACAATTGCTCATGCAGGAACACGAGCTCGGTGCCGCCGTTCGCCTTGCGGAAGGTGATCGTCACGAGCGACTCGCGCTCGGGCGTGCTGTTGGGCCACGTCCAGGTGAATACCAGCTTGCGAGGGGGAACGACCTCTTTGTAAATCCCCTGGCACTCGTGCGCCTTGCCGTCGGGGCCGCCGAACACGATGCGGAGGCGCCCGCCGACGCGCACGTCGAGCTCCGCCAGGGAGACCGGCTCGTCCTGGCCCGGCCCCCACCACTTCTTTATCGCTTGCGGGTCCGTCCACGCCCGCCAGACTTTTTCGGGCGCGACCGGGTAGCTGCGGGTGAGGGTAAGCGAGGGTTTTTCCCTGAGCTTGGCTTGTTCCATGTCTGCAGCTCCTCTTGCTGATAGAGATAACGGGCGAGCGAATCGAGCTTCTCGGTCCAGAACTTCTCGTAGCGCGACATCCACACGGCGGCTTCTTTCATGGGCGCGGCGGAGAGCTCGCAGCTCACCACCCGCCCCTCTTTCGTGCGGCCGATGAGCCCGGCGTCCTCGAGCACGCGCAGGTGCTTCATGAAGCCGGGAAGCGACATCTCGTGCGCGTTGGCAAGCTCGGAGACCGGCCGGTCGCCTTCCGCGAGCGACTGAAGCACCTGGCGCCGCGTGCGGTCGGAAAGCGCGGCGAACACCGTATCGAGCTCGTCTTCCGAATACTTAACCATTAGGTTTAGTATCAGGCAGCGCCGGCGGCTTTGTCAAGCCCTGCATTTCTACAGGGGTCGGATACCGAGCTCCGAACAGATGCGCGCGACCAAGGCCTTCAATGCAACCACCTCCGCCTCGAGCCGCGCGACGTTCGCCTTGAGGGCTGCCAGCTCTCCGAGGGAAACATCGCCGCCCGATCCGCCGTCCGTCCTCTCCGCCATCGGCGTCTCCTGCTTCGGCGTACCGCTCAGCAGGTGGGCCCAGCGGTTTTCCCTCGATCCGGGCAGGCGCGGCAGTTCGACTACCAGAGGTCCCGCCGGTCGTGCTGCCAGTTCATCCAGGAAGCCTTGCACCGCGGAGATGTCGGAAAAACTGTGCAGCCGTTCGCAGCTGATGCGCAGCTCGCCCGCCGTCTGCGGGCCGCGCAGCATCAGGGAAGTGAGCAGGGCCGCCGCCTGGGAAGGCACCTGCAGCACGCGCTCGAGGTTGTGCGCGTAGCGCGCTACCCGTCCGCCGCTCGTTTCCATCACCAGGTTGCGGCTCTTCAGGCTGTCGATGCTCGCCTGGACTTCAGCCTCGGTGGCCTCCATTACCGGAGACCGGCTGGTCTTCTGATTGCAGCCGGAGACCAGCGCGTTGAGCGTCAGAGGGTAGGAATCGGGCACGGTGTGCTGCTTCTCGACCAGGGTGCCAAGAACGCGCGTTTCCAGGAGCGACAGAGCGGGAAGTGGATTTGCCATTCTTACAGTGTAAATCTGAGCGACTTCAGCAACGCGCCCGGCAGGCGCGCGCTCGAGGTCGAGTGCTCGCCGTAGGTGAATCTCCTCTAGGCGGCCGCCGCTCCTGTTGAATCAACCGCTTAACGATTTACCCGAAAGATCGGTGTATCAGTGCGCATGTACCGGTTTGCCGAGTGCAAGTTCGCATTCCGCGCCCATGAGCCTTCCCGCTTTTCCGCCACACATAGTAGGCTGCCGACTTCTAGCGGGGGACGACTAATGAGCCAGCTCAAGCGTAGAGACATCCTGAAGGTCGGAGCGATCGGGGCGGCGGCGGCAGGCCTTGGATTTCCCGGGATCATCCGGGCGCAGCAGAAGGAGATCGTGATCCTCGGCCTGTGGGATCAAACCGGCGCCTTCGCCGATGTCGGGCCGCTCAACGACCGCGGCATGCGCATGGCGCTCGAGGAGCGCGACATGAAGGTGCTCGGCCGGCCCATCAAGTACGTCACGCGCGATGGCGCCACGCAGGCGGGCACGTCCACCCGGCGCGCCGAAGAGGCGATCGACGGCGAAGGCGCGCGCTTCATGATCGGTCCCTGGTCCTCCGGCGTGGCGCTCGCCGTGTCCGAGGTGGCGAAGAGGAAAAAGGTCGTGCACTTCTTCAGCGGCGGTACGGAGGACATCTCGGGGGCGCGCTGCCACCGCTACTCCTTCCAGTGGGCAGCGAGCCCCTATACGGCGGCGAAGACGGTGGTGGACAATTTCATGAAGGCGAACCCGAAGGCGCGGCGCTGGCACCTGCTGGTCGCGGACTACGCCTTCGGCTGGTCGGTGGAGAAGTACATCAAGGAGGTCGGCAAGACGCACGGCATCGAGTTCGTCGGCGCCGACCGGCATCCCCTGGGCGAACGCGAGTTCTCGAACTACGTGCAGAAGGCGGCGGCGAACCGGCCCGACGTGGTGGTGATGATCAACTTCGGCGGCGACGCGGTCGCCGGTGCGCGCGAGATCTTCAACTTCGGCATCACGCCGAAGCTCCCGCTGATCATGAGCTGGTCTTCGGGCGTGGAAGAGCTGGTGCAGCTCGCGCCCGAAATCCGCGAGAACCTCTGGGTCGGGACGAACTTCTACTACACCGCCGACACGCCGGTAGCGAACGCCTTCGTCAAGAACTACTCGGCCAAGTTCGGCAACCCGCCGGGCTACGCGCCCTCGGCCGCCTACTCGATGACGCGGCTGATGCTGGCGGGCTTCGACAAGGCCAAGTCGGCCGAAGTACAGGACGTAATCGGGGCGCTCGAGGGACTGGAGATCAACGATCTCCTCGGCCGGATGCGGATCGATCCCGCCACGCACCAGACGCTGCGCCCGTACTTCTTCCTGCGCTGCAAGCCGAAGTCGGCGATGAAGCATCCGACCGACCTGGCCGACATCGTCGCCACCGGCGATACGCCGCTGCCGAAGGAATATGCCGCTTGCAAAGATATCGGTAGTTTTTAGTTTTTGAATCTTCTCCTCGGTCAGATCCTTAACGGGATCGCGACGGGAATGCTCTATGCCCTCATGGGGCTGGGGCTGGCGCTGATCGCGGGGATCCTCAACATCCCGAACTTCGCCCACGGCGCGCTGTTCGCCGTGGGCGCCTACCTCATGGTCAGCGCGATCGGCGCGGTGGGGAATTTCTGGGTCGCGTTGCTGATCGCCCCTCTCGGAGTAGCCATTTTAGGTTTACTTATTGAATATGCAGGCATCCGCCGGCTGTATGCCGCGGGACACGACTACCAGCTGCTCTTCACCTTCGGGCTCTCGCTGATCCTCGCCGAGGGCATCATCCTTATCTGGGGCCCGGTCGGGATCAGCCAGCTGCCGCCGCTCCTCCTGCGCGGCGGCGTCGACCTCGGCTTCACCTTCTATCCCAAGTATCGCCTGTTCGTCATGGCGGTCGCGGGGCTGCTGGTGGTCGGGACCTGGCTCTTCCTCGAGAAGACGCGCTACGGCGCGATCATGCGCGCCGGCATCGAGAACAAGGAGATGGTGTCGCTGCTCGGCATCGACATCCACTGGCTCTTCACCGTCGCCTTCGCGCTTGGCGCCTACCTCGCCGGCATCGCCGGCGCGCTGACGGCGCCGATCCGGGGATTGTCGCCCGGCATGGGCGTCGACATGCTCGGCATCGCATTCGTCGTGGTCGCGCTCGGCGGCATGGGCAACATCCTGGGCGCGATCGCCGCCGGGCTGCTCATCGGCGTCGCCCAGGCCGTCGTGGCGGCTTACTGGACCGAGGCTTCCACCGCGGTGATCTATCTGGTGATGGCGGCGGTACTGGTGGTCCGCCCCCAGGGTTTGTTTGGTATCAGATGAACAAAACAAATCTTGCGGTCCTTGCCGCGGTAGTGCTGCTGCCGTTCGTGGTACGCCCGGCCATCGCCTCCGAGATCTGGATCTTCGCCATCTTCGGGCTGGGGCTGAACCTGCTGATGGGCTATACGGGCCTGCTCTCCTTCGGCCAGTCCACGTTCTTCGGCTCGGCTGCCTACGTGGCCGGCTGGCTTCTCAAGCACTACGGAATCAACGTCTTCGTGGCGCTCGGGGTCGGCGTCGGCGTGGGTGCGGTTTCGGCGGCACTGGTGGGCTATCTCTGCGTGCAGCGCTCGGGCATCTACTTCATCATGCTCACCTTCGCGCTGAACCAGCTCTTCTACTTCATCGCCTACCAGTGGACCAGCGTGACGGGCGGCGAGGACGGCATGCCCGGCATCACGCGGCCGGAGTTCCTCGGCATCGACTTCAAGGATCCCCTCGCCTACTACTTGTTCGTGTCGGCGCTGTTTCTGTTCTCGCTGTGGATCATGAAGCGGATCGTCGAATCGCCGCTCGGCAAGATCCTCCAGGCGATCCGCGAGAACGAAGTGCGCGCCGAGGCGGTGGGCTACAACGCGCCACGCTTCAAGCTCCTCGCCTTCGTCATCGGCGGCGCGTTCTCGGGCCTGGCGGGAGTGCTCTACGCCATGCTCTTCGGCATCGTGCCGCTCGAGGCGATCGGCTTCGTTACTTCGGGCAACGTCGTCTTCGCCACGCTGATCGGCGGCAGCGGATCGCTCTACGGGCCGATCATCGGCTCTTTCGTGTTCATCTGGCTCTCGGAATCGGTGAGTACTCTGTGGGCGCGCTGGCCGCTGCTGCTCGGCCTGGCGTTCGTGATCGTGGTGATGTTCCTCCGCGGTGGTGTTGTGGAGGCTTGGACGCGATTCTGGTTATGGCAATCCTCGAGACAGAAAATCTGACCAAGGCTTTCGGCGCGCTCACCGCGGTCAACGGCATCACGCTGAAGATCGAGGCCGGCAGCCTGCACTCGATCATCGGCCCCAACGGCGCGGGCAAGACCACGCTCTTCAACCTGCTGACGGGACAGTTCCCGCCGAGCTCGGGGCGGATCGTGTTCGACGGCAAGGACATCACCGGAACACCAGCGCACCGCATCGCGCACCTGGGCCTCGCGCGCTCGTTCCAGCGCACCAACGTGTTCCCGGCCTTTTCGCTGCTCGACAACGTCTGGGTCGCGGCCTTCGCCTGCAACGCGTCCTGGAAAGGATTTCTTTGGAGCAAAACAGATTACTACCCCGAGGTCGCCGAGCGGGCGCGCCAGGCGCTCGCGGATGTGGGTTTATCGAATCAAGCTGATCAATTGGCGCGCGAGATTTCCCATGGCGAGCAGCGCCAGCTCGAGCTCGCCATCGCGCTCGCCGCGGCGCCGCGCGTGCTGCTGCTCGACGAGCCGGCCGCGGGCCTCTCGCCCGAGGAGACGCGCAAGATGGTCGCGCTGGTGCGCGGGCTCAAGGGCCGCTACACGATCGTGCTCATCGAGCACAAGATCGACATCATCATGAGCGTGTCGGACCGCATTTCGGTGATGCACTTCGGCAACCTGATCGCCGAGGGAACGCCTGAAGAGATCCAGCGCAACCCGGACGTGCGCCGCGCGTATTTGGGCGGAGTGGCGGAAGCGGCATGATCCTCGAGATCCGGAGAATCGACGCGTACTACGGGATCGGCCACATCCTGCATGGCCTTTCGCTCGACGTTGCGGAGGGCGAGATCGTGGCGCTTCTGGGAAGGAACGGCGCCGGCAAGACGACGACGATGCGCTGCATCACCGGGCTCACGCCGCCCCGCACCGGCGAAATCCGCTACAAGGGCCAGGACATCGCGCGCGTCGATCCCCACCGCATCTCCAGAATGGGCATCGCCCTGGTGCCGGAGACGCGCGGCATCTTTTCGTACCTGACCGCGTGCGAAAATCTCGCCATCGCCCGGCGGCCGAGCTCGCGCTGGCAGATGGAAACCGTGCTCGAGCGCTTCCCAACATTGAAAGAAAGATTGAATAACAAAGGGCGCGAGCTGTCGGGCGGAGAGCAGCAAATGCTCGCGATAGCCCGAGCTTTGCTTACCGGCCCCGACCTGCTGCTCCTCGACGAGCCTTCCCAGGGCCTAGCGCCGCTCATCGTCGATGCGGTGATGGGCACTATCAGGGAGCTCAAGAAGGAGCGCGTGAGCATGCTGCTGGTCGAGCAGAACGCGGAGATGGCGCTCCAGCTCGCCGACCGCGTGTACGTCATCGACCACGGCACCATCGTTTTCGAAGGCACGCCCGCGCGGCTGCGCGCCGACCGGCAGGTCACAACTACGTATCTCGGCGTCGGCGGCTAGGGCGCAGGGATGAACGCTTGCACTCGCTAGCCACCGCCTCGCGGATGATTTCCGCCAGCCGCCGCGTGGCGGGGCCGGCGTGCTCCCGGTCTGCGAAGATGAGATAGAGCTCGGCGAAGCGCTCACCGCCTTCGCGCATGGGAAGCGGCTTGAGCGTGCCGGCCGCCAGCTCCTGGCGGATCCTTTCTTCGGGCAGCCACGCAAATCCATAGCCCGAGCGTGCCGCCTCGATCGAGGTGGCGAGATGACTGAACGTCCAGCGCTGCGTGGTCTCCATCGAGGGAGCGCTGGCGCGCTCGGGGCTCGACTCGCGCACCACGAGGTGCCGATGAGGCCGCAGGTCGCGCATCGAGAGCTTGCGGCCGAGCTTGTGCAGAGGATGTTCGGGATGCGCGGCGAGGACGAAGCGCAGCCGCATCAGCGGCTCGCCGAGGAAGCCGGGCGGAATGCTGCCGAAGATGGCGAGGTCGGCCTGGCCCTGCGCGAGCGCATCGGTACGGTGGCCGAGCACCGCTTCGATCAGCTCGATGCGCGTGTGCGGGCTTTCCTTGCCCAGGCGATCGAGGCAGGCGAGCAGCAGCCAGGTCGGGAAGATCACCTCGACCGCGATGCGCACTTCCGCCTCCCAGCCGGCCGACAGCCTTTTCGCCGACTGCTCGAGCGCCGCCGCTTCGTCGAGGAGGTAGCGCGCCCGCCGGTACAGCAGCTCGCCGGTGGGCGTGAGCTCGGCCTTGCGGCCGGCGATCTTGAACGCCTTCACGCCGAGCTGAGACTCGAGCTGCTGCACGGCGTAGGTCACCGACGACTGGCTCTTGTGGAGAGCTGTCGCGGCCTTGGCATAGCCGCCCTTGTCGACGACCGCGACGAGGGCGCGCCATTGGTCGAGGGTAATGCGGGGCGCCGGCATCTATCGAATGATTAGATTGGAATGGGCGATATTTTGAGTTTTTATATCTAACTGCTCAATGCCATATTGTGGCCATGAAAAACGTTCTCAGCATTCATCGCCAAGGCGAAGGCCACTGGGTAGGCGACGGCTTCCCGGTGCATACCGTGTTCCATTATCAGGAGCGGCCGGAGCTCTCGCCCTTCCTGCTGCTGGACCATGCCGGTCCGGCCGACTTTGCGCCGAGCGACAAGGCGCGCGGCGTGGGCTGGCATCCACACCGCGGCTTCGAGACGGTCACTGTCGTGCTCGACGGCGAGGTCGACCACGAGGATACAGCCGGCAACGGCGGGCGCATCGGGCCCGGCGACGTGCAATGGATGACCGCCGGCGCGGGGCTGCTGCACAAGGAAATGCACAGCCCGGAGTTCACGCGGCGCGGCGGCCGTTTCCAGGCGCTGCAGCTGTGGGTGAACCTGCCGGCGAAATCGAAGATGACGCCGCCGCGCTACCAGACGCTGCTCGCGCAAGACGTCCCCGTAGTGAGCCTGCCGCAGGACGGCGGCTCGGTGCGCGTCATCGCCGGCGAATTCGGCGGCGCAAAAGGGCGGGCGCGCAGCTTCACGCCGGTGAACCTGCTCGACGTGGACCTGCGCGGCGGGCACAGCGTGCGGCTGAATTTGCGCGACGGCTTCAGCGGCGCGCTGTACGTGCTGAAGGGAAGGATCGTGGTCAATAGCGAGAGGGCGAGCGAAACCGAGCTGGTCGTGCTCGACCGCGAGGGCGACGAGGTGCTGATCGAGGCGACGTCCGACGCGAGGCTCTTCGTGATGAACGGCGCGCCGATCGATGAGCCGGTTACCGGCTACGGACCTTTCGTCATGAACACGCCGCGCGAGATCCAGCAGGCCTTCGCCGACCTGCACCACGGCCGGCTGGGCAAGATTCCCGAACTAGCGAGGTAACCAATGAAAACGCTTTTGCAGATCAAGTCGAGCATCTTCTCCGACGGCGGCCAGTCGAGCCGCCTCGCCGAGCGCTTCGTCGCCGGCTGGCGCCGGTCGAACCCGCAAGGCCGCGTGATCGTGCGCGACCTCGCGCTCAAGCCGGTGCCCCATCTCGACGCCGCGCGCTTCGGCGCCTTCCTCGCCGAACCGGGCGAGCGCAGCGCCGCGCAGCAGGCGGTGATCGAGTATTCCGACGCCTTGATCGATGAGCTCAGGCGCGCCGACGTGATCGTTCTTGGCCTGCCGATGTACAACTTCGGCGTGCCCTCGACGCTAAAGGCGTATTTCGATCACATCGCGCGCGCCGGCGCCACCTTCCGCTATACCGAGAAGGGCGCCGTCGGCCTGCTGACGGGCAAGAAGGTGTACGTCTTTACCGCGCGCGGCGGCTTGTACGCCGGTACCCCGCGCGACACCCAGACGCCCTACGTTCGCGACTTCCTGGCATTTCTCGGTATGGACGACATCGAGTTCATCCATGCCGAGGGCCTCGCGATCAGCGAAGCGAGGAAGCAGCAAGGCATCGCCCGCGCGCACGCCGAGATGGACCAGCTGGTGGCGCCGCAGCTCGCAGCGGCGTGACGAAGCGACAAATACTCAGACGAGGTTTTTCTTGAAGAATGCGATGGTCCGCTCCCACGCCAGCTTGGCCGCCGCCTCGTTGTAGCGCGGCGTCGAGTTGTTGTGAAAGCCGTGCTGCGTGCCCGGGTACATGTGCATCTGGTGCGGGACGCCGGCAGCTTTCAACGCTGCCTCGAAGGCCGGCCACATCGCGTTGATTCCCGCGTCGGTCTCCGCGTACTGGATGAGTAGCGGGGCCTTGATCTTCGGGACGCTGGCCGTTTCCGCTGCCGCGCCGTAAAACGGTACGCCCGCCTGCATATCGGCTCCCAGCGCGACCGCCAGAAAATTCGTCGTGCCGCCGCCCCAGCAGAAGCCCGTCACGCCGAGTTTGCCGTTTGATAACTTGTGCGACTTGAGAAAGCGCGCGCTGTTGAGCATGTCGGTGCGCAATTTTCCCTGGTCGAGACCGGCCTGAAGCGTGCGGCCGTCATCGTCGTTGCCCGGGTAACCGCCAACCGGCCACAAGCCGTCTGGCGCCAGCGCGAGAAATCCTTCTACCGCGGCGCGGCGCGCCACATCTTCGATATAAGGATTAAGCCCACGGTTTTCGTGGACCACCAGCACCGAGGGAAATGGGCCCTGGCCTGCTGGCTGCGCCAGATAGCCGCGCAGGCTGCCCGAGTTGCCGCCGGGTGAAGGGTAGTTAACGTACTGCGCCTTCATCCGCGAGTCGGTGAAGGAGATCGTCTGTGCCTGCGCGTAACGCGGCAGCAGCGCTTGCGCCATTGCCAGCCCGGAAACCCCCACGACGGTGAGCGCGCTGGCCCGTTTCAGGAATTCGCGCCGGTCGATATGGCCGTGGCAGTACTCGTCATAGAGATCGAATACGCGCTGGTCGATTTGCATGGCCTTACCCTCACAAAAAAGCCCCTCGAGAGAGGGGCTACCCGATGGGGCGCGTATCTACTTCGATTCGACTATGTAAAGCCTGACTTCGGTCTTGCCGACGTTCTTGACCGAATACCCCTGAGTGGGCTTGTTGATACGCACCTGACCCTCCTTCCACTGCACCTTTTCTTTCTTGCCATCAGGATGGTCGCGTTCAAGCGTTCCGCCCTTCAGAGCGCGCACCACGCGGTGACCTGGCTGAACCTGCCTTCCATCGCCGGATTTGTAGGAGATCTCATACACCCGAACCTTATCGTCGCTTGTGATTTCTTTGACCGTCGGCTTTCCTACCGCCGCTTTCGCGGCCTTCTTTTCCTGCGCCAACGCGGGCGTGGCAACGATGCCCGCCACAAGGAATGCAGGGACCAGCAGTCCTGCTAGTACGGCAGCAAACTTCTTCATGACAAATCCCCTTTGACCCGCCCATGAGTGGGTGGGCCGGGTGATTCTACGCTTCAAGTGGGAGAGACTGGGATTGCTGGACGCGTATCGGCGTTGCCGGCGCGCTTCAGGATCGCGCCCTTCTGTTCGCTAGCGCGGGGAAGTGCGCGATTCACGCGTGTAACGTAACCATTCATCGCTGTGGCGCAAAATTACACGGTAGTTGTCTTCGCGCAGGAATCCCTTGCAAAACTCTTGTCGAAAACACCAGAAATCGTCTGGCCATAACAGAATGTCATCTGGATTCTCGATGCGGCCGGGTGTGATCAGCATCGCAGGAACACGCGCAACGCAGTACTCAGTTCACGCCGTAATTCATCCTGTGGACGATGATGTCGACTTCTGCCCGCTCGTCCTCGACGTCGAAAATATTCTCGCTGACGCGATCGTCACAGGTGTCTGCTGCATTGGCCCGCAACGCGGCGGATTCGGCCTCACGCCAGGCGATCGGAAGTTGGGGCGCATTCCGGCGGCGAATGCGGCGTGTTTCATGGTTTCCTCTTGCAGGACGGTTTGCCAGCATCGTCGCAGCATAGGCTCTAATCCGGCGGCGATATGTGCGCGAGCACACATTACGGCGGCATTTCCCGTGGAGCGCGCTCCACGCGGCTTCGTCAGCTTTCGGCCCAAAGCGGGCACTGGCGAGCGGTCAGGCGTAACATCCTTCATCCGCCACTCCTTGGCGGGCAAAGGGAAGCAATTATGAGAAAACTGGCTGCTGCAATATTGGCTTTGCTTACACCCGCGTTCCTGGTCGCGGGGATCGTCGTGAATTCGGCGATCGCGCAGGAGAAGGCAAGCAAGTCTGTGGTCAAAATGAAGGTCCTGCTTGAAAATGATAAGGTGAAGGTATACGAAGTGACATACGCGCCGGGAGCTGAAAACAAGGGCATCGCCTCCTCCACGGTGCGCGTTGTCCGGGCATTGAAGGGCGGTACGCTTCAGCGTAGCTACGCTGATGGAAAGAAAGAAAAAGTGGTGTGGAAAACCGGAGAGGCCAAACAGGTCGATCCGGGTCCGGCCTACACTACGAAGAACATCGGCAAGACCGAGTTGCGCCTCTACGTCGTCCAACTAAAGTAACGGTCGCCGATGGGTCCCGACGCGCCACGGGCCAAACAAAACGCCCGCGATAAAGCGGGCGTTCTGCCAATGACCAAGCTAACGCTGGGTCATGTACCACCACACCGCCGCCACGATGATGATAACGAGGACCACCGCGCCGGTATTCGATGCGCCGGCAGGCAGTGACTCGAGTCTGTTGGCAAGCGCCGCGATCTCTTGATCGCTCATTGCCTGGACGCGGTTCCGGGCCTGCGCGGGATCTATCCCAAGCGACTGGAGTTGGCTGACTACATCCGAACGGCTGAGCACGTTGAGCACGGTCGTGCGATCTGCGCTGTCAGCAGACGAGACGAATTGTTCGGTGCCGATCATTCCTGCGTGCGCCATTTGAAACGGCGCCCAAACCATCAGCGCGATCAAGATGCGGCAAAAGGTGTTTTGCATTAAGCGGTTCATCTGCGCTCCAGAAGTTGGTTGAGGGGAGAGGGTTCACGGCCAGATTGCCGTGACACCGAATCTAGTTTCTGTCATTCCGGAAAGTCAAGAACGAATGCGTTTATTCATCCCGAGCGGCAAAAGTGTGTTGCGAGGTTTCGAATCCTGACATTTCGCTGAATGCGATCCAGGCACGAACAGTGCTGGACCTAGAGCTTCACCGATATTTATCCGCAAGTCCTGAGTGCTACCAAGACCAACCGAGGTGCGGCGACTGCACACTAGACACTTTTCCCTGACCGTCGAAAAAGACCGAACCACGGCCCAGGCCGGGGTATACGTAGTACCACACCAGATCGCCGTTGATGCGCATTACCCGCTCGGGCTTGCCGAGCACCGCGTCCACTCGGTCTTCCGATGTACCAGGCTGGATCTCGGACCAATTCCGCCGCAAAAGAAAAAGAGAGGATCCCGCCTGTTTGTCGGGCGGATTCGTCGCTGCTGCGTTCGGTAGCGGCCGGGTGAGATCCGGATTTCCGTTTTCCAGCGCCCTAATTCTGGCGTCGAGGTCGTCCAGGGACTGTCTCATCCGGGCCGCTTCTTGTCGGAGCCGCGCAAGTTCGTCCGTGGGGTCGGCACGGGCCGGAAGCGCCGTCAGCGCTGCGGCGATTACGAACGCCACAAGGCGTCCGCTCCACTCAGGAGCCAGCGTCGGTCCGCTGGACACGTGCTCTTATCTTCCCTAGCGCGACATCAGGTAAGCGCTGACCGCTTCCATCTGCTCGAACGACATGCCCGTGCTGATGATGTGCATGATGGGCGCGTTGCTACCCTCCCGCAGCGAGCTCTTGAACAGGACGAGCTGCTTGACCAGGTACTCGGCGTGCTGGCCGGCGAGCCTGGGAAAAGCCGACTTGCCTTCCGCGTTTTTCCCGTGACAGGTGATGCAAGCCTGCACCTTCGCTCCAGGAATGCCCGCCTCGTAGATGGCTTTGCCTTGCTGCACCAGTTTGGCATCCACGGTCTTGCCCGGAACCGGTTTCTGCGCGGAGTAATACGCGGAGAGCTTCTTGATCGTGCCATCGTCGAGCTGAGACGTCATTCCCCACATGTACGCCTGGGCCATCGGGTCGGCGCGCGTCCTGTCGCGGAAAGCCTTCAACTGGCCTTCCAGGTACTCTGCTTGCTGGCCCGCCAGCCGCGGGAAAGCGGGCGAGATGCTTTCGCCTTTGGGTCCGTGGCACGAGGCGCAAACCTCGGTTGCAAGCTTGCGCGCATCGGACTCTTGGGCCGACGCCGAAGGAGCGATGCAGGAAATCGTCAGCAGCGCGACCGGGATCAAGAGGTTTCTATTCATGTCGATCTCCCGCTTTCGGGGACTAGAAACTCAGCCAGCCGAGCAGATAAAGCGTGTTATTGTCGCGCGCGTTCCTGCCGTTACCGTCGTAGTTTGAGCTCGCGCCGTTGAACTTCTGGTAGGCAACGTACTGCACGAGGAGCTTTACGTTCTGCCAGGGGATGTAGCTCAGCTCGCCAACCCAGCCGTTGCTGTTGGGGCTGTTGTTGCCGAAGCCGAAGGTCGGGCTGGCCGGGTATAACAGCGCGTCGGAGCTGCCGGTGGTCGAGAAACGCCCCAACGCAGCGCCGTAAGTGCGCCGATAGTAATAGCTGCCGCCCAGCCTGAATGTCTTCAGGTCGTTGGTCGCGTTTTCCGATTCGCCGAGCGCGAAAAAGCCGTCGAGATGTTGGCGCTCCTTGATGTAAGTGGTCTGCGCCGAGAAGACGTGCTCGTCGCCAATGTATTGATACTGGCCGTCGAGCGCCGTATCGCGGAACCGGTTGGTGGGCGGAGCAACCGGTTGCCCTGGGGGGCTGAGCTTCGCCTCCATACCGTACATGCCGACCGACAGCGAATTGCGATTCCACTGATGCTCGTAGGCGAGCCGCCAGTACGGAGCGTTGCTCGTGAGCGTGCCACCCGCCGTGCTGTCGAGGGGCCCCGATAATCCATTGACGTTGAAACCCTGGGGCGACGAACGGTACATGCCGAACTCGGCGTAGATAGAGTTCTTCCACCACAGGTAGCCGGTCAAGCCCGCAACGCCCCGGCCCGTAAGCAGCCCGTCAATCTGCGTGATCGCTCCAGGCACCGGTGCGGCGCTGGTCTTCTGGTCGAAGGGCGTTTGCCATGCGGGTGTGCTGTTCCACACGTCCTGCACCGTGGGGTTGTTGTTCATGGTAATGCCCAAGGTCAGGGGGCTCGCCCCCAATGCAAGTTGTTTTGCGTAGCGTATTTCGGAGTTGTCCCAGTGCACGTTTCCGGACGCGCTGTCATAGGTTATCTGGACAAAAGCGCCCAGCCCCGACGCGATCCGCCCGGCGTAAAACAGGCTGGCCTGTTGCGGAAACAGCACTTGGCCGTCCTGCGCATTGGCGCCCGGCACCGCGGAATCCGGCAACGCTTGCTTGGTCTTGGTGTATGAGGTCTGGAACATCATCGACAGCGGCGGCACCTGGTTCAGCAGCAGCTCATACTCCTTCGATGACGTAATTCCCTGGACTTGGGGGAGGTTGTCGATCTGATAACCGTTTAGCTTGAACGAGCGGCCGAACGGCGTGAGCTCGGGAAACACGGTGTGGCAGGCCTGGCACGCCATGCCGGTTTGCCGCGCGAAAGATGGAACTGCATGGGACTGTCCGGGAAACCCCAACCCGAAAGCAACAACAAGTGATGCAACCGGAACAATGAACTTCGCTTTCCGAGTCTCCACGACCGTCTCCTTCTGTCACCAGTTGGGAGCACGCTATTTCAGTCGGGCGGGCTGGGGGTTGATCCAAATCAAACCAATTCGCGGCGTCGTGTCAGGTTGGTGCAAGCCACACCGTTCACGGCGAACTCTCGGTTCACGGGTCGGTCGAATCAAGAAAGAAAAGGTTGGTATGCGCACAATACTGATCGCCATTGCACTTGCTGCGTTCGCGCCCGCTGCTGCGGCCCAGAACGTTTACAAGTATTCCGACCCGAGCGGACGTGTCACTTACACCGATGACCCCACAGCGGGAAATGGCACCGCGAAACGAGTCGAGATTCCGTCACAACCCTCCCAACCCGGCGCGAAGCCAGCGGCGGGGTTGAGCAAAGCCGATAAGCAGCTGCTTGAACAGGCGGACCGGCGCGCAACCGAGCTCGACCGTGCCACCGCAGACACTGTTACCGCGTTCAACGCTCTGCGCGCGGCCGAGGCGCGGCGCGAGCAAGGCGTCGAGCCCCTCGAGGGCGAACGCTCCGGCCGCCGGTATCGCCCGGAGTACTGGGAGCGTCAGCAGGCACTCCAACGCGATACCGAAGAGGCACGAGCGCGGCTCGATGATGCGCTCGCTCGGCGCAACGCGTTGCGCTAGGACGCGTGAGCGGCATGCGTAGGAGAGCCTTCGTGGCCTCCGGCTTGGGACTGGTGGCGGCGGCCGCCAGCGAAGGGCTCGTGGGGACCTTCAAGGGAGCGGGCCTCCGTGCCCAACCTGCGGTCGCGCTGGCCGCCCAAGGTAACCCGGCTGGACCTCCGCAGGGGAAGTGGATCAGGCTCGCGCCGTTTCCTCGAGCAACCGGAGAGTTGCTGGGGGCGGCGATCAACGGCAAGCTCTACGCTGCGCAGGGGCTCCTGCCCGGGTTCAAGCCGGCCGGCCTCGTGTACGAGTACGATCCTGCCAGGGACGCGTGGACGGAAAAGAAGCTGATGCCACATCCGGTCCACCATGCGGCGGTCACGGCGCTGAATGGAAAAATGTACCTGTTTGGCGGCTTCGACCTTCCTACGGCGGGGCCGCCGGGCTGGAACCCGGTCAATGATGCCTGGGAGTACGATCCGGCGACGGACGGCTGGCGGGCGCTGGCCCCGATGCCGACGGCGCGCGGTGGCGGCGTGGCCGCCGTCGTGGGTGGGAAGCTCTACGTGATTGGAGGGGCCGGCTCGATGCCCGACGCGAGCACCCCGGCGATCCGCCCGCGCCAACCGCAACGGTCCTTAGGCAATGCGGAGGAGTACGATCCGACCACGAATAAGTGGCGCGCGCGTGCCCCGATGCCCACGCCCTGCAACCACATGGGCGGCGAGGCGGTGAACGGCAAGATCTACGTGATCGGCGGGCGGCTGAGCGGGGCGTTCATCATCGGCTTGCCGGGGAACATCAACCTGGTGCAGGTCTACGATCCAGCGGCGGACTCCTGGGTGACCAAGACCCCCATGCCGACGGCGCGCAGCGGGCTCAACACCGCCAATTTGAACGGCATCATCTACGCTGCTGGCGGCGAGGTGCAGACCAACAATTACCTGGCGGCGTTTCGCGCGTTCGAGGCCTACGATCCGGCGAGCGACACTTGGTGGCAGTTGCCCTCCATGCTCCTGCCTCGACACGAGTGCATCATGGCCGCCTTGGGCAATCGGATCCACGTCGCGGGCGGGTCCGTCCAATCGGCCATCGTCCCCCTCCCCAAGGGCCTAAGTTTCGATACCGATTCGCACGAGGCGTTTGAGGTAGCGCCCTAGGAGGGAGTCGATATCCGCTGAATGTCCGCTTTGGGTCGAAAACCGTCGTCACTGCTTCACGAATTTGAGCGTGAAGCGGTCGCTCTCGCCGATCGCCTCGTACTTCGCGCGATCCTTGTCCTTCAGGCGGTACGTTGGCGGTAGCGTCCACACGCCTTCGGGATGATCCTTCGCGTCCTTCGGATTGGCATTGACCTCCGAAGCGGCGACCAGCCTGAACCCGGCTTTCTCGATTCGCGCGACGGCCAGGTCCTGGCGCACGTAGCCCGTCTTCATCTGCGCTTCCTGCGACAGGTCGGTGCGCCCGCGATGATCGACGACGCCAAGCACGCCGCCCGGTTTCAGCGCCTTGTGGAAGGCGCGCAGCGCCTCTTCGATCTCGTTGTGTTCGAGCCAGTTGTGCAGGTTGCGGAAGGTGAGCACGAAATCGGCGCTGCCTGGCGCCGCGATGTCGTGCCGATCGGCGTTGAATTTCGTGACCACGACCTTACCGTAGAGGTCAGGTTCGGCCTTGAGCCGCGCCAGCAGCTTCTGATGGTCGGCAAGATACTGCGGCGCCGCCGTCTCGTCGCGGTCCGCCGCGATGTAGCGGCCTCTGTCCTTCAGGTAGGGCGCGAGGATCTCCATGTAGTAGCCGCCGCTGCCCGGCAGGATCTCCACGACCGTGCTGTCGTCCTTGATCCCGAAGAACGCTAGTACTTCGCCAGGATGCCGGAATCCGTCGCGCGCCACGTTGCGGGCGGTGCGATGAGGCGCCGACAGCCACTGCGCGAAATCGCTTGGGTCCTGTGCCCGCGCAGCAACACTCGCAAATGCCATGATCAACACGAGCGTCGCAACGAAAAGCTTACTGGGATTTTGCACGGTTCGAGTCTCCGCGTTCGAGGAGCGAGGATGCCGCGAGGCCGAGGACGAGGCCCCAGAACGGCGCACCTATGTGGAAGATCGGCACGTCGGCGACGGTAACGAGGAAGCAGATCAGCGCGCCGAAGCTGAAGCGGTCGCGGAAAGACACGGTGAAGGCGGTCTGCAGCACACGCAGCATGGCGAGGCCGGCGAGCGCGGCGATGAAGGCGGGCGGCGTCGCGAGCAGAAGCCGTGTGAAGAACGGCGCGAGGAGGCCGAAGGCGGCAGCGAAAAAGCCGACCAGCAGCGCGCCGGTGTAGTGGCGACGAAGCTCGCCTGAGCTGGAGAGCACGGCGTTCACCGGCCCGGTGAGGCAGGTCGACACCGCGCCGAAGAGCGCGGTCACCATCGAGCCGGCGCCGCAGGCGGCGGTGATCGCGTTGATGGGCGCCTCATGCCCGTTCGCGGCGAGGACCGCGATGCCCTGCGCGTTCTGCACCACGAGCACCGTGATCGCGAGCGGCACGACGAGCTCGACCATCGCGGCCCAGGAAAACTGCGGCACATAGAGGTTCGGCTGGGCGATGGCGAAGAGCGCGCCGGCCGGCGGCTTGAAGCTGCCGAGCAGCCACACCGCGAGGGCGCCGAGGATCAAGGCCGCAATGAGCGGGGGTACCACGCGAGCCATTCGGGGATGAGCAGAAAAGATAAAAAAGGCCGCCGTCATGGGCAGCGCGATCCAGAAGCCGTCGCGGAAGGCGAGCACCAGGTCGACGCCGAAGCGCAGGAACACGCCGGCGACCATCGCCATCACGATCGGCATCGGCACCGCTTCCATCGCCCGGCGTACCCAGCCCGACAGGCCGAGCAGCAGCATGAGGAGCCCCGTCGCGTGGTAGGCGCCGATCACCTCATGAAAGTTCAGATGCCCGAGCGCCGGCCCGACCAGAACTGCGCCGGGAATGCTCCACAGAAATACCAGCGGCTGGCGGTAAAGGAGCGAGAACGCGATGCTGATCAGGCCGTTCACGAAGAACGCGCCGAAGATCCACGATGCAATGTCGGATTCGGAGAGGCCTCCGCGAGCGCCGACCGCGAGGATGATCGCGACGGGTCCGGTGCAGGCGAACAGAAACGCCACCACCGCGTTGGCGGCGTACACGCCGCCGAAATCGTGAAGCACTCCACGCGGCAGAGGGAGGACAGGTTTTTCGAGCGGCATTTGTGCTTGTTCTCGCAGGTAGAATGCGCCGATGTTGCGTCGCACCCGATTCCTAAGATACCTCGGCTACGGGTTTCTCGCCCTGCTGGTGCTGACGGGCGGGTTCACGCTGTACCTCGACTCGCGCGTGCGTACCGAGTTCGAGGGCCGCCGCTTCTCCCTGCCGGCGCGCATCTACGCGCGTCCGCTGGAATTGCATGCCGGGTTGCGCATCGCGCAGCCGGACGTGGAGGACGAGCTGCGCGAGCTCGGCTACCACGACGCACCGCGTGAAGGCGAGTTCGGCTGGTTCATGCGCAGCGGCGACAAGATCGAGATCGCCCTGCGTCCCTTTGTGTTCTGGGACGGGGTGCAGCCGGCGAAGCGCCTGAGCGTGACGTTCGAGGGCGGAACGGTGACGGCGCTGCGCGACGCCGAGGGCGCCGAGCTGCCGCTTGCGCGCCTGGAGCCTTTGCCGATCGGCGGCATCTACCCGGCGAACAACGAAGACCGGGTGCTGGTGAGGCTCGGCGAGGTGCCGCAGCATTTCGTGCAAGCCCTGATCGCCACCGAGGACCGCCAGTTCTACTCGCACAAAGGCTTCGACCCGCGCGCCCTCGTGCGCGCGGCCTTGAGCCTCGCCTCCGACAAGGTCCAGGGCGGCAGCACGATCACGCAGCAGCTCGTCAAGAATTTCTTCCTGACCCCGGAGCGCACCCTGCAGCGCAAGCTCACCGAGCTCATCATGGCGGTGCTGCTCGAGCTGCATTACGACAAGAACGAAATCCTCGAGACCTACCTCAACGAGATCTATTTCGGCCAGGACCGAGACCGCGCCATCCACGGCGTCGGGCTGGCCGCGCAGTTCTATTTCGGCAAGGAAGTACAGAACCTCACGCTTGCCGAAGCCGCGCTGCTCGTCGGCCTGGTGAAGGGCCCGGCGTACTACGACCCCCATCGCCACCCGCAGCGCGCGCTCGAGCGGCGCAATCTCGTCCTGCGCGAGACGCGCGAACAGGGCTCGATCACGATGGAGGAGTACGCGGCCGCGCGCGCCACCGGCCTGGCGGTGAATCGCAAGCCCGCGATGGGCACTTCGCCCTACCCGGCCTTCCTGCGGCTCGTGCACCGGCAGATGCGCCGCGACTACGACGAGGCCGATCTGCACTCCGAAGGACTGCGCATCTTCACCACGCTCGACCCGCGCGTGCAGGGCGCGGCCGAGCGCGCCCTCACCAAGCGCTTGGCGCAATTCGACAAGGAGGGCCGCTTCGGCGAGCCCGGGCTCGAAGGCGCGGTCGTGGTCACCGACCCGCAGAGCGGCGAAGTGCAGGCGCTGGTCGGCGGGCGCGATGTGCGCTATCGCGGCTACAACCGCGCGATCGACGCCGTGCGTCCGGTGGGATCGCTGCTCAAGCCCGCGATCTATCTCACCGCGCTCTCCGAGCCCTCGCGCTATACGCTGCTCACGCCCATCGACGACGGGCCCTTCGTCTGGAAAAGCCACGGCGCGCCGGACTGGGAGCCGGCGAACTACGACAGGAAGTTCCACGGCGCGGTGCCGCTGCGCGTGGCGCTCGCGCAGTCCTACAACGTCGCCACGGCGCGCCTGGGCACCGAGCTCGGCATCGAGCGCGTGCTCGCCAACGTGCGCCGGCTCGGCGTCGAGCGCGAGCTGCGGCCATTCGCCTCGACCCTGCTCGGCGCGGTGGAGCTCAGCCCGTTGGAGGTGGCACAGATGTATCAGACGATCGCGAGCGGCGGCTGGCGCGCCCCATTGCGCGCGATCCGCGAAGTCACCACGCAGGAAGGCAAGCCGCTGCAGCGCTATCCGCTCGCGGTAGAGCAGGCATTCGCGCCTGAGCCGATGTACCTCCTGGCGGCTGCGATGCAGGGCGTGGTTCGCGAGGGCACGGCGCAAGGGCTCAAGAACTTCCTGCCGCCCGAAATCGCCGTCGCCGGCAAGACCGGCACCACCGACGAGCAGCGCGACGCCTGGTTCGCCGGATTCACCGGCGACCGGCTGGGCATCGTCTGGGTCGGCTACGACGACAACCGCGCCGCGCGCCTGACGGGCGCCGGCGCCGCCCTGCCGATCTGGGGCGAGATGATGGCCGCGCTCGCGCCGGAGCCGCTCGCCTTCGCCAAGCCGGACCGCATCGAGAACGTGTGGATCGACCCGGAGAGCGGATTGCGCGGCGGCACGAGCTGCGCCGGCGCGCTGGAGCTGCCTTTCATCCAGGGCTCGGCACCCGAGCAGCGCGCGCCCTGCTCCGGCGCCGTCGACGCCGCGGTCGAAGCCGTCGATGCCACCGTCGAGCGCGCGAAGAGCTGGCTCGAAAGAATCTTCGGCCGATGAAATACGCAATCGCTCTTGCGGCGCTCCTCGCCGGTTGCGCAACAGCGCCGGGGCCCGAGCCCGAACTCCCACCCGTCCAAACTCCCGAAACTGCACCTGCTCCACGCTCGGAAAACGTCGCCATCGCCGGCCTGATGGAGAGCGCGCGCGCCGACGTCGCGGCGGGCCGGCTCGCCAATGCCGCGGCCTCCCTCGAGCGGGCGCTGCGCATCGAGCCGCGCAACCCGCGCCTGTGGCAGGAGCTCGCGCGCGTGCGGCTGAAGCAGGGGCAGTATGCTCAGGCCGAGAGCGTTGCTGCGCGCTCCAACTCCTGGGCGGGCAGCGACAACGCGTTGCGCGCGGAGAACTGGCGCCTCATCGCCGAGGCGCGCGAGGCGCGCGGTGACGCGGAAGGCGCCCGGCAGGCGCGCGAGCTTTCGACCCGGTAAGGGCTGTCCCCGCCTACTCCTGACGGAGTTTCAGGGCACCGGGGTGCACAGGAAAGGGCATGTAGGTCTCCGGTCCAGCGCTGATATCGCTCAGTCGGCGATCCCCACCTGTAAAAGTATCTCGATGAGAGTCGAGCGTTTTTACGATGTCATGGGCCAGCTGAACGGGGAGATCCAACCGGCTGATGAGGAGATTCTGGGTGCCCACCACGTGGATATCTTTCTCGAGCCCGGCGTAGGCGCCCTGCCGGATCAGCGCGGCGCAGTAGGCGGCTCCGTACTTTTCTTGCAGCTTTGGGACCCCCTCCTCTTGCGACAGCAGCGTAGTCCGGATTTTCAGGAGTCCGGCGAGATGCTCAAACAGGGCCGGGGAAACAGGTCCGTGCCACGCAAGGGCGTCGATTTTTTTCTCCGCCAGCGCCCACATCGACTCCGATAACCCGAGCGCTGCTCGCTGCAAAGAGGTTCCGACCGACGGGTCAAGCGCCTCCAGAAGTCGGAGCGTCAGCTTTTCGGATCGGCTTCGAGCCGGGCCAACGGAGACCGTCTTTCCTTTGAGCTCCCCGATGCTTCGGATCGGACTTCCGCTAAGCGTCACGATGTGCAGATACTGAGCCGGGAGCAATGTCAGCAGCCGCAGCCCGCCGGCGTCCTGCGAGCCTGTCCCTTTTAATGCCGCGTAGGCCTCGTCACCCTCCACTAGGGCGAGATCCACGGTGAACCGGCCATAGGCAGTGTCCGTGCCGTTCGCGCGCAGTAACCGGAGAGTGTCTGCGGAACTGGCTATGACCGTGAGCTGCGACCTCTTCGCTGTGGAGACATGCCGCGAAATGAGCTCGACTACGGCCTGGCCCACCAGATGGTGGCCTTCAGCGCTGTAGCCGCTGATGAGAGTCAGGCCCCCGGTGCTGAAACGTCCCTCGTGAGCGCCTAAGTGAGCCAGGGAGACGCGCGGAAAGAACCCTGCCGCGGCAACGCCGGACGCCGTTGCAAGAAACTCACGCCGGTTCATCTTGAACCTCAGCCAGGTGCTGGTTCTATTTCTTGTCTTCGTTCGTGTCTTCGTCCCTGTCGCCGTCCCCGAAAACATCGAGATGAAGAAACGCCGACACCAGGAAGTTCGGCACATCCACCAACTGGTTGATGTGCAGGTCAACCGCGGTGCTGGAGAGCATGTAGGCCTGCTGGCGCGTCAGCCCCCGGTTGCGAACCAGGTGATCGATCATGTTGAGCGCCGCATTCCTGGCCGAGAGCGTCAGATCTTCGCTCTCGTTTTTTCCAGTGACGCGATTCACGGAAATGCCCGTCGTG
The DNA here is from genome assembly GCA_035602335.1 of Burkholderiales bacterium. Classification (GTDB taxonomy): domain Bacteria; phylum Pseudomonadota; class Gammaproteobacteria; order Burkholderiales; family SG8-39; genus SCGC-AG-212-J23. The sequence goes on from DATNMK010000036.1 coordinate 51,575, forward strand.
GCGAAGAAGCGCTTCGGCACCGCTCGCTCGGGCGGGGCGAAGAAGTTGTCCCGCTCAAACTGGAAAGTGGTGATGTTCTGCCGCCTCGCCTCGCCTTTGCGAAGGGTGAACTTGACCACCAGGGTGACATTCATCTCCATCGTGGTGCCGGCGATCTCGCCGTCACCCTGCGCGAAGTGAGCGTCGCCCGCCGAAAAGAGCGCCCCGGGCACGAATACGGGAATAAGCAGCCTGCCGCCTTTGGTCAGCTGCTTGACGTCGATGTTCCCCGCGTTCTCGCGCGTGGGGATGGTGCGCAAGCATCGGCTGGCGAACGTCCCGCCATGCCCGCATACGCTTGCCGGTACCGCGTCGGCTTCGAGTGGCTCCAGCACGAACCCGCCACGCCCGGCAAGCTCGTGCTCGCGCAGAAAGACCTCCTCGGTCTTGGCGACGGACAAGGCGATTCCCGTCGTCCCCATCGAGGGCTCCGCGTGGATGCGGACCCCGGGCAGGTCGCGCGAAGTGGCTACGTCTCCCTTGATGTCCCAGTGCAGAATCGCCGGCCCCGGAACTTCGCTCCTGAGGAAGCCAAAGCCCGGCACGTTGATCGTATAGGCGAAGTCGTCAGAGATGATGTCGACGATGTGCACCACGAGAAGATCGCCCGGCTCAGCCCCCTGGATCGCGACCGGTCCGGTCAGCGGGTGGACGCGGTTGAGATTCAGCGGGCCGCCGAGACCGGTCGGGATCACGTCGGCCGCCGTGGACGTCGGCGTGATCTGCCCATCGAATGCGTCCCGCGTTTCCATCATGACGGTGTCACCCGGTTTGACGGTGATCACCGGCTTGATCGCGGGGTGGAAGCGGTTGTGGCATGCGGGATCATCGGCACACCGGGTGCCCGTCAGGCGAATCCTGAAGGTGTCGGCAGCAGCGACGCTCTCCAGGCCGAAGAACATAACCACTGCAAGGGATATGAAATGAAACCGGTTCCGCATCATCGCAGCCTCCATTTTTGGGTCGAGGTCGATTTAAAGCGGTTAGAAAACAGGGGAAAGTCAGGCTAGGCGCGTCCGAAACGGTTGTCAAGGGTGAAGCAGGACGGTTTCATCTCGAGCAGGGCTTGCTGTTGGAGCACTCGTCGTCGAGCACCGCGATGCCCTGGATCTCGATCTCCATGCCGGGACGCGCGAAGCCCGATACGGTGATCAGCGCGCTGCCCGGATAGTTGCCGTCGGGGAACATTTCCTTGCGGATCTCGATGAAGCGGTCGCCGTTGCGCGGATCCTTGATGAACACCGTCATGGTCACGAGATTCGCGAGGCTGCCGCCGGTGCGCTTGAGCGTCGCTTCCATCAGCGCGAACACGCGGCGGGCCTGCGCCTCGAACTGGCCCGAGATGTCCTTGCCGGCCGCATCGGTGGTAACGGTCTGGCCCGCCATCCAGACGATCTTGCCGCCCTTGGTGATGACAGCGGGCGAGAAGGCGCGCGACTTCTGGAACTCGCTCTTTTCCAGATACTCTGCCGCGAGTGCAGGAGCGGCGAAACCAAGCATGACGATCGCGGCAGGTATGATGTAATGGTTTTTCATAGGATCTCTCCCCGGGTCAGGCGTGCAAGGATATCTCGTCGGCATCGATATCGGCGGCACTTTCACTGACTGCGCCATCGTCGACCGCGCGGGCAAGCTGCTGACGACCAAGGTCCCCTCCACCCCCGCCGACTTCTCGCGCGGCATGCTCGACGCGCTCGGCGCCGGGGCGCAGTCTCTCGGGGTGTCGCTGGACGATTTCTGCCGCGACATCGCCTACCTGTCGCACGGCACCACAGTCGGCACCAACACCATCATCCAGAAGCGCGGCGCAAGAGTCGGGTTGATCACGACCAAAGGCCACGAGGACGCGATCCACATCATGCGCGGCTCGCGCGGCTACGGCGGCCGCGACATCCGCAAGGTGGTGCACTTTCCCGAGACGTCGAAGCCGACCCCGATCGTCCCCAAACGCCTGATCCGCGGCGTCTCCGAGCGGGTGGATTGCTTCGGAGAAATCGTTGTTCCGCTGAATGAAAAAGAAGCCGAGGCGGCGATCCGCGAGCTGGTGGCCGAGGGCGTGCAGGCGATCGCCATTTGCTTTCTCTGGTCGTTCAGGAATCCCGCGCACGAGCAAAGAGTAAAAGGCCTTGTTGAAAAGATCTCGAAAGCCGTCTTCGTCACTTGCTCGGTCGACATCGCGCCGAAGTGGGGCGAGTACGAGCGCGTCACCGCCACTGCCCTCAACGCCTACCTCGGCCCTGTCATGTCAGGGTATTTACAAAAACTGCATTTCAGTTTGAAAGACCTCGGGTACCGCCATGGCCTGCAGATTACGCAGTGCGGCGGCGGCACGGTGCCGGTCGGGCGCGCCGGCGAGGCGCCGCTCCTCACGCTCGACTCGGGGCCGGTATCCGGCGTCACCGCGTCCATGTTTCTCGGCGCGGCGATGGGCGAGAAGAACGTCATCACCACCGACATGGGCGGCACGTCCTTCGACGTCTCGATCATCCACGACGGCAAGCCGGCCTACTCGTTCATCAGCAACACCGACCAGTACGAGTACTTCCTGCCCAAAGTCGACCTGCAGGCGATCGGCGCGGGCGGCGGCAGCCTAGTGCGGGTCAAGCCCGAGACCCGCACCATGACTGTCGGTCCGGACAGCGCCGGCGCCTTCCCTGGGCCGGTGTGCTACGGCCGCGGCGGCACCGTGCCGACCGTGACCGACGCGGAGCTGGTTCTCGGTTATCTGGATCCGGACAACTTCGCCGGCGGGCGAATGAAGCTGGACAAAGCGGCCGCCATTAAAACAGTTGGCACACTGGGTGGTTTTATAGGTATGAACCCGATTGAATGCGCTGCCGGCATCTGCCGCATCGTCGAGCTGCAGATGGCCGACGTGATCCGCAAGGTGACCGTGGAGAAAGGCTTCGATCCGCGCGACTTCGTGCTGTTCGCCTTCGGCGGCGCGGGGCCGGCGCATGCCGGCGTCTTCGCGCGCGAGCTCGGCGTGCGAAAAGTGATCGTGCCGCAGGGAAAAGCGGCCTCGACCTGGTGCGCCTTCGGCGCCGCGGCGGCCGACGTGCTGCACATCTTCGAGCACACCGAGATCATGCCGACGCCGGTGGACGCTTCTCGCATTAACAGCATTTTGCAAGGTTTGGAAAAAGACGCGAAAAAGCGAATGAAGGAAGAAGCCATCGCCGAGAGCCGGCAGCGCTTTGAGTTCTCGCTCGATGTGCGCCACAAGGGACAGATCAACGAAGTGGAAGTGTTGTTACCGTGGTCCCGGCTTCCCGCTGACTTCGAGCCGAAATTGAGGCGCATGTTCGTCGACAGATACGAACAGCTCTATGGGCGCGGCTCGGCGCTTGCCGGCGCGCAGCTCGAGTTCGTCGTTTACCGCCTGAGAGCGCGGGCGCTGACGCCGCAGCCGAAGTTGGTCGCTTCGAAGAGATCGTCGGGAAAGATTCCGCAAGCCGCGGTGCGGAAAAGACGCGATATCTATTGGCCCGACCTGAAGAAGCACCGCCCCACGCCGGTCTTCGACGGAGAGAAATTGATAAATGGAAATCAAGTCAAGGGGCCGGCGATCGTCGAGACTTCCGACACCACGGTGGTGGTGCATCCGGGAACTACGCTGAGGGTCGATACGCTCGGCAACTTCGAGCTCAGCTTCCAGCGATGAACGCTCCCCTCAAAAAACTGAGCGAGCTCACCGGCGTGGTATTCGACGGCCGGCGCAGCGGCTATGTCCCGCCCGGGAAGCTTTCGATTTCGAAGAAATTGAAGCTCCACAAAAAGGCGCAAACCGACCTCGATCCAGTGACTTTCGAAGTGGTGCGGCATGCGCTGTGGAACGTGAACGAGGAGCACGGCGCCACCATCCAGCGGCTGTCGGGCTCGCCGGTGGCGATGTACGCGCTGGATCTCAACCCGTCGATCCTCACCGAGGACGCGGAGTTCGTCTATTTCGGGCCGTACATGCAATACATGTCCGGCGTCACGGACACGCAAGTGAAGTGGACGCTCGAGAACCGCAGCGACAACCCCGGCATCCGCGACGGCGACATGTTCCTCGCCAACGACCCCTGGGTCGGCGCCGCGCACCAGATGGACGTGATGCTGCTCTGCCCGGTGTTCTGGAAGGGCGAGCTCTTCTGCTGGGTGACCAACTGCCTGCACCAGTACGACATCGGCGGCATCACTCCCGGCAGTTTCTGCCCCTCGGCGCGCGACGCCTTCGACGAGGGCATCCTGATTCCTCCTATAAAAATTGTGGAAGGCAATGAAATCCGGAGAGATATAGAAGAAGTCTATTTGAGAAGCTCGAGAAAACCCTCGGCCGTGGCGCTCGACTTCCGGGCGCAGCTCGCCGGCAACATGACTGCCAAGGCCCGGATTCTTTCTCTTATAAAAAGATATGGGGCGCAAACCGTCAAAGGCGTGATGAGGAAGATCATCGATGATGGTGAACGTGCCTTTTTAAAGAAATTATCCAGGTTACCGGATGGCGTATGGCGCGACCGCACCTACATGGAGTGCTGCCGGCCGGGGGATCGGTCGGTCCACCGGGTGGTTCTGAGTCTTTATAAGAACAAGAACAAATTGATTTTTGAGAACGAAGGCACCGATCCGCAGGCCGGCGCGATCAACGCCACCTACTCCGGCTGGCGCGGCGCCATCATGGTGGCGCTGAACGAATTGATGTGCTGGGAGCAGTACTACGCGGTCGGCGGCGCGTTGCGCCACGTCGAGTTCAACCCGACGCCCGGCACGCTGAACTGCGCCGATTTCCCCGCCTCGGTGTCGACGGCGCCGGTGCAGTGCATGGAGATCTCGCTCTACCCCGCCTACAACGTGCTCTCGAAGATGATCTATCCGGATCCGGAGCTGCGTCGCGACCTGATGTGCATCGGCGGCACTAGCCAGTGGCCGGCGACGATCTTCCGCGGCATCGACCAGTGGGGCGAGCGCTACGGCTACCTGCTCGTCGATCCGATCGGCGGCGCGATCGGCGCCTTCTCGCACGCCGACGGCATTTCGACCGGCGGCCAGGCACGCACGCCGATCTGCAAGCTGCCGAACGTCGAGCACACCGAGCAGAGCTTCCCGGTGCTGTTCCTCTACCGCAAGGAAATCATCGATTCGGGCGGCGCGGGCAAATGGCGGGGAGGCCTGTCGGCGGAATCCTGCTTCATCCCGCACGGCACCGACCGCATCGTCCACGACACGCTTTCCTCGGGCAACGCGATCCCGACCTCGACCGGCATGATGGGCGGCTATCCGGGCGCGGTGAACCGGTATCGTTTTACCAGGGATTCAGACATTCTCGAGCGGATGAATCGCTCCGAGCTGGTACAAGATATTTCCGAGGTGCGGGGTAAAGAAGAGACCTTGCAATTAAGGCAGCAGGACTTCGACCAGAACCCGTCTGACGTGTACGCCGTGCTGTGGTCGGCGGCGGGCGGCTTCGGCGATCCGCTCGAGCGCGACCCGGCGAAGGTGGCCGCCGACGCGGAGAACGGCAACGTCTCCGTCGAAGCGTCGAAGAGCATCTACGGCGTGGTGATCGGCGACGCGGAGGCGACGGAACGCGAGCGCAACCGCATCCGGCACCTGCGGCTTCACAACTCGAAGACCAAGAGCAAGAAGCTCGATGGCCCCGTGCGCTTCCTCGCTACCGAGAACCTCGCGGTGCGCGGGCAGCGGTACTCATGCGCCAAGTGCGCAGCAGATCTGGGACCCTTAACTGAAAACTACAAGACGCATTGTGTGCGCAAGGACCTGCCGATCGAGGCATCGAACCCGATCGTCGGCGACCCGAAGCGCTTCATCGATCCGCTGCCGCAGTTCCGCCAGTTCTGCTGCCCGGGATGCGGGCTGCTGATCGAGAACGAGATCGCGGTGGCGGAGGAGCCGCTGCTGCGCGACGTGGAGCTTGCTCAGCCTTCGCGCCGGTAGATCGTAAAATTGCTGCGCATGGCCAGCTTCTCGGATGTCAGCTATGACGAAGCAATGCGCCGCGCGCGCGAGTGCGTGCCGACGCTCCTCGAGCGCGCGCAGAAGTGCGAGGACGCGCGCGTGCTGCTGCCCGAAAACGAGAAGCTGCTGCACGAGACGGGCCTGTTCCGCTTCCACCAGCCGAAGCGCTTCGGCGGCATGGAGCTGCCCTTCCAGGCGATCGTCGATATCGTCGCCGAGCTCGCGCGTGGCTGTCCTTCCACCGCCTGGAACGTCGGCAACCTCGGTTGCCATCACTGGATCCTCGGCTACTACGAGCCCGAGACGCAGCACGAGGTGTGGGACGCGAATCCGGATGTCCTGATCGCCTCCTCCATCGCGCTGGCCGCGGGCAGGGGAAAGAAAGTCGAAGGAGGCTTCGTCGTCAGTGGGCGATGGCCATTCTCTTCCGGCGTCGACAACTCCGACTGGAACATGCTCGCGGTCACCGTTTACGGCGACGACGGCAAGACGCCGGTCGATTGGCGCCTATGTATCGTTCCCAAGACCGACTACTGCATCATCGATACCTGGTACGCGATGGGCATGGTCGGCACCGGCAGCAAGGACATCGAAGTGAAGGAGATCTTCGTTCCCGAGCGCCGCGCGCTGGCGTTGACGCTGTGCCGCGGCGGCCTGGAGCATCCCGGCGGCAAGCTCAACAGCGGCCCGCTCTTCAGGGTCCCGATCGTCGCCTCCGCCGGGCATCCGCTGTCGGCCACTGCATTGGGAGCTGCAGAAGGCGCTTTCCAACACGTAGCAAACTCATTCAAGACCCGCGTAGGCACCTACACCGGGGCGAAAGTGGCCGATTTCCAGGCGGTGCAGATCAAGCTTGCCGAGGCCAGGGTGTTGATCGATTCTGCGGTCCACCTGATGCGCCAATCCGCCATTTCATTTCAATCTTTCGCGGAAAAGCATGCGGTGCCGGACCTGGACACGAAGCTGCGCTACCGCGCGCAGAACGCCTTCGCGGTGCGCCAGGCACGCCAAGCGGTGGAAGTGCTGTGGTCCTGTTACGGCGCGAACGCCATCTACACTAGAGACCCCCTGCAGCGCTTCATGCGCGACCTGCAGGCGATGAGCCAGCACTTCTCGTTCAATTTCGATATCGCAGGCGCGGCTTACGGTTTGGCTGCGCTCGGCGGAAAATACGCGAATCCGACGATGTAAACTTCGCTGAGGGAGGAATTCATGAATCTTTCGCTTCGTGCCGCGCTCGCCGCGGCGCTGCTGGTTGCTGCGATCACACCCAGCTGATGGTCGACTGCGGCGCCTCGCAGCTTCTCACCGTGGAGACCACGGAGCGGCGTGCTCGCGCTATGAACACCGGCTCGCTTCTTGTCTGCCAGATCAGCGACCTGCACATCAAGGCGCCGGGTAAGCTTTCCTACCGTGTAGTGGACTGCGCCGCGATGCTCGCGCACTGCGTCGAGGGGATCCTGCGCCTGCCGCAGCGTCCCGATCTCGTCGTGGCCACCGGCGATCTGACCGATTTCGGCCGACCGGAGGAATACGCTCATCTTCGCAAGCTACTCGCTCCGCTTCCCATGCCGGTGTACTTCATCCCCGGCAACCACGACGAGCGCGGCGCGCTGCGCGCAGCCTTTCCGGACCACGCCTACCTTCGCCAATGGGAGCCGTTCGTGCAGTACGCGATCGATGACTGGCCGCTGCGCATCGTGGCGATCGATACCGTCATCCCGGGCGAAGACGGCGGACGGCTGGACGATGAGCGCCTCGCGTGGTTGGAAAAAACACTTTCATCAAGAGCGAACAAACCCACGCTTGTGATCATGCACCACCCGCCGTTCCCCACGCTTATCGGCCACATGGACCGCATCGGGCTGGAAGGCAGCGAGCGCCTGGCCGAGCTGATCGAGCGTCATGCGCAGGTGGAGCGCGTGCTGTGCGGCCATCTGCACCGGCCAATCCAGTTCCGCTTCGCCGGAACGATCGCCTCGACCTGCCCGAGCCCGGCGCACCAGGTAGCCCTCGACCTCGCCCCCGACGCCCCGTCGGCCTTCAGGATGGAGCCGCCGGCGTTCCAGCTGCACGCCTGGAAAGAGGGCGTCGGCGTCGTCAGCCATACCGCGTACGTCGGCGATTTCGCCGGACCTTATCCGTTTCACGAGGGCGACGCGCTGATCGACTAGAAGCGTGGAAAATACGCCTTTCCGAGACCCTGTGAAGGAGCCGCCATGCCCGTTACCGGACTCAACCACTACCTCATCGTCGCGAAGAACCTCGAGCGCACCAAGGACTTCTACATCAAGGTGCTCGGCATGGACCTGGCCGAGCGGCCCGACTTCGGCTTTCCCGGCTACTGGCTGAAGGTCGGCGACGAGATCTGCGTGCACCTCGCCTCGCAGGACCCGAATAAGATCCGCGACATGTTCCTGCTGAAGAAGCATCCGCGAGGCACCACCGGCTCGGGCTCGGTCGATCACATAGCCTTCCTCGCCCAGAATCCCGTGGCGGTGCGCGAGCGCATCCAGAAGAGCAAGGTCGAGATGCATTTCCGCAGCTTCCCCGAGGCGAAGTTGTTTCAGATCTTCCTCAAGGACCCCGACGACATCACCATCGAGCTCAACTTCCTCGGCGAAGTCATCGACGAGAAGGAATGGAAAGGCAAAGGCTCGGCCTCCGCGGTCACGCTCGACCGGGGCAAGGCGAAGCGGCAGAACTAGAATGAAAACGATCCGGATCTCCGGGCAGGAGATGGAGCGCCGCATTGCGCGCTTCCGTGGCTTGAAGCCGCTGCCGATCCAGAACGAATCGATCCCCGAGAAAGCGCGCGACGTGGTCTATTCGCGCAAGCTGCTTTCGGTCATCGGTCTCGAAGAGGACGCGCAGACGCCCATCAATTCGGGCGCGCCGATCCGCGGCGCCGCCGGGATGACGATGACGCTCGCCGTTTGCCCTCCGGGCCAGGGCCCTGGGCTGCACTCGCACCGGCAGACCTACGAAACCTTCACCGTGCTCAGAGGCCGCTTCGAATTGAGTTGGAATGACGACGGAGCCGAGCGGGCGATCCTCGAGCAGTTCGACACCGTCTCGTTTCCGCCGGGCGTATGCCGCGCGTTCCGCAACGTCGGCGATGAGGAAGGCATTCTGCAGGTCATCATCACCGGCGGCGTGCACGACATGAGCGACATCGCCTTTACCGAGCAGGCGAAGCGCGAGATCGACGCGGTGCGGCCCGGCCTCTCCGCCGAGTTCGAACAGGCCGGGTTCACCTTTAACGCCGGACGCTAGCTCCGAGGGATTAGGATTACAAATCCAGCCAACCGGGTCTTCTACCCCAGGAGACGCCATGCACCCTCACCCTGCCCTGTCGGAACACCCCTCCGAACAAGCGATGAAGAAATTGCTCGGAGGCCTGTCGATATTCACCCTGGTCATGACGGTCCCGCAGATTCTTGCCATCTGGGTCGGGCGTCAGGCGGCGGGCGTATCGCTGCTGTCGTGGAGCGCATACTGGATCTCGGCTCTCGCGTGGTTCTGGTACGGCGTACGCAAGCGCGACCCGAACATCTACTTGCCGTGCATCGGCTGGCTGGTGCTGGATGGCGCCGTGATTGTTGGCGCGGCAATCTACGGCTAGCGCCTGCAGGAAGACCTTCTAGAGCGTCGGGTTGTCGCTGGGCAGGCCCAGCGCGACACGCCCGTAGGTCGTGCCCGCGATATCGGTGTTGAAGGAGAAGTGCTGCTTCACGGCGTGCGCATCGCGGTAGGCGCGCGGCATGTGACCCGACTCATACAGCCCGCTCGCGCCCGACAGGCCGAACATTACATCGACCGCGCGAACCGCCCAGTCGACCGCGTAGGCGCCTTCGAGCCGGTAACGCGCTTTCGTCTTGGCGTCAGGCACCCGATTGGAAGCTATGAGTGCCTGGGCTTCAAGACTGTTTCCAATCTGGACCAGACGCGAGGCGCGCGCATACGCCGTGGCCTCGCCCAGGCGGATCTGCGTACTCTGGATCTCGGCGACGCGGGCGCCGGTCATCTTCCCGCTTTTGTTTCGAGTGCCGGAAGCAAAATCATCGATCAGGGCCTCGGCGATGCCGAGCGGCACGCCGGAGAGCATGTACGGAAAGAGCGCGAACACCGGCACCTGGAAGAGCGGCCCGGGGTTCACTTCGCTGCCCGGCGTCGGCCCGCCCTTCATGTCAGCCACCGCCAGCGTGCGGTGCTCCGGCACGAATTGCTCGAGCACCTCGACGTCCTTGCTGCCGGTGCCGCGCAGGCCGCCGGCGAACCAGTTGTCGATCACCTTGTACTGCGACTTGTGGAGCAGAAAAATACGCTGCTCGGGCGGCGCGTTGTCGTCGAGCCAGGCGAGGCCGGCAAGCTGGTTCCATTCGCTCGGGTCGACGCCGCTCGAGAACGGCCAGCGCCCCGAGATGACGTAGCCGCCCTTCACCTTCTTCGCCTTGCCGGCGGGAAACACGTACGACGAGGCGATCAGCGTGTCCGGCGATTCGCCCCAGATCTCGTCCTGCGCCTGCGGCGGGAACATGCCGAGCAGCAGGTGGTGCGCCAGGAAGTTGATGAAGTTCCAGGAGCTCGAGGCGCAGGCGCGGGCGAGCAGCGCGCCGAACTCGACCACCGCCACGAAATCGAGCTCCGCGCCGCCGACGCGCTTGGGCTGGTGGATGCGAAAGAGCTCCGCTTCGTGGAAGTCGCGCAGCGTATCGTCGGGCATGCGGCGCAGCTCTTCGCAGCGCGGCGCGCGCTCCCGCAGAACCGGAAGCAGCTGCTCGGCCCGGTCCCACAGCTCAGCGTAGCTTGGCGGCGCTTTTGTACCAGTCAAGGATCTGTTCTCCGGTCCACAGCAGCACGCCCGGGCGCTGGCGGATGTACTCGTAGAGCCTTTCGAGGTAGCCGATGCGATGAGGCACGCCGGTGATGTAGGGATGAATGCTGATCGCCATCACCCGCGCGCTCTTTTCGCCTTCGGCGTAGAGCCGGTCGAACGCGTCGATGCCGCGCCGCACCCATTCCTCCGAAGGATGGTTCTGCAGCACCATCATCGCGATGTCGTTCATCTCGACGGTGTAGGGCACCGACACGATCGGCCCGCTCGCGGTTTCGATCACGCAGGGCTGGTCATCGAGCACCCAGTCGGCGACGTACTCGATGCCGGCTTCCTTGAGGTAGTCGATGGTCTCGTAGGTCTCGGTAAGGCCCGGGCTCTCCCAGCCGCGCGGCGGCTTGCCGGTGAACTCTTTGATCACGGCGATCGTCTCGCGGATCGCGGCACGTTGATCCTCGACGTGGTGCATCGGCCGCTGGATGTAGCCGTGCCCCATGAATTCCCAGCCGGCCTCGAGGCCCGCCTTCGCCACGCGCGGATAGCTTTTGCAGACCGAGCCGTTGATCGCGAGCGTTGCTTTTATCTTGAAGCGATTCAATACCTCCAGGAAACGCCAGAACCCCACTCGCATGCCGTACTCGTGCCAGGCCCAGTTCGGCAGGTCGGGCAGGATCGGCTGGCCTGCAGTGTGAGATGAGGGCGGCGGCAGCACGGTGCGCGGCATCGGCCGCTCGATCGACCATTCCTCGACGTTGACGATGGTCCACACCGCGATGCGTGCATCGCCGGGCAGCTTCAGCGGCGGCCGGTCGACGATGGCGGAATACGCAACGCGCTCGCGTGGCAGCTTCATAGGGTTGGGTCTCACTCCGCCGTGATCTTGCGCGCCTTGATGAGCTGCGAGAAGCGCTGCGCTTCGGCTGCGATGAATTTTCCCGCCTCCTCGGGCGTGGTGATGTAGGACTCGAACGCCTGGGCCTGGAACTTGTCGCGCACCTCCTGGGAGCTCAGCGTGCTCCTGAGGGCGGCGCTCAGGCGCGTCACGACTCCGGGCGGGGTTTTGGCGGGCGCAAGGAGCGCGAGCCACTGCGAGAACTGGAATTCCTTGAGCCCCGCTTCGCGCAGCGTGGGGACGTCTGGCAGCAGCGGGAAGCGCTCCGCTCCGGTCACGGCGAGCGCGCGCAGCGTTCCCGCCTTCACGTGCGGCAGCGCTGCGGCGACCGTCGGGAAGCTCATGTCCACCTGGCCGCCGAGCGTGTCCATGAGCGCGGGGCCGCCGCCGCGGTAGGGCACGTGCAGGATGAAGGTGTTGGTGGCGTCCTTGAACATTTCCGCGCACAGGTGGAACGTCGTGCCGACGCCCGCCGAGGCGTAGGTCAGCTTGCCGGGATTGGCGCGCGCGAGGCGCAGCAGCTCCTGCACGTTGCTCGCCGGCGTCTTGTTCGGAACCACGAGAACGTGAGGCGATGTGGCAACCATGCCGATCGGCGCGAAGTCGCGGATGGGGTCCCAAGTGAGCTTGTCGAACAGGCTCTGATTCGTCACCAGCGGGATCGTGTTCAGCACGATCGTGTAACCGTCCGCAGCCGCGCGCGCCGCGGCCTCCATCCCGATGTTGCCGGAGGCTCCGCTGCGGTTGTCGATGATGATCCGCGTGCCGAGCTGATTGCCGAGCGGCTCGGCGATCAGCCGCGCGGTGATGTCCACGCTGCCCCCGGGGGGAAACGGGGCGATCATCCTGATCGGCTGGCTGGGATAGGTCTGCGCCGCGGCCGGGTACGCCAATGCCAGCGCGAGCGACGCGTACAGGAACCGTAGGAGCGTCATTTTCGTTGACTGATTATAAGCAGCCTCCGGAGAATGCAGTCCTTCGCCAGAGGAGACCCCCGTGCTGAGCCTCGCCCGCCATTTGGCTTTTGCAGTCGCCGCGATCGCCGCGGCCCCCTCAGTTCACGCGCAGGCTTATCCAACCAAGCCGGTGCGGCTCATCGTGCCCTATCCCGCAGGCGGCGCGACCGACTTCTTCGCCCGCACGGTGTTCACCAAGATGTCCGAATCGCTCGGCCAGCCGGTGGTGGTCGAGAACCGCCCGGGCGCCGGCACGGCGATCGGCGCGAGCGAGGTGGCGAGAAGCGCGCCGGACGGCTACACGCTCCTCCTAGGCGACGCCGGCACGTATGCGTTCAATCCGACGCTATATAAGAAGCTCACCTACGATCCGGTAAAGGATTTCGCGCCGGTGAGCCTCACCGGCCGCTTTGCGCTGATCCTCGCGGTCAATCCGTCGGCGATGCAGGCCAGCTCGGTAAAGGAGTTCGTCGAAGCCGCGAAGCGCTCGCCGGGCAAGATCGACTACGGCGCGCCCGGGCCGGGCAGCCCGATTCACCTCGCCATGGAGCTCTTCAAGCAGCGCGCCGGCATCGTCATGACGCCGATTCCCTACAAGGGCGGCGCCGACGCGATGACCGATCTGATCGGCGGGCGGATCTCGACGATGTTCCTCGACATCGCTTCCGGCCTGCCGCAGATCAAGGGCGGCAAGGTTCGGGCTCTCGCGGTGGCGAGCGACAAGCGCGTCGCCGCGCTGCCCGAGCTGCCGACCATCGGCGAATCGGGCTACCCCGGCTTCGAAGCCTGGGCCTGGCAAGGCTTCGTCGCGCCCGTGGGCACTCCCCGCCCCGTCGTTATGAAGCTCAATGCGGAATTCGCCAAGGTGATGGCCGATCCCACGATCAAGCAGCGGCTCTCGGAGAGCGGCTTCCAGCCGCAGACCAGCACGCCGGAGGAATTCGCCGCCTACATGAAGAGCGAAATCGCGAAGTGGGCGAAGGTGATCCGCGACAGCAGCATCAGCCTGGACTAGGCATGCGGCTGGTCAGCTATGGCGCGATGGGCAGCGAGCGCGCCGGAATTCTCGTCGATGACGCGATCATCGACCTCCCCGTGAGCGACATGCGCCTGTTCCTCGAGCAGCCCGACTGGCGCAAGCAGCTCGACAAGGCTTTCGCCTCGCGCAGTTCGACAAAGGCGATCGAGCGCAAAACCGTGCGCCTGGGAGCCCCGGTTCCCGTGCCGCGCAAGCTGCTGATCGCCGGCGCGAACACAAAGTCGCATATCGCCGAAGCCGGCCCGGTGCTCAAGGATGGCGCGCCGCCGCGCGAGCCGATGATCCTCGCCAAGGCGACCTCCAGCCTTTGCGGCCCCTTCGACGACGTGATCCATCCGCGCGAAACCAAGAAGCTCGACTACGAGCTCGAGCTGGGCGTGGTCATCGGCAAGCGCTGCAGGCGCATCAGCGAAGCGCAGGTCAAAGACCATCTCGCGGGCTACATGGTGGTCAACGAGATGTCCGCGCGCGACATCCAGCTCGCCGAGCACGAGAGCAATCCGTTCTACCGGGTGCACTTCATCGGCAAGAGCTACGACACCTTCTGCCCGACGGGGCCCGCTCTCGTGACGCTGGACGAATTCCAGTGGGGCAAGCCGCTCAAGATGCGCACCGAGGTGAACGGCGAGGTGCGGCAGAACAGCGACACTTCCGACCTGTACTTCGGCATCGAAAAGCTGGTGTCGTATTGCAGCCAGGCGATGACTCTGTTTCCCGGCGACATCATCGTCACCGGCTCGCCGGCCGGCGTCGCATTCTTCATGAAGCCGCCGGGATTCCTGAAGCCCGGAGACAAGGTCCGCTGCGAGATCGAAGGCGTCGGCGTGATCGAGAACACCGTGCGCGCGGAGCGCTAACGCCTGGCCGGCCGACGCTCGATCGCGTAGCCTGCTTCAGTCCAGGCGTCCAGGCCGCCGAGCAAAGGGCGTACGCGCGTGTAGCCCCGGTCGATGAGCATTTTGGCGGCGCGCGCCGCCGACGCCTCGTTCGGGCAGGTGCAGTAGAAGATGACGTCCTGGTCCACCGGCAGCGCGTCGATCAGCTGTTCCATTTTCTCGACCTCGAAAGCGAGCGCGCCGGGGATCAAGCGGCCGTCCAGGTCGCGGTCGGCGCGCGAGCGCACGTCGATGATCACCGGGCGCTTGCCCGAATCCATCAGGCTGCGCAGCTCCTCGACGGTAATCCTCGCCATGCGCAGCATCTTGTAGAAGCGCCGGCGTTCCCACCATTTGAAGGCGACGTATGCGGCAAGCAGCGCAACGATCGCCTCCAGCGCCATGGCGCCGAGATCTTCCATGCGGCCGATAAGCCACTCGATCTCGGCGTGGAACACAATCCCCGCCGCGATCGGTGCCGCGACCCAGATCGCCGTGCCGGCGCCGTTCAGAAGCAGGAAGGACGGCCACCGGATGTGCATCGCTCCGGCGAGGGGCGGAGCGATGGTGGAGAGCCCGGGAATGAATTTGCCCAGCACCAGGGTGAGGCCGCCCCAGCGATCGAAGTGGTTTTCCGTCTGGCGCACGCACGAATCGGGCGAAAGCGAGATGCGGCAAAGGGTGGTCATGACGCGCCGGCCGTAGCGCCGGCCCGCCACGTACCACGCCGAATCTCCCAGCATGGAGGCGACGAAGGCGACGCCGAAGACCGCCGGCGCGGAAAGCGTTCCGTCTGCCGCCAGGGCGCCCGCGACAATCAGCGTCGGGATCGCGGGCAGCGGCACGCCCAGCTGTTCCAGCAGCACATTGCCAAAAATCAGCGCCAATCCATGCCGCGTGATGAGTTCAAACACGAGCTACAAACTTCATGTCTTGCGCTTTTTGCGCGTGACGCCCGACTCGGCGATGACCACAGGGATCTCGGTAAAGTTCTGCGGCGCCATCACGTGCGCGCCGGCGACGCCCGGGATCTGGACGAGTTCGCGCAGGACCTCGATGCAGATCCGGTTGCCCTCGGCCTTCGGATCGCGCGCCTTCTCGAGGCGCTCGATCTGCTCATCGGCGATCAGCGTGCCGTACAGCTTCTCGCGCATCCAGCGCGCCGAGCGCGCCGACGGAATCGGCGCCACGCCGATCAGGATCGGCAGCCGCTGGGCAACGCCGAAATCGAGAAGCCGCCTGGCGTAGCGGCGCGCGACCTCCACGTCCATGCAGAACTGCGTCTGCGCAAAATCGGCGCCGGCATCGAGCTTGGCGCGCAGCGCTTTCGGCTCCCAGTCGGGCGGCGGATCGATCGGCGTGTCGGCAGCACCGAGCACCAGCGGGATTTTCCCGGAGATCGGCGTGCCGGAGGGCAGGCGTCCTTCAGTGCGCATGCGATGCGCCATGGTGAGAAGTCCTCGGCTGTCGAGATCGAACACCGCCTTCGCCTCGGGCTGATCGCCCGCCTTCGGATCATCGCCCGCCAGGCACAGCACATTGCGGATGCCGAGCGACACCGCGCCGAGCAGATCGCCCTGCAGCGCAAGGCGGTTGCGATCGCGGCAGGTCATCTGGAAGATGGGCTCGATCCCATTCTGGACCAGGAAATGCGCGGCTGCGAGGCTCGAAAGGTGGACCTTGGCCCCTGCTCCATCGGTCACGTTGACCGCCGTGGCGAGACCCTTGAGCGGCAGCGCGCGCGAGATGAACTCGGCCGGATCGGTCGACACCGCCGGCGTGATCTCGGCAGTCACGACAAAATCGCCGCTCTGCAGCCTGGTGAGCAGGTCGCTGGACATCCTATGATCGTAGCGTGCCGGAACTGCCCGATATTACTGTTTACCTGAGCCTGGCGGCGCGGATTGCGAACCGATCGACGAGCTAGAATGAGCCGATGCGGCGCCGAATTGCGATTGTCCTCCTTCTTGCCTTCCTCCTGCCTTCAGCCCATGCGCAGCAGACCACCGGCAAATACCGCGTGGTATTCCAGGTGAGCGACAACGATCCGGCGAAATGGAACCTCGCGCTCAACAACGCGAAGAACGTGCAGGCCGACCTCGGCAAGAACAACGTGCAGATCGAGATCGTCGCCTACGGCCCCGGCCTCGCGATGCTGAAGGCCGAGTCGCCGGTCGCCGCGCGCCTCGCCGACGCGCTCGACGACAGCGTCGGCCTGCTCGCCTGCGAGAACACGATGCAGAACCAGAAGATCTCGAGGAGCGACATGTACGGCGGCATCGCCTACGTGCAGGCGGGCGTCACGCACATCATAAAGCGCCAGCGCGAGGGTTGGGCGTACATCCGGCCGTAGTGGCGACCGCGCGCTTCCAGTTTTTTGGGGATATCGGCCAGTTTTTGCCCCCGCCCAAAAGAAGTGCCCCATTCGAATTCAGCTGTGCCCGCGCCGCGAGCCTGAAAAACGCGATCGAGGCGCTCGGCGTGCCGCATACCGAGGTCGGGCCGGTCGCCGTGAACGGCGAGCCGGCGACCCTGCAGCGCACCGTCCGGGATGGCGACTTCATCGAGGTACACCCCAAGGAAAAGGAAGCGCCGCATTTGTTCGTGGCCGACGCTCACCTCGGTGGCCTCGCCCGCTTTCTGCGCATGCTGGGTTACGACACCGTTTTCCACGACCGGCTGCAGGACAGCGAGATCCGCCGCCTCGCCGAAGAGGAGCGTCGCATCGTCCTCACGCGAGACCGGGAGCTCCTCAAGTGCCGCGAGATCGCGCGCGGCTGCTATGTGCGCGCGCTAAAGCCGGAAGCGCAGCTGCGCGAAGTCGCCGGCCGCTACGATCTTGCGTCCGCGGCGCGGCCTTTCACGCTCTGCCTGAATTGCAACGTGGCACTACGGCCGATTGACCGAGCCTCGCTGCCAGGCCAGGTGCCGGAAAAGATACTTCAACTGCATGATTCATTCATGCACTGCGGGGGATGCGGCCGCGTCTACTGGCCCGGGTCGCACTTTGATCGGATGCGCGCGGCGCTTGGCCGTGCGCTCGATCGCTAGGCTGCGAGACTAGAGCGCTCCGAGCCTGGCGAGCACTCGGGCCACGATCTGGTCGCAGCGCTCGCCCGCGAAGCCGAAAGCCTCGTCGTAGGCGAGATCGATCTCCGTGGAGAGCGCTTCGCGCAACAGGCGGCGCGCCCGGAAAAATCTGGTCCTCACCGTGGCCTCAGGGATGCCCAGCGCGGCGGCCGTTTCTTCCACCGAAAATTCCTCCAGGGCGCGCAACACGAACACCGTGCGATACGCGTCGGGCAACGCGTCGATCTTCTGCTCGAGCAGGCGCCGGGTCTGCGCGCGCTGCGCCGCGTGGTCGGGTCGGTCTTCGGTCGGCATGTCTTCGGTCGGCATGTCTTCCCCGTACAGAGGCACCACCTCGGCGCCGCGGCGTCGCTTCCTCAGCCGCGTCAGCGCCTCGTTCGCGACAATCCGTACCAGCCAGGTGGAAAGCTTTGATTCCCCGCGAAATTCGCCTATTGCACGGAAGACGCGCAGGTAGCAATCCTGCAGCGCCTCCTCGGCATCGGCGTCGTCGTGGAGAATCGCCCGCGAAGTCCGGAACAGCATCCGGTTGTAGCGCCTCATCAGCGCCTCGAAGGCGCGCAGGTCGCCGGCGGCGATTCGCTGCGCGAGCTCAGCGTCCGAAAGCGGCTCGGGGCTGGCTGGGATTGTGGCCGGG
>DATNMK010000037.1:0-3223 GCA_035602335.1 Burkholderiales bacterium
GACCGGCTCGACACGCTCGAGCGGGTGCGCGCCGCGGGCATCAGCGTGTGCTGCGGCGGCATCGTCGGCATGGGCGAATCGCGGCGCGACCGCGCCGGCCTCATCGCCCAGCTCGCGAGCCTCGACCCCTACCCGGAAAGCGTGCCGATCAACGCCTTGGTGCAGGTGCAGGGCACTCCCCTCGCCGGCACCCCGAAGCTCGACGAGCTGGAGTTCGTGCGCACCATCGCCGCGGCGCGCATCACCATGCCCAAGGCCTGGGTGCGGCTTTCCGCCGGGCGTGAAAGCATGTCCGACGCAGAGCAGGCGCTGTGCTTCCTGGCCGGGGCGAACTCCGTTTTCTACGGCGAGAAGCTCCTGACGACGGCGAACCCCGAAGCGAGCCGAGACCGCGCGTTGTTCGCGCGGCTCGGATTGAAATTCGCCTGAAGCGCTACTTGCCGATCACCTCGCCGAACAGCTCCCACTGCTTGCCGTTGAAGCGCTCCAGCTGCACCGACTCGATCGGCGCGAAGTCATCGCTACCAGTCGTGATGGCGATGCCCGGCAGCATCGTCTCGACGCGAAACCCCTTCATGCTAGCCGCCTGCTTCATCACGTTCTCACGCGTCAGGTTGTCGCCGCATTTCTTCAGCACTTCCTGCAGCGTCGCTGCGACCGTGTAGCCGTAGACGTTGAACACGTCGGCCTGGTCGCCGTCGGGGTAGTACTTCTTCATGAATTCGCGCCACTGCGCGATCGCGGCATCGTTCGCCCAGCGCTGGTCCGTGGCGTCCTTGAGGTAGGCGCTCGTGATGATGCCGACCGATTTCTCCAGGCCGGCGGGGGTCAGCACCGAGCCGACCGAGTTGGAGACGTTGTTGAGGTATTGCACCGGCTTCCAGCCGATGTCGTAAGCCTTGCGGATCGCCTGCGCGGCAAACTTGGGCGTGGTGATGTTGAAGAACACGTTCGCGCCTGAAGCCTGCAGCTGCACGATCTGCGAGTCCACGGTGGGATCGCTCACCTCGTACGAGACCTCGGCGACGATCATCGCCTTCGCCTTGTCGCCAAGGCCGTCCTTGAAGCCCTTGAGGTAATCCTTGCCGTAGTCGTCATTTTGGAACAGCACGCCGATTTTCGCGTCGGCCTTGGTCTTGAGGATGTGCTGCGCGTAGGCCCTGGCCTCGGACTGGTAGTTCGGCTGCCAGCCCATGGTCCAGGGGAAGTTCTTCGGGTCGTTCCACTTCGTGGCCCCGGTGGCGACGTGCATCTGCGGCACCTTCTTCATGTTCATGTACTTGTGGATCGCCGTATTCGACGGCGTGCCGAGCGTCTGGAACACGAACAACACGTCGTCCTGCTCGACGAGCTTCCTCACCATCTCCACGGTCTTCGGCGGGCTGTAGCTGTCGTCGTAGGAGATGAAGTTGACCTTGCGGCCGTTGATGCCGCCCTGGCCGTTCATCATCTTGAAGTAGGCCGCGATCGATTTCGCGATCGTGCCGTAGGCCGAGGCCGGGCCGCTGTAGGGATTGGTATTGCCGATCCGGATCTCGGTGTCGGAAGCGCCCGGATCGTATTTCTTCTGCGCCAGAGCGGGCGAGACGAGCGCCGCGGCGAGCACGGCGGCCAGTGGGACGAGGGTGCGTTTCATGGGGTTTCCTCCTTCGGTGAAGCCGGCCCGAGCGCCGGGCCGGGCTGGGATTGCGCGCCTTTTCCCCATCGCGCCGCGAGCAGGCGGAACGCGCCGGCGATGCCGGTGGGCATCAGGTACACGAATACGATCATGATGACGCCGAAGATCGCCCACGGGGCGGCCTTCGAGATGTCGTCGGCGATGTTGGGGACGAACTGGATGAAGAGAGCCCCGTAGAGCGCGCCGGAAATCGACGCCAGGCCCCCCACCACGATGCCGACCAGGAAGACGATGGACAGGAAGATGTTGAAGCTGTCGGGCGCCACGTACTGCACCGCGATCGCGCCCAACGCCCCCGCGATGCCGGTGTACATGGCCGACACGCCGAAGGCGAGCGACTTGTAGAGCGCGTTGTTGATGCCCATCGCCTCCGCGGCGATGTGCTGGTCGCGGATCGCGATCAGCGCGCGCCCGACGCGCCCGCGCATCAGGTTCCAGCCGAGCACGAACATCAGGATAGTCACTGCGAGCGCGAAGAAATACAGCCACTGATCCGCATTGATTGGAAGACCGAAAGGCGGCTCCGGCTTCGCGATGACGATTCCCTGCACCCCTCCGGTCCACGCCTCCAGGTGATGGTACTTGAGGAGCTGCGGCATCGATACGCCGAGCGCAAAGGTCGCGAGCGCCAGATACAAGCCTTCGAGCCGCAGCGCCGGCAGGCCGAACAGGAACCCGGCCACCAGGCACACCGCGCCCGCGGCAGGAAGGGTCGCCCAGTAGGGTGCGCCGAGCTTGTCCATCAGGATCGCCGTGGTATACGCGCCGATCGCGTAGAAGGCGCCGTGCCCGAGCGAGATCTGGCCGTTGTATCCGGTGAGGACGTTGAGCCCGAGCAGCGCGATCGCGTACACCAGCACGAGCGTGAACTGGAATGTCCGGTAGTTGCTGACCAGGAAGGGAAGCGCGCAGGCGACGACCAGCAGAATCATCAATATTAGAAAATTCTTCTTCGTCATACCCGCGTGACGTGCACCTTGCCGAAGAAGCCGGAGGGCTTCACCAGCAGCACGCCGATGATGAGCACGAGCGCCACCGAGAGCTTGAGCTCGTTGCCGATGACGAAGGCGCCGAGCACGTTCTCGAGCACGCCGACCACGAAGCCGCCGAGCACCGCCCCGCCAGGGCTGTCGATCCCGCCGAGCAGCGCCGCGGCGAACGCGTAAAGCAGGATTCCGCTCATCATGTTGGGATCGAGGTACACGATGGGCGCGATCATCATGCCGGCGACGGCGCCGACGGCTGCGGCGAGTCCCCAGCCTAGGGCGAGCATCCAGCCCACCCGGATCCCGACCAGGCGGCTCGACACGGGATTCTGCGCCGCGGCGCGCATCGCGAGCCCGACCGGCGTGAAGCGGAAGAAGACGTACAGCACGGCAAGCACGACGAGCGTGACCCCGATCGCGCCGAGCTGGTGGGCCGACATGTAGCGGATGCCGAACAACGGCTCGGCGGGGAACGGGCTGGGGAAGGGCTTGATCGTGTAGCTGTAGATCCAGCCGGTCACGCTGTTGAGGATCACGAGCAGCGCGATGAACACGACCA
>DATNMK010000038.1:0-3511 GCA_035602335.1 Burkholderiales bacterium
GCCGATCGCGCCGCCGAAGCCGAGGCTGCCGCGCAGCGCGAAGGTGAAGAGGAGCACCGCCACGCAGTAGGTGAGCTCGAGGGGCGAGAGGTCTTGGATCAGGAGCGGTCTCTGCTGCGGGGACAATTAGGCAGTGCAGCAGCATCCCCCTGGACGCAATTCACCGGGTGCGGCGCTGCGGGCCCCGGCAAATCAGGCCGTTGTTCTGCGCCTCGTGTCCGGGGCCGCCCGCACCAGGTAGTCGAGGATCTCGCCCTGCATGCGCTCGATCTCCAGCCGGTAGCCGGAACTAAGCGCAGGCCATTCCTCGGGCCGCGCGGTGCCGCGCAGGTCCTCGAGCAGGCGCTCGAGCTTCGCCACGCGCTGCCGCGCGAGTGCAAGCTCCTCGTCGGTGCGGATCATGCGACCTCCAATATGCCACGAACCGTCCCATCCCGCTTGGTCTGCCAGACGCGCAGAAACTCGTGCATTGCGGCGTCCTGGAGCATCCCTTCCCTGAGCCAGAAGACGCTCGCGCCGTAACGGGCCTCGGCGTCGGCGTGCGAAAACAAGGTCCGCGATTCCCGCGGGCAATCCTCCAGCCTGAAGTCGTCACCCATGACCAGTACCACGTCGACATCGCGCGGGTCGGGCACTGCCGATACGAAACTGCCGAACCACCCACCCAGCGACATGTACGCCAGGCGGCAGGTCACCGCTGTCATTCAGAAGAGGCAGCACGTTGTCCGCCGACGGCACGCGAGAATCTCCCCGGTTCGAGTGGATGAACGCTCATCCAGGGATTGCGATGACATAGGCGACGCGCCGAAGCTTCGAGCACGCCGGGTTCAACGCCGCCGAAGGGGAACTACGAGCCGATGGCGAAGCTCTTCGCCGAAATTATCGACCTGAGCCTTGCCGCGTCTTGACCGGCGAAGTCCGTTCCGTGCGGCTCAGCGTGCGCGCGATGGTTTCGGACTTTCTACCCGTCTCGACCGAGGTATTGCTCGATACGTTCGCGATCAGCGCCTTGCTCCGCCCGTCCGCATTGCGCAGGTAAGGATTGGTCTCGATGAGCGGTTTCTTCGGCACGTCGCCATTTTAGCACCGGAGCATCCATCTCCTCATTTCAGAAGCAGCGGAACGCCGCAAAGGAAAAGCGCTGCGCAAACGACGCGCTGAAAGGCGGCCTGGCTGAGCCCTGAATGAATCCGGTCGCCGACGAGGAGGCCGAGGCCCATGGCGGGGAGCGCGGCGGCGCAGAGGAGGAAGGAGTCGAGGGTGAGCTCGTTCACCGCGGCATAGCCGATCGTGCGCGCGACGCTCAGGGTCATGAGCATGGCGGAGAGGGTGGCGCGGAAGGCCTGCTTGTTCGCGCCGCTCGCATCGAGGTACATCGCGAAGAAGATCGAGGCCATCGAGCCGAAGAGGGTGCCGACGGCGCCGGAGAAGAAGCTCGCAGCCGGGCGGAGCACGGCGGGAGGAACGGGCGGGGTGCTGCCGGCCGGCCGGGTCGACATCCACAGGGAATAGATCGCGTACAGGATGATGAAGGCGCCGAGAGATCGAGCGAGGATGACTGCGTCGAGGGTCTTGAAGAAGAACAGGCCGGCCGCGATGCCGAGGGCGCATCCGGGCAGGAGCCCGAGGAACTCGCGCTTCGCGACGTGCCTGCGGTCGCGGCCGATGATCGCGGCGGAGGAGATGATGCCGATCAGCGACCAGGCCGGCGCCAGGACCTTCACCGGGATGACGAGCGCGAGGAGCGGCAGGCCGATCGCGCCGCCGAAGCCGAGGCTGCCGCGCAGCGCGAAGGTGAAGAGGAGCACCGCCACGCAGTAGGTGAGCTCGAGGGGCGAAAGGTCCTGGATCAGGATTGGTCTCCGTCGCCGGAAAATCGGGGTCAGACCCTCCCAAGAAAAATCAGGGTCTGACCCCGATTTTCCTCCAACCCGCCGCGTCAACGGTGGCGAGGCGATCGCGTTGAACGTTAGAACAAGAATCGCAGCGGTTCCCTTTTATACAGAAACTGAGATAATGGCGTGAAGCAAGTTGTCTGGCTGGGCGACAGTCTTAGGCGGGTTCGGGACTTTGCCCCGGAGGCGCGGCACGAGGCCGGTGTTCAGCTCGGACTCGTCCAGGTGGGCGAGGAACCGTCGGACTGGAAGCCGATGCCTTCGGTAGGCCTTGGCGTGAACGAAATTCGCGTCCGTATTGGCGGTGCGTTTCGGGTGATTTACATGGCGAAGTTTATGGAGGCGGTATACGTGCTGCATGCGTTTCAAAAGAAGTCTCGCAAGACTGCGCGGACGGACATCGAGTTGGCGCGACGAAGATTCCGGGAGCTTATTCAGGAGAGAAGGCAACGATGAGCGGAAAACTCAAGCGTGTCCTCGGTAGCGACAACATTTTCATCGATCTCGGGTTCGACAAGGTAGAGGCCGAGAACCTGAAAATGCGGTCCGACCTGATAATTCGCATCGTGGAGTTCCACCGGAAGAGCGGCATGACTCAGGCGGCTGCAGCGAAGGCGCTTGGCCTTACGCAGCCGCGCCTCAATGCGCTACTCAAGGGAAAAATCGGCCAGTTCAGCCTGGATGCGCTGGTGAACATCGCCAGCCGGGCGGGCATGAACGTACGGCTGGTGGTGAAGAAGGCGGCCTGAAAATCGGGGTCAGACCCCCGTAAAGCGAAAACCAGGAAGAATCGGGGTCTGACCCCAACCATGCACATCTGGGTCGACGCCGACGCGTGTCCCGCCGTCATCAAGGACATCCTCTACCGGGCGGCGGAGCGGGCCAAGATCCCGCTGACGCTGGTGGCGAACAAGCTGCTGCGCACGCCGCCATCGCCGTACATCCGCGCGCTTCAGGTGCCGCGCGGCATCGATGTCGCGGATAGCCACATCGTGCGCGAGCTGGCGCCGGGCGATCTCGTCGTCACCGCCGACATTCCGCTCGCCTCGGACGTGATCGCCAGAGGCGGCCACGCGCTCAATCCGCGCGGCGAGTTCTATTCGCCGGAGAACATCCAGGAGCGCCTGGCGCTGCGCAACTACCTGGACGAGCTGCGCGGGACGGGGGAGCGCACCGGCGGTCCTGCGGCGCTCGACAACACCGACCGCAAGCGCTTCGCCGACCAGCTCGACCGCTTCCTCGCCCGGCAAAAGCGCTGAACGCGGCCTGCCCGGCTCATGCTCAAGCTGAACAAGAATTCGCTCTTCGCGGTGCTGCTGCGCTCGCCGTGGTGGGTGAGCGCGCTCGTCGCGATCGCGCTCGTCGCGGGCCTGAGGCTCCTTATCCCCACGAGCTATGCGGTGTCCGCGGCGCTGCCCTTCGCCGTGATCGCGGCGTACGCCGGCTGGCAGCGGCTGCGCGCGCCCGGCGCGGGGCGCATCGCCGGCACGCTCGAGCGCCTGCGAGCCATGCCCTGGGACGATTTCTCGGCCGCGATTGAGGAGGCCTACCGGCGCGAGGGGTACACGGTGAAGCGGCTCGCCGCAAAGGCGGATTTCGAGCTCGTCCAGGGCTCG
>DATNMK010000039.1:0-9339 GCA_035602335.1 Burkholderiales bacterium
CCGCGTCGCGCCTACGGCGATCCCCCCGAGCGAGCTGCTGCCGCCGGCCGAGCGGCGCCGTGCCGGCATCCCGGTCAAGCTCGCGCTGGCCGTGGGATGGGAAGCGTTCATGAGCGCCGGGCGCGATGCCGCCGCCACGGCGGCGGTATTCACATCCTCATCGGGCGATGGTGAAATCCTGCACCAGATCTGCGACACCCTCACCACGCCCGAGCGCGGGGTGTCGCCCACGCGGTTCATGAACTCCGTGCACAATGCCGCGGCCGGTTACTGGAGCATAGCGACCCAGTCCCGCGAGCCTTCGACCAGCCTGTGCTGCTACGACGCTAGCTTCGCGGCCGGCCTGCTGGAATGCGCCACGCAGGTGGCGGTGGACGCAAGACCGGTGGCGCTCATCGCCTACGACCAGCCGTACCCGCAGCCCCTGCATGCGGCGCGCCCGATCAGCGGCGAATTCGGCGTCGCCTTCGTCATGGCGCCCGAGGCTACCCGGCGCAGCTTCGCCGCCATCGACCTGGAGTTCATGCCGTACGATAAGGCCGAGACACCCCTGTCTGATCACGCTCTGGAGGCCGTCAGAGTGAGCAACCCCGCGGCGCGCAGCCTGCCTGTGCTCGTCGCACTGGCGCGAGACGGCGCAGAAGAGGTCGTCCTTCAGTACGTCGCAGGAGCTCATCTGCACGTGCGCATTGCGTCATGCCGGTAAGCAAAGCGGACATCGCCAGGATGATTCCGCATGCCGGGAGGATGTGTCTGCTCGACGAAGTGACCCAGTGGAACGAGGCGACGATTCGCTGCATCAGCCGCAGCCACCGGGACGGCGACAATCCGCTGCGCGCCGGCCCGCAGCTTCCCGCGCTGTGCGGCATCGAATATGCGGCGCAGGCCATGGCGGTGCACGGGCGGCTGGCCGCGATCATCGGCGCGACGCCGAGCGCCGGCTATATCGCGAGCCTCAGGGACGTCGTGTGCCACGCAGGCCGTCTCGATGACCTGGACGACGAGCTGGTGATCGACGCCGAGCGCATGATGGGCGACGCGCAGCTCGTGGTTTACCAGTTCGCCGTGTCCGCAGGGGGAACGGAAATATTGCGCGGAAGGGCGACGGTGGTCCTGGACGCCGGCTGAACAAGAGATGAAGCGAGCGCTCGTGACAGGCGGCAGCGGCGGCATCGGCGCGGCCATCTGCCGCAGGCTGGCTGCCGAGGGACGGCATGTCTACGTCCACGCCAACAGCCGCATGCACCAGGCACAGGAGGTGGCGGACGAGATCGCTGTCGGCGGCGGGTCGGCGCAAGCGGTGGCGTTCGACGTCACCGACCCCGGCGGGAGCGCAGCCGCGCTCGATCGATTGCTCGCCGACGGCCCGATTCAGATCGTCGTCAACAATGCCGGGATCCACGACGATGCCGTCATGGCTGGCATGAACCCCGCGCAGTGGAGCCGCGTGATCGATGTGTCCCTGAACGGATTTTTCAACGTGACGCAGCCGCTGCTGCTGCCGATGATCGGCACGCGCTGGGGCCGCATCGTCAATATTTCGTCGGTCGCCGCGGTCGCGGGCAACCGCGGCCAGGCCAACTACGCCGCGGCAAAGTCGGGCCTGCACGGAGCGACCAAGTCTCTCGCCCTCGAGCTCGCGAGCCGCGGCATCACCGTAAATGCCGTGGCGCCCGGCATCATCGCAACGCCGATGGCGCAAGCTGCATTCACCCAGGACATGATCGACCGGCTGGTGCCGATGAAGCGCGCGGGCGAGCCGGCGGAGGTCGCCGACCTGGTCGGCTTCCTCGCCTCGGAAGCCGCGGGCTACATCTCCGGCCAGGTCATTTCCATCAATGGCGCGATGATCTGAGCCTGCGCTGGATGAGCCGCGGCGCGCGCGCCAGCGATTCCAGGAAAAGACGCGTGTGCATCCAGGTCAGCAGCAGGTTGTCGCGCCAATAACGGAAGTGCGAGACCCCGCCTTCCTCAGCGCCGAAGTATTTGACCGGCACTGGAATGTTGATGGGACGCACGCCGCGCCAGCAGAGGCGCACGGCGGCCTCGGCGTCGAAGTCGAAGCGGCGCATCCAGCGGCTGCGTTCCATGATGTAGACGAGCGGCTCGATCGGATAGACGCGAAACCCGAACAGCGAATCGCCGACGCCTTCCCAGAGCGTTTCCAGATCCACCCAGAAGTTGGACATCTTGCGCCACAGCACGCGCTCGAGCGGCGCGTGCCTATCGAATATCGGCACGCCGAGAATCTGCGCATCGGGATTGGCTCGCGAGGCCGCCATGAACTCGGGAATCTTCGCCGTCGGGTGCTGGCCATCGGCGTCCATGATGAGCGCATGCGTGTAGCCGGCCGCCGCCGCGGCGCGCAAGCCATGGAGCACCGCAGCGCCCTTGCCCACGTTCTGCTCGAGGACGAGCACACGAATTTGATCGTCGCGCTGAGCGAGGCTTTGCAGTGATTCGGTCGTCCCGTCGGTGCTGCCGTCCACGACGACCCACACCGGCTGCCAGACTCGTCGTGCCTCATCTACGGTCTGCTGGACTTTCCTGCCGGTGTTGTAGGTCGGAATAAGGACGAGGTGGGTCATACCGAGATAAAAGCGCAGATAAAAAGGCGCCCGTGGGCGCCTTTTTCGATTTGAACGCTTATAGCTTGCGAGCTATCCCGCGAATGCTGGGCCGGACGATGGGCAGTGCCTTGCGGATGCTTTCGCGCTGGATGCGCTCGAACCTGAATCCCGCCGCCGCGATCGCGGATTCGGTGCGGCGCGTCAGATGGCAGTTGCCCATCAGGTGCTTCCAGACCGGCTCGATGCGCCGTTGCCACAGCAGCCGACGCGGCTTGCCGTCGGCCGCCACGTGCTCGAGAAAGGCCAGGCGCCCGGCAGGCTTCAGCACGCGGCGGATCTCGGCGAGCGCGGCCGCTTGGTCCGGCACCGAGCACAGGACGAGGGAGCACACGACCGCATCGAAAGAGGCGGCGTCGTACCGCAGCGATTCCAGCGATGCGCCGGAAATTTCGATATTGCGCAGCCCCGATGAGTCGGCCTTGGTCTTCAGTTTGCGCCGCATGTGCGCATCCGGCTCGCACAGCGTCAGGCGCGTCACCGATTTCGGGTAATGAGGCAGCGTGACGCCGGTCCCGGCGCCCACTTCGAGCACCTCGCCCGAAAGTTCGCGCAGAAGCTCGGCACGCCATTGAGCCAGGCAGGCTTCTTCGCTGCCGCACATGAAGCGGTCATAGACCGCGGCCATCAGCCAGGACATTAACGTCAAGCCAACCCGCGCACCGCTTATGGCGGTGCGTCCGGGTGCAGCGCGCGGTTGGCTGTCTCGTTCAAATTGTGGATCGTGCGATTTCTCAGCTCCGCGTACACCAACAGCAGCAGGAGCACTGGTGCAGCGAACCCAATTACGAACGGTGCGAACTCCACCGATCGGTCCCACCAGCTTTTCTCTTCGGTCAGGAAAGTCCATGACTTCGCTGCCAAAGGGAGCACTGTAAAAAGCAGCGCCGGCACAAGAAACCACGCCGTATTTCTGCCGCCACCCGCCGCCATGCGCGCGCCGAAGAAAGATACGGCAGCGACCAGCGCAACGGCGAGGATTCCGGCGGAAATGCCGAAGGCGGAGTATATCCACGCTCCTATCTGATGAACGATAAGTAGCGTAATTGCAAGAACCACCAATCGCCTAAGCCAGGTATCGCTCATTTGTCGCGCGGATCGCGTGGCGGGGACCGAGTCTTGCCGTAGTCCCAACGGCAGTCTACTTGTGGAAGTGGGAGCGCGCCTTCTCGAACGCCTCGCGCGCCTTTGCCCAAGCGTCGTCAGCACCGCGTACAAGGTCTAGCCAAGCGTCGCCCGCGGCCGCCTGGACCTTCCGCATTTGCTCCATCGCTTGGTCGCGTTGGCGGCGGAATGCTTCCAGTTGCTTCTCATATTCGATGCGCACGTCGGCCCGCGTCCCCTTGGCCTTTGCCTCCCACCTCCTGACCTCCGCGTTCCACTCATCGAGTTGCGCCTTGAGCTTCTCAACGTACTCGTCTCTTTTGCTCATGCTTTGTCCTCCATCGTCGTTGGGTGAGTTTCAACAACAGCTAACGTTCACGTTAGGCCGCTTTGGGTGAAGGGAGGCAGAGGTTGGATAGCTCATCGCAGCTCCGATCGCAAAAACGGCCAATAGCGCGAAAGGCGGTCCGAGATGGCCGACGGTTGCGAGATTGTAAAAAAAATGCGCAGGAAGACCGATCGCGACCGCTATGAAAATGGCTGTAACGGCTGCCCACCAAGCCCAGCGAAGCCCGCGCTGGATACCGAACCACGCTAGCGCCGCAACGGCGAGGCCCAGCGCCATCCCGTAGCCGGCGATGGCAATGTGCAGGTGCGAGACGTAATTGACAAGGTCCGGATTGAAGGCGCGGATCTGCGCCTTGGTTACGCCGACCTGTTGCAGTGAGATGCCTCGCTCGAGGAATTGATCGCTGAAGTTGACGAACAGAAAGTGGATGTTGCTTATGATTTGCACTATCCCCACGACTGCGATCAGCCGGGCTCCCCTGCGGATCCTCGGGAGAGTTTCGCTTGCACCGGTCAGTTCTGTGTCCATGTCTGATGCCTCCATGGCACCTAGTCCCAGGACGTTCGTGTAAAGCGGCCTAACTATTGATTGAACGGCAAGCGGGGCATGCTAGAACCATCTATAG
The DNA here is from genome assembly GCA_035602335.1 of Burkholderiales bacterium. Lineage (GTDB taxonomy): Bacteria > Pseudomonadota > Gammaproteobacteria > Burkholderiales > SG8-39 > SCGC-AG-212-J23. The sequence goes on from DATNMK010000039.1 coordinate 4,706, forward strand.
GGAGATGCAATCTATGCTGCAAGCGCTGGGCGGCGTTTCCAGAATTGCGTTGCCGATTCGAAGGCGTGGGCGAGCTGCAGCACGCCAAGATCGTCCCGGTAGCGGCCGACGAGCTGGATCCCTACCGGCAGCCCTTCCGCAGTAAAGCCCGCCGGCACCGAGATCGCCGGGTGGCTGGTGATGGTGATGTAGTAGCAGCTCTTCATCCAGTCGAGATAGTTGTTCATCCGCACGCCGGCGACCTCGCGCGGCCATTCCTCGTCGATCGAGAAGGGCGGCAGCTGGTTCACCGGGCACAGAAGGAACTCATAGCGCTCCAGAAACCGCCGCATGCGGTGAAACAGGTCGCTGCGCAGGGCTTGCGCCCTGGCGATTTTCTCCGGCGTGAGCTTCAGGCCCTCCTCGATGTTCCAGATCACGGTGTCCTTGAGCTTGTCGCGGTGCTGCTTGAGGAGGACGCCGTATCGCTGCAGGAAGCCGAGCGCGCGCAGGGTTTCGAAAGCTTCCGTAGCGCCGGAGAAATCCGGCTCTGCTTCCTCCAGCAAGCACCCGAGATCCTTGAATGTCCTTTTCTGCGCTTCGAGAACGGTGGTGATGCGATGATCCATCGGCAAGCCGCCGAGGTCTTGACTCCATGCGACGCGAACTTTCTTGAAGTCTTTCTTCAGACTTCTTGAAAACACGTCGCCGGGCTCGGCGATCGACACCGGCGCGCGCGGGTCGGGACCGGCCATGGCAGAGAGAAGAAAGGCGCAGTCGTCCACCGTGCGCGCCATCGGACCGATCACCGCCAGCGAGTCCCAGGCATTCGGCGTTGGCCATGCGGGCACTCGCCCCGGCGTCGGCCGGAAGCCCACGACGTTGCAGTAGTTGCCGGGATTGCGCAGGCTCGCCGCGAGGTCGGAGCCGTCGGCGAAAGGCAGCATGCCGCTTGCCACCGCAGCGCCGGCGCCGCCCGAGGAACCGCCGCAGGTTTTCGCGAGATCGTAGGGATTGCGCGTCGCGCCGAACAGCTTGTTGAAGGTCTGGCTGCCGGCAGCGAACTCCGGCGTATTGGTCTTGCCGAGCGTGGTGGCACCGGCCGCGCAGAGCCGTTCGACGATCACGTGGTCCTCCTGCGGCACATGGTCGCGGTAGATCGGCGAGCCCCAGGTGGTGCGGATGCCCTTGGTCGACACCACATCCTTGTAGGCGATCGGCAAGCCGGCGAATCGTTCGCTGCGATCGATCGATTTCGCCTGCTTGAGGGCGAGCTCGGGGGTGAATGTGACGATGGCGTTCACCTTCGGGTTGACGCGCTCGATCTGCGCGATGAACGCCTTCACGACCTCGGTCGCCGAGAGCTTGCGCGCGCGGATGAGCCGCGCCAGCTGCCTTGCCGGGGTAAAGCAGACCTCCATCACATCAGCACGATGTCGAACTGCTCCTGCGTATAGCTCGACTCGACCTGCATCGAGACCGGCTTGCCGATGAATTCCGACAGCATGGCGAGGGAGTCCGACTCGTCCTCGAGCAGCACATCGATCACCGCCTGCGAGGCGAGGACGCGGAACTCGCGAGCGTTGAACGCGCGCGCCTCGCGCAGGATCTCGCGCAGGATCTCGTAGCACACGGTGTGCGAGGTCTTCACCTCGCCGCGGCCGCTGCAGGTCGGGCAGGGCTCGCACAGGACGTGCGCCAGCGACTCGCGCGTGCGCTTGCGGGTCATCTCCACCAGCCCGAGCGCGGTGAAGCCGTTCACGGTCATGCGGGTGCGGTCGCGCGCGAGCGCCTTCTTGAACTCCTCGAGCACAGCGGCGCGATGCTCGTCGCTCTCCATGTCGATGAAGTCGACGATGATGATGCCGCCGAGGTTGCGCAGCCGCAGCTGGCGCGCGATCGCCTGCGCCGCCTCGAGGTTGGTCTTGAAGATCGTGTCGTCGAAGTTGCGGCTGCCGACGTAGCCGCCGGTATTGACGTCGATGGTGGTGAGCGCCTCGGTCTGGTCGATGATGAGGTAGCCGCCCGACTTCAGCTCGACGCGGCGCGACAGCGCCTTCTCGATCTCGGCCTCGACGTTGTACAGGTCGAACAGCGGCCGCTCGCCGGTGTAGTGCTCGATCCGGCCGCGCACCCGGGGCATGTAGGCTTCGGCGAACGCCGCGAGCTTCTGGTAATTCTCCCGCGAATCGACGATCACGCGCCCGGTGCCGGTCGTCACCATGTCGCGCATCACGCGCTGCGCCAGCGACAGGTCCTGATAGAGCTGCTGCGGCGGCGCCGCGCCGAGCGCGCGCTCCTGGATGACGCGCCAGAGGTGACGCAGATAATCGATGTCGGCGCGCAGCTCGTCCTCCGACGCGCTCTCGGCCAGCGTGCGCACGATGAAGCCACCCTTTTCGTCGGCCGGCAGCAGCTCCTTCAGGCGGTCGCGCAGAGCCGCGCGCCCGCTCTCGTCCTCGATCTTCTGCGAGATGCCGATGTGCGGGTCGTGCGGCAGGTAGACCAGCATGCGCCCGGCGATCGAGATCTGGGTGGAGAGCCGCGCGCCCTTCGAGCCGATCGGGTCCTTCAGCACCTGCACCAGCAGCGGCTCGCCTTCCGCGAGGATTTTTTCGATCGGCTTGGTGGGTTCCCCGTTGCTCTTTCGGTGCTCCCAGATGTCGGCGACGTGCAGGAATGCCGCGCGCTCCAGCCCGACCTCGATGAACGCCGACTGCATGCCGGGCAGCACGCGCGCCACGCGTCCCATGTAGATGTTGCCGACCAGCCCGCGGCTGGCAGTGCGCTCGATGAGCAGCTCCTGCACCACGCCGGCGCCGGTGACGGCGACGCGCGTCTCGCGCGGCGTGACGTTAATGAGAATATCTTCCTGCACGCGCGGTCCGCAGCCGCTCGAGCAGCTGCCCGGTCTCGTAAAGCGGCAGGCCCATCACGCCCGAGTAGCTGCCGCGCAGCTCCATCACGAAGAGCGCCGCGTGCCCCTGGATCGCGTAGGCGCCCGCCTTGTCGTCGGCCTCGCCGGTGGCGACGTATTGCTCGATCTCCTGCTCGGTAAGCCGCTTGAAGCGCACTTCCGAGACCGAGAGCGAGCTCTCCAGCCAGTCGGCCTGTTTCAGCGCGACTGCGGTCAATACCTCGTGCGTATGGCCGGAAAGCGCAGCCAGCATCGCGGCGGCGTCGTTGCGGTCGGCGGGCTTGCCGAGGATGCGGTTGTTGAGCGCCACCGTCGTGTCGGCAGCCAGAACCGGCGCCTGCGGCAGGTTCCGCTGCATCATGCGCCTCCACCCGGATTCGGCCTTGGCGCGGGACACGCGCTCCACGTAGGCGGCGGGCGTTTCGCCGGCAAGCGGGGTCTCGTCGACCTCGGCCCCCTCGTCGGGACGCGTGCGGAACAGCAGCAGGTGATAGCGCACGCCGATCTGGGCGAGCAGCTCGCGCCGCCGCGGACTGCGCGATGCCAGATAAATGCCACGCTCGAGCGGACCCATGATTGCCGCCGAGTGTAGCAGTTACTTTCTGTGATACGGATGGCCGATGAGGAGCGTTGCCGCTCGATAAAGCTGTTCCAGCAGGACCACTTGTGCCAGCGCGTGAGGCAGAGTGAGCGAGGACAGGCGCAGCAACAGATTTGCCTGCCCTTTTATGCTTTCGTCCAGCCCGTCCGGGCCGCCGATCACGAACGCCGTTTCGATGTTCAGAAGGGCGGAGAACCGCGCAGTCGTGAAGTCCTGGCCGTGCTCGTCGAGCGCGACGATGCGGGCGCCCTTGGGCAGCGCGGCGCGCAGCCGGTCTTCGTTCCTGACGGCGAGGCGCGCGAGCTCGTAGCCGCGCGGCATGCGCCGCGCATAATCGGCGCAGGCCGCTTCCGCCCACCTGGGCAGCCTAGCGGCTACGGCGACGACGTGGAGCCTTGCCACGCGGCTTGTGCTTTTTCTCTAATTTGAATCTGACCGGCTTGCCGCCCCAGACTTCTTCGAGATTGTAGAAATCCCGTACTGTCGGATGCATGATGTGCACCACCACGTCGCCGAGATCCACCAGCACCCACTCGCCGCTCGCTTCGCCCTCGACGCCGTAGACGCGCGCGCCGTTTTCCTTCACTTTCTCCTGCACCCAGTCGGAAAGCGCCTTGACCTGGCGCGTCGAATCGCCGCTCGCGATCACCACGCGCTCGAACATCGACGGCATGCGCGCTGTGTTGTAGACGATGATGTCGCGTCCCTTGATGTCCGCGAGCGCCTCGACCACCACGCGCTGCTTCTTGCGGATGTCCATCTACCGGTAGAGCCCGCGGCTCGCAATATAGTTCGCCACCGCCGGCGGCACCATCCCCGACAGGTCCTCGCCGCGCGCGGCGCGGGCACGGATGTCGCTTCCGGAGATCGGCATCGGCGGCATCGGCACGACCAGCGCCTTTGCGCCCTCCACCTGGAAACCCGGACGGGAAACCACCGCGATGCGCGCGAACCGGGCGACGTCCTGCGGCTTATGCCAGGTGTCGAACTTCGCGTATTGATCGCCTCCCAGGATCAGATACAACTGTGAATCAGGATCAGCCCGCAAACTCTCTAGCGTGTCTACGGTGTAGCCCGTGGCGCCGGGCGCGAGCTCGCGCGTGTCGATCTCGTAGAGCGGCTCGCCCTCGGTCGCGA
>DATNMK010000040.1:0-18959 GCA_035602335.1 Burkholderiales bacterium
CGCGAACGGCAGCCGCCACACTGCGTTCGCGCGAGTCACCGCCACGAAGAGCGTGGTTTCACTTTTACTCAAGACCAGGCCATTGGGGCTCGGGATGCAGTTCGCGAGCCGGCGCAGGACGCCGGCCGCGGTGTAGCGGTAAACGCAGCCGCTGGGATCGGCGAGGTCGCTCTGCCCCTGGTCGGTGAAGTACAGATCGCCATTGGAGGCGAAGGTCAGATCGTTCACGCCTTTGAACGCCTGCTGGTGATAGCGGGAAACGACGGATGTCATGCGCCCGCTTTTCGGATCGAGCGCGAGGATGCCGAGCTTGTGGTCGGCGACGAAGACGCGGCCGTCCTTGTGGATGGCGATGCCGTTCGGCTCGCCGTCATACTCGGCCGCCACAGCGAACTCTCCACGCGGAGAGATCTTGAAGATGCGGCCGAACGCGAGATCGACGACGTACAGGTTGCCGGCGCGGTCGAACGCAGGCCCCTCGAGAAAGCTGCCGGCCGGCGTCAGACCCTTTCCCGCGGCGAGGCGCTCGGGCGAGCTCTGGCCCTTGCGCAGCTTCGCCGGCACTTCGGCGAAGACCTTGGTCTCGATGCGCTCGGGCGGGGCAAACAAGCTCAACGCTACTCCGCCTTGATGCCGACTTCGCGCGCCACCCTGGACCACTTCACCAGCTCGGCGGAGATGAAGCGCCCGAATTCGGCCGGCGTCATGCGCACGACTTCAGCACCTTCTGTTTCGAATCTCTTGAGGGTTTCTTTCGAGGTAAGGACCTCGGAAAGCGCTGTGTGCAGGCGGTCGATCACCGGCGCCGGCGTGCCGGCGGGGGCGAGGATGCCCCACCAGTTGTGCGCCTCGTAGCCGGGCACGCCGGACTCGGAGATGGTCGGCACGTCGGGCAGCACCGCGCTGCGCCGGGCGCCGCTCGTTCCCAGCACCCTGAGCCGGCCGCTCTTGATGTGCGGCACCACCTGGATCAGCGACGGCATCACGATCTGCGCCTGGCCGGCGATGACGTCGGCCATCGCCGGGCCGCCGCCCTTGTACGGCACGTGCACGACGTCGATGCCGGCCTGGATCATGAACAGCGCGAAGGCAAGATGCTGCAGGCTGCCGACGCCGGCCGAAGCGTAATTGAGCGCGCCGGGCTTGCTCTTCGCGAGCGCGATCAGCTCCTGCACCGAGTTGACCGGCAGCGACGGATGCACGGTCAGCGCCGCCGCCCCGCTGCCGAGAATTCCCACCGGCGCGAAAGCCTTTTCCGGATCGTAGGGCAGATTCTTGTAGAGCGCCGGGCCGAAGGCGTACGCCACCGAGATCAGCAGCAGCGTATAGCCGTCGGGCGGCGACTTCGCCGCGAGATCGGAGCCGAGCACGCCGCCCGCGCCGCCTCGGTTGTCGACCACCATCTGCTGGCCGAGGCGCTCGCCGAGCTGCGTCGCCACCATGCGCGCCACGATGTCGTTGCTGCCGCCTGGAGGAAACGGGACGATCAGCCGGATTGTGCGGAAAGGATAAGATTGCCCAAAAGAAAAAGACGCAAAGAGCGCCAACAGCAGTCCAACGATGGCTTTCATTCCGCTTTAATCCCGGCCTCGCGTGCGAGCGTCGCGAAGGCCTCGGCCTCCGATTTGATGTACGCCGTGAATGCCTCGGGCGAAGCGCTCGCCACCGTCTCGATGCCGCGCTCGAGGAAGCGCTTCTTGAACTCGGGCTGGTTGACCGCTCTTGCGATTTCGGCATGCAGGCGCGCCAGCACATCGCGCGGCGTCCCGGCAGGCGCCACGTAGCCGTTCCAGGTCACGTCCTCGAAACCGGTGAGGCCGGACTCGTCGAGCGTCGGCACGTCGGGGAAAAGCGGCGAGCGCGCGAGCGTCGTCACGCCGAGAGGGCGCAGTTTCCCCGCTTTGATGTGCGGCGCGGAGGTGCTCACCTGGTCGAACATCATCGCCACCTGCCCGCCCATCACGTCGACCAGGGACTGCGCGTTGCCTTTGTACGGCACGTGCAGCATGCGGGTCCCCGACATGCGCATGAACATCTCGGCCGCGACGTGCCCGGTCGAGCCGCTGCCCGAGGTGGCAAAGGTGAGCTGGCCAGGCTGCGACTTCGCAAGCGCGATGAGCTCCTGCACCGAGCGCGCCGGAACGCCGGGATTCACTACCAGCACCTGCGGGATGCGGCAGATGAGGCTGACGCCGGCGAAGTCCTTCGTCGGGTCGTAGCCGGCGGCCTTCACGATCGCGGGAACGCGCGCGAAGGTGATAGCCACGGAGAGCAGCGTGTAGCCGTCGGCTGCCGACGCCTTCACTGCCTGTGTGCCGATGATCGCGCTCTGCCCCGGACGGTTCTCGACCACGATCTGCTGGCCGAGGCCTTTCGACACCTGCTCGGCGACCGCGCGCGCCATGATGTCCTGGTTGCCGCCCGGCACCAGCGGCACGACGATGCGAATGGGCTTTGAGGGATACCCCTGCCCCGCTGCAACGCTGCTGAAAAGGAATACGAGAAGTAGGAAAAATCTGGTCAAAGCTGAATGTCCCGTACCTGTTTGGCCCGTTGCGTGCACGCCGCCATCAGGAACGCGAGGTCGGTTCCCGTCGAGACGTAGCGAGCGCCCATCTTCACGTATTGCGCCATCAGGTCGGGTCGCGAGCCGAGGCCGCCGACGCCGACGTGCTTGCCGCGCTTGCGGCACGCGGCGATGGTGCGCTCATAGGCGTCGCGCACTTTCGCATGGTCGAACTGCCCGGGAATGCCAAGATCGACCATCAGGTCGTTCGTTCCTATCAACACCATATCGACGCCATCCACCGCGACGATCTCTTCCATCGCATCGAGCGCTGCCTTCGACTCGAACTGCACGATCACCATCGTCGCGTCGTTGAGCGCAGGCAGCGTCTCCGACGCCGGGAAAGTGCGGAACTGCAGCTGCGGCAGCCCGGCCGAGAGCCCGCGCTCGCCGAGCGGCGGATATTTGGCGGCGGCCACGACCGAGCGCGCCTCCTCGGCCGAGCGCACGCCCGGCGCGATCACGCCGAGCGCCCCGCCGTCCAGGACGCGCGAGATGTACTCCGGCGTATTCGCCGGCACGCGCACGAACGCCGGGATGCCGGCCTCGAGCGCCATGACGCAGATCTGATTGGTCGTCTCCATCGAGAAGCTCGAATGCTCGAGATCGACGTAGAGCGAGTCGAACCCCGCGCTTTTCGCGATGCGCACGATCTCGATGCTCGACACCAGCCGCGCGGTCATCGACGTCACCACCTCGCCGCGCGCGAGCTTCTCCTTCACCGGGTTGCGCACGATGTCGCGCACCTGTACCGACATGCGGGACCTCCTCCGCTATTGCAACGACGCCAGGTAGTGCCCGAGGTCTTCAATATCCTGTTCGCTGAGCGTCCGGGCTACGCTCGTCATGTTGCCCGCGTCGTTGGTCCGTACGCGATTCTTGAAGTCCCTGAGCTGCTTGACCGTGTATTCGTAGTGCTGCCCGGCGACGCGCGGAATCTCGTTCTGGCCGGCGAAGCCGCCGAGGTGGCACATGGTGCATAGCGTTTCGTCCGCCTTGGCCTTGCCGCGCGCGGTACGCGCTTCGTCCGCCTTGAAGTCGGTCGGCCGCGGCTTCTGGGCGGCGAAGAACGCCGCGAGATCGAACATGTCCTCGCGGCTCAGCGGCTGCACGAAGGGGTCCATCAGGGGCTCCTTGCGGCGTCCTTCCTTGAAGTCGCGCAGCTGAAGGTAGAGGTAGCGCGAGGTCTGTCCCGCCAGGATAGGAAACTGCGGCACGACCGGGTTGCCGTCCGGGCCGTGGCAGGCGGCGCAGGCCTCGGCCTTCTTGCGCCCGGCCTCGATGTCCTGTCCCGCCACCCCTAACGGCAAGGCGGCGAAGACAAAGAAAAAAGCCGCCCTTCTATTCAGTGAGCGAGAACACGAACACGCTGTTGCCGCGCTTGAAGTCGATCTGCGTGTTCCCGCCGCAGCCCATGGCCACATATTGCTTGCCGCGGACCATGTACGAAACCGGCTGCGCGTTGGCGCCCGCGCCGCAGTTGAAGCTCCACAGCTTCTTGCCGGTCTTCGAGTCGAGCGCGTTGAAGCTGCCGTTGCCCTCGCCGAAGAAGAACAGGCCGCCGGCGGTGGTCAGGCCGCCGCCGATCAGCGGCTGCGCCGTATCGTGCTTCCAGGCCACCTTGCCGGTGTCCACATCCACGGCGGAAACGCGGCCCCACTGCTTCTCGCTCGCGATGGCCTTGAACGCGCCGCCCAGCCAGAGCTTCGAGCCGCCCGGGTACTTCGCCGCCTCGACGTGATAGGTCATCGGCTGATGGAGATTGAGCGCGATGGCGAGGCGGTTCTTCGGATCCCAGGCCATCGGCGACCATTCCACGCCGCCGTTCGCGCCCGGCAGCATGCGCGCGCCCTCCGGGGTCGGCAGCACCCACATGTTCTCCTGCGGGATCATCGCCTGGGAGAAGCGGATCAGCGAGCAGTCGCGGCGGTTGTGCACGTAGACGTGGCCGGTCTTGCCGCCGTGGAGCACGCCGGGAACCATCTTGCCGCTCTTGTCCTTGACGTTCACCAGGATCGGCGGGCTCACGGCGTCGAGATCCCACACGTCGTGCGCGACGTACTGGAAGTGGCACTTGTAAGTGCCCTTGTCGATGTCGATCGCGACCAGCGAGTCGGTGTAGAGGTTGTCGCCGGGCCGCTCGTCGCCGTAGAGGTCGGGCGAGGGATTGCCTGCCACGAACCACGCGGTGCGCGCCTTGAGATCGATTGCGGGATTCATCCAGACCCCACCGCCGAGCGTCTGGTAGAAGTCGCCCCCCTGCTGCGCGAGCGCTGCCTTCTCCTTGGCGATATTGCGATGCATGTTGCGGCCGGTCGCGTCCTTCTCGGCCCACACGCCCTCGTGCCCTTTCTCGGGGATGGTGTAGAAGGTCCATAGCAGCTTGCCCGAATCGGCATCGTAGGCCTTGAGGAAACCGCGCACGCCGTACTCGCCGCCGTTGGTGCCGATGAGTACTTTGTTCTCTACGACCGTCGGCGCCATGGTCTCGCTGTATCCCTTCTCGGGATCCGCAATCTGGGTTTCCCAGACCACCTTGCCGGTGGCCGCGTCGAGCGCGACCAGCTTGGCGTCGAGCGTACCCATGAACAGCTTGCCGCCGGAAACCGCCACGCCCCTGTTGTTCGGGCCGCAGCAGAAAGTCGTCACCGGCCCCATCCTGTGCTTGTAGTGCCAGAACTCCTTGCCGGTGGCGGCGTCGGCCGCGTAGACGTGGTTGTACGAGGTGGTGAGATACATGACGCCGTCGACCACGATCGGCGCGGTCTCCATCGACTCGGTCACTTCGGTCTGGAAGACGAACGCCGGACGCAGCTTGCGCACGTTCTGGGTGTTGATCTGCGCGCCAGGGTAGTAGCGCGTCTGCGCGTAATTGCCCTGCGTGTGAAGCCAGTTGCGCGAGTCGCTGCCCGCTTTGCCGAGCTGGTCCTGCGAGACATTGATTTTCTTCGGCACCTGGGCGCCGGTGGTCGCAGGTGCTGCCGCGAAGACGAAAAGAACGCTGCTTGCAAGCGCGAGCCGCTGGGTCTTGTTCACGCAGGCCTCCCCTTGGTGAAATCTGCCCAATTAGTCTAGGCTTGGCGGCTACGGGTTGCAAGGCGGGAGGATAAATGGTTCGCATGATGGCCGTCGTCTTCGCATTGATCGCGGCGGCTGCGCAAGCACAATCGATAAACATCAATTCGGAAATGCTCGCGGCGGCGCGGCGCGGCGACACGAACGCCGTGCGGGCGCTGCTCGAGCGGGGCGCGGCGGTCAATTCACGCAACCGCCTCGGCGACAGCCCGCTCCTCATCGCGGCGAAGAACGGCAACACGCCGATGGCGCTGCTCGTCCTCGAGCGCGGCGCCGACGCCAACCAAAGGAACCTTGCCGGGGTGTCGGCGCTGATGGCGGCAGCGTTCGAGGGCAACGTCGAGCTGACCAGAGCGCTGCTCGCGCGCGGCGCCGACCTCGCTCCCGTCGACCGCGTGAAGAAGACCGCCGCCATTTACGCGGCCGGGAACGGCCATGCCGAGGTGCTGCGCCTGCTGCTCGACCGGGGCGTCGACGTCAATCAGCGCTACGACAACGATCTCACCGCGCTGATGTGGGCCGCGGCCTATGGGCGTGATGCGACGGTGAAGCTGCTGCTCGAGCGCGGCGCCGACGCCGCGGCGCGCGACAACCGCGGCAAGACCGCCGCCGACATGGCGGCAGAAGGCGGCCATCGCGGCACGCTCGAGTTGCTGAACGGAAAGAAATCCTCGTAAGAATGCCTGAGCGCTACGGCAGGGTGGCGATGACGCTCCACTGGGTGGTGGCGGCGCTGGTGCTTTGCCAGATCGCGCTCGGCTGGTGGATGATCGATATTCCGAAGAACCCGCCCGGCCTGCGCGCCGGATGGTTCAACGTGCACAAGTCGATCGGCCTGACGATCGGGCTGCTGGTGCTGTTTCGCCTCGCCTGGCGCATCGGCCATCCGCCGCCGCCGCTGCCTGATTCGATGCCGCGCTGGCAGGCTCGCGCCGCGCGTACCAGCCACTTCCTGTTCTACGCGGCCCTCATCGTGCAGCCCCTCGTCGGCTACCTCGGATCCTCGTTCACCACGTATCCGATCAAGTACTTCGGCGTCACGCTGCCGCACTGGGGATGGGATGCACCCGCATTGAAAGAGCTGTGCAGCGCCGTGCACTTCGGACTCGCCAGCCTCATCACCGTGCTCGTCGTCATCCATATCGCGGCGGCGTTGAAGCACCTGTTGGTGAACCGCGACGGCGTCTTCCAGCGCATGGTGCCCCGCTGGGCGTCGTGATCCGGTGAGGGGCTGGGCTGCGCTCGCCGCCTTTGCGGCTTCGCTTGCGGCGCACGCCCAGACCACGGGCAACCCGGCGACTGCGACCGAAGGGCCGGTGGTCGAGGTGATCGGGATCCGGCCGGTGCCGGGACTGGGCACGCCCCTGCGCGAGATTCCCGCCGTGGTGCAGAGCGCGACGGCGCGCGAGCTCGGCGAGCGCGACGCGAACGACGTCGCCGATCACCTCGCGCGCCATTTCGCCGGCATCAACCTGAACGACGCGCAGGGCAATCCGTTCCAGCAGACGCTGCAATACCGCGGTTTCACCGCTTCACCGCTGCTCGGATTGCCGCAGGGCCTGTCGGTGTTCGTGGACGGCGTGCGCGTGAACGAGGCTTTCGGCGACATGGTCAACTGGGACCTGATCCCGAGCAATGCAATCGCCACCGCGCACCTCATCTCGGGATCGAATCCGGTGTTCGGGCTCAATACGCTGGGCGGCGTGCTGTCGATCCAGACCAAATCGGGTTTCGCCTTTCCCGGCACGGCCGCGCGCTTGTCGGCCGGCTCCTTCGGCCGGCGCGCGGCGCAAGCCGAGACCGGCGGCCACGGCGAGCACGCCGACTATTTCGCGGCGGTCAACCTGCACGACGAGGCCGGCTGGCGCGAGCACTCGCCGAGCGCGCTGCGGCAGGGGTTCTTCAAGGCCGGCTGGCAGGACGCGCGCACCGATCTCGACGTGTCGCTCGCGCTCGCGGACAACTCGATGCAAGGCACGCAGGCGCTGCCTTTGTCGATGCTCGGCGAGCCGCGCAAGGCTTACACCTGGCCCGACCGCACCGACAACGAGCTCGCCTTTCTCACCGCGCGCGCCAGCCGCTTCATCCAGAACGACGCCCTCGTTTCCGCGAGCGTGTATCTGCGCACGCTCCACCAGAATACGGTCGCCAGCAACATCAACGACGAATTCGACCCTGCCGTGGCGGCAGGCCCCGGCAACACGCCCGGCTTCAACGACCGCGGCGCGCTCGCGCAGCGCTCGGCCGGCGCAGCGCTGCAGCTGGTGATGAGCCAGGAGCTCGGCGAATCGGTCCACGAATTGACGTTCGGCGCATCGCTCGACGGCGCGGCGGCGACGTACTCGCAGGACCGCCAGGAAGCGGCGTTCAGCGCCGATCGCGGCACGGTGGGGCTCAGCGCTTTTGTCCCGCGCGTACAGGCCGGCGCGCACAACGACTACCGCGGGCTTTATTTCATCGACCAGTTCGCGCCGCTGCAGAACTGGACGCTCACGCTTGCCGGCCGCTACAACGTCGCTCGCGTCGTGCTGCGCGATCGCTCGGGCCTGCGCCCGGCGCTCGACGGCGACCATTCCTTCCGGCGGTTCAATCCGGCGCTCGGGGTGAACTGGAATCCGCGCCCGGCGCTGACCTGGTTCGCCTCTCTGACCCAAGGCATGCGTGTTCCTGCGCCGGCGGAGCTGACCTGCGCCGACGCTACCGCGCCGTGCTCGCTGCCGAACCAGTTCCTCGCCGACCCTGCGCTCAAGCCGGTCATAGCGCGCACCGTGGAAACCGGCGTGCGGCTGCGGCCGACGCCACAGCTGCGCATGTCGGCGGCGCTGTACCGCAGCGTGCTGTCGGACGACATCCAGTTCGTCACCTCGGGGGCGGCGACTAACGCGGGTTTTTTCCAGAACACGGGAGCCACGCTGCGCCAGGGCCTGGACCTGACTGTGGATGGAAAATTCGAGAAATTCCGTCTGGGAGCGGCGTACAGCTACATCAACGCCGCCTACCTGAGCGCTTTCAGGATGCGCAGCCCCAACAATTCATCCCGCGACGCCGCCGATGAGATCGCCGTGGAGCGCGGCAATGCAATCCCGGGAATCCCGCAGCACAGCGTAAAGCTCGCGCTCGACTGGACGCCCGAGGCGCGAACTTCGCTCGGTTTGGGCTGGGCCTGGTTCGGCCGCCAATACGCGCGCGGCGACGAAAACAACCGCGACCTCCACGGCGCCATTCCTGCTTACAGCGTCGCCCAGGCGTTCGCGCGCTACCGCGTGCGCCGCGAGTGGGAAGTTTCGCTCAAGGTGGACAATCTCTTCGATCGCCGTTACCAGAGCTTCGGCGTGCTCGGCCGCAACTTCTTCACCGGGCCCGGCGGCACTCTCGATGCGGCAGCAGCGACTGCGGAGCAGTTCGTGACGCCGGGCGCGCCGCGCGCGGTGTGGATCGCGCTGCGCTATGAAGCTCGTTGATTCAATCATCACCTGCCTCGCGCTGCTGCCGACGGCAGCGCTGGCTGCGCCCAACGAGATAAAAATCTTTACCGACGAGCTGGCGAACCACGGCGAGCACACGCTCGAGACCCACGTCAACAAGGGACGCACGCCTTGGCAGGTGATGCCCGAGTATTCGTATGGCATCTGGCGCAACTGGGAATTCAGCTTGCAGATTCCCATGGCCTTCGGCGAGGGATCTTCCCGCATGGAGGGTACCCGCGCCGAGCTCCAGTACGTCGCGCCGCATGACGCACCTGAAGGCTATTACTGGGGGCTCAACGTTGAGGTGGCGCGCCATGCCCGGCCGGGGATCATCCCCATCGTCGGACTGCGCGCGGATCGCTGGCATTTTGTCGCCAATCCCGGATTCGAGGGCTCGCATTTCGAACCCGCCGCGAAAGTTGCTTACCGCGCGTTCGGCAAGAACTCCTTCGGCTTCGAGCATTACGCGCTCGAGCGCAGCAGAACGCTCTACTTCGCCTGGGACGGCAAGGTCGGGAAATCGGACATCAACCTCGGCCTCGGGCGCGGCCTGAACGACACCTCCGACCGCTGGGTGCTGAAGATGATCTACGAGATCGCCTTCTAGCGCCTCAGCTCTTCTCGCCCGCGATCACGTAGGCCCACAAGGCCTCGAGCTCATCGGGCTTGAGCAGGTCGCCCCAGGGCGGCATCTGATTCTTGCCGCGCACCACCGAGTTGACGAAGCGCTCGCGCTCATTGGGCGGGAATTTCCTCAGGTCGAAGGCCCCCTGCGGGTCGAGCATGCGCGCGCCATGACAGGGCGAGCAGTTGCGCGCATAGATGTCGGCGCCGGTCTTCAGCTGCTGCGGCGTGAAAGGTTCCGCCTGCTGCGCCATGGCCGGAAAGCAAACCATCGCGAGCGAGGCGAGGGTGCGTTTCATCAATCGGTGCGTTTCATCAATCCGGCATCAGCGCAAACGTCCAGACCGATCCGCCCTGCGGCACGCTCTTCAGGGCCTCGCGGTTGATGTTCCAGTACAGCCCGCCGATGCCGGAGAGCACCGTCACGTACTGCCGGCCCTTGTGCGTGTAGGTCACGGGCTGGGCGTTGATGCCCGAGCCGGTCTGGAACTGCCACAGCTGCCTGCCGGTGTCGGCGTCCAGCGCGATGAACTCGCCGGTTTCCTTGCCGGTGAAGACCAGGCCGCCGCCGGTCGACAGCATCGCCGACCAGATCTGCAGGTCGGTGAGCGGCACGCGCCACTTCTTCTCTCCCGTGAGCGGATCGATGGCGTCGATATGCCCGATCGGCGAGCCGGCAGCGCGCGGCATGGGCAGGTTCTCGATGTACATGTAGCGCTGGCCGACCACGTGCGGCTTGACCTCCAGGTGCTGGTACATCCTCCCCTCGTGGAAGGTGGCCGCGTAGAGCAGGCCGTTCTGCGGATTGAACGAGGCGTGCTGCCAGTTCTTGCCGCCGCGCGTGGAAGGCCACATTTCGGTGGGCTTCGCCGCGCGGATGCTCTTTGCGGTCTCGGTCTCGACCGGCCGGCCGGTACCCGGATCGATGTGGCTCGCCCAGTTCACCTTCTCGTAGGGCCGCGCCGAGATCAGGCTGCCGCTCGCTCGGTCGAGCACATAGACGAAGCCGTTGCGGTTGAGCTGCATGATCACCTTGCGCGGCTTGCCGTCGACGTTGATCTCGGCGTTGATCAGCTCCCAGCAGGCGTCGTAGTCATAGGCGTCGTTCGGCGTGAACTGGTAGTGCCAGGCGATCTCGCCGGTCTTGGGCCTGATCGCCAGCACCGAGGACGTGTACAGGTTGTCGCCGGGACGGGCCTGCGAGGCCCACGGCGCCGGGTTGCCGATGCCCCAGTACATCAGGTCGAGCTGCGGATCGTAGGATCCCGTGATCCAGGCCGAGCCGCCGCCGACTTCCCAGGCGTTGTTGTCCTGCGGCCAGGTCTCGTTGCCCTTCTCGCCGCGCGCCGGGATGGTGTAGCGGCGCCACAGGCGATTGCCGGTTTCCGGGTCGATGCCGTCGATGAAGCCGCGCACGCCGAACTCGGCGCCGGAATTGCCGATCACCAGCACGCCGTTCGCGATGAGCGGCGCGAGCGTCAGCGAAATGCCGTCCTTCCACTCGCCCACCTTGGACTTCCAGATTTCCTTGCCGTCCTTGGCGTCGAGCGCGATGACGTGAGCATCGAGCGTGGTGCGGTAGACCCGCCCGTTGTAGATCGCCGCGCCCTTGTTCGAGACGCCGCAGCACACCACGCGCGGGGTCTCGGGCGGCCAATCGAGCGTGTGCTTCCACAGCTGCTTGCCGGTGGCGACGTCGATGGCGACGGTGGCCCTCGCGTTGGTCACGTACATCACGCCGTTGTAGATGATCGGCTGCGCCTGCTCGCCCCAGTTGTTGTCGAGGCTCAGGTTCCAGACCGGCACCAGGCGTCTGACCGTCCTCTTGTTGAGCTGGTCGAGCCGGCTGTAGCGCTGCTGGTGGTAGCCCATCCCGTAGGTCAGGATGTTGTCGGTATTGCGGCCGTCGTTCTTCAGGTCATCGAGCGTCTGGGCGGACACGGCGGTGCTCGCGGCAAGCAAAACGGCTGCAGCCGATGCGATCGGTTTCATGAGGCCTCCTCCCTGATGGAGGAGCAATGCTAGTCTGACTGGTCGGGACGTCAAGAAGCCTGCTTAGCAGCCGTCAGCCAGCCACGAGCTGCGTAAGCGCCGCGATCAGCAGGCCGGCGAGCCCGCCGACCAGCGTGCCGTTGATGCGGATGTACTGCAGATCGGACCCGATGTGGCGCTCGAGCTCCTCGACCAGCTTCTTCTCCTGCCAGCCGTTGATCTGGTCCTCGATGAATTTTCCGAACTTCGCGCGGTGCTCTTCCACCAGCGCCGGCACCGCGGTCAGGATCTGCTCGTCGATCCATTGCTGGATCGCCGGATCGGCGTCCAGCTTCGCCGCGAACGTGCGCAGCATGGAGACCACGCGGTCGTGCACCACCGACGGGCGGCGCTTCAGGTCCGCGCCGAGCCAGTCGCGGAACTCCTGCCACAATCCGCCGATGTAGTGCGCGAGCGCGGGGTTCTCGAGCGCGTCGTCGCGCATGCGGTGCACCTTCTGGCGCGTCGCCTCGTCCTCTTTCAGCCGCACGATGAAGCGCGCCACGAAAGCGTCGAAGCGCCGCCGCAGCTCGTGGTCGCGGTTCTGGCGCACTTCGTGGATCTTGGCGAGGGCCATGTCGACCAGCTTCAGCGCCGCCCTCTCGTCGAGCTTGAGATGAAGAACATCGCTGATCATTTTCAGGAACGGTGCGTTCTTCGCAATCTCCTCGGCGATGAAGCGCCGCGTCTCCTCACGCGACAGGAGCTCGTCCAGGCCCGCCAGCGCTTCGTCGAGCAGAGCGTGATGGCGCTGGTTCTCGGTCAGGACATCGAGCACCTGCGCCACGGCAAAAGCGACATCCGCTTGCCTCAGCTTTGAAGAAATCGTGTTCTGAAGAAATCTCTGCACGCGCTCGTCATCCACCGCGCCGAGCCCGTACGCCATCAGGCGCGTGGCGTAGGTGGCGAGCGTCTCCGCGTTCTGCGGCTTGAGCAGCCAGACGCAGAGCGTGTGCGCAGGCCGAAATGCGGCGATCCGCTCCACCACTGCACCCGGAGACAGGAAGTTCTGCTGAATGAACTGGGAGAGGCCCTCCGCGATGCGCGCCTTGTTGCGCGGCAGGATCGCGGTGTGGGGGATGAACCGCAGGTTGAGCGGATGGTGGAAGAGCGCAACCACGGCGAACCAGTCGGCGACAGCGCCGACCATGGCCGCTTCGCTGGTCGCGGCCACGTAAAAGAGCCATGGATACCTGGGCTCCAGGAGCGTCGCCGCGGCGTAAACGACGGCGGCCACCCCCAGCAATCCTGTGGCCAGCCACTTCATGCGGCGCAGCTTTGCGTCTCTCAGCTCATCGGCAGCTTCCATGTCTCGCTTGCGAAACTACACCGGTTCCATGCCTTTTTTTCGTATCACCGGAGCAGCGTCCGCCGAAGTCAGGAACGTCATCAACGCCTTGGCGGCCTCCGGCTGCGCTGCCGCGGAAGAAATGCCGCCGGAAAACACCGTGATGGCCTGGATCTCGCGCGGCAGCGGCCCGGCATAGTCGATGCCGGCGACGGCGAGCAGCTCGGGCACCTGCTGGAAGCAGAGCTCGATTTCCCCGCGCGCCACCAGCTCGCCGACCAGCACGCCGGGAGGCGTCTGGGTGATTTTCGGCTTCAGCTCCTCGGCGATGCCCAGGCGCTGGAAAAGCCCCGACAGATAGACGCCGCTCGGCCCGCTCGAATAGCCGATCGATTTCGCCGCGTGCAGCGTGCGCTTGAGCGCTTCGACGGAGCCGAGCTCGGGCTTGCGCGCGCCGGCGCGTACCGCCACGCCGACGCCCGATTTCACCAGGTCGACGCGGCTGCCGGGCATGATCCGCCCGAGCTGCGTCAATTCATCCACCACCGCCGCCGAGCCGATGACGAGATCCACGCTCTCGCCGGCCTTGATGCGCTTCAGGATGTCGACCATGCCGACCCACTGCGTCGCGACCTTGTGCCCGCTCGCTTTTTCGAATTGCGGCACGAGCTCCAGATAAGCTGCCTTGATCGCCAGCGAAGACATCACCTTCAACATTCGCCTACTCGCAGAAGTACTCGACGATGTCGGAGGTCTCGGCGAGCGGCTGGCCGAAGGCGATCCAACCGTGCTTGCGCAACGTGAACTCTTCGCGCTGCAGCATGACCTCGTGCTCGTCGATGACGGTGACGAAGGTTCCGTTCGTGCTGTGGTCCTGCAGCACGAACTTGTCCTGGCGCCGCTCGATCGTGCAATGCTGCCGCGAGGCCTTCGAATCCGCCACCACCAGCTGGCAGCTCGCGTCGCGCCCGATCACGATCGAGTCGCCGCCGCGCCGGCGCACGATGTCCTTGCCCAGATACTTCAGGCGCAGCCTGACCAGCGGGGCCCTCAGCACCGACGTGGTGGTGGCGAGGTCGGTGATGTCCGGGCTTTGCCGCCAGAGCAGCTCGCAGAGGTCGACGTCCTCCGCCTTGCCCTTCACCGCCACGGGGTACAGGCGCCGCGTCGAATTGCGCAGGAGCTGAGTGAGCAGCTTCACCGTATCGTCCGAGGTGAGCACCTGCCCCTTCTTCGCCTGGTCGTGGAGGCGGTACGCCACGTTGACCGTGTCGCCGTAAACGTCGTCGTCGCGCTGGATCACCGGCCCGGCATGAAAGCCGATGCGCACACCGAGCTTGCTCTCGCCTACCGGTGGCAGCGACTCGATGCCGACCTGCATGCGCGCTGCCGCGCTCGCCGCGGCGTCGGGGTTGGGAAAGACCGCCATCACCGAGTCGCCCATGGTCTTGACCACGCGCCCGCCGTGCGCTTCGGCCGCCTCGCGCAGCTGCTCGATGCAACGCCCGATGGCCTCGGTCGCCAGCGCGTCTCCGGCGGTTTCATAGAGCTTCGTGCTGCCGGTTACGTCGGCAAACAGCACCGTGGTCTGCCGGCTCGATTCCATCGTCCCGCACGCTAGCGGAGAAACGGCGGCGCGGCAAATGGCGATTCGCTTGCTGGTGGCGTTCATTTAGCTCCTCCAGACGCTGGCCAGCCAGGGCTGCTGCTCGCGCGGCAGGCCGGGCGGGCGGTAGTAATGGTTGAGCTCGACGAACCCCGCGGCCGACAGGTAGCGGCGCCAGGTTTCGAGGTCATGGTACGCGCCGTAGCGCCCGCGGTTCCAGCCTTCTTCGTTGTTGCCGTGCGGGTTCGAGCTGAACAGCACGCCGCGCGGCTTGAGCGTTGCGCGCAGCTCCGACAGCACCCGCGGCAGCTCCTGCGAGGGCACGTGGAACAGCGCTGCGTTGGCGAACACCCCGTCGAAGCGCCCGGGCGACAGATCAAGCTTGAGGAAGTCCTGCTCCAGCACCTCGCAGCCGCCGTGGGCTCGCGCCATCGCAGCCAGTCGCCTCGACCCCTCCAGCCCCACCGCGATGTGGCCGAGCGCGGTGAACGCCTTGAGATCGCGCCCCGGCCCGCAGCCGAGATCGAGGATCGTGAACGGTGCCGGCCCTTCGATGTGCCGCAGCAGCTCGGCGATGTTCTGGCTGACGTCGTGATCGCGCGTTCCGTGCCAGAATTCCTGCGCGCGCTCGTCGTAGTGCTCCAGGGTCAGCTCGGCAATGCGTGCCAGCTCCTTCGGTTTAAGCTTCATAATGGTGCGCTGGTCCTGCAAACCGTCCTAGGAGAGCTCCAATGCCCAAAGGTCAAGAACGCAGCAACCGTGAGAAGAAGAAGCCGAAGCAAGCGAAAAAACCCGTTGCGCCAACGCTACCGTTTCGCCTGCCCGAAAAAAAATAAGCTTCACTCTTTGGCGCGCCTATTTCAAGAACTGTACCGCACATCCACGAATTTCCCGGCGGGACCGTGCTCTTCTTTCGCCATCCGTCGCTCGGATGGCTGGAGTTTGTCCTGCCCACACTCGAGCGGAAGAAAATCTCCGGCTATTTCGCGCAGCAGGAAGCCGAGTGGCAGAAAAACCGCAAACACAATTAATCGATGCGCGCGCCGGAAATCTTCACCACCCGCGCCATCTTGACGTAGTCCTCGCGCAGCAGCGCATTGAACGCCTCGGGGCTGAGCGCGCGGGGCTCGATGCCCTGCTTGGCGAGGCGCTCGAGGATCAGCGGGTCCTTGAGCAGCGTTCCCATCGCCGCATTGATCGAATCGACCGTGGCCCTGGGCATGGCAGCGGGCCCGAGCAGCCCGAGCCAGGAGTCGAACTCGTAGCCCGGGACACCGCTCCCGGCGAGGGTCGGCAGCTCGGGCAGGAACTTCGAGCGTTTTGATCCGGTCACGCCAAGCATCCTCAGGCGCGGCTCCTTCACGAAGGGCAATGCGCCGATGTTGGACGCGATCACCGCGTGCGCGCGGCCGGCTAGAACTTCGTTCACCGCTTCGGCGGTCGACTTGAGCGGCACATGCACCATCTCAAGGCCGGTGAGGCTCGCCAGGTACGCCATCGAGAGGTGCGTCGCGCTGCCGTTGCCCGCCGAAGCGTAGTTGAGCTTTCCGGGATTGGATTTTGAATAATTGATAAATTCCTTCAGGTTCTTCGCCGGGACATCGGCGTTAATCATCAGCACGTAATCGACGCTGCCGATATGCGCGATCCCCGTGAAGTCGTTGATCGGGTGGTAGGGGAGCTTGGCGTAGAGAGAGCCGGTGATGGTGTGGCTCGCCGCAGCGAGGAGTAGCGTGTGGCCGTCGGGCAGCGCCTTCGCCACCGAGGCGTTGCCGATGGTGCCGCCCGCCCCGGTGCGGTTCTCGACGATCACGCTGCGGCCGAGCAGCGTGCCGAGCTCGGCGTTGAAAGCGCGCGCGAGAATGTCTTGCACCCCACCGGCCGCGAACGGCACGACGATGCGGATGAAGCCTTGTTGCGCCGAAGCGGCCGTCGCTGCCAGCGCAAACAGCAGTGCAGCGATGATTTTCATCACATCAGATCCGGCACCATTGGCGAATCACCTCCTCGTAGATCGCCACCGATTGGCGGATGCGCTCCATGCTGCAGTACTCGTCGGTCTGGTGCGCGAGCTGCGGCTCGCCCGGGCCGAGCACCACCGTCGGCGCGCCCTTGTAGACCTTCAGCAGATTGCCCGCGTCGGTGTTGTAGGTCGCGGTGCGCGGCTGCGGCTTCGTGCCGAGATAGCGCTTGCAAATCTCGAACACGCCTTGTACCCATTCCTCTTCAGGCGCCGTCCACACCGCCGGCATGTTCGAGAACACGTCGAGCTCCACCTCTTGCCCCAACAGCTTTCTTAGTTTGGCGAGCAAGGCGTCATGGTCCATCCCGGGCACCGTGCGGATATCGACGCCGATGCTGGCCACGTCGGGCACCATGTTGACCCCTTGCCCGCCCTCGAAGGTGCCCACGTTCATCGTCGGCTTGCCCATCACCGGATGCGCTGACTGGGCGAAGTCGAACGCCTCCAGCTTCGACACCGCCCGCGCCGCCTTGTAGATCGCATTCACGCCGAGCTCCGGCATCGACCCGTGCGCCGACACGCCGCGGAAGCCGGCGTAGAACTTGAGCGAGCCCTTGTGGCCGACGAACGGATAGTTCGCAGTCGGCTCCCCCACGATCATCGCTCCCGCGCTGCCGAGGAGCTGCGTCTGCGCGAGGTGGTACGAGCCGATGCACCCGCCCTCCTCCGCCGCGGTCAGCACGAGCACGATTCCCGCGGTATTGGATATCTTTTTTGAGATGTTTCTTGAAGCAAGAAGCATCGCCGCCACGCCCGCCTTCATGTCCGACGAGCCGCGTCCGTACAGCCGATCGCCGTCGGTCTCGCCGGCGAACGGATCGCGCGACCACGCGTTGGAACCGAGCGGCACGACGTCAAGGTGGCCGGTAAGGCACAGAGGCGCCTTCGAAGGCGATCCCCCTGCGCGCGCGATCACGCTGGTGCGGCCCTCGGCGTACTCGTGGTAGTCGACGCGAAAGCCCCAGCCCTCGAGCAGCGCGCCGGCGTGCCGTGCGCAGTCGCGCTCGCGGCCGGGCGGATTGACCGTCTCGAACCGCAGCAGCGAGCGCGTCAGGGCGATGGCGTCCTGGTCGCTCATGCGAACGGATGATACTTCGCCATTCCCTTGACGGGGTTTGCGCGCACGCACACCATACCGTCGCCCTACCGGAGGAGGGGGGCGCGCATGTTCCCAACGAAGAGAAGGATGGTTCTTGCCGCGGTGCTCGCCGCGTTTGCCTGCGCCGCAATTGCCCAGCAGAAGCCCGCCGCCAAGGGCGGCAAACATCACTCGCTGCCGGCGACGCTCGAGACCGTGCAGTGGGGTTGGCTCGATCCGAAGGAGCCGCCGAAGCTGACCATCGACTCCGGCGACAGCGTCTCGATCGAGACCATGATGCATGCGCACAACAAGGTGCAGCAGGGCATCACGATGGAGCAGATCGTCGAGCTGCGCAAGGCGAACCCCGGCGGCGGGCCGCACTCGATGACCGGACCGATCTACGTCAACGGCGCCGAGCCCGGCGACGTGATGGAGATCCGCATCCTCAAGATCGTGCCGAAGTCCTTCGGCATCACCTTCAACCTGCCCGGCAAGGATTTCCCGACCATCGGCGCGCTCGCGCCCGAGATGCCCGACGGCTTAATCAAGTTCTGGTCGATAGACCCGGCGAAGAAGACCGCCGAGTTCAAGCCAGGCATCATGGTCGAGCTGCAGCCCTTCCCCGGCACGCTCGCGGTGGGCATCGACCCGAACGATCCTTCGCCGCGCAAGGGCGGCGTCAAGGACGATCCGATGGCGCCGGTCTCGACGCTGCGGCCGTGGAAGAACGGCTCCAACATGGATATCAACGAGCTGCAGGCCGGCTCGAAGATCTTCATCCCGGTGTTCATCAAGGGCGGTCTCATCTGGACCGGCGATTCGCATTGCCGCCAGGGCAACGGTGAGGTGAGCCTGACCGGCCTCGAGTGCTCCTACAAGGAGATCGTGCTGCAGCCGATCGTGCGCAAGGACATGAAGCTCGAATGGCCGCGCCTCGAGACGAAGACCCACTGGATCACCACCGGCTTCGACGAGGACCTCAACAAGGCGATGGTGAACGCCACGCGCGAGGCAGTGAATTTCCTCGCCGAGCAGAAGATGGTGCCGCTGAGCAAGGGCGAGGCCTATTTGCTGGCCTCGGTGGTGGGCGACTGCCGCGTGTCGCAGGTGGTCGACATCCGCAAGGGCGTGCACTGCATGATTCCAAAGTCGATCTTCACTAAGAAATAACGAGTGCTGGCGGCCGCCGGCCTTGCCC
>DATNMK010000041.1:0-43301 GCA_035602335.1 Burkholderiales bacterium
ACCTGCCGGCGCCGTACGCGGCCTCGCCGAGATAAGCCCTGACCTTGGGCAGCTCCTCGGCGAGCAACTGCTTGAAGAGCTCGGCGGTGACCTTACGGCCGTCGTCGAGAACACCCTTCGGCGAGCGGATCCACTGCCAGATCTGCGAGCGCGAGATCTCCGCGGTGGCGGCGTCTTCCATCAGGTTGAACACGGGAACGCAGCCGTTTCCGGCGAGCCAGGCGCCGAGGTACTGGATGCCGACCGAGATGTTGTTGCGCAGCCCGGCTTCGGTGATCGGCTTCTCGGGCTGGAAGTTGAGCAGGTCCTTCGCTCCGACGCGCACGTCCGGCCGCTGTCGGTCGTACTGGTTCGGCTGCGGCATGTGCTTGTCGAAGATTTCCCTCGCGACCGGCACCAGCCCGGGGTGAGCGACCCAGGTGCCGTCGCAGCCGTCGGTCACTTCGCGCAGCTTGTCCTGGCGCACCTTCTCGAGCGCGGCCTCGTTCGCCTTCGGATCGTTCTTGATCGGAATCTGCGCTGCCATGCCACCCATTGCCGGCGCGCCGCGCCGATGGCAGGTCTTCACCAGCAGAAGCGCATAGGCGCGCATGAACGGCGCGGTCATGGTCACCTGCGCGCGGTCCGCCAGGCAGAAATCCTTGTTGGCGCGGAATTTCTTGATGCAGGAGAAGATGTAATCCCAGCGGCCGATGTTCAGCCCGGCCGAGTGCTCGCGCAGCTCATGAAGGATCTCGTCCATCTCGAACGCCGCGACGACGGTTTCGATTAATGCCGTCGCCTTGATGCTGCCGCGTGGAATTTTAAATTCTTCTTGTGAAAACAGAAAAATATCGTTCCACAGCCGCGCTTCCAGGTGCGACTCCATCTTCGGCAGGTAGAAGTACGGTCCCGAGCCGCGGGCGATCAGCTGTTTCGCGTTGTGGAAGAAGAACAGCGCGAAATCGAAGATCGCGCCCGACACGGGCTTGCCGTCGACACGCAGGTGCTTCTCGTCGAGGTGCCAGCCGCGGGGCCTGGGAATCAGCACCGCGGTATTGTCCTTCAGGCGGTATTGCTTGGCGTTCTGCTCGAAGCTGATCGTGCGGCGCACGGCGTCGCGCAGGTTGATTTGCCCGTCGACCATGTTGTGCCAGGTCGGGCAGTTGGCGTCCTCGAAGTCCGCCATGAAAGTCGAAGCGCCGCAGTTCAGCGCGTTGATGACCATCTTGCGGTCCGTCGGCCCGGTGATCTCGACGCGGCGGTCGAGCAGGTCCTTGGGCTGCGGCGCCACGCGCCATTCGCTTTCCCTTATTTTTTTTGTTTCGGAAAGAAATTCCGGAGCCGCGCCGGCGTCGAATTCTTTTTGGCGGGCCGCGCGGCGCGCGAGCAGTTCCTGGCGCCGCGGCTCGAACTGGCGATGCAAGCGCGCGGTGAAATCGAGCGCTTCGGGCGTCAGGATTTCCGCGAACTCGGCAGTGACGCGACCGAGCACGGCGACATCCTGGGAACGAGGGGCAGGCCTCTGCATCGCAGCATTTTACGTGATGAAATGCCGCACTGCAACATGAAATCGTAGTACGTTGAGAGTAGCCTCGCCCTCTCTTAATCGGAGCTTCTGCATGCGACCCACTTACAACATCCTGATCATGGGGGCCTCTTACGGCTCGCTGCTGGCCACCAAGCTGCTGCTCGCGGGGCACACGGTGAAGCTGGCATGCCTCCCCGCCGAGGCCGATGTCATCAACACCGCGGGTACCCGAGTGCGCATGCCCGTCAAAGGCAGGAACGGGCTCGTCGAGGTGCATTCGTGGAAACTGCCGGGTAAGTTGTCCGCGGCGGTTCCGGGAGAGATCAATGCGTCTGATTACGATCTCGCGGCATTGGCCATGCAGGAGCCGCAATACGGTTCACCCGGCGTGCGCGAGCTGTTGAATGCGGTGGCCAAAGCCAGGGTCCCTTGCATGTCGATCATGAACATGCCGCCGCTGCCTTACCTGGCGCGCATTCCGGGCGTTTCTGCCGATGCATGCAGAAGCTGCTATACCGATCCCACCGTCTGGGACAGCTTTGACCCTGCGCTGATGACGCTGTGCAGTCCGGACCCGCAGGCGTTTCGCCCGCCTGAGGAGAAGGTCAACGTGCTGGAGGTGAGACTGCCGACCAACTTCAAGTCCGCGCGCTTTCCTTCAGATGCGCATACCGCAATTCTTCGCGGCCTGGAGGCCGACATCGAAGCCGCCCGCTTCGACAAGATCGAGTTGCCGGTGAAGCTGAAGGTGCATGAATCCGTGTTCGTGCCGCTCGCGAAATGGGCGATGCTGATGGCCGGCAACTATCGCTGCATCACGAAAGACGGCATGCGATCCATCAAGGAAGCCGTGCATACCGACATCGAAGCGTCGCGGTCGGTGTACCACTGGGTGGTCAAGCTGTGCAAGTCTCTCGGCGCGAACGAGAAGGATCTGGTGCCCTTCGAAAAATACGCCGCCGCGGCGCAAGGGCTTGGAGGCCCGTCGTCCGCGGCGCGCGCCTTGTTCGGCGGCGCCCCAAATATCGAACGCGTCGACCGCCTGGTGAAAACCATCGCCGCGCAGAAAGGCATGCGCTCCGACGTGATCGACGAGGTCGTTGCCTTGGTCGACGCCCGCCTGGAAGCTAACCGCCGCGCAGCCGCGCGGCCCGCCGGCAAAACCGCGGTGGGTTAGCTTTCCGGCTCGGGATCGTCTTCGATCCCGAGCTCCTGGATCTTCCGCGTGATCGTGTTGCGGCCCATGCCGAGGAGATTCGCCGCCTCGATGCGCCGTCCGCCGGTGCGCTGCAGCGCTTTCGAGATCAGCGTGCGCTCGAACTGACGGCCGAGATCGTCGAGGATGCCGGTCTGGCCACGCGCCAGCCGGCGCTCGGCTTCCTGTTCGAGCGCCGAGAGCCAGTCCGCGGCGACTGCCGCGGACTGATCGCGGAACTCGGCCGGGAGATCGCCGACTTCGATCACCTGGCCCGGCGCCATCACGGTGAGCCAGTGGCACAGGTTCTCCAGCTGGCGCACGTTGCCGGGCAGCTCGAGCCGCGACAGGTGCTGCAGCGCCTCGTCGGCGAGGCGTTTCGTCTCGACGCCGAGCTGCCGCGCGCTGTCGGCAAGAAAGTGTTTTGACAATAAAGGTATGTCTTCCGCGCGTTCGCGCAGGCTCGGCAGCCGCAGGCGAATCACGTTCAGCCGGTGGAACAGGTCCTCGCGGAACGAGCCGTCGCGCACGCGCTGCTCGAGGTGCTGGTGCGTGGCGGCGATGACGCGCACGTTCACCTTCATCTGCTGGTGGCCGCCGACGCGGTAGAACGTGCCGTCGGAGAGCACGCGCAAAAGCCGTGTCTGCAGCTCGGCCGGCATGTCGCCGATCTCGTCGAGAAACAGCGTGCCGCCCTCGGCCTGCTCGAAGCGCCCTCGCCGCTGCTGCTGCGCCCCGGTGAACGAGCCGCGCTCATGGCCAAAAAGCTCGGACTCCAGCAGGTCTTTCGGGCTTGCCGCGGTATTGATCGCGATGAACGGCCGCGATGCGCGCGCACTATGCCGGTGCAAGGCGCGTGCAACTAGCTCCTTTCCGGTTCCTGATTCGCCGGTGATCAGCACGGTGGCGCTCGATTGCGAAAGCCGCCCGATGGCGCGGAACACCTCCTGCATGGCAGGTGCATGCCCCAGGATCTCGGGCGCCTCACCTATGGGCTCTATTGCTTGAGATTCCCTTCTACTTTCGTCGAGCGCGCGGCGAATGAGTTCCACCGCCTGGTCGACGTCGAACGGCTTGGGCAGGTATTCGTAGGCGCCGCCCTGGAAGGCGGCCACTGCGGAATCGAGATCGGAATAGGCGGTCATCACGATGACCGGCACCGCGGGATGGCGCTGCTTCACCGCCTGCAGCAGCTCCAACCCCGAAAGCCCGGGCATGCGGATATCGGAGACGAGGACCTCCGGCGCACCACCGGAGAGCGCATCGAGGGCTTCCTGCGCGGAGGAAAACGAGTTGAAGGCGATGCCTTCGCGGCTGAGCGCCTTCTCGATCACCCAGCGGATGGAACGGTCGTCGTCGACGATCCAGACCGGTTTCATGTTATCGGCAGCAGGATCCTGAATGTTGTGCGGCCCGGACGGGATTCGAACTCGATGACGCCCTTGTGATACTGGATGAACGTCTGCGCGAGCGAGAGTCCCAAGCCGCTACCGCCTTCCCTCCCGGACACCAGCGGACTGAAGATCCGGTCCTGGATCTCCTCCGATACGCCCGGGCCGTCATCGCCTACCTGCAATTCTAGTGCCAGCTTGAAGCGCTGGCGCAGGATGGTGATCTGCCGCACGGCGCGCGTGCGAAAAACGATGTTCTTGCCGCCCGCCTGGCCCGCATTGCGCGCGATGTTGAGCACGGCCTGGATCAGCTGCTCGCGGTCGCCGATCAGCTCCGGCAGGCTGGGATCGTAATCGCGATCGACCACGACGCCGGGAAACTCGGCCTTCACCAGGCTGCGCACGCGCTCCAGCACTTCGTGGATGCCGAGCGGCTCGATGCGCGGCGCGCGATGCGGCGTGAGCATGCGATCCATCAGCGCCTGCAGCCGGTCGGCCTCCTTGATGATCACCTGCGTGTATTCGCGCAGCTCGGGCCGGTCGAGCTCGCGCTCGAGGAGCTGCGCCGAGCCGCGCAGCCCGCCGAGCGGGTTCTTGATCTCGTGGGCGAGATTGCGGATCAGCTCGCGGTTCGCCTGCTGCTCGAAAACCAGACGCTCCTCGCGCGCCTGACGCAGTTGCCGCTCGATCGGCCGCAGCTCCGTGAGGAGCGCAAGGCCTTGCGCCTCGATGCGAGTGACGACGCACGAAAGCGGCAATCCGGTGCGGGCGTACGTCACGTCCTGTGCGGAATAGTCCCAGTGCGTGACGTGCGCCTCTTCAAGCGTGCGCTCCAGCTCTGCGCGCT
The DNA here is from genome assembly GCA_035602335.1 of Burkholderiales bacterium. Lineage (GTDB taxonomy): Bacteria > Pseudomonadota > Gammaproteobacteria > Burkholderiales > SG8-39 > SCGC-AG-212-J23. The sequence continues at coordinate 4,944 of DATNMK010000041.1, forward strand.
CGGCAAACAACGCAAGGAAGGGCTGCCCGATGAGACTCTTCTTGCCGGTGGCGAGCAGATTCTCGGCAGCCGGATTGGCGTAGCGCACCACGAAGTCGTCGTCGAGCGCCACCACCGCCGTGGCGAGCAGGTCCAGGCCGGGGAACGAAGCCACTTAGCGGTTGAGGTTGCTCAGCTCTCGCCGCAGCGCTTCTACGTTCTTCTGGTGGACTTCTACGCTGTCCTTATACGGCTGGAGGCGCTCCAGCACCCGCACATAGTTGCGCTCATCGCCCGAGCGGACGGACTCCTGCTGGGCGAGCTCCTGCTGCGCTTTCGAGAGCAGCTGCTGCTCGGTGACGAGCTCCTTTTCCAGGATCTCGCGCTGGCGCTCCTTAGCGTTGGCGCGATCCGAGGAAGATTCCCTGGGGAAGCTGCCGGGCGACCTGGCCGCCGACGGCTTCTGCACCGGAATCTGCTGCGCCGGCACCACGTTCACTTCGCGCGAGACCAGGTCGCACTTCTTGCCCGCGGTGTCGCGCTTGTCGCTGGTGTAGAGCGGCCGGCCGGTGGCATCGACGCACTTGTAGATCTCCGTGACCTGGGCGTGCGCCGGCACGGCCAACACGCCGATCAGGATCACCCCCCCTAGCGCCCATGGACCGTGCATGAGCTAAGTCTATCAAACAAAAAGAAAAGGGGCGGATGAGCGCCCCTCCCAGGCACCCGGAAACCGTCAAGAAGCGTAATACATGTCGAACTCGACCGGGTGCGTGGTCATGCGGAAGCGGGTCAGCTCCTCTTCCTTGAGCGTGATGTAGGACTCGAGGAAGTCGTCCGAGAACACCCCGCCCTTCGTGAGGAACGCGTGGTCGTCGCGCAGGCAATCGAGCGCCTGCTCGAGCGACGCGCAGACGTGCGGCACCCTGGCTGCCTCCTCGGGCGGCAGGTCGTACATATTCTTGTCGATCGGATCCCCGGGGTGGATCTTGTTCTGCACGCCGTCGAGGCCCGCCAGCAGCATGGCCGCGAACGCCAGGTAGGAGTTCGTCGTCGGGTCCGGGAAGCGCACTTCGACGCGCCGGCTGTTGGGGCTCGACACGTAGGGGATGCGGCAGGCCGTGGAGCGGTTACGCGCCGAGTACGCCAGGTTGATCGGCGCCTCGAAGCCCGGCACCAGGCGCTTGTACGAGTTCGTGCCCGGGTTGGTGATGGCGTTGAGCGACTTGGCGTGCTTGATGATGCCGCCGATGTAATGCAGTGCGAAGTCCGACAGCCCGGCGTAGCCGTTGCCCGCGAACAGGTTCTTGCCGCCCTTCCACACCGACTGGTGAACGTGCATGCCCGAGCCGTTGTCGCCGACGATCGGCTTCGGCATGAAGGTCGCCGTCTTGCCGTAGGACTGCGCCACGTTCCACACTGTGTACTTGTAGATCTGCATCCAGTCGGCGCGCTGCACCAGCGGCGCAAAACGCGTGCCGATCTCGTTCTGGCCCATCGCGCCCACCTCGTGGTGATGCACTTCGACGTCCACGCCCTGCTGCTCCATCGCGAGCGCCATCGCGTTGCGGATGTCGTGCAGCGTGTCGGTCGGCGGCACCGGGAAGTAGCCGCCCTTCACCGGCGCGCGGTGGCCCATGTTGCCCGACTCGTAGTCGATGCCCGAGGACCAAGGCGCCTCTTCCGACTTGATCTTCACGAAGCAGCCCGACATGTCGACGTTCCAGGTGACGCCGTCGAAGATGAAGAACTCGGGCTCCGGGCCGAAGTACGACACTTCGCCGAGGCCGGTTGACTTGAGGTAGGCCTCGGCGCGCTTGGCGATCGAGCGCGGGTCGCGGTCGTAGGGCTTGCCGTCCATCGGCTCGTAGACATCGCAGGTGATGTTCAGCACGGGCTCATCGGTGAACGGGTCCATGCGCGCGCTGACCGCGTCGGGCATCAGCAGCATGTCGGAGGACTGGATGCTCTTCCAGCCGGCGATCGACGAGCCATCGAAGGCGTGGCCCAGCTCGAACTTGTCCTTGGTGAAGTGCTTGACCGGCACGGTGACGTGCTGCTCCTTGCCGCGCGTATCGGTGAAGCGCAGGTCGACGAACTTCACCTCCTTGTCTTTGATGAGCTTCAATACGTCATCAGGCGTCATCGCCATCTGCAGGTCTCCTGGCTTAGTGGGGATTGCGAGTGGATGTAGTTAGTAAATCGGCGATGAGCAGTTTCCATGCCAAACGTCACCGCCCGGCAACGGGGCATTCTACTCAACCGATATGCACTTTAACTGCGCATCTGCGCGTCATGCGCACAATACCGGTGCAACAGGCCGCCGTCTATAATGCCAAGCAGCGATGGATGACATCAGGAAAACCGCCGCCGAGCGCGCCCGGAAGATGGGGCTGTCCTACGCCGGGGCCCTCCTGCCGGCTGAAGCGCACGCGCTGATGAAGGCTGGCGCCAAGCTGGTCGACGTGCGCACCCAGCCCGAGCTGCTGTACGTGGGGCGCATCCCGGGCAGCATCGCCCTCGAGTGGCAGACCTATCCCGGCAACCGGCCGAACCCCGAGTTCTTAGGCGAGCTGGCGGCCTCCGCCAGCAAGGACGACGCGCTGATGTTCATCTGCCGCTCGGGCGCACGCTCACACGGCGCCGCCGAAGCCGCTACCCAGGCCGGCTGGCGCGAGTGCTACAACGTCCTCGAAGGCTTCGAAGGCGACAAGGACGACCAGCAGCAACGCAACACCGTCGGCGGCTGGAGGAAAGCCGGCCTGCCGTGGGTGCAGGGCTAGATCAAGCCTTCCAGTCCACCCAACCCAAATACGCCGTCAGCAGCACCGCCGCGCCGAACACGATCCGGTACCACGCGAACGGCCGGAAGTCGTGGGTCGCGACGTAGCGGATCAGCCAGCGGATCACGACGAAAGCCGAAACGAAAGCGGCGGCGAGGCCGACTGCGAACATCGGCAGGTCGCGCGCCGCAAAGAGTGCGCGGTTCTTCCACATGTCGTAGGCGCCGGCTGCGAGCAGCGTCGGCACGGCGAGAAAGAACGAGAACTCGGTCGCGGCGCGGCGCGACAGGCCGAACAGCATGCCGCCGATGATCGTCGCGCCCGAGCGCGAGGTGCCGGGGATCAGGGCAAAACACTGCGCGAGACCGACCTTGAGCGCATCGAGCCAGGTCATTGCTTGCGTCGTGTCAACCTGAAAGGGGCGTTGCTTTCTCTCGACGATGAGAATGATGACCCCCCCGACGATGAACGCGCTCGCCACCGGCACCGCGCTGAACAGATGCGCCTTGATGTAGGAGCCGAAGGCGAGGCCGAGCACCGCCGCCGGAATGAAGGCCACGATCAGGTTCAGCCAGAGCTTCGGGTCGACACGGAAGAAGCGCGCGCGGTATTCCCAGATCACCGCGAGGATCGCTCCGGTCTGGATCGCGATGTCGAACACCTTGCCGCGCTCGTCGTTCGCGCCGAGCAGATCGCTCACCAGGATCAGGTGCCCGGTGCTCGAGATAGGGAGGAATTCGGTCAGTCCCTCGACAAGGCCGAGAATCAGGGCATTAAGAATTTCCATATGTTTTCCCAGAATGCGGGCGCGCTGTCCGTACTATTGTGCCCGGCGCCCTCGAGCTCCACCCACCGCTTCGCTCCACCCCAGGCCGCATAGAGCCGGCGCGAGCGCTCGGCGGGGATGATCTCGTCATGCGCGGCGACGAGGCAGAGCAGCGGCACGCCGATCTGCGGTGCCCGGACGGCCGAATCGAAGCGATGCTTCAGCATCCAATCCACCGGCAGGTACGGGTAATGGTGCTTGGCCACTTCGACGAGGCTGTCGAAAGGCGCAACCAGGATCACGCCGGCGACCGGGCGCTCTGCCGCCACCTGCACCGCAACACCACTCCCCAGGCTGCGGCCGAAAAGGAAGACCTCCCTCGCCTTCAGCTCCCGGGTCGCGTAGTCATACCAGGCGAGCGCGTCGGAGATGAGCGCCGGCTCGGAAGGCGCGCCTTCGCTCGAGCCGTAGCCGCGATAATCGACGAGCAGCCAGCCCACGCCCGGTGTACGCCGCGCCGATTCGGCGATCATCCAGGAAACTTCCTCGGCGTTGCCGCCGAAGTAAAGCACCAGCGGAGAGCCCTTGACGTGCCACGCGTGCAAGCGCACGTCGGTTTCAATGAACACGCTTTCGACGGCGGGAAAACGTCGGGCGATAGATTCGCGCTGCGCCTCCGCGACCGGCTGGCGAAAGAAGAGCAGCTTGTCCTGCACGAGGTACATGAGCAACGGAAAGCCCACGACGACGGCGCCGATCGCGATCAGCGAAGCGACCACCTAACCGCGCCCGAGGGCGTGCGCGACGGCATCAAGGATGCGCGTGCGCGAATCGTTCTTGAGGAGCCAGTCGACGATCCCTACGCTCTTGGGCTCGCGCACGTAGGCCTCTTCGCTGCGCGTGCTCGCCAGCATGATGATCCGCGTGCTGCCCAGGCGGGGCCGCACTTCGGCGATCAGCGAAAGGGGGTCCTCGGCGTCGCGCAGCTTGCGCGCGAGAAGCCACGCGGCGTACTTCCAGCGCCTGAGCAGGGCGCGGGACGCGCTCGCGTCAGGCGCGGTGTCGACGCGATAGCCGCCCTTCTCGAGGACCATCGCGATGTACTCGGCGGCGACGGTGTCATGCTCGGTCAGAAGCACGCGCGGCGAAGTCTCGGCGCCGGCCTCTTCCGGCTGCATCACGGGCAGCTCGAAAAAGAACGTGGTGCCGCCGCCTTCGCGGTCCTCGAAGCCGATGCGCCCCTGCATCATTTCCACCAGCCGCTTGCAGATGGCAAGACCGAGACCCGTGCCGCCCTTGACGCGCGAATCGGCCGAATCGGCCTGCGCGAAGCGGCCGAAGATGCGGCCGCGGAAGGCCTCGGGGATGCCCGGCCCGCTGTCGCTGACCTCCACGCGCACCACCGCGCCCTTCTGCGCGACGGTTACGTCTACGGCGCTGTTCGGCGGGGAGAATTTGGCGGCGTTCGAGAGCAGGTTGGTCATGACCTGCATCAGGCGCTTGCGGTCGGCCCGCACCGTGACGTCGGGGACTTCGCCGTGAAGCGCGAGATTGGCGCGAAAGCGGTCGGCGTAACCCTGGTTGAGGCGCAGCGACTCGCCGAGCAGCGCATCGAGCGCCATGGGCTCCGGCACGAGCGTCAGCCGCCCCGACTCGATCTTCTCGATGTCGAGCACTTCGTTGATCAGGTCGAGCAGCCGCTGGCTGTTCTTCTCGGCGATCTCGACCATCTCGTCCTGCTCCTTGGAGATGTCGCCGAGCGCCCCGGCGCGCAACAGCTGCAGCGAGCCGATGATCGAGGTGAGCGGCGTGCGCAGCTCGTGGCTCAAGGTGGAGGTGAACTCGCTGCGCACGCGCTCGGCCGCGCGCTGCTGCGTGATGTCGCGGCCTTGGAGGATGACCGAGATGACCTGGTTGTCGTCGTTGACGAGCGGCGTCATCGTCCACTCGCAGGCGAGCTCCAGGCCATCGCGCCGCAGGCTGCGCTCGGCGACGACGGTGGCCGGCCGGCCTTGCGCGACCAGCTCGGCCCACCATTTGTCCGTGGCATCGCGGTCCTCGGGATTGAGCAGCATGCTGATGCAGTTGCGGCCCACCATCTCCGGCGCCGCATAGCCGAAAAGGTTCTCGGCCGCCGGATTCATGTCGAGGATCGTGGCGCGCGGGTCGACCTCGAACACCGCGATCGGCGCCCGCTCGGAAAACAGCGACAGCTTGCGGCCGAACGACTGCACCTCGCGATGCGCCTCGAGCAGGCTGTCGAGCTGCTCGCCCAGCTGCGCCTGGGTGGCTGCGTTATCGGCCGAGAGCCGCTCGTAGGCGCTGCGCAGCCCAAAGGCACTGGTAAATGCCTTGCCGAGCTGGTAGGCGGTGGCGACGTTGGCGAGGTAGAGCAGCGGCACCGCGGCGCCGAGCAGGTGGAAAAAGTCCGTGCCATACGCGAACAGCACCCCGTTGAAGGGAATCATCACGCCGGCCGCGTAGAGGGCGTAAATCCACCACACGGTGGAGAACATCGGCAGGCCGCCGGCGGTCACCAGCGCTACGACAAAAGCGATGGACACCTGCTCGTAATCGCCGCCCGGGAAGAACACCGCCGTCGCGAATCCCCACGCGGCGCCGAGCGCCGCCGCGCCGAACGCCGCCCGCCGGATCCACAGCTCGGGATTCTGGCGAGCGTTGCCGCTGCGCGGATAAGCCAGCGCCAGCGCCCAGAATCCCGCGGCGACGAGCAGGATCGCGATCTGCCAGAACACGATCAGCTCGTGGGGGCGCGAGCGCCACAGGAAGGCGCTCAGCAGCAGGCTCAGCACGGCGGTGGCCGCAACGGCGGGTAGGATCCTGCGATAAAGGTAGTCGCAGCGCTCTCTGAGGACTTCGGGCGCCTTGTCGTCCTGAACGGGCTCGGGTAGTTCCTGTCGGGCGTCCTGCAGCATGCGGTAATCTTAAGACCAGGGAGGCCTAGGGGTGAAGAAAAGCGTTCCGGTGGCGGAACTGAAGATGGGCATGTATATCGCCGAGCTCGACCGGCCGTGGACCGACACGCCTTTCATGTTCCAGGGCTTCTACCTCGAGACGGCCGAGCAGCTCGAGACGCTCAAGAAGTTCTGCAAAACCGTTTTCGTCGACCCCGATCCGCCCAAGCTCGCCGAGCCGGCGCGGCCGGCGCCGAGCACCGTCAAAAGCCAGCTCGACCTGTCGCGCATCGGCAAGGTGCGCTACGCCGAGCAGGCGCCGGTGGAGCGCGAAGTAAAGCAGGCGGGCGTCGCCTATAAGAGCACCAGCACGCTGGCGAGCGATGTGGTCGGCGCAGTGCGCGCCGGCCGCACCCTGGATACGCCGCGCGTCGAGCAGGCCGTGAACAGCATGACCGAGAGCGTGCTGCGCAATCCGGACGCCTTGCTGCTTTTCTCGCAATTGAAGGAAAAGGGCGATTACACGACTTCCCACGCGGTCGATGTCGCGGTGTACATGACCGCGTTCGGGCGCTTTCTGCAGCTGCCGACCGAGGACATCATCCTGCTCGGCTACCTGGGCTTGCTGCAGGACGTGGGCAAGACGAAGCTGCCGACCGAGCTCCTCACCAAGCGCAGCCGGCTGAGCGAGGCCGAGTTCGCGCAGGCGAAGCAGCACGTGCAGTACTCGGTCGAGATCCTCGAAGCGACATCGGGACTGCCGCCGCGCCTGCCCGAGCTCGCGGCGCTCCACCACGAGCGCCAGGACGGCAGCGGCTACCCGAAAGGCCTGAAAGGCAAGGATATCGGACTGTTCGGCTCGATCGCCGGCATCGTCGACACCTTCGATGCGCTCACCGCGCGCCGGCCCTATGCCGAGCCGGTACCGCCTTCGGCCGCGCTCAGCATGCTGTACAAGTGGCGCGGCACTCTCTTCGATCCGGTGCTCATCGAGCAGTTCATCCGCTGCATCGGCATCTTCCCGCTCGGCAGCACGGTGGAGCTGAATAGCGGCGAGATCGGCATCGTCATCGGGCAAAACGTGGAGAAACGCCTGCAGCCGCGCGTGATGGTGATCCGCGATGCGAAGGGCAACCCGCTCAAACCGCAGAAGCTGCTCGACCTCTCGCGCGGGCTCAAGGCTCCCGACGGCGAACCTTATCGCATCCGGCGCACGCTCGAGTACGGCCGCATCCCGGTCACGGCCGAGGGCCTGTTCAACACCTAAATCAGGGACAGACCACGTTTTCGTCAACGGGCGACGCGATGCTCCGTTGATCGGGGATGCCACGACGCGCTCGCATCATGCTCGCCGGCGTGCCCGTACATGTCATCCAACGCGGCAACAACCGGGGGCCATGTTTTGTCAACGACGAGGACCGCAACTTTTATCTTTTCCACCTCGGTCGTAACCTTGGCCGCTTCGAATGCGAGCTGCACGCGTATTGCTTGATGACGAATCACGTGCACCTGCTATTGACCTCCAAAGGCGCGGAGAACTGCGCGGTACTGATGAAGCATATGGGACAACTGCACTCGCAGTATTTCAACAAGAGATACAAACGGACGGGGTCGCTTTGGGAGGGACGTTTCCGTTCATGCCTCGTCCAATCCGAGGGTTACGTGCTCGCCTGCTATCGCTATATCGAGCTCAATCCGGTTCGCGCCAGCATGGTTATTCACCCTCGCGATTATCCGTGGTCGAGCTATCGGGATAACGTGTTGGGCGAAGCGGTGAGCCAGCTGACTACGCCTCACTCGGAATACCTTCGGCTCGGCGCCACCGCCGAAGAGCGTCACAAGGTGTATGCGGCGCTATTTGGCTCGATAGCCGACAGCGAGCGGCTCGAAGAGATAAGAGCCGCGACAAACGGTGGTTATGCGCTCGGCGACGAAGTTTTCAGGAGGACGATGACCCGGGCGCTGGGGCGCCGCGTGGAAAAGGGAAGGCCGGGAAGGCCCTTGCGCGATACGACACCCGGCGACGCGCAAGAAGAGCTTCCCTTGCCGCCCAGGGAAAACGTGGTCTGTCCCTGATTTTGGTTAGGTCTTCGGGGTGTAGAGCTCGGCGCCTTTCTTCACGAATTCGACCGCCTTCTCCTTCATTCCCTTCTCGACGTAGTCGCGCACGTCCTGGGTGATCTTCATCGAGCAGAAGTGCGGCCCGCACATCGAGCAGAAGTGCGCCACCTTGGCGCCTTCCTGCGGCAGCGTCTCGTCGTGGAACTCCTTGGCCGTGTCTGGATCGAGGCCGAGGTTGAACTGGTCGGCCCAGCGGAACTCGAAGCGCGCCTTGGAGAGCGCGTTGTCGCGGATCTGCGCGCCGGGATGGCCCTTGGCGAGGTCGGCGGCGTGCGCCGCGATCTTGTACGCCATGATGCCGTCCTTCACGTCCTTCTTGTTCGGCAGGCCGAGGTGCTCCTTCGGCGTCACGTAACAGAGCATCGCCGTGCCGAACCAGCCGATCATCGCCGCGCCGATGGCGCTCGTGATGTGGTCGTAGCCCGGCGCGATGTCGGTGGTGAGCGGTCCGAGGGTGTAGAAGGGCGCTTCGTCGCAGTACTTGAGCTGCAGCTCCATGTTTTCCTTGATGAGCTGCATCGGCACGTGGCCCGGGCCTTCGATCATCACCTGGCAGTCGTGCTTCCACGCCACCTGCGTCAGCTCGCCCAGCGTCTTCAGCTCGGCGATCTGCGCCTCGTCGTTGGCATCGTAGATCGAGCCCGGCCGCAGGCCGTCGCCGAGCGAGAAGGAGACGTCGTACGCCGCCATGATCTCGCAGATGTCTTCGAAGCGCGTATAGAGGAAGCTCTCCTCATGGTGCGACAGGCACCACTTCGCCATGATCGAGCCGCCGCGCGACACGATGCCGGTCATGCGATTGGCGGTGAGCGGAATAAATGGCAGCCGCACCCCGGCGTGAATGGTGAAGTAGTCGACGCCCTGCTCGGCCTGCTCGATCAGCGTGTCGCGGAATATTTCCCAAGTTAGTTCCTCAGCGCGACCAGCGACTTTTTCCAGCGCTTGATAGATCGGCACCGTACCGATGGGGACAGGACTGTTGCGGATGATCCACTCGCGCGTCTCGTGGATGTGCTTGCCGGTCGACAGGTCCATCACCGTATCGGCGCCCCAGCGGATCGCCCAGGTCATCTTGTCGACTTCCTCGCCGATCGACGAGGTCACCGCCGAGTTGCCGATGTTGCAGTTGATCTTCACCAGGAAGTTCCGGCCGATGATCATCGGCTCGGTCTCGGGGTGGTTGATGTTCACCGGGATGATGGCGCGGCCGCGCGCGACCTCGTCGCGCACGAATTGCGGCGTGACGATCTTCGGAAGCTTGGCCCCGAACGCTTCCCCCGGGTGTTGAAAACTCAATGAATCTATAAGGCGCTGGTTTTCCCGGAGCGCGATGAATTCCATCTCGGGCGTGATGACGCCTTTCCGCGCGTAGTGCATCTGCGTGACGCACCGTCCACGCCTCGGTTTACGCTTCAGATCGAAGCGTAGTTCGGCAAGCTTCGGATCTGTCAGCCTGTTTTGGCCGTACTCGGACGAAGGGCCTTCCAGAAGCTGCGTATCGCCTCTTGCCTGAATCCACTTGTCGCGCAAGGCGGCTAAACCCCTGCGAATATCGATCCGCGCCTCAGGATCGGTGTAAGGCCCCGAAGTGTCGTAGACGCAGACCGGCGGATTGTCCGCGCTCTGCGAGATTTCCCGCATCGGGACGTTCAAATCCCCGACATAAACCTTGCGCGAATTGGACAGCGGCTGGACCGCTGCGTCGTCTACGTGAGCGGTGGCGGCAAGAAACTTTGGATTGGCGTTCATGTGCGCTTCCCTCCGGCGGCATTAACCGCATCAGGTTCTAAGGGACTCTCTCACCCACGCCCTCATGTTCCGAGCTGGCGCGGGACCCCTAACGCTAAGGCACCGATTATAATCCGCTTTCCGCATGAACCTCGAACAGGCGCGCTTCAACATGGTCGAGCAGCAGATCCGCACCTGGGAGGTGCTCGATCAGGATGTGCTCGACCTGCTCTACCTGGTGCCGCGCGAGGAGTTCGTACCCCCCCGGCATCGCGCGGTCGCCTTCTCCGACATGCACCTGCCGCTCGGCGAAGACGAGCGGATGTGGGAGCCCAAGATGGAAGCGCGGGTCCTGCAGGAGCTGACGATCAGAAAGAGCACCGACCGCGTGCTGGAAGTCGGCACCGGAAGCGGCTACCTCACGGCGCTGCTTGCCCATCGGGCCGCGCATGTCTATTCCGTGGAGATCAAGCCGAAGCTCGCCGAGTTCGGCCGCCGCAATCTCGAGCGCCATGGCGCGGACAACATCACCCTGGAACTCGGCGACGCAGCGCGCGGCTGGAGTCAGCACGCGCCTTACGAAGTGATCGTTCTCACCGGGTCGACGCCCGTGCTGCCGCGCGCTTTCCTCGATCAGCTCGCCGTCGGCGGGCGCCTGTTCGCAGTGGTCGGCGAAGCGCCGGCCATGGCGGGACGGCTCGTTGTTTGCACCGAAACCGGCGCCTATCACAGCACGGATCTCTTCGAGACCGTCGTCGCGCCGCTCGTCAACGCCGAGCAGCCGTCGCGGTTCCGGTTCTGAGCGCGATGCAGCAGATCTCGCCGTCAAACCTGTCGGCGTGGCTCGCCGATGCGGGGCGCGCTCGGCCGGTGCTGCTCGATGTGCGCGAGCCGTGGGAGTACCAGACCGCCCGCATCGAGGGCTCGACCCACGTGCCGATGCGCGAAGTGCCAGCTCGGGTCGCCGAGCTCGATCCGGACAAAGAGGTCGTGGTGATCTGTCACCACGGCGGACGCAGCCTGCAAGTCGCGCTGTTCCTCGAAAAACAAGGTTTTGCGCACGTCCATAATCTGGTGGGAGGGGTTGATGCCTGGGCGAGGACCGTCGACCCGGCCGTGCCGGTTTACTAGAAGCTTCGCTTTATTCACCTGTATCGGTTGCGTGCCGCTCGTTGCAGCGGCAGAGGACCTGCTGGACATCTACCGCGACGCGCAGCGCTATGACGCGGTGTACGCCGGCGCGCGCTACGCGCTCGAGGCCGGACGCGAGAAGCTGCCGCAGGGCCGCTCGCTCCTGCTGCCGACGCTAAACCTGACCGGAAGCGCGACCAAGACGCGCATCGATTCCGCCTCGCGCGATCCTGCGACCGCGCCCAACCTGAATTTCCTGCGCACGCCGCACGTCGAGAGCTACACCCTCACCTTCACGCAGCCGTTATTCCGCCTGCAGAACTGGTACCAGTTCGAGCAGGGCGAGCAGCAGGTGCGGCAGGCCGAAGCCACCTTCGGCCAGGCAAGCCAGGACCTGATCGTGCGAGTCTCGCAGGCCTACTTCGATGTGCTTGCGGCGCAGGACACGCTGGCCCTGGTGCGCGCGCAGAAGGAAGCGATCTCCGAGCAGCTGGCGCAGGCCAAGCGCAACTTCGAGGTCGGTACCGCGACCATCACCGATACGCACGAGGCGCAGGCGCGCTTCGACCTCATCGTGGCGCAGGAGATCGCGGCGCAGAACGACCTGGAAAACAAGCGCCGCGCGCTGCAGGCCCTTACCGGCAAGGAGTACGGCGAGCTGACACCGCTGCGGACCGAAGTGCGCCTCACGCCGCCCAACCCCAACGACATGCAGGCCTGGGTCGATCTCGCCGAGAAGCAGAGCTACGCGGTCATGCTACAGGAAGCCACCACCGAGATCGCCAGGCTGGAAGCGAAGCGCAACTTCGCCGCGCACCTGCCGACGCTGGACTTCATCGCCACCTACGGGAAAACCGGGCAGACCTCGACGATCACCAGCCCGGTGGGCTCCGACGTCACCACCACCCAGATCGGCTTGCAGTTCGCCATGCCGCTCTACCAGGGCGGCGCGATCGACTCGCGCGAGCGCGAGGCGGCCGCGCTGCACCAGAAAGCCAAAGAGGACCTCGAGAACGCGCGCCGGCAGACGGCGCTGACCGCCCGCCAGACCTATCTGGCGGTGATCAACGGCATCGCGCAGGTCGGCGCGCTCGAGCAGGCGCTCGTCTCGTCGCAGAGCGCGCTCGACTCCAACAAGCTCGGCTACGAGGTCGGCGTGCGCATCAACATCGACGTGCTCAACGCGCAGCAGCAGCTCTTCTCCACGCGCCGCGACCTCGCCAATGGGCGCTACACCGCCATCCTCAACCAGCTGCGCCTCAAGGCGGCCGCCGGCAGCCTGCGCGACGAAGACCTCGAGGAGGTCAACCGCGCGCTGAGCCATTAATCAGGGACAGACCCCGTTTCAAGTGTTTCTCGGTGGCCCCGCGATGCGCCTCGCAGAGCTTCTTTCCGGCGAACGACATTCGGTTACGCTTTTCCGCGTCTGTAATCAATGCCAAGGCTTCCCGAATCGCAGCCGAAGCATCCAAGGCCTGAACCGCAGCGCCCGCCTCCACCGCGAGCCGCGTCGCCTCGGCGAAATTGAACATGCTCGGGCCGACCACGACGGGCGCGCCGACCGCGAGCGCCTCGATCAGGTTCTGCCCGCCGAGCGGCATGAACGAGCCGCCGATCACCGCGACGTCGCAGGCGGCGAAGTAAAACGCCATCTCGCCCATCGTGTCGCCCAGATAAGTCTTGTCACTGGCATCCGGCATTTCAGTACGCGTGCGCCGCGATTGGGTCCATTGCGCTGCCTCGTCGAAGCGCTGCGGATGACGTGGGACGACGACGACCAGGAGCTTGCCATCCCACGCCGGAAGCGCATCCAGGAGCAGCCTTTCCTCGCTTTCGCGAGTGCTCGCCAGCAATAGAACCGGGCGACCGAGCGCCGCGCGCCAGGCGCGGCCGGCGGCGACCTGCGCGGCGTCGGGGTGGACGTCGAACTTGAGGTTGCCGGTCACTTCGACCTCGCGCGCTCCGAGCGCGCGCAGGCGCTCGGCGTCGGCGGCGCTTTGCGCGCATGCCGCGGCCAGGACGGCAAACGCCGGCCGGGAGAGCCCCCTCCAGCGCGCGTAGGCACGCGCGGATTTTTCCGACATGCGGGCGTTGGCGAGCAGCACCGGCACGCCGTTCTGCGCGCAGCCGGCAAGGAGATTCGGCCAGACCTCGGTCTCCATCAGCACGCCGAGTCGCGGCCGGAAGTGCTCGAGAAAGCTCTGCACCGATTCGGGGAAGTCGTAAGGCAGGTAGGAGGCGAGCACCTTCTCGCCGTAGACCTGTTTCACCGTTTCGCGCCCGGCTGCCGTCGTGCAGGTGACGAGGACATGGTGGTCGGGCAAGGCCTGCGTAAACGCACGCACGAGCGGAGCAGCCGCGCGCGCCTCGCCGACCGACACCGCGTGAATCCAGATGAGCTTCGGCGGCGCCTCGGTTTCGTAGCGCCCCAGGCGCTCGGGGATGGCGTCCCGGTAGCCGGGCTCGCGCCGTCCGCGCCACCAGAGCCGCAGCAGAACGAGCGGCAGCGCGAGGCGCAGCAGGACGGTGTAAAGCGCCCTCATGCGAACTGCTTCAGCACTTCGAAGGCTTCGGGCGGCCGCCCCGGCGCGCCGACGTTCTTCGCGCGCGGCGCGCCGTAGAGCCCGTTCATGAGCGGATCCGAGCCGCAGTAGATGCCGACCGTCGGCACGCCGAGCGCAGCAGCAAGGTGGGTGAGGCCGCTGTCGAGACCGATCACGCCGCGCGCATGCACGAAGAGCTTGCCGAGCTCCTCGACCGTCATGCGCCGCGGCACGATTGCCTTCGGGATCCCGGTGCGAATGCGCCCGGCGCGGCTGCGCTCGGCGTCGTTTCCCCAGGGCAGCACGACGCTCAAGTCGAGCGCCCGGCCGAGCTCCTTCCAGCGCTCTTCCGGCCAGAGCTTGTCCTTGCGGCTGGTCATGGTCAGGAAAACCGCGTAGCGCGAGCTCTGCTCAAGCGGAGAAGACCCCGTCGCGCTGAGGCCGTATTGCACATCCTCATCGAGTGCGAACCCGAGCGACGCGGCCGTAAGCCGGCGGTTCCTCTCCACGGCGTGCAGGCGACGCGGGACCGCGTGCGTCACATTGTAGAAGCGCGCGGCGAGCGGCTCTCGCGCGCTCGAGGCGTCCATGCCGTGCTTCGTGCCCTTCGCCACCGCGCAAACGACCGCGCTCTTCAGGAGCGACTGGGTATCGATGACGATGTCGTAGCGCTCGGCTGCAAGCGAGCGGCGAAAGTCGAGCATCTCGCGCCACACCCCGGGGCTGTACAGCTCACTGCGCCAGCGTCTCAGGCCTACCGGGATCACCTGACGAACCCCCGAGTGCATCGCCGCCACGCCGGCGAAGGACTCTTCGACCACCCAGTCGATCTGCGCCCCCGGCACCCTTCTCGCCGCGTCGCTCACCGCCGGGCAGTTCTGCACTACGTCGCCCAACGATGACGTCTTGACGAAAAGAATGCGCGGCATTGTTGTTTAGAATAGGGCCCGCAGATTCTACGGGATTAAAACTTGAACGCCGCGCCCCGAGCCCCGCTCTCGGCCGTCCTCATCACTCGCAACGCCGCCTCGGTTCTCGGGCCCTGCCTCGAGAGCCTCGCCTTTGCCGACGAGATCGTGATCGTCGATTCGGCGAGCAGCGACGCCACCGGCGAAATCGCCAAGCGCTACGGCGCGCGCGTGGTGCAGAAGGAATGGCTCGGCTTCGGGCGGCAGAAGCAGTTCGCGCTCGAGCAGGCGAAGCACGACTGGGTGCTGTGCCTCGACGCCGACGAGAGCGTCTCGCCGCAGCTCGCCGGCAGCATCCAGGCGGCGCTCGCAGGACCAGTCTCGCCCGTGTACCGCATGGCGCGCCGCAACCGCTTCCTCGGGCGCTGGCTGTCGCACGGTGAGGGCTACCCGGACTGGAGCCCGCGCCTTTTCAACCGCATGAATGCGCGCTGGAGCGACGACCTCGTCCACGAGAAAGTACTGTATGCGGTGACGCCCGGCACGCTGCAGGGCGACCTGCTGCACGACTCGGCCGACGACCTCGCGACTTACCTCGACCGGCAGAACCGCTACACCACGCTCGCCGCGCGCCAGGCCTACGAGCTCGGGCGCCGCGCCGGGTTCTTTCACCTCCTGCTGTCGCCGGTGGTGCGCTTCTTCAAGTTCTACGTCTTTCGCCTCGGTTTCCTCGACGGCATGCCGGGCCTCTTGCACATCTCGATCGGCTGCATGAACAGCTACCTCAAGTACGCCAAGCTGATCGAGCTGCACAAAGCCGACAGCAGATGAACGGCCAAGGCAGATGAAGGTGCTGGTCACCGGTGCCGCCGGCTTCATCGGCATGCACTGCGCGAAGCGCCTGCTCGATCGCGGCGACGAGGTGCTGGGTATCGACAACCTCTCGCCTTACTACTCTGTAGAGCTGAAGAAAGCGCGGCTCAAGCGGCTCGGACACGACAAATTCCGCTTCGAACAACTGGATCTCGTTAACGCGCCGGAAGTTGAGAACCTCTTTAAGAATTACAAACCGTCCGCCGTCCTGCACCTCGCCGCACAGCCAGGCGTGCGCTACTCGCTCCAGAATCCGGACTCGTACGTTCAATCGAACCTGGTGGGATTCGCCGCCGTCCTCGAATGCTGCCGCCGCTGGCCGCCGCAGCACCTGGTCTTCGCCTCGAGCTCGAGCGTGTACGCCAATAACCCGAAGCTGCCGTGGTCGGAATCGGATAACGTCGATCACCCGATCAGCCTCTACGCCGCGACCAAGAAGTCGAACGAGCTGATGGCGCACGTCTCCAGCCATCTCTATGGCTTTTCCGCCACGGGGCTGCGCTATTTCACGGTGTACGGCCCCTGGGGGCGGCCCGACATGTCGGCGGTGCTCTTCGCCCATGCCATCATGCAGGGAAAGCCGATTCAGGTCTTCAACCACGGCGACATGCAACGCGACTTCACCTACATCGACGACATCGTCGAAGGCACGCTCCGCGTGCTCGACCAGCCGGCGCCGCGCGCCGGCCCGGCGAACGCGCCTTACGCGATCTACAACATCGGCAACCACAAGCCGGTGCGGCTGCTCGATTACATCGCAGCGCTGGAGCGCGTCCTCGGCAGGAAGGCGGAGATCGAGATGAAGCCGATGCAGCCGGGCGACGTGAAGGCGACCTACGCAGACACGAAGGCGCTCGCGCGAGCGGCCGGCTTCGCGCCCTCGACGCCGCTCGACCAGGGGCTGGTGAAGTTTGCCGAGTGGTTCAAGTCCTACTATGGCTACGCGTAGATTCGCCGCCCTGGCCGGCGCGCTCTTCATCGGCGGCTGCGCAGCCGTGTATCCGTATCCGATGGCGTGGGACCCGCTTCTTCCGCCGACTTCGACCGACTGCAACCAGTATCAAGGCAGCTATTCCGACAAGGCCGATTCGCCCGACCGCGTGAAGCCATCGTTGACCCGTGAACTGTTCGGCTTCAACACTGATTGGGAAACAGGCACGCGAGTGGACTTTTCATTTCCCCTCGACGATGCGCTGGAAGTTACGGTGTGGGCCGGAGCGGAGAAGCTCTTTACCCGTACGCTCACCGCAGCCGAAGGCGAGGTCGCCTGCGACGCTGGCCGGCTCATCGTGCGCAACAAACGCTGGGTGCGCTCGGATGTCTTGCTGGCCCACGAAAAGGCTACCCTCACTCTGCAGAAGTCCGGGGATTACCTGGTCGCGCAAGTTGAGGAGCGGACCACCGGCCTGTTCTTCGTGATTGTGCCGATCATGGGCACCACGACTCACTGGTATCGCTTCGCCCGCTTGTAGCCGTAGCGATGCCGCCCCTTCAAGTCATTTCCTCTATCGCCGTGATGACCTGATCAACGGCAATTCTTCGGATGCACACCGGATTGCCGCATTCGGCCACGCTGCGCCAGCACTGGCGCAGCCACGGCAAGCGCCGCTCGAACATCTGGTCCTGGTCGCGGCACGGCACATCCGGATCCCATAGCGCCCGGAACGGACTGGCGACCCAGAAGACGCCCGGCCCGGTGCTGATAGGCGACCCGGGACCGTACAGCGCCACGGTAGGAACGCCGACCAGGCGGGCCAGGTGCGCGATGCCTGTGTCGGGACAGACCAGGAAAGCAGCGTTGCGCAGCAGATCCCACATCTGCGCCAAGTCAAGGCGGCCTGCGAGCCCACTCCTGCTGCCATCAGGGTCGACCGGAGCTAACAGCGTTTCCTCTCCCCGTCCCGCGCTCAAGACGACCTGGAAGCCTCGGCCCTCGGCCCAATCGCGAACCACGTGCCACCGCTCCGGCGGCCAAAGCTTATGAAAGCTGCTCGCCCCCAGATGCAACACGCAATAAGGCGCTTGCGGGCGCGGATACGGCGAGAAATCGGGCGCAGGCCACTCGTCCACGGAATAGCCGGCGGGATTTTCTCCGTCCAGCAGTAGCGAAGCTATCTCGCCCCAGGCCATCGGCGCCTGCGGCATCGTTCTCATCTCATCGACCGGCCAGTCCTTGTAGCTTGCCTCGTCAGTCGCGAAGGCGACGATCCAGCGCGCTTCGAGCGCGCGGGCAAGCCACGACCAGCGGTTATCACCGGGCACAAGCGCCAGATCGAAGCCGCGCCGCTTCCTCAACGCCACGTGGTCACTGAGGGAACGCGGGTCGAAACCCAGCACGGTGACACCGTAAGGTCTGCCGGCGTAGATCTGCGCGTAGGCCTTCGGGCAGGTCATCACGATTTCGGCGTCTGGAAAACGCTTGCGCGCCTTCTTGATGAGCGGCGTCAGCATGATCGTGTCGCCGAGCAGAAGGTGCTGGGCAATCAACAGGCGGCGAACGAGGGCAGGAGGGTGCCGGCGCCGCCTTGACGCCAAGCCCGCAGCGCCATGCGCCAGGACATAGAGGCGGGGCCAGGCGCGGCTAGCCATCAGGGCTGCGAGCCTGATGGACCACGGCTCTGAATACGGATTCCATCTTGTCCAGCATCGAGTCGATGCCGAAATGTGCATGCGCGTACTCGCGGCCGGCTTCACCCATGGTGCGGCGCAGTGCTTCATTTCCCATGAGAGCGCCCAAGGCATCGGCAAGCGCCACGGCATTTCTTGGCTCCACGATTATTCCCGTGCGATCGCGTTGCACCGCTTCTTCGATCGCACCGACCGGCGTCGCTACGACTGCGAGCCCACAGGCCATTGCCTGCATGATGCCCTGCGGGACGCCTTCGTCGCCGTAGGACGGCAGCGTAAAAAGCTCGAGGCTGTTGAGCCAGACCGGCACGTTGTCCTGATTGCCGACAAAACGGACGGTCGCAGCGAGCTTTTCGTCGGCAACGCGCGCTTCGAGTCGCGCGCGCCGCGGGCCGTCGCCGATCACGAGCAGCTGCCAGTCGGGGAAGCGCCGGCACAGCCGGGACCACGCATCGAGCAGGTAGTCATGACCCTTCCAGTCGCGCAAGGTGGCGACGATTCCAAGCGCGGGACGCGCATCGAGGCCCAATTCGCGGCGGCATCGATACCTGTCCATGGGTCTGAACAACGACAGATCGATCCCGGTTCGAACCGACGTGATGCGTTCGAGATCGAAGCCGTTATTTTGTGCGAGTTGCCGGCGCAGCGCCTCCCCGGTGGTGACGATATGCGCACTTGCGCACCGGTACAGCCACTGCGTCGCCCGGTTGTTGCCGACCGCCGTCGAGACGTGCCGTGTACGAACGACCGGCGGCACGTCGCGCAGCCAGATCGACGCCAATGCCATGAGCCAGGCATCGGTCGAGCTGTGCGTGTTGATCACATCGTAGTCGCGCCGGTGCGCGGCAAGCCAACGGCCGATCGCCGCGAGAGCGGACACGCGTTTTTTT
Source organism: Burkholderiales bacterium (assembly GCA_035602335.1). GTDB lineage: Bacteria > Pseudomonadota > Gammaproteobacteria > Burkholderiales > SG8-39 > SCGC-AG-212-J23. The sequence continues at coordinate 24,209 of DATNMK010000041.1, forward strand.
TCGATCGGCATGCCTACAACAGGCAGCTTGCGCTGATGCGCCGCCTCGAAAAGCATCCCCGAAGCAGGGGTCAGCAAGTTCACGTGATGGCCGCGCGACAGCATGCCCCTCGCTTCCGTCAGGATGCGGATCTCCTGGCCGCCCCAACCGATAGAGCTTTCGGTGTGCAGGATGCGCAAGCGCTCGGTGCTCATGTCATCGCGGGACCGCTGAAAGCTGGACCAGGCTTTCGTCCAGGATCAGCAATTGCAGCACTTGCTCGGCCGCATGCTCCGCTCCGCCGACGTAGTGGCGGATGAAGGCGTCCACGGGCCCTGCGGCGAGCTGACCTGCGCTCAAGCGCTGCAAACGATCGCCCAATCCATCCAGGCGGTCGGCGAGCTTCACGCGCAGCCATTCGCGCAGCGGTGGATTGAAACCGCGCTTCTTGCGCTGAAAGAAATCGGCAGGCAGGCGCTTATCGATGGCGGCCTGCAGCAGCATTTTCGGCGGCCGCGTATAAAGCTGCTTGGCGGGGAGCGACAGGATCCGTTGCACGAAGCGGTGGTCCAGCAGCGGCGCTCGCGCCTCCAGCCCGTGCGCCATCGTGCAAAGGTCGGACTTGCGCAGGATGTATTCCGGCAGGTAATTCGCAGCGTCGATCGCCAGCAACTGCTCGAGCGGTCGCTGCGCCTCATGATCGGGCTCGCGCCAATAGCAAAGCGAGCGCAGTTCCGGCCGCGCTTGGAGGAACGAGCGCTGCGCAGGCGCAAAGCCAGAAAAACGCAAAGAATAGGCGGCCTTCCAGTCCATCGCAAGCTCGGTCGTAAGCTTGTTGCCGTCCAGCGCCGGGCGGATGCGAAAGGGCAATCGAAGATTGCGCCGCCATGCAGTTCGCAGGTGCTTGGCGATACGCTTGTAACCGGCGAACAGCTCGTCGCCGCCATCGCCGACCAGCACCACCTTGACGTGCTTGCTGACTTCCCGCGCCAGATACCAGGTCGGAAAGCTGGAGGGATCGGCGAACGGCTCGTCCAGTCCGGCGACGATGCGATCGAAGTCGTTCTCGACCGAATCCGGAACGATGACCTGCGTATTGGGCAAGCCCAGCGCTGCGGCGGTTTGCCGAGCGGTCTCGGATTCGTCCATGGGGCTACCCGGAAAAGCCGCCGTGAACGTGCGGAAACTCGTCAGCTGTTGCTGCGCGAGCCGGCTCGCAATGACGGTCGAATCGATGCCGCCGGAGAGAAAAACGCCGAGCGGGCGATCCGCGATCGTGCGCATGCGCACCGACTCGTCGAGCGCGGCGAGCCAGGAGCCCTGCTCGGGTGCCTGCTGCCAATAACGATGCTTGGTCAGTTTGCGCGTGCGGAGATCGAATTCGAGGTAGTGGCCGTTTTCCAGCCGGCGGATGTGACTGAACACCGTGCGCGGTGCCGGAATGTAGCGATGCGCCAGATACGCATCGATTCCCTCCGGCGACAGGTTGCGCTTGTCCGGCGGCAAAAAAGGTAGCACTGCCCGCACCAACGAGCCGAACACGAGCTCATCGCCGACGCAACTGTAGACGAGCGGTTTTTCGCCCATGCGGTCGCGAGCGAGGTAGGCCTTTCCTTTCCGGCGGTCGAGAATTGCGAACGCAAACATGCCGCGCAGCCTGGCGAGCAGGGGTTCGATGCCCCAGGCTTCGTAGCCGCGCAGGATGAACTCGGTGTCCGAGCGCGTGCGGAAGGAAGCGCCCTGCTGCCGCAACTCGTTCGCTGATGCCTCCCAATCGTAGACTTCGCCGTTGTAGACGATCCAGATGTCGCCCCGGTCGTTCGCCATCGGCTGGTCCGCCACGGGCCGCGGATCGATGATCGACAGGCGTGCGTGCAGCAGCGCGTTGTGCCAGGCGCCCTGCGCCGGCGCAAGCCCGGCATCCCAGCCGGCCGCGTGCTCGGCATCCGGACCTCGCGGCCGCAGCGCTTGTTGCATCGCCGATGACACCTGCGGCGAGATGGAACGCAGCGCGAAGAAACCACCGATTCCACACATGCTAGAGCGCGAAATCCGGAGCGTAGCGCTGAAACCACTTTTCCAGCATCAATAGCGCCCACAGCCGTCCTGCATGGCTTCGCTGCCCGGCGTAATGCTGCTGCACCAGCTTCTGCAGCGCACTGTTCCTGAGCAGACCGCGCCTGCCCAGCCCTTGCGGCGACAACGCCGCGCGCGTCTCCTCCTTGAGCAGCCCGGTGAACCACTCCGCCAGCGGCGGCATGAATCCCTGTTTGGGACGGTGCACGATCTGGGGCGGCAGAAACTTTTCCGCCAGTTTTTTTAACAGATACTTGCCGGTGTGACCGTGCTGCTTGAGCGCAGGATCGAGACGCGCGCAAAACTCAAAAAAACGATGATCGAGGTACGGGACCCGCGCCTCCAGCGAATAGGCCATCGTCGCCCGGTCGACTTTGGTCAGCAGGTCATCCGGCAGCCAGAGGCGTGCATCGACATACATCAGCTTGTCGATGTAATGGCGCGAATTGCATTCCTCGAAAAAGCGCTCGGCGTAGTCGGCCATGCTGGTTTGCTGTGCCGCCAGGAAGCGGTCCGAGAACAGCTCCGGCCGCAACGCGGAATCGAAGACCCGGGGAATAGTGATATAGCGGCGCGCAAGCGGCTCGCTGATCGCCTTGAGCAGCCGGTCTTTGCGCGCCCGGGCAGGCAGCGAGCGTACCAGATAACGCAGCGGCGAATAACGCGCGCCCAGAAGCGCGCTGATCCGCTCTTCCCTCACCCGCTTGCGGTAATTGGCATAGCCGGAAAAAACCTCATCGGCGCCCTCGCCGGTCAATACGACGGTCACATGCTGGCGCGTAAGCTTCGCCAGAAACATCGTCGGCAAGGCAGCGGGGTCACCGAACGGCTCGTCGAATGCGTCGACCCAATGGTGGAAAGCCGAAAGCAGGTCCGACTCCCGCAGCATCAGCACGTGGTTCGTGCTGCGGATATGGCGCGAAACGAGCTCGGCATGGTGGTGCTCGCTTTCGGCCGTTTCGCCGTGAAAGCCCAGAGTGAAGGTGTCGATGGGCCGGCCGGCGATGTCCACCATCAGCGCGCTGACCAGGCTCGAATCGACTCCACCCGAGAGAAAGCTGCCCAGTGGCACGTCCGAGACAAGCATGCTTTTCACGGAGCGCCGCAGCTCAGCCTCCAGCCGAGCCTGCGCCTCGGCTTCGTCGAAGCGGAACTTAGCGGCGTAATCCGGCCGCCAGTAGCACCATGCCGAAAGTTTGCCTCCCTCGATCAATAGCGCGTGACCGGCCTCGAGCTTGCGCACATGACGATAGACCGCCTTCGGTGAAGGTATGTATTGGCATTCGAGGTACAGGCCGAGGGCATCGAGGTCGAGCTCGCGCGATACTCCCGGATGCTCGATGAGCGCCTTCAGCTCGGAGCCGAACACGAGCGTTGTGCCGTCCCAATGATAATAGAGGGGCTTCACGCCAAGGTGATCGCGCGCGAGGAAAAGCCGGCGTGCGACGCGGTCCCACAAGGCGAACGTGAACATGCCCTGCAGGTGATCGAGCATGGCGGTGCCATATTCGCGATAGGCGTAGAGCAGCACCTCGGTGTCGCCGCGCGTATGAAAAACGTGACCTCGTGCCGCGAGCTGTTCCCGGAGCGAGGCGAAGTTGTAGATCTCGCCGTTGAAGATGCAGGTCAGCCGGCCGTCGGGCGTGCTCATCGGCTGGGGACTTCCTTCGATGTCGAGAACCGACAGCCGGCGGTGACCGAGCGCCACCGGCCCATCGCGATAGTAGCCTTCGGCATCCGGGCCGCGATGGGCAAGCCGCGTGGTCATGCGGACCAGCACTTCTTCCGGCAAGACGGTTGGGCTGAGATAGCCGGCGAGGCCGCACATGAAGATGGTGAATTTTATCCGATTGAGCGTCTGCTCGACGGCGAGCCCGTCGGTGCGCCCCTTACAATAGAGCGGAAATCGTGAGCTTCCCTTCATGAAGCCGCTGTCACTCTCGGCGTGGACGACTGCATTCTTCGCTTCGGCAGTATTGTTCTCGCACACGGTCGCGTTGCGGCTTCTCCTGCTTCTGCTTGGCGCGGGGCTGGCCATCGCCACCATCGTCAATGACAGAAAATCGATCCGCATCCTGCCCCCGGTCTGGCTTGCGTTCGCGCTTTGGGCAGCCTGGGCATGGCTTTCGCTCACATGGTCGCTGGAGCCGGAGCGATCGCTGAAAGAATTCCACAACGAGATCGGCTACGCAGCGCTCGCGCTGTGGGTCTGCTACGTCGGTGCGCAGGCGCCCAACGCCACGCGGATCATCCCGCCTGTCCTCGCCGCAGCGGCCGCGCTCGTCTGCGCGATCGCGCTGCAACACTCCCTGCAAGGCCTCGATCGCTTCGGCGAAGGATGGCACGGCGGCCCGGGAAATCTCTCGAGCGCGCTGCTGACGTTGATGCCCTGCGTACTGATGGCGGCGTGGTATGGCAAGCGTGCCGGCTGGGCGCGGATCCCACTTTTGAGCCTGGGACTTGCCGCACTCTTGCTCGTGGCCGCCTACACGACGCTCAATCGCACGATCTGGTTCGGCTTCGCCGGCCAGCTTCTCGTTATCGGTGCGCTCCTTGCCCTGCGAGAACGAACCTCGATCGGGCCGCGCGCCAGACTGATTGGCGCGGCGTTCGCCATTTTCGTGGTCGCCACCGGTGCACTCATGACCTCGCGTATCCAGGCAGAGCGCGAGGCGGCTGACCCGGCCGCCGCGCTTGCCAAGGACTCGCGCCTGGCGCTTTGGCCTGAAGTTCTCGAGCACATCAAGGCGCGGCCGTTTACGGGCTTCGGCTTCGGCCGCGGTTTACTCCGCCAATCGCTAAGCGAGGAATTGAAGCAGCCCCTGCTGTGGCACGCGCACAACCTGTTTCTTGACACCGTCCTCCAGGTCGGGATTCCGGGTCTGCTGCTGCTCCTTCTCCTCCTTGGAGCGACAGTGCGCGAGGGCTGGCGAATGGCGCAGGCCGCCGACGACTTGGGCGTCGCATGCGGCCTCGCGGTCCTCGGCGTCGTCGCCGGCATGGTGATCCGCAACATGACCGACACGCTCTGGGTACGTCAGAACGCGCTTCTCTATTGGGGCGTGCTCGGCGTTCTCTTCGCGTGGGGGCGCAGGCCTGCAGTGCGCGCGGACGCCTGACGCTCGATGCGCATCCTCGTCATCCGGCGCGACAACATCGGCGACCTGGTCTGCACGACGCCGCTCTTCGCCGCGCTGCGGGCGCGCTATCCCCAGGCGCACATCGCCGCCCTCGTCAATTCCTACAATGCAGCGGTGCTGGAGGGCAATCCACACGTCGACGCCGTGCACAGCTACACCAAGCTCAAGCATCGCCTGCCCGGCGAATCGCGCCTCGGGATACTGCTCGCACGCCTGCGGATGCTCGCCCGGCTGCGGCACGAGCCATTCGACTACATCGTGCTCGCCAAGGCGGGATTCGATCGCCACGGATTGAGGCTCGCGCGTCAGCTCAGGCGCCGTCACATCGTCGGCTTTGCCGAGCCGGGCGCGCAGGCGCCCCGCTCCATCACCGTTCCCGTCCCGGCCCTCGCCTATGGCGACCTCCATGAAGTCGAGGTGATGAAGCGCCTCGCGGAAGCGGTGGACGTGCGCGACGCAGGCGGGCCTCTGCGCGTCTATCCGGCCCGGGCGCGCTTGGAGCTCTGGCGCGCCCGTCTTCCCGCGCTTGCACAGCGCGGCGGCCGGCGATGGATCGCCGCGCATATCAGCGCGCGCGAGCTGGGGCGGCACTGGCCCATGGAACGCTGGGCGGAGCTCATCCGGCGGGTGACTGCGACGGGACAAACCGGCGTTGTGCTCCTCTGGGCGCCGGGACCCGAGAATGACCCGCGCCATCCGGGCGACGACGCGAAGGCTGCGGCTATCCTGCAGCAGGTGGGCGCAAGCGTTCTCCCCGCCCCCACCGCGGAGCTCGCGGACCTTATCGCCGCCATCGCGCTCTGCGACGCCTTTATCGGCGCCGACGGCGGCGCCATGCACCTCGCCGCGGCGCTCGGCTTGCCGACGCTCGCGCTGTTCGAGAATCGGGAGGACAAAAAGCGTCGTTGGTATCCCTGGCAAGTGCCTTACGAGCTGGTCGCTCCTGCCACCCGCGACATTGCCGACATTACCGTCGAGCAGGTGGTGCAGGGCTGGCAACGCCTCGCGCCGCGCGTTGCATCGCGGGAAGCCGCTGCGGCCATTTAGTACCATACCTCATGGCGAAGCTTTATCCCGTCATTCTGTGCGGCGGCACGGGAACGCGCCTTTGGCCGCTCTCGAGACGATTGCGGCCAAAGCAGTTCCTCCCACTCGTCACAGACCGCACACTGCTGCAGGACACGATTCTCAGGATCGCGCAGCTCCCCGAGACCGAACCGCCGATCGTGATCGGCAACCACGAGCATCGGTTCCTGGTCGCGGAGCAGCTGAACGAGCTGGGCATCCGACCCGCGGTGCAGATCCTCGAACCCGCTGGACGCAACACTGCGCCGGCCCTGGCCGTCGCGGCGCTATATGTGCACCGTTCCGACCCGGACGGCCTGCTGCTCGTGCTGCCCTCCGATCATGCGATCGCGGACGTATCGGCATTCCGAGAAGCCGTTCTTGCTGCCGGGCGGATCGCGGAACGTGACCTGCTCACGACCTTCGGCATACAGCCCACGGAGCCGCACACAGGGTACGGATATGTCGAGCTCGGCGAGCCTCTACCCGGGGAACGAGACAGTTATCGCATCCGCCGCTTCGTAGAAAAGCCCGATGCCAAAACAGCACAAGGCTATGTCGATTCGGGAAGGTTCCTCTGGAACAGCGGCATGTTCATGCTTCCAGCGCGCCTCCTTTTGAAGGAGCTGCGGACTTTCCGCACGGAAATCCTCGCGGCTGCCGAGAAGGCGCTCGATGCCGCTGCACGCGATCTGGATTTTCTGAGGCTCGATGCTGCGGCATTCGAGGCCAGTCCGGCAGAGTCCATTGACTACGCCGTGATGGAGAAGACCTCGCGCGGCGCCGTGGTGCGCGCCGACATCGGCTGGAGCGACGTCGGTTCCTGGTCCGCCTTGTGGGACATCGGGAACAAGGACCAAGCGGAAAACGCGACGCGCGGCGACGTGCATGTGCAGGACGCTTCTGGCTGCTATATATGGAGCGACAGCAGGCTCGTTTTCGCGCTTGGCGTCAAGGACCTGGTCATCATCGAAACTGACGACGCAGTGCTCGTGGCGGAGCGCTCACGCGCACAGCAAGTGAAGGACATCGTTGCGAGGCTGGATAGAGAGGCGCGCTCCGAACACGTCTCGCACACTCGCGTATACCGGCCTTGGGGTTACTATGAATCGATAGACGCTGGCGAGCGGTTCCAGGTCAAGCGCATCATGGTGAAGCCAGGCGAGGCGCTTTCTCTCCAGATGCACCGCCAGCGTGCGGAGCACTGGGTCGTCGTGTCGGGCCTGGCGCGCGTGACGCGCGACGACCATGTCTACGACGTTCGTGAAAACGAATCGACTTTCATCCCGCTAGGCGCCAAACACCGTCTGGAAAATCCAACCGACAAGCCACTCTACCTGATCGAAGTACAGTCCGGCGCCTATCTCGGCGAAGACGACATCGTGCGCTTCGACGACCGCTATAACCGGCGCTGATCTTAGGCCCGCGCCACTACGACGCCGCGGCCGTGCCGGCTCCCTCGATCACCGTTTCCGTCGTCACCCATCGCCAGAACGCCCTGGTGAACTCTTTCCTGGGCGATCTCGGCCGGCTGTTCGGCAAGGATATATCGGTCGTCGTCACTGAGAACGTGCCAGACGAGGTTCCGCTCGCCGTCCAGGGCGTCGATTGCCCGCTCGAGCTCATCGTAAACGAGCGACCGAAGGGTTTCGGTGCGAATCACAATGCGGCCTTTCAGCGTTGCCGCACCGCACTTTACTGTGTCGCGAACCCCGACATCCGCCTGACGGTCGACCCCTTCCCCACGCTAGCGAGCGCTCTCCAGGGCGAGCGCGTCGGCGTGGCCGCCCCGCTGGTCCGGAGCCCCGCCGGCGCGGTCGAGGACAGCGCGCGGCGCTCGCCGACCGCCGCCTCCCTGTTGCGCAAGCTTTTCGCCGGGTCCGCAGGCCCGGACTACCCGGTCGATAGAGGGCCTGTTGAAGTCGATTGGGTGGCCGGCATGTTCATGCTGTTTCGAAGCGAAGTCTTTCACGCGATCGGAGGCTTCGACGAAGCCTATTTTCTTTACTACGAAGACGTCGACCTGTGCCGCAGGCTGCGACGTCGCGGAGACAAGGTTGTCTATGCGCCGGGCGCTGAAGTGGTGCACGACGCGAGGCGCAGCAGCCACAAGGATTTGTCGCTGATGCGTCACCACGTGACCAGCATCGCGAGATACCTGCTCGGCTAGCGCGAACGCGGCGCCGGCCAGCGATGCCGGCTGCGGATGCGTTTAACATTGCTTGCTATGGTGATAAGAGATTCCGGTTCGCATACATTATGAAACTCGTCTGTCCTGTACAACGATTACAGCGGCGCAAGTGCCAACGCTGAGGATCCCAAGTTTCAAGCTGACCGCCGAATTTCGGTGTGACGGCGGGTCGTGACTGAGAAAGCGTACATGCGGCCTACGATCGGCGTTGTACTGTGCACCTACAACGGTGAGCGGTATGTGCGCACTCAGCTCGAGAGCATCCTCGCGCAGAGCAGGAAGCCCGATATGCTGCTCGCCTGCGACGATGCGTCACACGACGGCACCATTGGTCAACTTGAGGCATATGCCGAACTCGCGCCTTTTCACTTTCGTATTGTGCGCAACCACGAAAACTTGGGCTATTTGCGCAACTTTGAGCAGGCCATTCGTCGCTGCGATGCGGACATCATTGTTCTAAGCGATCAAGACGACTGGTGGCGGCCGGATAAACTCGAAAAGATCGAGGCGCTTTTCTTGGGCGATGTGCAGGCGGCCGCTGTGTTTTCCGACGCCGATATAGTGAACGACAACCTGAAGTCCCTCGGATTCGGAGTACTCGATGCTCAGGAAGTAAATGATGCGGAAAGAGTGCTTGCTAAGTCAGGAAGGCTCTTTCCCGTGCTCCTTCGTCACAATATTGTGTGCGGAGCCACCCTCGCCATGCGCACAAGTTGGAGAGAGCGGATATTTCCGATCCCCGCGGGCTTTGTTCACGACGAATGGATCGGGCTCGTTATCGCAGCGCACGAAGCCCTTCGCTTCATTCCAGATCCGTTGATCCGTTACCGTCAACATGGCGCCAACCAGATCGGCTTGCTACGGTGGACCCCGAGCCAACGGTTGAGAAGGTTCATGCAGTCCCATCGGCTCGATGCCGAGAGGCTAGTCACGCGTATGCTCGAGCTGCAAGAGCGGCTCTCCAGGACCGGCGCTCCTTCCCGCGCGGTAGATGAGGTGGAATCGAAGATTGAACATTTTCGGAGAAGGTTGTCCTTGCGGAAGGGACTCTTGAGGCGTCCGCTCGCGGTAGTGGGAGAAATCATGAATGGCCGATACACGCGTTATTCGTCGGGCTGGCGTAGCGCTCTGCGCGATCTCGTTGCGCCGATGTAGGTGCACGGTGGACGCAAAAGTTGTCGCCGTCGTCGTCACGTTTCAACCGGATCAGACATTAATCGAAGCGGTACACGCGCTGGAGCCGCAAGTTTCGTCGGTCCTACTCGTCGACAACGGCTCCGATAGCGAGCGACTTCGAATTCTCCAGCAGCTCCGTAGCGCCTTCGAGCCGATGCTCCTCGGCAAGAACCTCGGGGTTGGCGCCGCGCACAACATTGGAATTGCTCGAGCCCGTGAGCTTGGGGCTACTCATGTGCTGCTAATGGATCAAGACAGCATTGCTCAACCCAAAATGGTGGAGAGCATGCTGACGGTGGAAGCTAGCCTGACCGCTTCGGGCAAGAGAGTCGGTGCATTGGGCCCGGTGTACCATGACCCGCGGCTGGGGAAATCGTGGCCGTTTTATCGAATGTCATGCTTCGGAGTGCGCGGATACGAGTGCACAGGCGAAGATACCGTGCCCTGCGACTTCCTGATATCTTCCGGCACACTGGTCCGAATGCCTGTGATAGATGAGGTCGGGCCTATTAACGAGGGTTATTTTCTCGAGCACGTCGATACCGAATGGTCGCTGCGTGCACGGTTCCATGGCTTCGCGCTCTTCGGGGTTTGCAACGCGCACATGAACCACATGCTTGGCGACGATACGGTCCGGGTGCCATTTAGCGACCACCACGTCCAGATCTACCAGCCATATCGCCACTACTACCTTTTCCGAAATTCAATGCTGTTGTGGCGCGAGCGCCATGCGAGGCTTCCTTGGAAACTGAACGAAGTTCGCCGGCTGTTAGCGCGCATACTTTACTTTTCGTTGTTCGTGCCTCCGCGGTTGGAACGGTTGCGCTTCATGGTTCTTGGAATTTGGCACGGTATGTTGGGTCGGATAGGGCCGCTTCGCACTCGTTAGCATCGAGCGAGGAACGGTGCACAGCCACAAGGACTTGTCGCTGATGCGTCACCATGTGACCAGCATCGCGAGATACCTGCTCGGCTAGCGCGAACGCGGCGCCGGCCAGCGATGCCGGCTGCGGACGAAAATCCAGCCGAGCACGCGGTTCCAGAGGCTCGGCAGCACGTCGAACGGGCGCAGGATGAAAAAAGCAGCCGCTACTCGCGGGAAACGCCACGCGCGAGGCAGCAGCCGATCGAAGAACTGTAGCGCGCTGCGCACCCATCCGGATGAGAGCTCGGCGATCGCCGCCATGGTGTCGCCGCCGGAGGTCCGCACCGACGCGAACCGCAAGCGCCGCACGGTCCGCTCATTGAAAGCCGGCGTGAAAAGTTTCGGCTCCACCCTCGATCCAAATTCCGAAAGGCGCTGCAGGATGTGTTCGAGCTGCGCCGGGTCTATCAGCGTCCGGGTCAGGTAGCTGTCGGCGTGCTTGCGCATCGCGCACAGCGGAACGGGCGAATACGCGGCACCGTGCCGGCTCGCCACGATGAGCGCAGTAAAGAGGTCCGACAATCCCATGTAGAGCTTGTCGAAGCGGCCCGCCTCGTCGAGCGGCCCGCGGCGATATATCAGCGTCGCTCCCGTGAACCAGTTGCCGTGGCGGTAGGCAAGCTCGAGGCATTCCTGCGGCGAAAGGAACGTGTCGCGCAAGGACACGACCGGCGACGCATGCATGCGCAGGGGCCGGTTCTCCTCGTCGACGATCCAGGCCATCGCCGACCAGAGCCCGGCCCCCGGCGCCTGCGCAATGCAGCGCTTCGCGCGCGCGAATATCCCCGGCAGCACGAAGTCGTTGGACGCAAGGAACAGCGCGTATTCGCTGCGCGAATGCTTCAGCCCTTCGTGGATGGCGCCATAGACGCCCAGGTTGACCGGATTGCGGATCAGCGCGCCGCCCGGGCGCCCTTCTACCAAAGCGCGGATCACGGTGACGCTATCGTCGGTCGACTGGTCGTCTACCACGATCAGCTCGTCCGGCGGCACCGGCTGGTCGAACACCGAACGCAGACAACGCGTCAGATAGCGCGAATCGTTCCGGTTCGGAACGATGACCGCGATGGTCGGCTCGGCGCGCTCCGTCATCCGCCGGTCTTCCCGCCGAAGTGGCTGTGTACCGACAACCGGGCAATGGCTGATGAAGGTCGGATCAATGGACCGCATTGACTGACGAAGCGCTCAGAAGACATGGAGGTGTCCAGCGGTCTCGGCTCCCGTAACTGAAGATCGCGTAGAGAGCATTCCACGATTGCAACCTTCGGAATCGCGAAATTCCGGTATTCGTCGATCACGGTCTGAAGAAGCGCGCGACGGCTGAGGCGCTCAGGCCCGCCGGCATGGTAGAGGCCCGAGGCGCGCTTGCGCACCAGGGCGGCCACTGCTTTTGCCGCGTCAACCGTGGCAGCCGGCGTGAAGAACTGATCCGTCGCGCAGACGATGCGCTCGCCTTGTTGCAGCGCCCCGATCCATTGCGTGAGCATGCAGCGCGGCTCGGGCGACAGCGACAGCAGCTTGGGGAGCCGAATGATGAGCCACGGCGACGGAAGACCGGCGATGAAACGCTCGACTTCGAGCTTCTGTCTTCCATAGGTGAGGATCGACCTGACATCATCGTCCTCGCTCGTCAGCGCGCGCGTGCCGTCGAGCACGCCGTCGCTCGAAAGGAATACCGGCATGATGCCGAGCGCCACGAGCTCTCGGATGACGCGGGTGACGCCCTTGACGTTGATCTCCGCAGTTCCCTCGGGATCCTTCGCGCAGCGGTCGATGTTCGTCTCGCCGAGCATGACCACCGCCGCGGCCGGGCGCACAGTGAGCCCGCCGACGAGCGCCGCCACGCTCGATTGCCGCGCGTCGAACCTGAGCCCGCCCGGAATCGCGTGCGATGCGTAGGTTTTCGCGAGCACCGAAGGCCCGAATTCATCGGCGAGCGCCGGGCCGAAAAAGCCCGAGGCGCCGAGGAGAAGAACACCCTGCGCCGTACTCACGGAATGCGGCGGCAGAAGCAAGCGGTATCTCCTTCCCGCCGCTTGTTGATCTCCGCTGCCTCCTTCTGAAAACCGTCTGGCGTCACACTGTGGGAAATGGGGCCGTGGCCTAGGTCACTGTAATATATATGAGAGTGCCGCTATCGTCGGGCAACCGAATCAAGCCCGAAGGCCAATGCTTCAATTGCATCTAGATCGAAACGCGATGCCCGGGAGGGGCATGTGGGCAGTCGCCTAAACGCTATCCGCCAGTTTCTGAGTGAAATCCGCCGCGGCGAGCGCGATACTTTCGCCGCGGTTGTCGATTTCTCGTACCAACACTACGCGCTGGGCGATGCCCTGACGACCCTGGTCAACGTCGCTTGCCTGGCCCGAGAAGCAGGATGCAAGGCTGTCGATCTCTATCTGATAGCCGACCCGCTATACCCGGCAGCTCCGACGCAAAGCTACATCAACAACGAGAACTACGCCGTCCATCTGGACCGACTGTTCGCAGCTTTCCTCTGCCTGCGGGAGGTGCGTTCGGTACGAATTCTGCGCGAGCCGTATGCAGCCGGCCTTGTCTGGACATCAATCGTGGCTAGCGGCACGCCGCGCTGGCCAGCCATGCGCGATCACTTGCGGCGCCGCATGCCCTACCCCATGGCGCACGACATCATCAACAGCTTTCACGCCCGGGAAGGTCATATCCCACAGCTCGAAGCGCCGCGGGGCTATGGAGCGTGGGCCCGGAAATTTCTGCAGCAGCACTGGCCCGATCGTTTCATCGTCTGCATCAACCCGCGCCAAAGCCGGCTCAGTTCGATGCCCGCAACAACGTATCGCGATTCTCCCTTGGAGGAATGGCACGCATTCATAGATGAGGTCGGTGCGCGTCACTCGAATGTGCAGTTTCTGATGTTGGGCGGATTTCACGAGTGGGACAGCACGTTGTCGCGACGGTCCAACGTCACCATCCCACGCACCTCCGGCCTCAGCCTTGCGCACGAGCTCGCGCTGTTAAGGCACGCCGACCTTTTCATGGGGGCTTCCAGCGGGTTTGCAACAATGGCGACCTTCACTGATGTTCCATATGTCATCACTGACGTGGAGAAGCATTTTGCACCTTGGGCCGGGGTAACCCCCGGAGCCGAACGCTATCCATTCGGACATGATCGCCAGCATCTTGTCTGGGAAAAGGAAACCGCTCCCCTGTTGCTTGGCTATTTCGAGTCAATCTATGCGGGTTCACGCAAATAGCACAGCGCCATGAGCCTGGTTAATTTCCTGAAGCGAATTTTCCGCTTTTTACTACGTACGTACGAATGGGCGCGAGGTTGGAGGCACCGTCCCTTGTCATCCACCCCCCCTCAGCAGCTCTTCACGATGATCGCCAACAGGGCTCGGGGCCTGCGGGGTGCGTATTTCCGTGCGATCTATTTTTTCGCAGCGGCAGTACGGAAGTTTCGCGAGCGGCTCTTTCTTGACCGGGTAAATTTCTCCGCGAGCCTTCGCCCGCCCGTCAACGCGGTGACGCTGCGTCGCGCCGCGCAATGGCAACAAGCGATCCTGGAAATGCGGCCAATGGTTCCCAAACCACACCTGAACATCCGCGTGCATGATGCGGAACATGTGCAACTCGATAGGCTGGTTTCCGTTTTGCTCGTCTCTAATGCTTTAGGGAGCATCAGCTTCTTCTTTGACGACCCTGCCGCACTGGCCGCCCGCTTATCGAGTTCCACTCTTCGCGAGGAGGGCCGCGGGGGCACTGCTTTCGATCTGAACTCCGAAGGCGTTGTTGATGTGCGTGCCTTCTCGGATACTCATCTTTCGCGGATTTTCTCCGCGCATACGGGCTTCGACGGAAACGTCAACAGCTATCTGAAGGTGGCGCATCCAGGAGCCTTGGTTGTAGCGCTCAGTCTGTCTGAGTCCGATGAAGGCCTCTGCGACGATTCGCTCGCTGCCTGGTTGAGCGCGCTGGAGACATTCGAATCGCCCATCGAAAATGTCTCCTTCGTGATCCTGAATGCGGTCGGCCCGGACGCACTGGGCCCGGCTTTGGCCAGAAGCGCTGTCTCTTTCGCCCGGATGGCCGGTTTGTCCTTCGCCGAGACGCTTCGTCTTGCGCAGCAGGCGGACGTGTTCATGGGTCGGCTGGACGCGTTCGGTGTGGCGGCGCTGGCTGCGCAGCGGCCCGGCATATATATAGGCGAGGCCACCGGGCTCCCGACTTCATCCACTAGACAGATTTTCGCGACCGACACGAGCCCCGCGCAGGCGTGCGACCGCTTGAGAGCGGTTTTGGTCGACGCTAGCAAGAAGCCCCGCAAATCAATGGGTATTTTCCCGACAGGCGTCGCTACGGGGATGAGCGAGGTTCGCCACGGTCGGGATACGCCCGCGTCTATCGCGGAAAAGTACACGCTCGTTGTCCCGACCTATGACCGCCCCCAACTGCTTGCGCGGTTGCTTCAGTACCTTGAGCGAGAGCGCGCGCCATTCCCCATTCTGGTCCTTGATTCAAGTGGACCTGATGCTCTTGGCCGGAACAAGGAAAGCATCACTTCGGCGCACCTCAATATCCGGCACACCACATATGATCAAAGCATGGACCCGTACGCAAAGATTGGGGAGGGTTTGAGCGCGGTTGCGACTGCGTATTGCTCCATTTGCGCGGATGATGACGTCCTTATCGTTCCTGCGGTAGAAAAATCCGTTACCGAACTCGAGCGCCGACCGGATTTCGGCGTCGCGCACGGTTACTACTTCAATTTCATCGAGCAGGAAACGTTCGATCTGTCCTACGTGATGTATCGAGGGAAATCTATCGAGGACGCGCACGCGCTGGCGAGGTTGAGAACGCTCTTTTCGGCGTACGAAGCTGTTTTCTACGGAGTTTTCCGGACCGAGCTCATGCGAGGTGCTTTCCGGGACGTAGACAAAGTGAACACCGTCCTCGGAAAAGAGCTGCTCACGGCGTCGCTGTCGATCATTGCCGGCAAGTCCTTGCGCATTCCGTGTTTCTACTACGGCAGGAACACCGCGGAATCACTTCCGTATTCCGCGTGGCACCCTCACCAGATCCTTGCCTACAAGCCGGAGCTCCTCTTTTCCGAATTCCCCGTGTTTCGCTCCCTGCTAGTGCAGGCCGTGCAGTCGGCAGAACCCGACTTGCGGGATGAAAACGCAGGCAAAACCATCGATCTCATCTTTCTGCGTTATTTGGAAGCTTTTTTGCGCCACGATGTTCTCGATCTCATGCTCGACTTGAGCATGAGAGGACAGGAGTCCGCAATTATCTACACGAGCGTGTGGGACGTCTTCGTCCGCTCGGGTCGTCCGAGCCGACCGATTGAGCCGCTGCTGGATACCCGTGGGCGCTTCAACCCGCAACACTTCGGGGCCGGACGGTCGCGGGACTACGGCAGCACCGGCATCGCCTCGGGCGGAAAGGAACGGCGCTACCGGATTTTCCACGAATTCCTGTTTCCGCAAACGCAGCCCACCCCATTTGCGGGGCCGGAAATGCTTACCTCATTGCTGCGTACGTTGAGTGATTATTGAAGTGATGGTCGGATCCGAAAGTGGAGCGGCGGTCGCGGACTGTACCGCTTGCCTTAATCTTTGGCGCACGAAGTAGAAGCTTTTCCTCGACCAAGATGGGTGCATTGCAGTTCACAACGTCCACATCGATTGACTACGCGTTGTGGGTTATCGCAGGATTTCCGTTCGTCCTCGGCGCGCTCGCGCGTCTGCCGGGACTTAAGGGACGCAACGCGGGTCAGTTCGCGATTAGCACATGCCTAGGTACGGTTCTGTGGATCGCATTGATCATCCGCGCGGATGCTTCGCCGCACGATGTCGAGATCGGACTGATGCTTTTGGCATCGGCGTATCTCATGTATCTGGAGATCTGGGCGCTAATCTCGCGCGGCTATACTCTGGGCGTTCTTGTCACGCTTTTCACCGCTCGCCGTCCGCTCGGCGTAGATGAGATCGCCGCCCGTTATCGGCGAGGCGACGGCCTTTCATGGATAATGCGCCATCGAATGGAAGGTCTTATTGGGACGGGCCTTGTCGCTAGCCATGGCGACACACTCGCTCTGACACCATTCCTGGGTGTTGCGACCGCACGAATCTACCGATTTGTCCTGCTTGCGCTCGGATTGGCTCGGACATCTCGATGACGTCGGCCATGATTTCGGGTGCGGCCGCGTTTGCAATTTATCTCGTCGCAACGCTGATATTCCTGCGCCTCATGCGAGACAAGTCGGCTGCCGTCGTTGTCACCATTGCAATCGTCGCATATTTCGGCGGGCTTTTTATCCCCGTGCTGAAGGGAGTAACCCTGAATTTCTGGGAATACACCGCTGTGTTCTCTTGCTTTACGCTGACGTTCCTGATGGCGTTCGGCGCGATCTACAAATCCGTTTCACTTCGAATGCTCGATTTCTTGCTTGATCATCCGAATCATGCAGCGTCAAAGCATTCACTCATGACTCGCTACGTGGCGGAAGAAAGCTTCGAGCACCGTCTGGACGTCATACTGCAATCGCGGTTCGCGGCCCGTTTTCCTGATGGATTCGTTCTTACGAGGAAGGGGCGCGCTGTCGCCCGCGCCGTAACGTGCCTGCATGCCCTCTTTGCCATCGAAAGGATCGGCTGATTCCCAGTATGCAATGGCACGCGTAATTGAGATCGACGATCAGCCGGTCGCGCTCGCGGAGAGCGAGTCGGTCGACATCTCCTTCTTTGTGCCTTGCTACAACGAGGAACACACTGTTGCGGGAGCTATCGAAAAACTTGTCCGTGTCGCGGCTACCCTGGGGCTGACTTACGAAATACTGGTTTTCGACGATTGCTCGAAGGACCGCACTGTGGGAGTCGTCAAGCATTACCAGGAGCTGTGCCCTGATATTCCGGTAAGTCTTTACACCAATCCGGTCAACCGTGGTGTCTCGCGCAATTTCGTCGAAGGGGCGTTTCGAGCGAAAGGAAAGCACTACCGGCTCGTTTGCGGCGACGATATCGAGCCTGTGGAGTCGCATATTACATTGCTGAGGCGCATGGGCGACGCCGACATCATCATTCCATACTTTACGCGAATCGACGGACGGAAGCTTTACCGTCATGCGATCTCGAAGCTCTACACTTTTTTCGTGAACTGCTTCAGCGGATATCATCTGAAGTACTACAACGGATGCCCCATTTACCGCAGGCGGGACATCCTGCGCTTTCATGTTGAAGCGACCGGGTTTGGCTATCAGGCGGAATTTCTCACGCGCCTTCTGCACGAAGGTCGGAGCTACGTGGAAGTCCCTTTGATCTCCATGGATCGCGAAGGTGGCACCTCGCTCAGCCTGCGAAATTTCATATCGGTGGCGCACACCCTCCTGAAGATCTGGCTGAGACGGCTTAGGGTTTATCTGTTCAAGTGATTGCCGCAACCGCCACGGACACAGCCGCAAACTTGCACAAGTTTCTTGTCCGGGATCGCTGCCCCTGCTGCAACGCGCCGCTCGAAGCCGCCGAGCCGCGAGCCGCCTCGGATCCGCGGGCAGAGACGATCCCGGCCGAAGGGCATGGAAAGTTTCTATCCGGATACAGCGCGCGCCGGCTGTTCTTCAGCTACGTCGGCTGCTCCCGGTGCGGCGCCGTTTACTGTCCCGTCTATTACAGCCAAGAGCAGTTGGACATGCTCTACGCCAGGCAGGCCGAAAACATGTCCGAAGCGCCGCTCGAGGCACGATTAAGGACGCAAGAGGGATATGCGCGCATGCTGCTCCAGTACAGTCGCCGCGGCGGGGATTTCCTGGAGATCGGTGCGGACAACGGGAGCTTCGCGCAGGCGTGCGCGCAGCAGGGGAAATTTCGACATCTATCGCTCTATGAACCGAATGTCGAGGTCCACGCGGCGCTGAGCGATCGGCTGCGTGGAACCAGTTTTGCCATCAAGGCCAGCCGCTTCAAGCCGGACGATCTAGGCCCCGGCTCGGTGTCGACAGCGGCGATGATTCACGTTCTGGACCATCTGCTCGATCCCCTGAGAGCGCTTCGCGACATCGGAGCAGTTCTCGAGCCTGGCGGCGTGATCCTGATAGTCACGCACGATGCTTCCTCACTCCTGGCGCGCGTGTTGGGCAAGCGCTGGCCGCCGTACACGCTGCAGCATCCTCATTTGTTTACGCCTTCCTCGCTGAAGGCACTTGTCGAACGAGCAGGTCTTGAATCGGTTCTGATTGCGAAGACGGTTAATTATTTTCCCCTCTCCTACCTCGCGCGAGCCGCCTGCAGCGTCCTGGGAATGAACGCAGGCTTCTTGAGTGGCGCGGGCGGTCCTCTACTGGGGTTTCGACTCGGAAATATCGCGGCGATAGCCCGCAAACCGGGCGCTCACGGCAGCGGCATGGCGTGATTCTGACCTCCTCGACAGTTCCGCGTCAGCCAGTGTTCACCGACAAGGATTTGGCGATCTTGCTGGTCGGCGGCGCCCTGGCCGTCGGTCTGCTGGCGCTGTTCGCGCCGTGGTGGCCCGTGCGCGACCTCTCCGCGACGTTTACGCCGG
>DATNMK010000042.1:0-2902 GCA_035602335.1 Burkholderiales bacterium
CACCACGTTGTTCCTCCGGGAACATTGGCAGCCGATGTACAGGTTTCAGCCGCCACCGATCCCGTGCGCGTTCGCGCTGTCGGCCGACCAGCTCATCCTACGCGACTGTAAATATGCCGGGGACTACAAAAGATAGCGACCGGGTTAGAGGCGTTCAGTCGCCTTCCCTGACACGTTGTAAAGATTCTTTACACGCTGTCAGGCTGCCCCCACCGTATCCCTCCGGTGAAGGCCGCCTTGCGTAGCTGGGGCTAACGCCTAGTCATATTCATAGTCGTATGACTAGGCGGAAGGGCGATGAGCGGGCGGGTCGAGATCATCACGGGGCCTGAGCGTCGACGGCGCTGGAGCGACGAGGAGAAGCTGCATCTCGTCGAGGAAGCCTGCCGCCCCGGCAATTCGGTGTCGCAGGTTGCTCGCCAACGCGGCGTCAGCGCGAGCCAACTGTTCGGATGGCGTCGGCAGGCGCTGGCGAAGGGGCTGATCACCGACAATCGAACTGAGCCGAGCAGCGTCCCGGCGCTGACGTTCGCGCCCGTCGAGGTCGCCGCGGAACCGCCGGCGACGGATGCCGGAGAGGACGTGCGGTCGGCACGGCGACGGAAAGCAACCCGCGCCCCGGGAACGATCGAGATTGAGTTCAAGAGCGGTGACTGCGTGCGCGTCGCAGGCTGCGCCGATGCCGGCCTCGTTGCGCGCATCGTCGCCGCGCTGAGGCGCGCATGATTGCTTTCCCGCCGGGCGTACGCGTTTGGCTGGCGACCGGCCACACCGACATGAGAAAGGGCTTTGCGACACTGGCGCTGCTCGTGCAGGAGAAGCTCAAGACCGATCCGCATTGTGGTCACCTGTTCGTGTTCCGGGGCCGCCGCGGCGACCTGATCAAAGTGATTTGGCACGACGGCCAGGGTGCCTGCCTGTTCTCCAAACGTCTGGAGCGCGGCCGGTTCATCTGGCCGACGCCGGCGGAAGGAGCGGTGACCGTCTCACCGGCACAACTTGGATACTTGCTCGAGGGGATCGACTGGAGGGCGCCACAGATGACGTGGCGGCCCGAGCTCGCAGGCTGAGTGTGGCCGGCACGACTCGCGTCGTGGATGATTGACGCGAGGCCGCTCGAGATCGGCACGAAGCAGCTATCATGCTGCCGATGACGCTCGATCCGGCGCAACTCCCCGACGACATCGCAACGTTGAAGGCGATGGTGATCGCCGCCGAGAAGAAGGCGAGTGATCGCGGGCTGGAGATCGAGGCCCTGAAGCTCACCATCGCCAAGCTCCAGCGCAACACGTTTGGCGCCTCATCCGAGAGTGGGAGGAAATTGCTCGATCAGCTCGAGCTGCAGCTCGCCGAACTGGAGGAGAGCGTTGCCGAGGACAAAGCGGCTGCCGACATGGCAACACCGCCCGCCACGGTCCTCGCGGACGAGGGCGAAGACAAGCAACACCGAAAGCCTGCTCGCCGCCCGTTGCCGGCGCATCTGCCGCGCGAGCGCATCGTGCATCCCGCGCCGTCGGCATGTCCTGGCTGTGGCGGTGTGCTCAGGAAGCTGGGCGAGGACATCACCGAGACGCTGGAGCACGTGCCGGCGCAGTGGAAAGTGATCCAGCACGTGCGCGAGAAGTTCTCCTGCCGCAAATGCGAGGCCATCACGCAGGCGCCGGCGCCCTCGCATCCGATTGCGCGTGGCCGCGCCGGACCGCAGCTCCTGGCCCAGGTCCTGTTCGCCAAGTACCGGGCGCATCTGCCGCTGAATCGGCAGAGCGATATCTATGCCAACGAAGGCGTCGATCTCGACACCTCGACGTTGGCCGATTGGGTTGGCGCGTGCGCAGCAGCGCTGATGCCGCTGGTCGACGAGATCACCAAGCATGTGTTCGCGGCGGAACGCATTCATGCCGATGACACCACGGTGCCGGTGCTCGCTAGGGGCAAGTGCCGCACGGGCCGGCTGTGGGCCTATGTGCGAGACGACAGGCCCTTCGGCGGGCGCGCGGCTCCCGCAGCCATGTTCTCCTACTCGCCCGATCGCCGCGGTGAGCATCCCGAGAAGCATCTGGCCGGCTACAGCGGCATCATGCAGGCCGACGCCTACGCCGGCTTCAACGGGCTCTACGTGGCGGACCGCAAGCCGGGCCCGATCATCGAGGCAGCGTGTTGGGCCCATGGCCGGCGCAAGCTCTATGAGCTGGCCGATCTGCTGAAGGCCCCAATCGCGATCGAGGCCGTGCGCCGCATCGATGAGCTGTTCGCCATCGAGCGCGAAATCAACGGCATCTCACCGGCGCAACGCCTCATTGTTCGACGCGAAAGGTCGAAGCCGCTCGTCGACGACCTCGAGAGATGGATGCGCCGGGAGCGCCGAAAGCTCTCGTCCAAGACTGCACTGGCCGAGGCCATGGACTACAGCCTGAAGCGGTGGACCGCGCTGACGCGCTTCATCGACGACGGCCGCATCTGCATGTCCAACAACGCCGCCGAGCGCGCCGTACGTGGTATCGCCGTCGGCAGAAGGAATTGGACATTTGCCGGCAGCGACTCAGGAGGACGGCGCGCGGCCGCCATCTACACGCTGATCGAAACCGGCAAGCTCAACGACGTCGATCCGCGCGCCTGGCTCGCCGACGTACTCGCTCGGCTCGCAGATCACCCTTCAAGCCGCCTCGCTGAGTTGATGCCCTGGAATTGGAAGGCAGCCAGGCTACAGGCACAGGCCAGAGCTGCCTGATGACCACGCCGCTCCTACTTGCGGTCCTCGCCGGATGCTTACCGTGGAGATAGCGTCGGATATTGTACAGGTGCCATTCTGTCAATCACTGCGCTCGCATCCCGTGCTAAGCTTAGCGCTATGGATGATCAAACGGCCCGGGAACGCGCGTTTCAGCTGGCGAAGTCTGGCGCC
>DATNMK010000043.1:0-148118 GCA_035602335.1 Burkholderiales bacterium
CATGGCGCAGTACGTGCGCGAGCCCTTCCCAGCGCGCGCCGCGGTCGGCGTCTCCGGGCTGCCGCGCGGCGCGCTGGTCGAGATCGACGCCATCCTGCATACGGGGTGAAGAAGCTCGACAAGCTCGGGCTGCGCTCGCGCCTCGACTTCGTGCTTCACCTGCCGCTGCGCTACGAGGACGAGACGACCCTCACTGCGCCGCAGGCGGCCCCGCCCGGCAAGCCGGTACTGGTCGAGGCGAAGCTCGAGCGCGCCGAAGTCGCCTACCGCCCGCGTCGCCAGCTGATCGTCCACGCCGACGGCATCGTGCTGCGCTTCTTCAATTTCTACGGCAGCCAGCTGAAGCAGTTCCAGCGCGCGGCGCAAGAGGGCTTGCGCGTGCGCGCCTTTGGCGAGGTGCGCGGCGGCTGGTTCGGCGCCGAGATGGCGCATCCGCGCTATCGCCTGGTGCACGAGGGCGAGGCGCTCCCCGATAGCCTGACGCCGATCTATCCGACCACCGCTGGGCTGGCACAAGCGGCGCTTCGCGCCGCAGTCCTGGAGGCGCTGGATGCGGGGCCGCTCGAGGACACGCTGCCGCAGCGGCTGCGGGAGCGCTACGGCTTGGTGGGGTTTGCAGAAAGCGTGCAGCTTCTGCACCGGCCGTCGCCCGGTTTCGATCCAGCGGGGGTGTGGCGGCGCATGAAGTTCGACGAGCTCCTCGCGCAGCAGCTGTCGATGCGCTTCGCCTATCAAAAACGCCGCTCTCGCCGGGCGCCGGTCCTGAAGGCAAACGGTGCGCTGCTCAAATCTTTCCTGAAGAAGCTGCCGTTCAAGCTGACGCGGGCGCAGGCGCGCGCCATGAACGAAGTGCTGCGCGATGTGGCCGAGCCGCATCCGATGCAGCGGCTCCTGCAGGGCGACGTCGGCAGCGGCAAGACCATCGTCGCGGCGATCGCCTGCCTCGCTGCCGCGGACGCCGGCTGGCAGGCCGCGGTGATGGCGCCCACTGAAATTCTGTCGGAACAGCATTTCCGCAAATTCAGCGAGTGGCTCGCGCCCCTCGGCCTGAAGCTTGCATGGCTACATGGGGGGTTGACGAAAAAGCAGAAGGCGGAAGCGGCAAAGGCGCAAATCGTCATCGGTACCCATGCCCTGGTGCAGGCCGGCGTGGAATTCGCCCGTCTCGGACTCGCCGTGGTCGATGAGCAGCACCGCTTCGGCGTGGAGCAGCGGCTGACGCTGCGGCGCAAGGGCGAGGACGCCGCCGTACCGCACCAGCTGATGATGAGCGCGACGCCGATTCCGCGCACGCTGTCGATGACCTACTACGCCGACCTCGACGTTTCGGTGATCGACGAGCTGCCGCCCGGCCGCCGCGCGGTGGCGACGCGGCTTGTGTCCGCCGCGCGGCGCGGCGAAGTGCTGGCGCGCATCCGCGACGCCTGCGCCGAAGGGCAGCAGGCTTACTGGGTGTGTCCGGTCATCGAAGAATCCAAGGAAGGAGATGTGCAAACTGCGCTCGACACGTACGAGAAACTGAGAAAGGAGCTCAAATCGATTCAGGTGGGCCTGCTCCACGGCCGCATGGCTGCCGCGCAAAAGGCGGCTGCGATGGAAGCTTTCTCAAGCGGAAAAATGCAGCTGCTGGTCTGCACCACGGTGATCGAAGTCGGCGTCGATGTGCCCAATGCCTCGCTCATGGTGATTGAAAGTGCCGAGCGCTTCGGCCTGGCGCAGCTGCACCAGCTGCGCGGCCGCATCGGCCGCGGCGCGCGCGACAGCGTCTGCATCCTGCTCTTCGACGGGCCGCTCTCCGCAACGGCGCGTGAGCGCCTCAAGGTGATCTACGAGAATGTGGACGGCTTCGAGATCGCGCGCCGCGACCTAGTGCTGCGCGGCCCCGGCGAGTATCTCGGCGAGCGCCAGAGCGGCACGCCGCTGCTGCGCTTCGCCGATCCGGAGCGCGACGGCGATCTCGTGCGCGCCGCGCGCGAGGCGGCCGAGGAGCTGATCGGCGCCGATCCCGAGGCGGCGCGTGCGCACGTCGCGCGCTGGCTGGGATCCAGGCAGGACCTTACCTACGCCTGAGTTATGCTTCCGGCATGGACCTCGCGTTCATCGCCAGGCGCCTGGATGCCTATGAGCGCCTGATCCGGCTCGACAAGCCGGTCGGCACGCTGCTCCTGCTCTGGCCGACCCTATGGGCGGTGTGGCTCGCCTCGTACGGCGCGCCACGGCTCGACGTCGTGATCATTTTCGTCGTAGGCACGCTGCTTATGCGCTCCGCCGGTTGCGCGATCAACGACTACGCCGACCGCAATTTCGATCCGCACGTCGAGCGCACGCGCGCGCGGCCGCTCGCTGCCGGCGAGATCGCGCCGCGCGAGGCGCTGGGGGTGGCGGCGGCGCTCACCCTTGCCGCTTTCGCGCTGGTGTTGTTTCTCAATGGGTTCGCGATCCTGCTGTCGCTCGTAGCGCTGGCGATCGCCGCGAGCTACCCCTTTGCCAAGCGCTTCTTTGCGCTGCCTCAGGCCTATCTCGGCATCGCGTTCGGCTTCGGCATCCCGATGGCCTATGCCACGATCCAGAACCGGCTGCCCGCCGCGTGCTGGCTGCTGCTCGCCGCCAACGTGTTCTACTCGTTCGCCTACGACACCGAATACGCGATGGTCGACCGCGAGGACGACGCAAGGCTCGGCTTGCGCACCTCGGCGCTCACGCTCGGGCGCTGGGACGTCGCCGCCGTCATGGCGAGCTACGCCGCCATGCTCGCCATTCTGGCGCTGCTCGGTGTCCAGCTGCGGCTCGGCTGGCCCTATTACGCAGGACTCGCCGTTGCCGGCGCGATGATGATCTATCATTGGTTCCTCATCCGCGAGCGTACCCGGGAGGGCTGCTTCAAGGCCTTCCGCCACAACAACTGGGTCGGCGGCGTGATCTTCGCCGGAATCGTCTTGAGCTACTCGTTCAACCAGCCGTGGCGATGAGCGACGCCGGTCCGGCGATCACGCGCTTCGATTTTGCCGCTGGCGCGCTGCGCGGCACGCATTTGACGCTTTATCCGAACTGCCTCGTGCACCGCGGCGACGCGCATCTCGAGACGCTGCCGCTCGCCAGCATTGCATCGGTGCGCGTGGCCTTCGAGCGCAACGAGCGCAAGCTGGGCTGGGGCGCCGCGCTGGTGATCATCGCGCTGCTGCTGCTCGCCATCTCTGCGCCGCTCGCCGGATTCGCCGGGGGCGCGGCGGCCGAGCTTGCGGTGGGCGGGGCGCAGGGCGTGGGGCGCGCGTTGCAGACCTTTTTCCGGGTGATCGAGGCGCTGGCCAATACCCTGCCGCTGCTCGCCATGGCGGTGGTGCTCGGCGGCATTGCGCTCGGCCTGCTCGGCTGGCTGGGAAACACCACGCTCACGCTCACTCTCGCCGGCGTCGAGCGGATTTACCCGATACGCGGCCGCGACGCCCGCCTGCTCGATTTCGCCGAGGCGCTCAGCGAGCGCGTCGTTGCCTGCGTGATGGTGCTCAGGCGGTGAGCTACGCCGACCTGAGAGAGTTTCTGTCTCAACTGGAAGCGAAAGGCGAACTCAAACGCATTTCAGCCTCGGTTTCGCCCCGGCTCGAGATGACCGAGATCTGCGACCGCGTGCTACGCGCCGGCGGGCCGGCTCTGCTCTTCGAGCGGCCTGCCGGGCACGACATCCCCGTGCTCGCCAATCTCTTCGGCAGCGTCGCGCGCGTAGCGGCGGCGATGGGCGTCGAGCGCCCGGGGGAGCTGCGCGAAGTCGGCAAGCTCCTCGCTTACCTTAAGGAGCCCGAGCCGCCCAAGGGCTTTCGCGACCTGTGGGAGAAATTCCCGGTCTTCAAGAAGGTGCTGGACATGGCGCCAAAGGAGCGCTCCTCGGCGCCTTGCCAGGAGATCGTGCGCGAGGCAGCCGACGTCGATCTCGCACGCCTGCCGATCCAGACCTGCTGGCCCGGCGACGCCGGTCCGCTCATCACCTGGGGACTGACCGTGACGCGCGGGCCACTGAAGAACCGCCAGAACCTCGGCATCTACCGCCAGCAGGTCATCGGGCGAAACCGCGTCATCATGCGCTGGCTCGCGCACCGCGGCGGCGCGCTCGACTTCCGCGATCATCAGCTCGCAGCCGCGGCCGCGCCCTTTCCGGTGGCCGTTGCGCTGGGTGCCGACCCGGCGACGATGCTCGCCGCGGTGACGCCGGTCCCCGATACGCTCGGCGAATACCAGTTCGCGGGCTTGCTGCGTGGCGCGCGCACCGAGCTCGTGAAATGCCTGGGCAGCGATCTGCAGGTCCCGGCGAGCGCCGAAATCGTGCTGGAAGGGGTGATTCATCCCGGCGATGCCGCCGAGGAAGGCCCGCACGGCGACCACACCGGCTACTACAACGAGGTCGAGCGCTTCCCGGTGCTGACGATCGAGCGCATCACCCTGCGACGCGCGCCGATCTATCACTCGACCTACACCGGCAAGCCGCCCGACGAGCCGGCAATGCTCGGCGTCGCGCTGAACGAGCTCTTCGTGCCGCTTCTGACGAAGCAGTTCCCCGAGATCGTCGACTTTTATCTGCCGCCGGAAGGCTGCTCGTACCGGCTCGCCGTAGTAAGCATGAAGAAGCAGTATCCCGGCCACGCCAAGCGCGTGATGTTCGGCATCTGGAGCTTCCTGCGGCAGTTCATGTACACCAAGTTCATCGTCGTGTGCGACGACGACATCGACGTGCGCGACTGGAAGGAAGTCATCTGGGCGATCACCACGCGCGTCGACCCGGCGCGCGACAGCCTGATCGCGGAGCACACACCGATCGACTACCTCGATTTTGCGAGCCCCGTGTCCGGCCTTGGCTCGAAGATGGGTATCGACGCGACCGCGAAATGGCCCGGCGAAACGGCGCGGCGCTGGGGCCGGCCGATCGTCATGGACCCGGAGGTGAAACGCCGCGTGGACTCCCTGTGGAGCGAGCTGGGACTGTAGGCGAGTTGCGCGTCCACTCGAGCAGCGCGTCCATCGCCGCGTCGGCCTCAGGCGCCTTCGGGTGGTTCACGATCATCACCACTAGGTGGCGCCGCCCGTTGCGGTCCAGCACGTAACCGGCGATCGCGCGGGCATCCGAGAGGAGCCCGGTCTTGATGTGCGCATTGCCGGCGACGCGCTCGCCGCGCAGCCGCTTTTTCATTGTTCCGTCTGCCGCTACGACCGGCAGCGACGCCACGAACTCCGGCATCACCGGGCTTCTCCATGCGGCCTGCAGCAGCGCGGCCAGGTGCTCCGGGCTGATGCGCTCGATGCGCGAAAGCCCCGAGCCGTTCTCCAGCACCAGCTCGGGCGCCGCGATGTTCTTGAAGGTCAGCCATTGGCGGATCGCGCGTGCCGCGTTCTCGGCTTGCGCCGGCGGCCCGACGAGCTCGGCGCCGAGCGTCAGAAACAGTTGCCGCGCCATCACATTGTTCGAGAACTTGTTGATGTCGCGCACGATCTCGCCGAGCGGCTCCGAGTCGTGCACGTAGACCAGCCGCGCGCCGGGCGGTACGAGGCCGCCGCGCACCGTACCGCTCCAGGTGCCGCCCATCTCGCCCCATAACTGCCGGATCATCCCGGCGACATAGTCTTCCGGGGCATAGAGGGCGACGTTGAGGTCGCGCTCGCCGCATTGCGCAGGATAAAGGCCGGTAAACGCGGCGCGCGGCTTCGGCGCGGATTCGAACGATGCCTGGATCAGGTCGCGGAAGGCGCGGCCTTCGGGGCAGCCCCCCTCGACGATTTTGAGGGAATTCACGACTTCCAGCCCCGGCAGCGCCGGCTCGACGAATATCCGTACTTTGCCCTCTTCAGGCAGAAACGAGAATCGCAGCGACTTGAAGTTCACGAGCAGCGCGTCCGGACGCACGTTGTATGGGCGGAACGGCTCGCTGTCGAAAGGCTGCTCGGCGATCGGCGCGAAATGGCTGCGATCGAGCACCACATCGCCGCGGATCTCGCGCACGCCGCGGCCGCGCAGGCTGCGCAGCAGCATCCAGAAGCTCTCGTAATTAAGCTTCGGGTCGCCATAGCCCTTGAGCACGAGGTTGTCCCCATCGAGATAGACCTCTGTTTTCCAGCGGTACGCGGGCCCCAGAAGCTCGAGCGCCGCGTAAGTGGTGACGAGCTTCATCACCGAGGCTGGATTCATCGCCTGATTGGCGTTCACCGCCAGACTGGGACGGGCCGTGCCGACCTCCTGCACGACAGCGCCGACGCTCGATTGCGGAATGCCGACCGAGCGCAAGGCCTGGAGCACCGATTTCGGCAGGTCGGCCGCGCCAGCGAAGGTAGTGAGCGCTAACAGGCCGCCAGCGAGATAGCTCTTGCAACGGTCGAGCGCTGCCCTTATCATTAGCACTCGTCCGGACTGAGTGCTAATAGTCCAGGAATCCCAGGTTTGGAGCATCCAAGCCATTGTAATCCATAACGTTTTTCTATGGGGAGTTCTGCATGAAAATTCGTCCGTTGCATGACCGCGTGATCGTCAAGCGCATCGAAGAGGAGCGCAAGTCCGCCGGTGGCATCGTCATTCCCGACACCGCCGCCGAGAAGCCCGACCAGGGCGAGATCGTAGCCGTGGGCAAGGGCAAGAAAGACGACAACGGCAAGCTGATTCCGGTCGACGTCAAGGTTGGCGACCGGGTGCTGTTCGGCAAGTACTCCGGGCAGACCGTGAAGGTGAAAGGCGATGAGCTGCTCGTGATGCGCGAGGAAGACATCATGGGTGTTATCGAAGGCGCATAAGCCGCCAGCGAATTTCGAATACAGGAGAAAGCAACAATGCCAGCAAAAGAAGTCCGTTTCCACGAAGGCGCGCGCACCAAGATGGTCCATGGGTTGAACATCCTGGCCGACGCCGTGAAAGTGACGCTGGGGCCCAAGGGCCGCAACGTCGTGCTAGAGCGCTCGTTCGGCGCGCCGACCGTCACCAAGGACGGCGTCTCGGTAGCGAAGGAGATCGAGCTGAAGGACAAGTTCGAGAACATGGGCGCGCAGATGGTGAAGGAAGTCGCCTCCAAGACCTCGGACGTCGCCGGTGATGGCACCACGACAGCGACGGTGCTTGCCCAGGCGATCGTGCGCGAGGGCATGAAGTTCGTCGCCTCCGGCATGAATCCGATGGACCTGAAGCGCGGCATCGACAAGGCCGTGGTCGCGGTGGTCGAGGAGTTGAAGAAGATTTCCAAGCCCTGCACCACTACGAAGGAGATTGCCCAGGTCGGCGCGATTTCCGCCAACGCCGACGCCAACATCGGCAAGATCATCTCCGATGCGATGGACAAGGTCGGCAAGGAAGGCGTGATCACGGTCGAGGACGGCAAGTCGCTCGATAACGAGCTCGATCTTGTCGAGGGCATGCAGTTCGACCGCGGTTATCTGTCGCCGTATTTCATCAACAACCCGGAGAAGCAGATCGCGGTGCTCGAGGATCCGTACATCCTCCTGCACGACAAGAAGATCTCGTCGATCCGCGAGCTGCTGCCGATCCTCGAGCAGGTGGCGAAGGCCGGCAAGCCGCTTCTCATCATCGCCGAGGAAGTCGAAGGCGAGGCGCTCGCCACGCTGGTGGTGAACAACATCCGCGGCATCCTGAAGACCGTCGCCGTCAAGGCGCCCGGCTTCGGCGACCGCCGCAAGGCGATGCTTGAAGACATGGCCGTCCTCACCGGCGGCACCGTGATCAGCGAGGAGCTCGGGCTCAAGCTCGAGAACGCGACGCTGAAGGACCTCGGCCGCGCCAAGAAGGTTGAGGCGGCCAAGGAGAACACCACCCTCATCGACGGTGCCGGCGACAAGAAGCTGATCGAGGCTCGCGTCAAGCAGATCCGCGTGCAGATCGACGAGGCGACCAGCGACTACGACAAGGAGAAGCTGCAGGAGCGCGTGGCGAAGCTCGCCGGCGGCGTTGCGGTCATCAAGGTCGGCGCTGCGACCGAGATCGAGATGAAGGACAAGAAGGCGCGCGTCGAGGACGCGCTGCACGCTACCCGCGCCGCTGTCGAAGAGGGCATCGTTCCGGGCGGCGGCGTGGCGTTCCTCCGCGCGCGTCAGGCGCTCGAAGGCAAGCTCAAGGGCGACAACCACGACCAGGACGCCGGCATCAAGATCGTGATGAAAGCGCTCGAAGAGCCGCTGCGCATCATCGTCGACAACTCCGGTGCGGAGCCGTCGGTGGTGCTCAACAAGGTGCTCGAGAACAAGGGCAACTACGGCTTCAACGCGCAGACCGAGGAGTTCGGCGACCTAGTGCAGATGGGCGTGATCGACCCGACCAAGGTCGCTCGCACCGCGCTGCAGAACGCTTCGTCGGTAGCCGGCCTGATGCTCACCACCGACGCGATGGTCGCGGAGCTGGTGGAAGAGAAGAAGGGCGGCCACTCCCACGGCGGCATGCCCGACATGGGCGGCATGGGCGGCATGGACATGTAACGCAGTCAAAGCTCCCAGGAGCTGGAAAAGGGCGCCTTCGGGCGCCCTTTTTTATTACACTCCTCCCCGTAAGGAGGAGGCATGCGGATACTCGTCGCGGAAGACGACGCGATCCTGGCCGACGCCGTTCTGTACACGCTGCGCCAATCGGGGCACGCGGTCGATTGGGTGAAAAACGGCGTGGAGGCCGATTGCGCCCTCGCCGCCCACGCATTCGACCTGCTGATTCTCGATCTCGGCCTGCCCAGGAAATCGGGTCTCGATGTCCTCAAGCGCCTGCGCGGGCGCGACTCGCGCCTGCCGGTGCTGATCCTGACCGGGCTCGATGCCGTGAGCGACCGCGTGCGCGGCCTCGACGCCGGCGCCGACGACTATCTCGCCAAGCCGTTCGACCTCGCCGAGCTCGAGGCGCGCGTGCGCGCGCTCACGCGCCGCGGCATGGCCGGCGGGACGCCGCTTCTGCGGCATGGCGCCCTGACCTACGATCAGGTGGGGCGCGTAGCGCGCCTGAACGGCGAGCCGCTCGAGCTCTCGGCGCGCGAAATTGGCCTGCTGGAGATCTTCATACAGCGCTCGGGCCGCATGCTGTCCAAGGACCAGCTCGTGTCGCATCTGTGCGAATGGGGCGAAGAAGTGTCGCCGAATGCGATCGAGGTATACGTCCACCGCCTGCGCAGGAAACTGGAGCCGGGCGGCGTGCGCATCGTCACCGTGCGCGGTCTCGGCTACAGCCTGGAGAAACCCTGCGCTTGATATAATCCGCGCCTTCCCAAAAGCGCGGGCCTCATCTTCCTGTTTCGCCGCGCTTCCGGCACGGCCAAGTAGCTCAGTTGGTAGAGCAGAGGACTGAAAATCCTTGTGTCGGTGGTTCGATTCCGCCCTTGGCCACCAACACCTCAAGCGCCTAGCGCGGTCTCTTGAATAAGGCGCCCAAAAGGATGCCTCGGAGCGCTACCTCCAAGAGGAGACTCATTAAGAGCCAGCGGATAGAAATCAGGGCACGCATCGATCTATTTAACGATCACCATATCCTCTGGAAGGACAACCGGGCATGCCGCGCACGAAAGTTGACAACGCTTCTGCATCAAGAACCAGACGCGGGATTCTTCGGGATGCTCCGGGAAGTCGCTTGCAGTTAGGTGCAAGCTGCGCGATTGACTCCGCCCTTGGCCACCAACAACTTCAGTCGATCTTGATGTTCGCGCTGCGGATGATCGAGCCGTAGCGCTCCTGCTCGCGCCGCATGAACGCGGCCATGTCCTCCGGTGCGCTCGACAGCGGGTCGAGTCCCAGCGGAACGAAGCGTTCCTTCAGCTCGCTCGATTGCACCGCTTTCTGGATTTCGCTCGACAGGCGCGCCACGATGTCGCGGGGTGTGCCAGGCGGCGCGGCGTAGCCGATCCAGCCGCCGATGTCGAATCCCGGCAGATCGGCCGCTTCCGAGAGCGGCGGCACGTCAGGCATCGCGGCGCTGCGGGTGGCGAAGCTGACGCCAAAAGTCTTGAGGCGCCCGGATTTCACGTACGCGAGCGTCGCGGTGACCGTCTCGAGGGTGTAGGCGATCTGCCCGTTCATCACGTCGGTGAGTGCCGGCGCGCTTCCCTTGTAGGGCACGTGGCGCGCTTTGAGCTGTGCCATGGAATTGAACAGCTCGACGATGAGATGCGCCGTAGCCCCGGTGCCGGAGGAGGAGAACGTGTACTTGTCGGGGTTCGCGCGCACCAGTGCGATGAACTCCTTTGCATTCGCAGCCGGAAACGAAGGATGCGTCACCAGGGCGAACGGCGTCAGCGCAATCAGGCTCACCGGCGAGAAGTCCTTCATCGGGTCGTACGGGACCTTCTGCAGGTTGGGCATGATGGAGAGCGGACCGCTCGAGGCGGCGAGCAGCGTGTAGCCATCGGGCACGCTCCTCGCGACGGCCTCCGAGCCAATCGAGCCGCCGGCGCCAGGCTTGTTGTCGATGACAAACGGCTGGCCGAGGGAGTCCTGGAGTTTCTGCGCTACGAGCCGCGCGGCGATGTCGGTGGCCTGCCCTGGTGGCCACGGCACGATGACCTTCACCGCCCTGCCTGGGTAACTTTGGGCGCAGGCAGCGCCCGCGAGAAACAGCGACGCAAGGAGTGCCAAGATGGTTCTCATGCCGCCTCCCGTTCGGAAATGGTGGTTTCGGCCATCAGGCGCGCTCCGCGATCAGCACCACGTTGGAGCCACCGAAAGCGAAGGAATTGGACATTACGGCGCGGGGCGGGGCGATGCGCTCGGCGCGCAGCGGCACGTGGCGCACGCGGCAGGCCGGGTCCGGCTGCTCGAGATGGGCGGTCGGCGCAAGGACGCCTTCCTCCAGTGCGAAAAGCGCCACCGCGAACTCGAGCGCTCCGGCGCCGCCGAGCAGATGGCCGTGCAGCGACTTGGTCGAGCTCACGCGGACGTCGTTGGCGGCGGCTCCGAATACGGCGTTGATGGCTTCGGCCTCGACGATGTCGCCGACCGCTGTCGCGGTGCCGTGCGCGTTGATGTAGCCGATCGCGCCGGGCTCGAGGCTCGCTTCGCTGAGCGCCTCGCGCATCGCGCGCATTTGGCCGTCGCGGTCCGGGCGCGACATGTGCACTGCATCGCAGGAATTGCCGTAGCCGGTCAGGAGCGCGTGGATGTGCGCGCCGCGCGCTCGCGCGTGTGATTCCTCTTCCAGCACGAAGGCCGCGGCGCCCTCGCCGAGGACCAGGCCGGCGCGGCGCTTGTCGAAGGGCTTGCAGCTCGCCGCCGGGTCGTCGGGATCGGCCGGCGCCAGCGTGCGCAGCGCCTGCCACGCGGCGAGGGTGCCCGGTGTCAGCAGCGCCTCGGAGCCGCCTGCGACGATCGCGTCGGCGCGACCCGCCATGATGGTGCGCATCGCCTCGCCGAGCGCCATGGCCGACGATGAGCACGCAGTCGAGAAATTGGCGAACGGCCCGCGCAGACCATGGCGCACGGCTACGTTCGAACCGGGGGCGTTATTCATCGCCATCACCACGGTCAACGGGCGCAGGCGCCACTCTCCGGCACCGTAGACGTTCTTGTAGGCGCCCTCGAGCGTATGCGCGCCCCCCATGCCGGTTCCCCAGTACAGGCCGATGCGGTCGCGGTCGGCGGATGCGACGTCGAGCCGGCTCGCGGCCAGCGCCTGCGCCGCCGCGGCCAAAGCGAACTGCGACACGCGGTCGATATTGGCTGCTTCAGCTTGCTTGAACATCGGCGCCGGATTCCAGTCGACTAATGCACCGACCTGCACTCCAGAGCCTTGCGCCACGCTTTCAGGCAGGCGGCCGATGCCGGAGCGTCCTGCGGCGAGCGCGGCGTGGAATTCAGCGAGCGATTTGCCGAGGGGGGAAACGACGCCAGCCCCGGTAACCGCGACGCGGCGTGCGGTCATCCTCGATCGGCTCAAACCTTGCCGGCGGTGGCGAGGGCGGCAGCGACGTGGCGCTCGAGGTCGGCGAGCGTCTTGATGCCCTTCAGTTTCTCGTCGGAAACGCTGACGCCGAATTCCTCCTCGACCTTGAACATGAACTCGATGAAGCTAAGCGAGTCGATGCCCAGCGTGTCGAGCTGCGCGCTCGGGTCCAGGTTGTTTGGCTCGATGGAGAACTCCTTCGCGGCGAGATCCTTGATGCGGTCGAGCGTGTCCATGCGCAATGCATTATAGCGCTTATAATTTACGGACTTACGCTCGCTCCGGCGGTCGCCGCATGTCACTTTACGCTCTCGGGCTGAATCATCAGACCGCGCCACTCGCGGTGCGCGAGCGCGTCGTATTCCACGTCGAGCGCCTGCGCGAGGCGCTCGCCGAGATGAAGCGCGGCCTCGCGCAGGAAGCGGCGATCCTCTCGACGTGCAATCGCACCGAGCTGTACGTTTCGAGCGAGCAACCGCAAGCGGTCGCAGCGTGGCTCGCGCAATATCACCGCTTCGGCCCCGGCGAGCTCGCTTCATACCTGTACACCTTCCCCAGGGAACAGGCGGTGCGTCATGCATTCCGGGTCGCTTCGGGTCTCGACTCGATGGTGCTCGGCGAGCCGCAGATCCTCGGCCAGATGAAGGACGCGGCGCGCGCCGCGGAGTCGGCCGGCACGCTCGGC
The DNA here is from genome assembly GCA_035602335.1 of Burkholderiales bacterium. Classification (GTDB taxonomy): domain Bacteria; phylum Pseudomonadota; class Gammaproteobacteria; order Burkholderiales; family SG8-39; genus SCGC-AG-212-J23. Next base: position 12,570 of record DATNMK010000043.1, read on the forward strand.
ACGGTGCTGCACAAGCTCTTCCAGCGCTCGTTCGCCGTGGCGAAGGAAGTGCGCTCGACCACCCGCGTGGGCGCAAGCAGCGTTTCTATGGCGGCGGCGACCGTAAAGCTCGCGGCGCGCATCTTCCCGAGCCTGAAGGACCAGAGCGTGCTCTTCATCGGCGCCGGCGAGATGATCGAGCTGTGCGCGACGCACTTCGCCGCGCAGGGCCCCGCGCGCCTCACCGTCGCGAACCGGACGCTCGAGCGCGCCGCGCGTCTCGCGCACCGCTTTAACGGCCGCTCGATCGAGCTGAGGTCGCTGGCCGAGCACCTGCACGAGCACGATATCGTCGTCTCCTCCACCGCTTCGTCGTTGCCGATCCTGGGCAAGGGACTGGTGGAACGCGCCCTCAAGGCGAGGCGCCGGCGACCGATGTTCATGGTGGACCTTGCGGTGCCGCGCGACATCGAGCCCGAAGCCGGCGAGCTCGACGACGTGTTCCTCTACACGATCGATGACCTCGCCGGCATCGTTGCGCTGAACCTCGATTCGCGCCGCTCGGCCGTCGACCAGGCCGAGGCGATCATCGAGACGCAGGTCGCGCAGTTCATGCACTGGATGCAGGCGCGCGAGAGCGTGCCGCTGATCCGCGCGCTGCGCGAGCACGCCGAGCATGCGCGGCGCGGCGAGGTGGAGCGGGCGCTGAAGCTCCTGCAGCGCGGCGAGGACCCGGCGCGAGTGCTCGAATCGCTGTCGCAGGGCCTCACCAACAAGCTGGTGCACGGCCCGACGCAAGCGCTGAACGACGCCGCCGGCGATGAGCGCCGCGCCTTGGCCGATCTGCTCGCGCGCCTGTTCCGCATTAAGTGAAGCCGACGCTGCGCACCAAGCTCGACAGCCTGGTCGGGCGTCTCGAGGATCTGAACGGCCTGCTCGCCGCGGAGGGCGCGACGCGCGACATGGAGCAGTTCAGGAAACTCTCGCGCGAGCATTCCGAGCTCACCGGCATAGTCTCGCTCTACGAACGCTTTCGCCAGGCCGAGCGCGACGCCGATGCCGCGAAGGAGATGGCCGGCGATGCGGCCATGAAATCGTTCGCCGACGAGGAGCTCAAGGCGGCGCGCGGCAGCATGGACAAGCTCGAGGCCGATCTGCAGAAGGCGCTGTTGCCCCGGGATCCGAACGACGAGCGCAACATCTTCCTCGAGATCCGCGCCGGTACCGGCGGCGACGAGTCGGCGCTGTTCGCCGCCGACCTCTTTCGCATGTACATGCGCTACGCCGAGCGGCAGGGCTGGCAGGCCGAGATCATCTCCGAGAGCCCCTCCGAGCTTGGCGGCTATAAGGAGGTCATCGCCAAGATCGTCGGCCAGGGCGCGTATTCGAAGCTCAAGTTCGAATCGGGCGGCCACCGCGTGCAGCGCGTGCCGGAGACCGAAGCGCAGGGCCGCATCCATACCTCGGCGTGCACGGTCGCCGTGCTTCCCGAAGCCGATGCGCTCGACGAGGTGGTGCTGAACCCCGCGGAGTTGCGCATCGACACGTTTCGCGCCTCCGGCGCGGGCGGCCAGCACGTCAACAAGACGGAATCGGCGATCCGCGTGACTCACCTGCCCACCGGCATCGTGGTCGAATGCCAGGACTCGCGCTCGCAGCACAAGAACCGGGAGAAGGCGCTCGGCGTGCTCGCCGCGCGCATCCGCGACAAGCAGCTGCGCGAGCAGCAGGCGAAAACCGCCTCGACGCGCAAATCGCTGATCGGCTCGGGCGACCGCTCCGAGCGCATCCGCACCTACAACTTCCCGCAGGGCCGCGTCACCGAGCACCGCATCAACCTTACGCTCTACAAGATCGACCGCATCATGGACGGCGAGCTTGACGAGCTGATCGGCGCGCTCTCGGCCGAGCAGCAGGCCGAGCAGCTGGCACAGCTCGCCGAAGAAGCGGCTTGACGGTACAGGAAGCGCTCAGCGCGAGCGGGATCGATGCGCGCGAAGCGCGCCTGCTTCTCGCCGAGGCGAGCGGATTCTCTGAAGCCAGCGTGCTCGCCTTTCCAGAGCGAAAACTCCCGGCGGAAATCGAGCAATCTTTCTCCCAATCCGTAACCAGGCGAAAGCGCGGTGAGCCGATCGCCTACATCGTCGGCCACAAGGAGTTCTACGGCCTGAGCCTCATGGTCAATCCGGCGGTGCTCATCCCGCGCCCGGAGACCGAGCTGCTGGTTGACCTGGCACTCGAGCGCGATTTCACCGCCGTGGTGGATCTCGGGACCGGCAGTGGGGCGGTAGCGCTCGCCATCAAGCGGCAACGGCCGAAGGCGCGCGTCGTCGCGGTCGAGGCGAGCGCCGCCGCTCTCGAGGTGGCAAAAAGAAATTCCGTCCGGTTAGGCGTGGACGTCGAGTTTCGTCACGGCCGGTGGCTGGGCCCGCTCGCCGGCGAACGCTTCGATCTGATTGTCTCCAACCCGCCTTACGTAGCCGCAGGCGACCCGCATCTCGCCGCGCTGCGCTTCGAGCCGGCCGAGGCGCTTGTCGCCGGCGCCGAAGGGCTTGATGCGCTGCGCGAGATCGCGCGCCAGGCGCCCGCCCATCTCGTCACCGGCGGCTGGCTCCTCCTCGAGCACGGCATGGGGCAGGATGCGGCGGTACGGCTGCTGCTTGGGAAGGCAGGGCTTGATTCTGTCGCGAGCTGGCCCGATCTGGCCGGTATTGCCCGGGTCTCGGGCGGAAAGCGCTAAAATCGCACCATGGACATCAAACAGAAGATCAAGGAGCAGGTGACGGCTCACCCCGTCGTGCTCTATATGAAAGGCACCCCGCAGTTTCCGCAGTGCGGGTTCTCCGCGCTCGCGCTGCAAGTGCTCAATGCGTGCGGCGCGCGGGACTTGTTCACCGTGAACGTGCTCGCCGATGCGGACATCCGTCAAGGCATCAAGGAGTACGCCAACTGGCCGACGATCCCGCAGCTCTATGTCAACGGCGAATTCGTCGGCGGCTCGGACATCATGCGCGAGATGTACCAGTCGGGCGAGCTGCAGAAGCTAATTCAGGAAGCCAAGCAGCAGGCGTAGCGTCGCCTTGACCTGCCCGAGGTAGCCGCCGCCGAAGAGGTTCAGGTGGTTGAGCAGGTGATACAGGTTGTAAAGGTGCTTGCGCTGCGGGTAGCCCGGTTCCAGCGGAAAGCTGTCGTTGTAGGAAGCATAGAACTCCGGCGGAAATCCTCCGAAAAGCTCCGTCATCGCGAGATCGGCTTCGCGGTCGCCGTAGTACACCGCCGGATCGAAGACGACCGGGCCGCCGGCCGTGAATCGCGCGTTTCCGCTCCACAGGTCGCCGTGAAGCAGGCAAGGCGGTGGTTGATGGCCTGCGAGTAGTTCGAGAGCATTTTTCTCTTCAAGATCGAAGCCATTCTTCAGGGCAAGCTCGAGCTGGGGCCTTAACCTTCTGTCGCGCCAGAATTCACTCCAGTCGTCGCACCAGGCGTTCTGCTGCGGCGTCGAGCCGATGTAGTTGTCGCGCTGCCAGCCGAAGCGCGGCCCGGTGTGGCGATGCGCCGCGGCGAGCATTCTTCCCATGGCGGCGAAGTCACCCTTGGGCCGCAATTCAAGATATTCGAGGACAATGAACGCCTCGTCGGCGTCCACGCCATGCGAAAGCGGCTCGGGTACGCGCAGCCCCGCATGCTTGAGTGCTTGCAGGCCGTCGGCTTCCGCGGCGAAGGCGTCGGCGTGGGCGGCGGTATCTGTCTTCACGAAGCGCGGCACGCCGTCGATTTCCACGCGGCGCGCGATCTTCACCTTCGGTTAGACCGACAGACGCAGGTTCGCCATCGACAGGCGCTCGAGCAGGATCTGCGTGAAGGCCCGGTCGAACTTGTTGCGGCAGGCTTCGGAAGCCTGCGCCAGGTTCTGCGTCGGCACGGAGATGATGTCGGCGTTGGTCACCACGGTGACGTCGGCGCCGCGCGGCGCCGGGTCGCGCTGCGAAAGGTAGGCCATCTCGCCGAAGGGCTCGCCGGTGCGCAGCAGATTAAGGAGCTTGCCGTTCTTCTCCACCTTCACCTGGCCTTGCGCCAGGATGCAGAAGAAGTCGCCCGGCTCGCCTTCCTTCATCAACAGCTCTCCTGCGGCGACATGGCGCCAGGCCGAGATGCGCGTCACTTCCCACAGCTCGGCGTCCGAGAAATGCTGGAAGAACGGCAGCTTGCGCAGCGTGGCGAACTTGTCCGTGTCGGCGAACGGCTGGCCCTTGCGTGCGCTGGCATAGCGCGCACGGAACATGTCGGCGAGGTCGAGCGAGAATTCCTCCCAGTGGCGATAGCGCTTGCCGAGGTCTTTCGCCATCGCGCGCTGCACGACCGCATCCAGGCCGGCGGGGATCTCGGGCCGGAACGCCGACGGCGGCTCGGCCTCGACGTTGGTGATCTGGTAGATCAGCGTGAAGTTGTTGGTGGCGCGGAACGGCAGGCGCCCGGTGAGCAGGTTGTACAGCACCACGCCCATCGAGTAGATGTCGGTCTGGTGATCGAGCGGATGCTCCTTCACCTGCTCGGGCGACATGAACGCCGGCGAGCCGATCGCGCTCACTTGGGTGGTGTAGCTGGAGGCGATGAGCGCGGCGCCGAAGTCGGTGATCTTCACGTCGGTCGCGCCGGTGTGCAGGATGTTGGCCGGCTTGATGTCGCGATGGATGATGCCCAGCGTCTGCGCGTGCTGGAGCGCGCGCGTGCATTTGAACACCATCTCGAGGGAGCGCTCGATCGGCAGCAGCGCCTCCGGGCGGCAGAACTTGTCCAGCGTGCCGCCGTCGACATACTCCATCACGATGTAATTCAGCTTCTCCTCGGCGACCGCATCGAAGATCTGGCAGATATGCGGGTGGTGCAGCTTGCCGGCGAGCGAGGCCTCGGTGAGGAACAGCTTCTTGAAGCGCCTGCCGCGATCGGGGTCCTGGAACTGCTCAGGGAATGCCACTTTGATCGCCACGTCGCGCGCCTTGAAGGGGTCGTTGCAGAGGTAGACCTCCGAAGTCCCGCCTTCGCCGAGCTTGCGCAGGACCGGATACTTCCCGATCTGCGTCAGCACACGCCTGCCGGTCATTTCGACAGACGCTTGCGGGCCCGCGTCACCGCTTTCCTGACCTCGGCCGGAGCGGTGCCGCCTGCATGGCGGCGCGCCGCCACCGAGCCTTCGGGGGTGAGCACCTGCATCACGTCGGCGGCGATTTTCGGGGAGAAGCGGCGCAAGGTCTCGAGCGGAAGCGCCCCGAGGTCGCGGCCCGAGCGCTCGGCTTCGTGCACCGCGCGCGCCACCACCTCGTGGGCATCGCGAAACGCCATGCCCTTTTTCACCAGGTAATCGGCGAGATCGGTGGCGGTGGCATGGCCCTCGAGCACCGCCGCGCGCATCGCCGCCGGCACCGGCTCGAGGCCGGCCACCAGCCCGGCGAACACGGCGAGCGAATCCTTCACCGTATCGACGGCGTCGAACAGCGGTTCTTTGTCCTCCTGGTTGTCCTTGTTGTAAGCAAGCGGCTGCCCCTTCATCAGCGCGAGCAGCGCCACCAGGCTGCCGAACACGCGGCCGCTCTTGCCGCGCACCAGCTCAGGAACGTCGGGGTTCTTCTTCTGCGGCATGATCGAGGAGCCGGTGCAGTAACGATCCGGCAGCCGCACGAAGCCGAAGCGCGGGCTCACCCACAGCACCAGCTCCTCGGCGAGCCGCGAGAGGTGAACCATGATCAGCGAGGCGCAGGCGCAGAACTCGATCGCGAAGTCGCGGTCGGCGACGGCGTCGAGCGAGTTGCCGCACAGGCCCTCGAAGCCGAGCTCGCGCGCCACGCGCGAGCGGTCGATCGGAAAGCTGGTGCCGGCGAGCGCCGCGGCGCCGAGCGGCAGCCGGTTGACGCGGCTGCGGCATTGCGCGAGCCGCTCGCGGTCGCGCTCCAGCATCTCGACATAGGCAAGCAGGTGGTGGCCGAAGGTCACCGGCTGCGCGACCTGCAGGTGCGTGAAGCCCGGCATCACCAGCGCGGCATGCCTGGCGGCCTGCGCAAGCAGCGCCTCGATCAGCGCGTCGATGAGCTTGCGCAGCGCGTCGATCTCCTCGCGCAGCCACAAGCGCAGATCGGTGGCGACCTGGTCGTTGCGCGAGCGTGCGGTATGCAGGCGCTTGCCGGCTTCTCCGGCCAGCGCGATGAGCCGCCGCTCGATGTTGAGATGCACGTCCTCGGCGTCGAGCGACCACTTGAAGCGCCCGGCGTCGATCTCGCGGGCGATGCGCGCGAGGCCGCGCTCGATGGCCTTAAGATCGCGCCTGGGGAGGATGCCGCAGGCGGCGAGCATGCGGGCATGTGCGAGCGAGCCCCGGATGTCGTGCTTCGCAAGGCGCTGGTCGAAGCCGACCGAGGCGGTAAAGCGCTTCACCTGCTCGTCGACAGGTTCCTTGAAGCGGCCAGACCAGAGTTGCGGCTTCTTAGCCATGCTTGGAGAATGCAGTTGAAGACCCCTACGTAACTATGGTCAGTATAAGGCAAACCACCTATCCGGACTCGCTGCCGGATTTCCGCAACCTCGGCGTCATCGCGCGCGTGCTGGTGGCGGTGAACGTGCTCGCGCTGGGCGGCGCTTTGTTCGCCGCGCCGGATCTCGCGCAGGCCATCGATCGCTTCCTGCAGATTGCCGCGCTCATCGAGCCGCTGCTCCTTGCATGCGTGGTGGCGCTGTTAGTGCTCTCTTCGCTGCTCGCGCGGCTGCCGTACTGGACGGGCTGCGCCGCGGTCGTGGCGCTGGTGCTGCTGGTGACCGCGGCGGTGCACGCGGGCGTGACGGCAATCGCGATGGAGCCCCCGGCCGAGCTCGCGCGCATGCTTGCGCTCGCGGCGCTCATCACCGCCGGGCTGCTCGGCTATTTCCGGCTTTTGGCGCGGGCGTATTCGCCGGCGCTCGCCGAAGCGCGGCTGCAGGCGCTGCAGGCGAGGATCCGGCCGCACTTCCTTTTCAACAGCCTGAACGCGGTGCTTGCGCTCATCCGGCGCGATCCGAAGCGCGCCGAGCGCTCGCTCGAGGACCTCGCCGACCTGTTCCGCACCCTGATGTCGGACGCGGTGCAGTTCGTGCGCCTCGAGGACGAGATAGCGCTGCTCGAGCGCTACGCCGAGATCGAGCAACTGCGCCTCGGCGAGCGGCTGCGCCTCACCTGGGAGCTCGACGCGGCGCCCTCCGACGCGCTGCTGCCGCCGCTGGTGCTGCAGCCGCTGCTCGAGAATGCCGTCTACCACGGCGTCGAGCCGGGAACCGCCGTCGGCGAGGTGCTGGTGCGCATCGAGCGGCGTGGCGATCGCGTGCTCGCGCGCATAGAGAATCCGTACGTCGAGGAGCAGCAGCATCGCGCCGGCAACCGCATGGCGCTCGAGAACATCCGCGAGCGCCTGGCCCTGTTCTTCGACGCCGAAGCGCGCATCGAGACCCGCATCAGCGATGGCCGCTACCGCGTGGAAATAGAAATTCCTTACCGCGTAGCGAGCGCCTCGTTCTCCCGATGAGCGCGCTGCGCATCTTCATCGCCGACGACGAGGCGCCGGCGCGCGAGCGGCTGAAGGAGCTGCTGGGCGACATCGCGGCCGAGTTGCCGACCGATGTGGTCGGCGAAGCGCGTCATGGCCTCGAAGCCGTGGAGCGCGTGCCGGCGAGCGGCGCGCAGGTGCTGCTGCTCGACATCGTGATGCCCGGCATGGGCGGGCTCGAGGTGGCGCGCCATCTCGCCGGGCTGGAGCAGCCGCCGCGCGTCGTCTTCGTCACCGCGCACGACCGTCATGCGGTCGAGGCCTTCGAGCTCAATGCGCTCGACTATCTCCTCAAGCCGGTGCGCGCGCAGCGGCTTGCCGCCGCGCTGAAGAAGGCTGCAGCCGCCGCTGCGCCCGGGCGCGAGCAGCTCGCGCGCGCCGCCGTCGCGGCGCGCGAATATCTCTCCATCGTCGAGCGCCACCGCATCCTGCTGGTGCCGGTGCGCGACATCGTATTTCTGCGCGCCGAGCAGAAGTACGTCACGGTGCGCACGCGCAGCCGGGAGCATCTCGTCGAGGAGCCGCTCGTCACCCTCGAGCGGGAGTTCGGCAACCTGTTCGTGCGCATCCACCGCAACTGCCTGGTGGGGCGCGCGGCGATCCGCGGCTTCGAGCGCGCGGCCGAAGGAACGCCCGACGAGCCGCACTGGCTGGTCGTGCTCGACGGCCTCGATGAGCGCCTGCCGGTGAGCCGCCGCCAGTGGCCGCTGCTGCGCGAGCTGGTCGCCGACAAGCCATGAAGCGAGTCGCGATCGCTACCCGGCGCAGCCGCCTCGCGCTGTGGCAGGCGGAGCATGTGAAGCGGCGCCTCGAAGCGCAGCACCCGGGCCTCGAGGTGGCGCTGGTCCCCATGACTACGCGCGGCGACGAGCTGCTCGACCAGCGGCTCGATCAGGCCGGCGGCAAGGGCCTGTTCGTCAAGGAGCTGGAGAATGCTCTTGCCGACGGGCGCGCCGACATCGCGGTGCACTCGATGAAGGACGTGCCGGCCGAGCTGCCGCCGGGGTTCGAGCTGGCGGTGATTCTTTCGCGCGAGGACCCGCGCGACGCCTTGGTCTCCAACCGGTATGCCAGCCTCGAAGCGATGCCGGCCGGCGCCGTGATCGGCACCTCGAGCCTGCGGCGCTCGGCGCAGATCATGGAGCGCCATCCCGATCTGGAGATTCGCCTGCTGCGCGGCAATGTCGAGACGCGCATCGCGAAGCTCGATCGCGGCGACTACGACGCCATCGTGCTTGCGGTCGCGGGGCTCAGGCGGCTGGGTCTCGAGGCGCGTGTCCGCGAGCAGCTCGCGCTCGAGGTGAGCCTGCCTGCGCCCGGCCAGGGAGCGCTGGGCATCGAGTCGCTCTCCACTCGACCCGAGCTGCGCACGCTGATCATGCCGCTCGCCGATCGCGGCACCGCGCTCTGCGTGCGCGCCGAGCGCGCCGTCAGCCGTGCGCTGGGCGGCAGCTGCACCCTTCCGCTCGCCGCCTACGCCGAGGCGGCCGGCGCGCGGCTGCGGCTGCGCGCGCTCGTCGCCTCGACCGATGGGCGCCGCGTCGCGCGCGCTGAAGCCGAAGGCGACGATCCGGAAGAATTGGGAGCCAGGGTGGCCGAGGAATTGCGCCGGCGCGGTGCCGACGAGATTCTTTCCACTCTCTCATGACCCTTAAAGGGCGCGGAGTCGTAATCACCCGCCCCCGTGAGCTCGCACACGGTTTTGCCAAACTGGTGGAGGCGGCGGGCGCACGCGCGATCCTGTTTCCCGCGATCGAGATCCAGGATGTCCCATTTCCCCGGCTGGATGAATTCGACCTGGCGATTTTCGTTAGTCCGACCGCGGTGAAGAAGGCCCTGCCGGCGATCAAATGGCCCGGCCATGCGCAAGCCGCGGCGCTCGGCCGCGGCACGCAGCGCGAGCTCGAGCGTCACGGCATTCAAGGAGTCATCGCGCCGCTGTCGGGCGCCGACAGCGAGGCGCTGCTCGCCGTGCCGCAGCTGCAGCGCGTCGCCGGCCGGCGCGTCGTGATCCTGCGCGGCGAAGGCGGGCGCTCGCTGCTCGGCGATACGCTCGCCGCGCGCGGCGCGCGCGTCGCGTACGCTGAGTGCTACCGGCGCGTGCGGCCTCAGGCCGACAGCGGGCCGCTTCTCACAGCCTTCGCGGACGGTGCCGTGCATGCGGTCACGGTGTCTTCCGCCGAAGGGCTCGAGAATCTCTTCGCAATGCTCGGCGCCGCCGGCCGCGAGCATCTGCAAAAGACGCCGCTCTTCGTGCCGCATCTCCGCGTGGCTGCGCACGCGAAGCGCCTGGGCGTGGGCGAGGCGAGCGTCGCCGGTGCGAGCGACGAGGAAGTGCTCGAGCGTCTGGTAGCATACTTTCGTTCCGCCAAGTAAATCTCACGATGGACGAGCCTGTTCAACAAGTTCCCGTCACGCGATCCAGGGTAGCGCTTCTGACCCTCATCGCGGTAATCATCGCGGCGGGGCTGGCGACCCTGTTCTGGCTCGATGCGCGCCAGCGCATCGGCGGCACCCAGGAGGAGCTCGCGCGCCGGCTGCGCGACATCGAAGGCGACGTGCGCGAGGCGCGCTCCGTCGCGCGTCATTCGCAGGAAACGCTGCGCGATGCGCAGGCGAAGATCGGTCAGCTGGAGGCGCGGCTTACGGAGTCGCAAAGCCAGCAGCTCGCCCTCGAAGCGCTCTACCAGGAACTGTCGCGCAACCGCGACGAATGGCAGCTGGCCGAGATCGAGCAGGTGCTCGCCATCGCCTCGCAGCAGCTGCAACTGGCGGGCAACATCCGCGCCGCGCTTCTCGCGCTGCAGCTCGCCGAAGCGCGCCTCGCGCGCGCCGACCGGCCGCAGTTCGCGCCGATCCGCCGCGCGCTGGCGCGCGATATCGAGCGCCTGAAAGCGCTCCCCGCCGTCGACATCGCCGGCATGAGCATGCGCATCGGCAGCGTGGTGGCGGCGGTGGATTCGCTGCCGCTCGCCTTCGACGAGCGCGGCGAGCGCGCGCCGGCGTCCAAGAGTGACGCCGCGAATCCCGAGCGCGGATTCTGGTCGCGCCTGGGCTCGGACATCTGGGGCGAGCTGCGCCAGCTGGTGGTCGTGCGGCAGATGAATGCGCCGGAGCCGCCGCTGCTGCCGCCGACGCAGGCTTACTTCCTGCGCGAGAACCTGCGCCTGAGGCTGCTCAATGCGCGGCTTTCGCTGCTGACGCGCGACGAGGGTGGCTATCGCGAGGACCTGCGCGCGGCGCAGGCCTGGCTCGCGCGCTATTTCGACACGCGCTCGAAGCAGACCGCCGAGGCGCTGGCGCAATTGAAGCAGCTGTCGTCGGCATCGCTCAGCTTCGAGATGCCGACCATCTCCGAGAGCCTCGAGGCGGTGCGCGGGTTCAAGTCGCGCCGCGAGCGTGCGCCGGGATGAGCAAAGCAGGATGAGGTCGCTTTTCTGGCTGCTCGCGGTGTTCGCGGCGGCCGTCACCCTGGTGATCCTCGGGCGCGTCGACGCCGGCTATGTCATGTTCGTCTACCCGCCTTACCGCGTCGAGCTGTCGATGCTGTTTTTTGCGGTGGCGAGCCTTGCCGGCTTCGTCCTGCTCTACGCAGTGCTGCGCCTCCTCGGCCATGCGCTCTCGCTTCCCGGCTACGTGCGCGCGTTCCGCGCGCGCCGGCGCCGCGAGCGAGCGCATGCCGCGCTCGCGGCGGCGCTGCAGGCCTACTACGAGGGCCGTTACACGCGTGCCGAGAAGGAGGCTGCGGCGGCGTTCGAGTCGGGCCCCGCGCCGGGCGTTGCCGCGCTGCTCGCAGCGCGCGCCGCGCACCAGATGCGCGACTTCGAGCGACGCGACCGCTGGCTCGAGCGCGCCGAGGAAGCGGGCGAGGGCTTGCAGGCGGCGCGCTTGGTCAGCCGCGCCGAGCTTGCGCTCGAGGAGCGCGATTTCACGGCGGCGCGCGATGCGCTGCGCAAACTGCACGATGCCGGTCCCAAGCACATTGCCACCACGCGCATGCTGCTGCGCGCCGAGCGAGGTGCCGGCGCCTGGGACGAGGTGCTGCGCCTCGCCACGCAGCTCGCCAAGCGCGACGCCATCGCGCCGGCCCTGGCCGAGGAATACAAAGTACAAGCGAACGTCGAGCTCCTGCGGCGCTCGGCGGTCGATCCCGACGCCTTCGAGCAGCGCTTGCGCGGCATTCCGGCGCATGACCAGCTGCAGCCGCGGGTCGCGGCCGCCGCGGCGCGCCACGCCACCGCGCTTGGCAAAACCGCGCTCGCCCGCGACATCATCGAAAAGGCGCTTGCCGCGGAGTGGACGCCGCAGCTCGTCGCCCTCTACGGTGACCTGCCGCCGCATCTCGACCCCGCGGAGCGCGCCGCCGAGGCGCGCTTGCGCATCGAGCGGGGCGAGCACTGGCTGCTCGAGCGCGAGCGCGACGCGCAGCTGCTGGCGGTTCTAGGACGGCTGTGCGCGCACGCCGAGCTGTGGGGCAAGGCGCGCAGCTTTCTCGAGGCGAGCCTGTCGTTCGAGGAGGGACGCGGCGCGCACCTGGATCTCGCGCGCCTCGCCGAGCGGCTTGGGCAGGCGGCGGAAGCCGAGCGCCACTACCGCCGCGCCGCAGAGCTTTCTTCTTAGAAGATTTCTAGATCCAATCTCTCGGCTTGAGAAAGTCGGTGTAGAGTTTTTCTTCGGGCGAGCCCGGCTGCGGCTTCCAGTCGTAGCGCCAGGCCGCCTGCGGCGGGAGCGACATCAGGATCGATTCGGTGCGCCCGCCCGACTGCAGGCCGAACAACGTGCCGCGGTCGTACACCAGGTTGAATTCCACGTAGCGGCCACGCCGGTAGGCCTGGAAGTCTCTTTCCCGCTCCCCGAAGGCAAGATTTTTTCTTCGTTCCAGGATCGGCATATAAGCCGTGAGGAATTGATCGGCCACTGCGCGGGTGAGCCGAAAGGAAAAATCGAAGTCGCGATCGGCAAGGTCGTCGAAGAAGATGCCGCCGATGCCGCGCGGCTCGCCGCGGTGGCGCAGGTGGAAATACTCGTCGCACCAGTGCTTGAAGCGTGGATAGTAGCCGGCGCCGAACGGCGCCAGCGCGTCGCGGCAGGCGGCGTGGAAGTGGCGCGCGTCGTCCTCGAAGCCGTAATACGGGGTGAGATCCATGCCGCCGCCGAACCACCACACCGGCTGTTCGCCTTTAGATAGAAAAAATCTTACGTTGAGGTGAACCGTGGGGCAGAACGGGTTGCGCGGATGCAGGACCAGCGACACGCCCATGGCGTCGTAGGGCTCCCCGGCGAGCTGCGGCCGCGCCGCGCTCGCCGAGAGCGGCAGCTCGCGCCCCTGCACCCGCGAGAGATTGACGCCGCCGCGCTCGAACACACGGCCGTCCTCGATGATCCGGGTGATGCCGCCGCCGCCTTCGGGACGTTGCCAGGAATCTTTGCCGAAAGGCGTTCCTTCCAGCGCCTCGAGCGCGGCGACGATGCGTGTTTGCAAATTAGCGAAATAGTCGTGGACTGCTTGAGCATCCACGTTCAGCTCCGCTTCAGAGCGCGAAAGCCAATGTCCTTGCGCAATTGCATGCCATCGAAGCGGATGCGCTCGACCGCCTCGTATGCGCGGCCGCGCGCCATCTTCACCGAGTCGCCGAGCGCGGTGACGCACAGCACGCGCCCGCCGTGGGTGACCAGGGTCTTGCCGTCGAGCCGCGTTCCGGCGTGGAACACGCGGCAATCTTCTGCCGGGCGCGGCAGGCCATCGATGCGATCGCCCTTGCGCGGCTCCTCCGGATAACCGTGCGCGGCAAGCACCACGCCGAGCGCCGAGCGCCGGTCCCAGTCCGCTTCGGCGCGATCGAGGGTCCCGGCGACCGCGTGCTCGAGCAGCTCGAACAGGTCCGACTTCAGCCGCAGCAGGATCGGCTGCGTTTCCGGGTCGCCCAGCCGGCAATTGAATTCCAGCGTCTTCGGTTTGCCCGCCTTGTCGATCATCAGGCCCGCATACAGGAAGCCGACGTACGGCATGCCGTCCTTCGCCATGCCCTGCACCGCGGGCATGATGATCTCGCGCATGACGCGCGAGTGGACCTTCGGGGTCACCACCGGCGCCGGCGAATACGCGCCCATGCCGCCGGTGTTGGGCCCGGCGTCGCCGTCGCGCAGGCGCTTGTGGTCCTGGCTGGTGGCGAGCGTCAGGACATGCACGCCGTCGCTCATCACGATGAAACTCGCCTCTTCGCCTTCCAGGAACTCCTCGATGACGATACGCGACCCGGCGGCGCCGAGCCGCTGCTCGGTGAGCATCATGTCGATCGCCGCGTGGGCCTCTTCGCGCGTCGCCGCCACCACCACGCCCTTCCCGGCGGCGAGACCGTCGGCCTTGATGACGATCGGCGCTCCGTGCTTGACGATGTAGGCCTTGGCCTGGGCAGCGCGCTCGAAGGTCGCATGGCGCGCGGTCGGGATGCCATGGCGCACCATGAACGACTTGGAGAAATCCTTGGACGACTCGAGCTGCGCCGCGGCGCGCGTCGGCCCGAAGATGCGCAATCCCGCGCCGGTGAAAGCATCGACGATGCCGGCGGCGAGCGGGGCCTCGGGGCCGACCACCGTCAGATGGATCGACTCTTTTTTTGCAAAGGCGACGAGCGGGGCGATTTCCGTCAAAGGAACATTCTGCACTCCCGTCTCGAGAGCGGTGCCGCCGTTTCCCGGCGCGACGTACACCTTCTGCACGCGCGGGCTCTGCGCAAGCTTCCAGGCCAGCGCATGCTCGCGTCCCCCCGCACCGACGACCAGAAGTTTCATCTCAGTGGCGGAAATGCCGGATGCCGGTAAAGACCATCACCACACCACGTTCGTCCGCCGCGGCGATGACTTCATCGTCGCGCACGCTGCCGCCGGGCTGGATCACGGCGGCTGCACCGGCGTCCGCCACCACGTCGAGGCCGTCGCGGAACGGGAAGAAAGCCTCCGAGGCCACCACCGAGCCCGCGAGCGACAGCTTGGCCGTCTGCGCCTTCATGGCGGCGAGGCGCGAGCTGTCGACCCGGCTCATCTGGCCGGCGCCGACGCCGAGGGTCATGCCGTCGCGGCAGAAGACGATCGCATTCGACTTCACATACTTCGCGACGCGCCAGGCGAAAAGCAGATCGCTCCACTGCGACTCTGATGGGTTTGCCTTTGTAACAACCCGCATTTCATTCCGTTGCGCGATTTTTGAATCGCTGCTTTGCACGAGCAGGCCGCCCCCGACGCGCTTGTAATCGTGGGCCTGAACATCGTGCGACAAGGGCACTTCAAGCACGCGCACGTTGGCTTTCTTTGCCAGCACCTCCTGGGCTTGCGCCTCGACCCGCGGCGCAATGATCACTTCGGCGAACTGTTTGCTTGCCGCTTCGGCGCTGGCGCGATCGAGCGCACGGTTGAAGGCGAGGATGCCGCCGAATGCCGACACCGGATCGGTCTTGAAGGCCTTGTCGTAAGCCGCAGCCAGGCTCGCGCCGGTGGCGACGCCGCAGGGATTGGCGTGCTTGACGATCACGCAGGCCGGCTCGGCGAAGCTCTTCACGCATTCCCAGGCGGCGTCGGCATCGGCGATGTTGTTGTAGGAGAGCTCCTTGCCCTGCAGCTGGCGGTAAGTCGCCAGGCTGCCGGCGACCGGGCGCTGGTCGCGGTAGAACGCCGCGCTCTGGTGCGGGTTCTCGCCGTAGCGCAGGTCCTGCAGCTTGGCGAACTGCAGGCAGAGCGCATCGGGATATTCGCGCCGACGCCGGCCATCGAGCGAGGAGAGATAGTTCGCGATGGCGCCGTCATAGGCGGCGGTACGCGCGAACACTTTTCGCGCCAGCGCGAAGCGGGTGGCGTCCGAGATAGCGCCGCTCGCGCGTATTTCCTCGAGCACCCGGGGGTAGTCGGCCGGGTCCACGACCACGCCGACGCCGGCATGGTTCTTCGCCGCCGCGCGCAGCATCGCAGGTCCGCCGATGTCGATGTTCTCGATGGCGTCCTCCAAGCTGCAATCGGGATCCGCCACCGTCGCCTGGAAAGGATAAAGATTCACCACCAGCAGGTCGATCGGCGCAATGCCTGCGCCGCGCAGCGCCGCGAGGTGCGCCGGATCGTCGCGCCGCGCGAGCAGCCCGCCGTGGATTTTGGGGTGCAGCGTCTTGACCCGGCCGTCGAGCATCTCCGGAAACCCGGTGTAGGCCGAGACCTCGGTGACCGCGACGCCTTCCCTTTCCAGCAGCTTCGCCGTGCCGCCGGTGGAGAGGATCTGCACGCCGAGCGCGGCGAGCTCGCGGGCGAGCTCGACAATTCCGGACTTGTCGGAGACGCTGAGAAGCGCCCGCTGGACCTTCGTCACTACCCTTTGATCCGCAGCTGCTGCATCTTCTTGCGGAGCGTATTGCGGGTGACGCCGAGCATTTTGGCGGCAAGTGACTGGTTGCCGGCCGCCTTGCCGAGCACCGTTTCGATCATGGGCTTCTCGATGTTCTTCAGGACCATCTCGTAGATCGAGGTCGGCTTCTCGCCGTCCATGTCCTTGAAGTAGCGCTCGAGCGAGCGCTTGACGCAATCTGACAGCTCATTGCTGCGGCTCATGCGGCGAGTCTCTCGAAATAATCGTTCACTGCTGCGCACTGCGCCGCCGCGGCGTCGATTTTGTTCACCGCGCAGCGCAATGCCTCCCCACCGGGCAGCTCGCGCACCGTCCAGCCGATGTGCTTGCGTGCCACCCGGGCCCCCTGCTCCGACCCATAAAGCGTGTACAGCCCCTCGAGATGTTCGATCAGGACCAAGCCGATCTCCGTCGCCGGCGGCGGTGCCAGCCGCTCGCCGGTCTCCAGGTAATGCGCGATCTCGCGGAACAGCCACGGCCGTCCCTGCGCCGCGCGTCCCACCATGATTCCGTCCGCCCCGGTAGCCTCGAGCACGCGCTTCGCATCCTCGGGCGTGCGCACGTCGCCGTTGGCGAGCACCGGGATGCGCAGGCGCGATTTCACCTCGGCAATGGTCGCGTATTCTGCGCTGCCTTCGAACATGCAGGCGCGCGTACGGCCGTGGATCGACAGCAGCTGCACGCCGGCGGATTCTGCGATCCGCGCGATGCGCAGGGCATTGCGCCGCTCCGGCGCCGGGCCGGTACGGATCTTCAGCGTGACGGGAACGTCCACGGCGGCGACCACCGCCTCCAGGATGCGCGCCACCCGCGGCTCGTCCTCGAGCAGCGCCGAGCCGGCGGCGACATTGCACACCTTCTTCGCCGGGCATCCCATGTTGATATCGATGATTTCGGCGCCGTGCTCGACGTTGTAGCGCGCGGCATCGGCCAGTAGGGCCGGGTCGGAGCCGGCGATTTGCACCGAAATCGGGCCCGGCTCGCCGGAATGGTCGGTCCTGAGGCGGGATTTGCGCGATTCGCGCAGCTCGGGTCGCGACGACACCATCTCGGACACGGCGACCGCCGCGCCGTAGCGCCTGGCGAGCCGCCTGAACGGGCGATCGGTGATGCCCGCCATCGGAGCGACGAACAACCCGTTGCGCAGTTGATGCGCGCCGATTCTCATTGCGTGATTGACGTTCGAGGGAAGCGGATTCTAGCCCCTTTCCTTGCGAAAAAGAATCACGCGTGGCGCGATCGCGACACTCGAACAAACGACGCTTTACAAATTATCTTTTCAAGGTAACGCCGACGGGCCGTAGATCATCCGGCGCGCAAAAAATCGCCGCGCCGGCGGAAAAATGTCAAGCGCCGTGAGCGCCGCGCCGCGCGCGCCGCGCGCAAGTCGATTCGAGCCGAGAAAGGCGCCCGCCAGGAAATCGGTGACCCGGATGGTGGCAGCCGCATCGAGGCGGCGGCGCGCCGCGTAGCGCCCGAGCGTCGCCGGGTCACCCGGGTCGCTCGAGCTGCGCCAGGCCTGCGCCAGGTCCCAGGCGTCGCGCAGGCCGAGATTGAGCCCCTGTCCGGCGACCGGGTGCAGCGTCTGTGCGGCGTTGCCGATGAACACCGTACGTGGCGCAATGCGCGTCGCGCGCACACGCAGCACGAGCGGCTGCACGGCACGCGCTTCGACCTTGACCGGCCGGCCCGGGCGGCTGCCTGCGGCGGCCGCCAACTCGGCGAGAAATTCGTCGTCGGGCGCAGCCGACAGCTCTTGTGCCTTCTCCGGCCGGCTGCTCCATACCATGGCATAGCGGCCGGCGAACGGCAGGAGGGCGAGCGGTCCCTGCGGCGTGAAACGCTCGAACGCTGCCGTGCCCGCCGGCGGCTCGGTGTGCACGAGGCCGACCACGGCGTCCTGCGCGTAGCGCTTCGCTTCGGCATCCGGCGCCAAGCCTTCGGCGTGAACGACGCAGCGCGCCGCGATTTCGTCTTGCGTCACGTATTCGTCCACCTGGCTTCGCAAGCCGCGGGCCAGCGTCGAATAGTCGGTCACATAGCCGAGCGCGGGGACACCGGCGTCTCCGGCTTCGAGCCGTGCATGCCCGAAAGCGCCTTGCTGCGTGACGTGAATGGTCTCGATCGGCGTGCCGGCTCGCCACGCGCCCACCCGCTCCAGAATCAGGCGGCTTGCGTACGAGAGTGCGATCGGGCGGAACGAAGGGGTGAAGGAGCTTTTGTCAAAAATCGCGACGCGCAATCCCGTGTCGCGAAGCGCCAAGGCGAGCGTGCAGCCCACAGGCCCGGCGCCGTGGATGAGAACGTCAGTCTCTGGCGCGGGCATCGCGCATCAGCGCCTCGATGTCATCGATGCGCTTCGGCGCTTCGGCGGTGATCACTTCGCAGCCGCCTTCGGTGACCAGGACGTCGTCCTCGATGCGGATGCCGATGTTGTGCAGCGATTTCGGCACATCGTCGGCGGGACGGATATAGAGGCCTGGCTCGACGGTCAGGATCATGCCCGGGGCAAACGTGCGCCACTTGCCCGAGCGCTTGTAATCGCCGGCATCGTGCACGTCGAGGCCCAGCCAGTGCCCGGTGCGGTGCATATAGAAGCGCTTGTAGGTTTCCTTCTCGAGGACCTCGTCGAGCGTTCCGGAAAGAAGCTTCAGGTCGAGCATCCCCTGCGCGAGGGTGCGCACTGCGGCGTCGTGCGGATCGTTCCAGGCATTGCCGGTGCGGACTTCCCCGATCGCCGCGAGCTGCGCCGCAAGCACCACCTCGTAGACCTCGCGCTGCGCCGCGCTGAATCGGCCGTTGACCGCGAAGGTGCGCGTCACGTCCGAGGCGTAGCCGTCGAGCTCGCAGCCGGCGTCGATCAGCAGCAGGTCGCCGTCGCGCAGCGGCGCATTGTTGAAGACGTAATGCAGCACGCAGGCATTCGGGCCGCCCGCGACGATCGGCCAATATGCGGGGAACTGCGCGCCGTTGCGCCGGAACTCGTAGAGCAGCTCGGCTTCGATCTCGTATTCATTGCGTCCCGGGCGCGTCGCCTGCATCGCGCGCCGGTGCGCGCCGGCGGCAATGCGCGCCGCGCGCCGCATCACCGAGAGCTCGTGCGCGTCCTTGACTAGGCGCATGTCGTCGATCAGCACGCGCACGTCCTGCACGCGATCTGGAGCCGCGACGCCTGCGCGCGCGCGGGCCCGCACGGTGTTAAGCCAGCTCATCGCGCGCGCATCCCAGTGCTCGTCGGCGCCCAGCGGGTAGAACAGCGCCGGCGAGTCTTCCAGCAGCTGCGCGAGCGTCTCCTCCAGCTTGTCGATCGGGTGCGCCTCGTCGAAGCCGAAGCGCTCGCGTGCGGCCTGCGGCCCGTAGCGGTAGCCGTCCCAGATCTCGCGTTCCTCGTTGCGGCTGCGGCAGAAGAGCAGCGCCTTCGGCGTGCTCCCGGCGACGATGGCCAGAACCGCGTCCGGCTCGGGAAAGCCCGTCAGGTAATAGAAGTGGCTGTCGAAGCGGTAGGGATAATGCGTGTCGCGGTTGCGCAAGCGCTCCGGTGCGGTAGGCACGACGGCAACGCCGGCCGTCATGGCTTGCGCCAGCCGCCGCCGGCGCTCGGAGTACATCGATATCGAATCTGTCGGCTTCATTTTCGCGATGCCAGGCGCGCGTTCAGTTCGGCCAGCCGCTCTGCGGTGCCCACGTCCTGCCACAGGCCAGCGAATACCTCGCCGCTCATTCGCCTGCGCTCGGCCGCCGCCCGCAGGAACGGCGCGAGCGGCGCTTTCTCGCCGGGCTTTACCGCTGCGATCAGCTCCGGCGACACGACCGCCACGCCCGTATAAGTGTAGCGCCGACTAGGGCCGTTGCCGATGAAGCCGTCATCGAGCGTGAAGTCGCCTGCCGGGCGGTGCGGCGGATTGGGCACCAGCACCAGGTGCCCGAGACGACTGGCGAGAGAATGCTTCAATAGTTTTTCGAAGTCCATTTCGCAATAGACATCTGAATTGACAAGCAGGAATGGCTCATCCCCGAGCAGTGCTCGCGCCTGGGCAAGGCCGCCCGCGGTTTCGAGCGGCTGCGGCTCGCGCGAGTAGGCGATGCGCAGGCCGTAGCGCGCGCCATCGCCGATGCGTTCCACGATGCCCTCGGCGAGGTGCGAGACGTTGATCACCGCTTCGCGGCAGCCGCTCTTCGCCAGCCGCTCGAGATGCCAGGCGATGAGCGGCTTGCCGCCCGCTTCGACCAGCGCCTTGGGAAGGTCATCGGTGAGGGGGCGCAGCCTCTCGCCACGGCCGGCGGCAAGGATCATGGCCTTCATTCGAGCTCGTCGAGCAGCCGGGCGAGCGGGGCAAGCGCGCCGTAGCGCTCCGCCACCGCGCGCGCGTAGCGGAGGAAGCGCGGCGTGTCCTCGAGATACTTCGACTTGCCGTCGCGATAGTTGATGCGCGCGAAGATGCCGAGCACCTTGAGGTGGCGCTGCAATCCCATCCACTCGAACGCGCGCCAGAACTCCGCGAAGTCGCTCTCCACCGGCAGCTTCGCGCGCCTGGCTTTTTCCCAGTAGCGCACGCTCCACTCGAGCACCCGTTCCTCGTCCCAGCTGACGAAGGCATCGCGCAGCAGCGAAACCATGTCGTAGGTGATCGGCCCGAGCACCGCGTCCTGAAAGTCGAGCACGCCCGGGTTCGGGTCGCTCAGCATCAGGTTGCGCGGCATGTAGTCGCGGTGCACATAGACGGCGGGCTGCGCCAAGGCGCTCTCCACCAGCAACCGAAAAATGCCTTCAAGCGCTGATTTCTGAATGTTTGATAACTCAACCCTCAAGTGCCTCGCTACATACCATTCGGGGAAAAGGTTCATCTCGCGGCGCAGCAGCGCCTCGTCGTAAGGGCGGAGCTCGCCCGGGCGCGTCGCGAGCTGCCAGCGCAACAGCGCGTCGGTGGCGTCGTCGAAGAGCCGCGGCGCATTGTCCGCATTGAGCTCTTCCAGATAGGTCCGCATACCGAGGTCGCCGAGGAGCAGAAAGCCTTGGGCGAAGTCCTCGGCGTGCACCTCGGGCGCATGTACGCCGGCTGCGCGCAGCAGGCGGGCGACGTGCACGAACGGCCGGCAGTCCTCCTTGTCGGGCGGCGCGTCCATGACGACGTAGCTGCGGCCGTCGGGCAGCGTGGCACGAAAGTAGCAGCGAAAGCTGGCGTCTGCGGAGGCGGGTGTGAGGGAGAAGCGCGCGCCGCTCAGTTGCGCGGCGAGCCAGCGTTCCAGCGCAGCGCGCCGAGAATCGGCGTGTATCATTGAAAATTCTAACATCAAGAGTATTCCCGCTCGCTCCATGGGGTACCGCTTCGCGACGCTGGCGCTCGCGCTCCTCGCTGCCGCGCCAGCCCTCGCGCAAACGAAAAGCGCGGACGAGCCGGGGCCCATGACCATCGACGCCGAGCACATCGAGGGCGTCAGCGAGATCGAATTCACGGCGCGCGGCAACGCCGAGATCAAGCGCGACGAGCTTTCCATTTTTGGCGACGTCTTGAAATACAACGCGGAATTCGGGCGCATCGAGGGCGACGGCGGCGTGCGCATGCAGCAGGGCGTGGACCGTATCTTCGGCCCGCATCTGCTCTACAACACGCTCGACGACACCGGCGTGTTCGAGCAGCCCAGCTTCCTCATGCAGCGCAATCTGCCGGCGCACGGCAAGGCCGACAGCATGGAGTTCCTCGGCAAGCAGAAGTACCGCTTCAAGAACGCGACCTTTACCACCTGCGCTCCGGGCAAGGAGGACTGGCGGCTGGAGGCGAAGGAGATCGAGCTCGATTACGAAGCGGAGGAGGGCAGCGCCAAGAGTCCGCGCCTGCGCTTCTTCGACCACACGCTGATCGCGGCGCCATTTGCCAGCTTCCCGCTCGAGAACCGCCGGCGCAGCGGGATTCTCGCGCCTTACTACTCGCATACCTCGACGCGCGGCCTGGAAGTGGGGCTGCCGTACTACTGGAACATCGCGCCCGAACACGACGCGACGATCACGCCGGTGACGATGCAGAAGCGCGGCTTCCAGCTGAAGAACCAGTTCCGCTACCTCGAGCGGAGCTATACCGGGGATTTGAAGCTGGAATACATGCCGGAAGACTCGATCCTGAAGGACAAGCGTTATGGCGCGTCGTTGCAGCACGCGCAGACCTTCCGGCCTGGCTTGACCGGGAACATCGACTACAACCGGGTCTCCGACAACCGCTATTTCGTCGACCTCGCCTCGCAGGTGCGGCAAATCTCGGTCGGCAACCTGCAGCAGGACGGCTACCTCACCTACACCGGGTCCGTGGCCGGAAGCGGCTACACGATGCAGGCGCGCGTACAGAAGTTCCAGACGCTGCAGGATCCGCTCGCGCCCATCGTGCCGCCGTACCATCGCGTGCCGCAGCTCAACTTCAGCACCGCCAAGAACGACCTCGGCGGCCTGCTCGACGGAGCGCTGGGCGCCGAGTACGTGGGCTTCCGCCATGAGAGCCTGATCCAGGGCTCGCGCTTCAGCGCCAGCCCGAGCTTCGCCGCGCCGATCCTCTCGCCCGGCTGGTTCCTCACGCCGAAGGCGGGGCTGCGCTATGTCGGCTACAGCCTCGATCGCATCGCGCCCGGCCAGGAGGCCGGGCCGCGCACCAGCATTCCCTGGTTCAGCGCGGACAGCGGGTTGATCTTCGAGCGCGACTCGCGCTGGTTCGGCGAGAACCTGACGCAGACGCTCGAGCCGAGGCTGTTCTACGTACGGGTGCCTTACCGCAACCAGGACCAGATGCCGCTCTTCGATACCGCGCTCGCCGATTTCAACTATGCGCAGCTGTTCACGGAGAACCGGTTCGCGGGCGGCGACCGCTTCGGCGATGCCAACCAGGCCACCCTCGCGCTGACCACGCGCTTCCTGCAGAGCGGCGGCCAGGAGGCGTTTCGCGCCACGGTCGGGCAGCGCTATTACTTCGAGGACGAGCGCGTCGGGCTGATGCCCACCTCGGCGCTGCGCAACTATCGCACCTCCGACGTCCTCGCCTCGGTGGGCGGGCGGCTCTTCCGTTACTGGAGCTTCGATGCCACCACCCAGTACAACCCGCGCGATCAGCGCTACCAGCGCTACACCGTGGCGACGCGCTATGCCCCCGAGGTCGCCAAGGTCGTCAACCTCAGCTACCGCTTCAACGCCGATCCGGCGACCCTGCTCAAGCAGGTCGACGTATCGGGCGAGTGGCCGGTCGCGGCGGGCTGGTACGCCGTCGGGCGGTACAATTACTCCCTTCTGGACAAGCGCCTGCTCGAGGGCCTGGCCGGCTTCGAGTACAACGCCGGCTGCTGGGTGTTCCGCGCAGTCGTGCAGCGCATCCAGGCCGCGGCACAGGTGAGCTCGACCGGGTTCTTTTTCCAGCTCGAATTCAACGGCGTCGGCCAGATCGGCACCGACGAGGTGGTGTCGCTGCTGAGGCGCAACGTGCCCGGCTACTCGGTCACTAACCCGCGTGACCAGGCGCTCGGGCCGCGGGCGGCGCAGCCGCGGCTGCCGTTCGAACAGGTTTACTGACGAGTCATGTCGATAGGCAAGTTTTTCACAGCACTGCTCCTCATCTTGCCGTTTGCGGCGCCGGCGCAGAGCGTCGTCGATCGCATCGTCGCGGTGGTCAACAAGGAAGTGGTCACGCTTTCGGAGCTGAACGAGGCCATCGCCCGTGCCGAGCGGCAGCTGCGCCGGCAGAACACGCCCGCGCCCGAGCGCGAAGTGCTCGCGCGCCAGATGCTGGAGCGCCTGATCCTCGAGAAGGTACAGCTCCAGATGGCTCGCGAGACAGGCATCCGCGTCGACGAGCTGCAGCTCGATCGCGCCGTGCAGCGCATCGCGGAGAATAACAAAATGGCGCTGGCCGAGTTCCGGAGCGCTCTCGAGGCCGACGGCGTGTCGTTCGAAGGCTGGCGCGAGGACCTGCGCGATCAGATCGTCCTGACGCGGCTGCGCGAGCGCGAGGTCGACGACAAGATCCAGGTGAGCGACACCGAGGTGGACCTGTTCCTCGAGGAAATGAAGGCCGCGCCGGCGGAGCGCGTCGAATACAACCTGTCGCACGTCCTCGTGCGCGTACCCGAGCAGGCGAGCCCCGAGCGGCTGGAAGCGGCGCGCGCGAAAGTCGAGAAGGCGCTCGCCGAAGCGCGCGCGGGCGGCGATTTCGGCAAGATCGCGGCCACCTATTCGGATGCGCCGGACGCCCTCGAAGGGGGGTCGCTCGGCTGGCGCACGCAGGACCGCCTGCCCGAGCTGTTCTCCACCACGCTGCTCAACCTGAGCCCCGGCGAAGTAAGCCCGGTGTTGCGCAGCCCCGCCGGGTTTCACCTGCTGAAGCTCCTCGAGCGCCGCGGAGAGACGGTGAACAACGCGCCGGTGACGCAGACCCGGCTGCGCCATATCCTCATCCGCACCAGCGATCTGGTGTCCGAGAGCGATGCGCGGCGCCGCCTGCTCGAGCTGCGCGATCGGATCGTCAACGGCAAGGCCGATTTCGCCGAGCTGGCGCGCGTGCATTCCGACGACGGCACGGCGAGCCGCGGCGGCGAGCTCGACTGGATCTATCCCGGCGACACGGTGCCCGATTTCGAGCGCGCCTACGAGGAGCTGAAGCAGGGCGAGATCAGCCAGCCTGTGAGAACACCTTTCGGCTATCACCTCATCCAGGTGCTCGAGCGCCGCTCGGCCGCGATGAACCCGGAGCGCCGCCGGCTGCAGGCGCGGCAGGTGTTGCGCGAGCGCAAGTCCGACGAGGCGTACCAGGAATGGCTGCGCCAAGTGCGCGACCAGAGCTACATCGAAGTGCGGCTGGACGAGCGGTAGGGCGCATTGAGCTCGCGAGCGCCGGTCATCGCGCTGACCTCCGGCGAGCCGGCGGGCATCGGCCCCGAGCTGTGCATCAGGCTGGCGCGAGAGCCATTTGACGCGCGCATCGTCGCCATCGGCGACCGTGCGCTGCTGCGCGGCTGTCCCCACATCGAGCATGTAGCTTTGCAGCGTCCACGCGTACCGGGCCAGCTCGATCCGGCAAACAGCCGATACGTGCTGGCAGTGCTGGATCGCGCGGTGCGCGGCTGCCTCGAGGGCGAGTTCGACGCCATGGTGACCGCACCGGTGCACAAGGGTGTGATCAACGATGCCGGCATCGCGTTTACCGGCCACACCGAGTATCTTGCCGAGCGTGCTAAGGCGGCGCACGTCGTAATGATGCTGGTCGGCGGCGGATTGCGCGTCGCGCTGGCGACGACCCATTTGCCGCTTTCCCAAGTGCCGGGCGCAATCACAACCGAAAATCTGATAAGAACTCTCCATGTCCTCGACGCTGACCTGCGCGCGCGTTTTCGCATCGCTCGGCCGCGCATTCTGGTCGCCGGGCTCAATCCGCACAGCGGAGAATCGGGCCACCTCGGGCGCGAGGACATCGAGATCATCGCGCCGGCGATTGCCGCTGCGGCGGCCGCGGGGATTGCGGCGAGCGGCCCGATCCCCGCGGACACGCTGTTCGTGCCGGAGCGGCTGAACGCAGCCGATTGCGCGCTCGCCATGTACCACGACCAGGGCCTTCCGGTGCTCAAATACGCGAGTTTCGGGCGCGGCGTGAACGTGACGCTTGGCCTGCCGTTCATCCGCACCTCGGTCGACCATGGCACCGCGCTCGCGCTTGCTGGCACCGGGAAGGCCGACCCGGGCAGCCTGATCGAGGCCACCAAGCTTGCGATCGAACTCGCATCGGCCGCGTAAGCGCTTCGGCCAGCACTTCCTGCACGACCCGCGCGTGCTCGCGCGCCTGGTGGAGTCCATCAATCCTTCAAGAGAAGACTTCATTGTCGAGATCGGTCCGGGTGAAGGCGCGCTGACCGGCCCTCTCCTGCAAAAACTCGGAAAAATGGAGGCGATCGAGATCGACCGCGATCTCGCCTCCCGGCTCGCCGCGGAATTTCCGCCGCCGCGCTTGACCGTGCACTGCGCCGATGCGCTTGAATACGATTTCACCCGCTTCCCGGCCGGCGTACGGATAGTGGGCAACCTGCCTTACAACATCTCGACACCGCTGCTCTTCCACCTCGCGCGCTACGCGCAGCGCACGCGCGATCTGCATTTCATGCTGCAGCTCGAGGTGGTCGAACGCATGGTGGCCGCGCCTTCGACCGCCGCGTACGGCAGGCTTTCGGTCGCCCTGCAGACGCGTTTCCGGATGAAGAAGCTATTCAATGTCTCGAAGGGCGCTTTTCGCCCGCCGCCGAAGGTGGACTCGGCGGTGGTGCGCCTCATCCCCCTCGATGAAAAGCGCGAAGTGGAGGACGCGAAGTTCGACGATCTGCTGCGGCGGGCTTTCTCGGCGCGGCGCAAAACGTTGCGCAACGCGCTTCCGGACGTGGATTTCGCGGCGCTCGGGATCGATGCCGGCCTGAGGCCCGAAAACCTTTCGCCCGCCGATTACCTGCGCATTGCTAGCGCTGGATGAACTCGATCTTGTAGCCGTCGGGGTCCTCGACGAACGCAATCACGCTGGTGCCGCCCTTGACCGGCCCCGGCTCGCGCGTCACCTTGCCGCCCTTCGTCCTGACCGCATCGCAGGTCTTGCGAATATCGTCGACCTGGATCGCCACGTGCCCATAGGCGCTTCCCAGGTCGTAGCGCTCGACGCCATAGTTGTACGTCAGCTCGAGCACGGCGCTGCGCTCCTCGGTGTCGTAGCCGACGAAGGCGAGCTTGTACTTCTGCTCGGGACGGTCGGTGGTGCGCAGCAGCTTCATGCCGAGCACTTCGGTATAGAAGCGGACCGAGCGGTCCAGGTCGCCGACGCGCAACATGGTGTGCAGGATTCTCATGGGTTCATCCTCGGGTGACGAGTATGGGCTAGCTGCCGGGGCACAGCGCCCTTTGCTGCTCTTCGATCCATGATTCGGCGAGTGAATTGACGGTTTGCGCGTCGCGGTTCCGCGTGTCGATCGGCGGGCCGATCCGCACGGTGACCACCCCAGGACGCTTGATGAAGGCGTTGCGCGGCCAGAACAGCCCGGCGTTGTGGGCGACCGGCACGATCGGCACGCCGCTCGCCACCGCGAGCCAGGCACCGCCGACGTGGTATTCGCGCCGCTCGCCGGGCCGCACGCGCGTGCCTTCCGGAAACACCACCACCCAGAATCCCTGCTCGAGGCGCTCGCGGCCGCGGCGCGCGATGCTGCGAAGCGCCGCTACGCCGCGCGAGCGGTCGATCGCGATCGGGCTCATCAGCGCGAGCCCCCAGCCGAAGAACGGGATCCAGAGGAGCTCCCGCTTCAGCACCAGGACCTGCGGCGGAAAAAGCAACTGGAAGGCCATCGTTTCCCAGGCCGACTGGTGCTTGGCAAGGATCACCGCCGGCTGATCGGGCAGGTGCTCGCGTCCCTCGACGCGCCAGCGAATGCCCAGGATGACGCGCGCCAGGAACACCACCAGCCGCGACCAGCCGGAGATGATGCGGTAGCGCAGCAGGCGGGGGAGCGCGAACGTGGCCAGGGCGAGAACGGCGTAGGGCGGCGTGACGATGATCAGCGCGAGCGCGAACAGGCTCGAGCGCAGGAACCTCATGGAGTCAGATGCTCGGCGAACGCCGCCAGGTTGTCGAACACCTGCGTTCGCGGCGGCAGCTTGCCTTCCTGGCGGGTGCGCTGTCCCTTGCCGGTAAGCACCAGCACCGGCCGAGCGCCGGCCCCGGCCGCCGCGCCGAGGTCGCGGGGCTGATCGCCGACCATGTACACATCTTGGAGCGACACGTTGAAGCGCCGGCCGATCTCGATCAGCATGCCGGGCTGCGGCTTGCGGCAGCCGCAGTTCGAATCCTGCGCATGCGGGCAGAAGAACACAGCGTCGATGCGGCCGCCGGCCTGCGCGACGGCGCGGTTCATCGCGTTGTGGATCGCGATCAGCGTCGCGGTATCGAAAAAGCCGCGCGCGATGCCCGACTGGTTGGTGGCGACAACGATGCGATAGCCCGCCTGCGTCAGCCGTCCGATCGCTTCCAGGCTGCCTTCGAGCGGCCTCCATTCGGCGGGCGACTTGATGTGCTCGTCGCTGTCGTAATTGATGGTGCCGTCGCGGTCCAGAATGACGAGCTTCATTTGGCGAGCTTGGAAAGATCGGCGATGCGGTTCATGGTGCCATGCAACGTGCCGAGGAAACCTATCCGGTTCGCGCGCAGACGCGGGTCCTTGTCCATCACCATCACCTTGTCGAAGAAGGCGTCCACCGGCGCCTTGAGCGAGGCTAGTGCCTTGAGGGCCGCAGTGTAATCAAGCGAGTTGAAGGCGCCGTCCACATCCGGTTTCAGCAATTTGAACGTGGTGGCGAGCGCTTTTTCCTCCGGCAGGACCATCAACGCAACATCGAAGTGCGACGGCACCTGGTCGGCCTGCTTCAATATGTTGCCGATGCGCTTGTTCGCCGCGGCGAGGCTCTCCGCTTCCGGCAGCGCGGAGAAGGCGCGGACGGCCTCCAGTTGCCTGGGCACCAGGTCGAGGCGCGCGGGCTTTAGGGAAAGAACCGAATCGACTTCGATCGCCGAATAACCGCGTTCCTGGAAATAGCCGCGGGCGCGCTCGAAGATGAAGGTCGCAACATCATCGCGGGTTGCAAGCTCGAACAGCGACAGCTCCAGCTTGCGCTCGACCAGGATGCGGATCACGCCCAGTGCCGCGCGGCGCAGGCCGAAGGGATCGCGCTCGCCGGTGGGCGCCTGCCCGATGCTGAAGAGCCCCGTGAGAGCGTCGAGCTTGTCGGCGAGCGCCACCGCGCAGTCAATCAGGCTCTCCGGAAGGCGGTCGCCTGCGAAGCGCGGCCGGTAATGCGCCTCGATCGCGTCGGCCACCTCGCGCGGCTCGCCGTCGTGCAAGGCGTAATAGCGCCCCATGATGCCTTGCAGCTGGGGAAACTCGCCCACCATGCCGGTGAGCAGGTCGGCTTTCGACAGCCACGCTGCGCGCTCTGCGAGCTTCGTGTCGGCCCGCAAGGCGCGCGCGATGTTGCCGGCCAGCTGCTGGATGCGCTCGACGCGCTCGAGTTGCGTACCCAGCTTGTTGTGGTAGACGACCCGGCCCAGCTGCGGCACCCGGTCTTCGAGCCGTACCTTGCGGTCCTGGTTGTAGAAGAAGCGCGCGTCCTCGAGCCGCGGCCGCACCACGCGCTCGTTGCCGCCGACGATAGGGCGCGGGTCGGCGACCTTCATGTTCGAGACGATGAGGAACTTCGGCACGAGCTTCCCGGCGGGGTCGAAGAGCGGAAAATACTTCTGGTTCTGGCGCATGGTGAGGATCAGGCATTCCTGCGGCACTTCGAGGTAGGCCGCGTCGAACCGTCCCACGTAGACGCTCGGCAGCTCCACCAGCGCGGTGACTTCGTCCAGCAGGTCGGTGTGCTCGCCCAATAGCCCGCTTTCGCGCGCTGCGGCTTCGACGAGCTGCCGCTCGATCTCGGCGCGTCGCTTCGCAAAGTCGGCGATCACCGCGCCCTCCTTCAGCAACCGCTCCTCGTACTCTTCGGCGCTCTTCAAAGCGATCTCGCTCGATCCCATGAAGCGATGGCCACGCGTGACGTCTCCCGCCTCGAGTCCGAGCACCTTGCCCGGAACGACGCGGCGGCCGTGCAGCATCACCAGGCCGTGCACCGGGCGCACGAACTGCGCATCGCCCTCACCCCAGCGCATCAGTTTGGGAATCGGCAATTTTTTGAGAGCTGCACTTACGATGCCGCTGAGTACCGCATCAAGCGTCGCGCCCTTCGACGTGACATTGGCAATAAACAGTTTTCCTTTAGGGGTGTCACGCCGCTCAAGTGCCTTTACATCAACGCCATGTTTTTTCGCAAAACCTGCGACCGCCTCCGGGGGTGCCTTCACAGACGGACCCATGACTTCGTTTTCCCGGTCGCTGCCGGCATCAAGCACCTGCGGTATTAGTACAGCGAACCTTCGAGGTGTGGCGAGAACCTTCTGAGGGTCATAAGTCGGACCCTCGAGAAGCCTGCTTAAGACCAAACCATCATATATCGCTTCCGCGAAAGCTCGACCAAGGTGTGCGAGAGACCGTGGAGGGAGCTCCTCAGTCAGTATTTCGACAAGCAGCGTCGACTTCATTTAGACGGCCTTCGAGACTTGCGCGAGCATCGGGAAGCCGAGCCGCTCGCGCGAAGCGTAATACGCGTCGGCCACCGCACGGGCGAGAGCGCGCACGCGGCCGATGTAAGCCGCGCGCTCGGTAACGGAGATAGCGCCGCGCGCGTCGAGAAGATTGAAGGTATGCGAGCACTTCAGAACCATTTCATACGCCGGTAGAACGCAATGCGCCTCCACAAGACGCTTCGCCTCGGATTCAAAGCTTTTGAATAAATTGAACAGCAAATCTATGTTGGCGAGCTCGAAGTTATACCGCGACTGCTCGACTTCGTTCTGATGGTAAACGTCGCCGTACGTCACTCCCGGGGTCCAGACCAGATCGAACACGCTTTCCTTCCCCTGCAGATGCATCGCCAGGCGCTCGAGGCCGTAGGTGATCTCGCCGAGAACCGGCTTGCACGCTAGGCCGCCGACTTCCTGGAAGTAGGTGAATTGCGTGATCTCCATGCCGTCGAGCCAGACTTCCCAGCCGAGCCCCCAGGCGCCGAGCGTAGGCGATTCCCAGTCGTCCTCGACGAAGCGGATGTCGTGCTGCTTCGGGTCGATGCCGAGATGCCTGAGGGAATCCAGGTAAATCTCCTGAATCTCGGCGGGCGAGGGTTTTAGCACCACCTGGTACTGGTAGTAATGCTGCAGCCGGTTCGGATTCTCGCCGTAGCGGCCGTCCTTCGGCCGGCGCGATGGCTGCACGTAGGCGGCATTCCAGGGCTCGGGGCCGATGGCGCGCAGGAAGGTCGCGGTATGAAACGTCCCTGCGCCGACCTCCATGTCGTACGGCTGCAGCAGCACGCATCCCTGGCGGTCCCAGAAATCATTCAAGCGGAGGATGAGCTGCTGGAAGGTCAGCATGAAAGATGCGGATTCTACCGGCTGCGTTTCGCGACCGCGATCAAGCTTGCGATCGCGAGAACGAGCAATGCGGCAATCAGCGTCGGCCAGTCGCGAAGGCGCACATAAGGCGTTGCTCCGGCGTAGCCCTGAGCGGCTATCTCGAGCCGGCCTTCGGCGAACTGCGGCAGCCGCGCGAGCACGCGTCCGTCGCGGTCGATTGCGGCGGTGATGCCGGTATTGGTCGCGGTCAGATGCATGCGTCCGGCCTCGATCGCGCGCAGGCGTGCGATCTGCAGATGCTGCGACGGCGCCAGGGAATCACCGAACCATGCGACGTTGGAGACGTTGACCAGCAGCGTCGCTTCGGGCAGCCGGCGCGCGATCTCGTCGCCGAAGGCGTCCTCGTAGCAGACGTTGACGGCGACGCGCTGGCCGGCGACTGCGAGCGGCGCCTGCTGCGGGCTGCCGCGGGAGAAATCCGACAGCGGGATCTGCAGCACGTGCAGCACCCAGCCGAACCCGGGCGGCACGAATTCGCCGAACGGCACGAGATGTACTTTGTGATAGATCTGGCGCGGCGCGGTGCCGAGCGTGACCACGCTGTTGTAGTACATGTCCTGCGCTTCGCGGTACGGAACGCCGAGCAGCAGGTCGCCGCCGTTGCGTTTCGCCGCCGCGTCAAAACGCGCGACGTACTCGGGCTCGACCCGATCGAAGAACCGCGGCACCGCGGTTTCGGGAAGGATGATCAGTCGGGCGTTCGTGGCTTCGGCCAGGCGGGCGTAGGTCTCGAGAATGCGCGCATAGCGCTCGGGACGGAACTTCAATTCCTGCTCGATGTTTCCCTGCAGCAGCGCGGCGTGCACCGGCTCGCCTTGGGGCGCGCTCCATTGCACGGCGCGCAGCGCCTCGCCGGCGCCAAGCACCGCGACGAGCAGGACAAGGAGAAGGATCTTCCTCTTCGTGACCAGACCCCAGAGGATCCCGGCGGCGCCGAGCGTTACAAGGGAAAGCCCGTACACGCCGAGAAGCGGCGCATAGCCCTGGATCGGCCAGCCGGTGGCCGCATAGCCCGCGGAAAGCCACGGGAAGCCGGTCAAGATCCAGCCGCGCAGCCATTCGAACAATATCCACGACGCCGGGATCAGCAGACAGGCGCGCACCAAGTCGCCTGCGGGCACGCGGGCCTGCAGCCAGCCTGCCGCGGCGGGAAACAAGGCAAGGAAGGCGCAGAACAGCGCCGTGGCGAGCCCCGCAAGCGGCGCGGGCATGCCGCCGAACTCGCTCAGACTGACGTAGACCCACGAAACGCCGCCGCCGAACAGGGCGAGCCCAAAAGCGAAGCCGGCCAGGAAGCAATCTCGCGGCGTAGCGCGCATCCAGAGGTGGATGAGCACGGCGAACGAGGCAAGCGCGAGCGGGTAGAAACCGACGGGCGCGAATGCGAGCACGGTCGCAGCGCCAGCCAGGAACGCGATCACGTCTTGGCTTTATCCACCAATAGCGTGTACACGCGCCGGCTGTCCGCGCGCAGCACCTGGAAGCGCAGGCCGTCGATGGTGACAGTTTCGCCGCGCTTGGGCATGCGCCCGAGATGGGCGATCACCAGGCCGCCGACCGTGTCGGCGGTCTCGTCGGAAAAGTGGCTGCCGAAGGCGGCATTGAAGTCGGCGATCTGCGTGAGCGCCTTGACGCGGTAGCGGCCGCCGGGCTCGGGCAGGATGTTGTCGCTCGCTTCGTCGAAGTCGTATTCGTCCTCGATCTCGCCGACGATCTGCTCGAGCACGTCTTCGATGGTCACCAGCCCCGCAACACCCCCGTACTCGTCGAGCACGATCGCCATGTGGTTGCGGCTGGCGCGGAACTCGCGCAGCAGCACGTTGAGGCGCTTGGCTTCCGGCACGAACACCGCCGGGCGCAGCATCTCGCGCACGTTGAAGCCTTCCTCGCCGGCGTAGTAGCGCAGCAGGTCCTTGGCGAGCAGGATGCCGATGACGTCGTCGCGGTTCTGGTCGATCACCGGAAAACGCGAGTGCGCGGTCGAGATCATCTGCGGAATGAAGCTCTCCACCGGCTCGTTGATGTCGATCACGTCCATCTGCGCGCGCGGAATCATGATGTCGCGCACCTGCATCTCCGACACCGTCAGCGCGCCCTCGATGATCGACATCGCGTCGGCGTCGAGCAGGTTGCGCGAGTAGGCGGAGCGCAGCAGCTGCGCCAGCTGCTCGCGGTCACCGGGCTCACGCAGGATCAGTGCCGAGAGGCGCTCGAGCAGGCTGCGGCGCGCGGGTTCGTTCACGGGTGCTTTCATTCTACCGCGTAGGGATTTGCGATCCCGAGGCGGCGCAGAATGCCAATTTCGCGCTTCTCCATGCTTTTGCCGTGTCCGTGCCCACGCAAGTGCAGCATGCCGTGCACGACGAGATGCGCGTAGTGCGCGGCGAGCGCCTTGCCCTGCCTGCGCGCCTCGCGCGCAATCACCGGGTGACACAGCACGACGTCGCCGCGCTCCCTTCCATAGGGAAAACTGAGGACATTGGTCGGATGGTTCTCTTTGCGGAAAGTCCGGTTCAGAGCACGGCTTTCGCGCTCGCCGACGATGCGCAATGTTACGTCCTTCAGCCCTGGACCCGCGGCGCGGGCCCATTTCCGCAGCGATGCCGCGCCCGGGAGCCCGCGTCGCGGCACTGCGAATTGAACCGTCAGCCTATTCTTCCTGCGCCTGCTTTTCGTAGGCATCGATGATGCGCGCAACGAGCGGATGGCGCACCACGTCCTGCGCGCCGAACTGCGTGAAGGCGATGCCGCGAACGTCTGCGAGGATGCGGCGCGCCTCGATCAGCCCGCTTTTCTGCCCGCGCGCGAGATCGATCTGCGTGACGTCGCCGTTGACCACCGCCTTGGCGCCGAAGCCGATTCGCGTGAGGAACATCTTCATCTGTTCCGGGGTAGTGTTCTGCGCCTCGTCGAGGATGATGAACGAATGGTTCAGGGTGCGCCCGCGCATGTAGGCGAGGGGCGCCAGCTCGATGGTGCCGCGCTCGAGGAGCTTGCCGGTCTTCTCGAATCCCATCAGGTCGTACAGCGCGTCATAAAGCGGCCGCAGGTACGGGTCGACTTTCTGCGCCAGGTCGCCGGGAAGGAAGCCGAGGCGCTCGCCGGCCTCGACGGCGGGCCGCACCAGCACGATGCGCTTCACCTTGTCGCGCTCCAGCGCGTCCACGGCGCACGCCACCGCAAGGTAGGTCTTGCCGGTGCCGGCCGGCCCGATACCGAGCGTGCAGTCGTGCGCGAGGATTTTCTCGATGTACTCGACCTGGTGAGGCGTGCGGCCGTGCAGGTCCTGGCGGCGCGTGAGGAGCTGCGGCCCTTCACCGTCCGGCGGGCGATTTCCCTGCAGCAGCTCGGTCAGCCCGAGCTGCACGTCGTCGAGCGTCAACTCGCTCGATGCGCGGTCGTAGAAATGCTCGATCGCCTGCGCGGCGCGCTGCGCCTGCTCGCCGCGCACCGTGAATCTCGCGCCGCGGCGCGCGATCGTGACATCCAGCGCCGATTCGATCTGGCGCAGGTTCTCATCGAGCGCACCGCACAGGCGGGCCAGGCGCGGGTTGTCCTCGGGGTCGAGCTTGACCTCGACGGGCTTACTTCGCATTCAGCAGTTCACCGCGCAGCGAATGCGGGAGGGCGGCCGTAATTAGGACTTGCAGGAACTGACCTGCCAGGTACGTTCCACCCGCAAAATTCACGACACGATTGTTGCCGGTGCGGCCAGCGAGCTCCGCGGAATTCTTTTTCGAGGGTCCTTCGACCAGCACGCGCTCAACCGTGCCGACCATGCGCTGGCTGATTGCGCGCGACTGCGCTTCCAGCTGCGCCTGAAGGCGCTGGAGCCGTTGAAGCTTCACTTCCTGAGGGGATTCATCCGGCAGCTCCGCAGCCGGCGTGCCCGGCCTCGGGCTGTAGATGAACGAGAACGAGGCGTCGAAGCCGACGTCGCGGGCGAGCGTCAGCGTTGCTTCGAAATCGGCATCGGTCTCTCCCGGAAAGCCGACGATGAAGTCCGAGGAGAGACTGATCCCGGCGCGCGCCTGCTTGAGCCGGCGCGCGATCGAGCGGTACTCGAGCGAGGTGTAGCCCCGCTTCATGGCGGCAAGCACGCGGTCGGCTCCCGATTGCACGGGCAGATGCACGTGCGGCGCGAGCTGAGGCAGCTCGGCGTGCGCATCGATCAGCCGCTGCGTGAACTCGCGCGGGTGCGAGGTGGTATAGCGGACGCGCTCCAAAGGAAGTTCACAGATGTAATACAGAAGTTCTGCGAAATCGGCTTGCGCGCTGTCGATCGTGCCGCGCCAGGCGTTGACGTTCTGCCCAAGCAGCGTCACTTCCTTGACGCCCTGGGCGGCGAGGTGGGCGATCTCGGCGATGACGTCGTCGAAAGGCCGCGACACTTCCTCGCCGCGCGTGTAGGGCACGACGCAGAAGCTGCAGTACTTGCTGCAGCCTTCCATGATGGAGACGAAAGCCGCGGCACCCTCGACGCGCGCCGGCGGCAGGTGATCGAACTTCTCGATCTCGGGAAAGCTGATGTCGACCTGCGGCCGCCCGCTGCTGCGGCGGCGCGCGAGCAATTCGGGCAGCCGGTGCAGCGTCTGCGGCCCGAACACCACGTCCACGTACGGCGCGCGCTCGACGATGGCCGGCCCTTCCTGGCTTGCAACGCAACCGCCCACCGCAATCATCAAACCCGGCTTCGCGCGCTTCAGATACTTGACCCGGCCGAGATCGGCGAACACCTTCTCCTGTGCCTTTTCGCGCACCGAGCAGGTATTGAACACGATCACGTCGGCGTCTTCCGGCCACTCGGCGCGCTCGAGGCCCTCAGCCTCTCGCAGCACGTCGGCGATCTTCTCCGAGTCGTACTCGTTCATCTGGCAGCCGAAGGTGCGCAAAAAGAGCTTTGCCATCAGCGTTGCGCTTCCTCGGGCGTAAGGATCCACACCTGTTGCACTTGGCCGCTCGCGTCGACGAGATATTTCACCAGCGTGCCGGGCGGGATCGCGGTCGGCAGGATGATGCGATTCGCGGCATCGCGGAGCTGCGCTCCCGGCGCGAGCTGCTGCCGCGCGCCGTCGATCTCCACCACCATCTCCTGCAGGTGGCGGATCGCGCCGCGCTTGGCGTCGTTCGGAATGCTGCGCACCTGCGCGCCGGCGAGCGACGCGGTGACCGAAAGCAGCAGGAGAGCAATCCAGCGTTTCATCGCGGCCCGGCAGCGAATGGAAAATGGTGGCGAATCAGGGACTCGAACCCCGGACACACGGATTATGATTCCGCTGCTCTAACCAGCTGAGCTAATTCGCCACGTATGAAAACACCGAGCGCCAATTATAAACCCTCGTGCAATACGACCTCATCGTAGTAGGCGGAGGCCCGGTCGGCGCAAGCCTGGTGCGCGCCGCGCGCGGCCTGGCTGTTGCGCTGCTTGCTCCTGAGCGGCGCTCACCGGCAGCTCCATCCGGGGTGCTCGACAACCGGGTCTACGCCCTCAGCCCGGGCAATGTCGATTTCCTGCGCCGCATCGGCGCGTGGCAGACGCTCCCCGAAGACCGGGTCACGCCGGTCCATGCCATGCGGATCTTCGGCGACGACGCTCGCTCCTGCATCGAGTTCGATGCCTACCGCGCCGGCGTGCCCGAGCTCGCGTGGACCGTCGAGGACACGCTCCTGCAGGATGCGTTGTGGACAGCGCTCGACGCCGAAGTGTTCGCGCCGGCGCGCTGCGAACGGTTGAGCATCGATGAAGCCAGCGCGGCGATCCAATTGGATGACGGGCGCAGCATCGTCGGCAAGCTCGTGGTCGGCGCCGATGGCGCCCATTCATTCGTGCGCGAGCACGCGGGCATCGCCGCCGTCGAGAAGGATTACGGCCAGACGGCCGTGGTCGCGAATTTTTCCTGCGAGAAGGCGCACTTCAACACGGCGTACCAATGGTTCCAGGGCGGGCCGGTGCTTGCGCTGCTGCCGCTTCCCGGGCGGAAGACCTCGATGATCTGGTCGCTGCCGCATGGCGCAGCCGAAAGGATCTGCGGCCTCGAGCCCGAAGCACTGTGCCGCGAAGTCGAGGCGGCTTCGCGCCACACGTTAGGCAGTCTCTCGCTCGCCACCCCGCCGCGCAGCTATGCACTGCGCCGCCTGGCGGCACGCCGCATGGTAGCGCCGCGCGTCGCGCTCGCCGGGGACGCGGCCCACGTGATCCATCCGCTCGCCGGACAGGGACTGAACCTCGGCCTGCAGGACGCCCGTGCGCTCGCGCAGACGCTGCTCGAGCGTGAACTAGTGCGCAATCCGGGAGATCTGCGCCTGCTGCGCCGTTATGAGCGCGGGCGCGCCGAGCCTATACTGGCGATGGATGCCATGGTCGACGGCCTGTTCAGGCTGTTCGGTTCGGGGAGCGACGCCGTGTCGCGGCTGCGCAATGCCGGATTGAACCTGACGGACCGCCTTCCGGTCCTAAAGAACATTCTCATGCGTCATGCGATGAATTGAGGTATTTCGTGCTGCGAGCCGCCCGTCGTTGCTCCCTCCTCGTGCTGCTGCTTCTTCCCTGGCTGGCGTTTGCCGACGAGGCGCAAATCCGCAGAATGATGGAATCCAAGCTCGGCGGCGCAAAGATCGAGGGAATCCAGCCCGGTCCGGTTGCCGGACTCTACGAGGTGCGCTTCCGCTCTGCCGACGGCAGCGGCGTTCGCGTGCTTTACACCGACGCGAACGCGAGCTACATCTTCTTCGGCAAGATTTACGAGACGCGCACCGACCGCAATCTCACCGAAGACAGAGAACGCAAGCTCAACGCTATCCGCTTCGATTCGCTGCCGTTCGAGCAGGCGGTGAAGATACAGCGCGGGAGCGGAAAGCGCGTTCTCGCCATGTTCTCCGATCCTTACTGCCCGGCGTGCAAGCAGTTCGAGCAGACCCTGCAGCAGCTGGACGACATCACCATCTATGTCTTCATGTACCCGGTGATTCGGCCGGAGCTGTCGGAGCAATCGAAGTCGGTGTGGTGCTCGCCGGACCGCAGCAAGGCCTGGCTCGACCTCGCGCTGCGCGGCAATCGGCCGACCGCGAGCAGCGCTTGCGAAGGTCCCGTGGACAGGAACCTTGCGCTCGGGCGCGGCCTCGGCGTGAACAGCACGCCGACGCTGATCTTCACCAACGGCGAGCGGGTGGCGGGCGGCCTGCCAGCGGCCGACCTTCGAGAGCTGCTGGACCAGGCACCCCCGGCGAAGCTGCGCTAGTCCCCCCGGGGGAGAGGTTCGCCGCGCGGCCACAGGAGCCACATCTTTCCCTGCTGGCGCATGCGCCCCGCCAGCGCGCCCGCGTCCTTGCCGCTGCCCCAGAAGAAATCGGCGCGCACCGCGCCGCGGATCGCGCCGCCGGTGTCATGCGCCGCCATAAGGCGCTCGAGCCGCTCCTCCGACAGCGGATAAGTGCTCGCGAGGTACACCGCAGAGCCAAGCGGCACGAAACGCCGATCGACGGCGAGGCTGTACTCCGCGGTGAGCGGAATGCTCAGCGCGCCGATCGGACCGTCGCTCGCCGGCAGCTCCCGGAAGAACACGTAACTCGCGTTGTAGTTGAGCGCCTCCTGCAGCTTTCCCGGATTCGCCGTGGCCCAGCTCTTGATGCCCTGCATGGACGCCTGCTCGAGCAGCAGCTCGCCGCGCTCCACCAGATAGCGCCCGAGCGAGCGGTACGGGTGGCCGTTCTGGTCGGCGAAGCCGGCGCGGATGCGCTCGCCGGTGTCGAGCTGGACCTGTCCAGAGCCTTGCACCTGAAGGAAGAACAGCTCGACCGGGTCGGCGGTCCACGCGATCACCGGCGCCGGCAAGGCGGCGCCGCGCGCATCGATCTCTGCACGCGAGTAGTAGGGAACAAGCCGCCTTCCTTCCAATCTTCCGCGCAAGCGCATGTTGCGCACGTCGGGATTGACCGTTGCCAGGTCCACCACGACAAGATCGTCCGGAATGCCAAGGATCGGATAGCGGTTCACCGGGTTTTGCACGCGGCTGCCCTCGACGATCGGCTCGTAATAGCCCGTGATGAGGCCGCTCTCGCCGGTATCGGACGAAATCACCGCGTAAGGCGTAAACGTCGCTTCAAAGAATTCCCGCGCGGCGCGCTCGTCGTCGACGGGCACGGTCGCCGCCAGCTCGCAAACGCGTCCAAACCGTCGGCAACCGGAGAGAAAGGCGCGCAGGCTCGGCGCCATCAATGCCTGATTCCATCCCGGCAAGTCGGCGAATGCCACGGGTTCATAGCGCGCGCTTTCGGGCGCCGGCTTTGACGGCGGACATTGAGGGCACCTCGGAGGAGCGGGCGGCACTTGCACGCAGCCCGCCGCCAGTACAATCAACGCCAGGATGTGGGTCGGGCGCGACGACAAGGATCAGTGAAGCACGCGCGGCACTGACAGCGTGAATTCCGGGATCGTCGCTTCGAAGCGCGCACCGTCTTCGGCGACCATCTGGTAGCTGCCGCGCATGGTGCCCACCGGCGTCGCGATCGAGGCGCCGCTGGTGTACTCGAAGCTCTCTCCCGGCTGCAGCAGGGGCTGCGCGCCCACTACGCCCAGGCCGCGCACTTCCTGCACCAGGCCTTGCGCATCGGTGATGATCCAGTGGCGGCTGATGAGCTGCGCCGCCACGCTGCCGGCGTTGCGGATGGTGATGGTGTAAGCGAACACGTAGCGCCCGCTCGCTTCGTCGGATTGCTCCGGCAGGTACTGCGTCGCTGCGCCTACCGTGATGTCGTGGTGCTTCTCCTGCGCCATGCCGGCATTGTAAACTCGCGGCGGCCATGACGTTTCGCATCGCGCCCAGCATCCTGTCCGCGGATTTCGCACGGCTGGGGGACGAAGTACGAGCGGTCGCGAAAGCGGGCGCGGATCTCATTCACTTCGATGTCATGGACAATCACTACGTGCCGAACCTCACCGTCGGCCCGCTGGTGTGCGCGGCGCTGCGTCCGCACGTAGAGCTGCCGCTCGACGTGCACCTGATGGTGAAGCCGGTCGATGGCCTGGTGCCCGCCTTCGCCAAGGCGGGCGCGAACATCATCAGCTTCCATCCCGAGGCCTCCGAGCACGTCGACCGGACCATCGCGCTGATCAAGGAGCACGGCTGCAAGGCCGGCCTGGTGCTCAATCCGGCGACTCCGCTATCCTGCCTGGACCACACGCTGGAGAAGCTCGACCTCGTGCTGCTCATGTCGGTGAACCCGGGCTTCGGCGGTCAGCAATTCATCCCGTCGGTGCTGCCGAAGATCGCGGAAGCGCGCCGGCGCATCGACGCGACGCGCAAGGACATCTGGCTCGAGGTCGACGGCGGCATCAAGGTGGACAACATCGCTCAGGCAGCGCGCGCCGGTGCCGACACTTTCGTCGCCGGCTCGGCCATCTTCGGCGCCAAGGATTACGGCGCAGCCATCCGCGAGATGCGCGCGCAGCTCGCTGTGGTATAGTCGTTTCGCCGTGCAGCTTCATTCCGCACAACTCGAGTCTCTCTCCTGGCGTAGCTGGCGCCGCTGGCGCCGCTAAACCTTCACGCGCCCCCGCGCGGCGCGTCAGCCCAAGGCCGCAGGCAGTTCCCCAGGCAGCACAAACGGAGAGATTTCGTGACCGAGGTTGATTTCCATAAGCTCGCAAAGCAGGGCTATACGCGCGTCCCGGTGCTCGCCGAAGCGCGCGCCGATCTGTATACGCCGCTCGCGGTCTATGTGAAGCTGGCGAACGGCCCTTACTCCTACCTGCTGGAGTCCGTGGTCGGTGGCGAGCGGTTCGGGCGCTACTCGTTCATCGGCCTCGCCTGCGCCGAGCGCATCGAGGCGCGCGGCCGCACGGTGCGGCGGCTGCTGCGCGATGCGCGCGGCGCCGATGTCTGCCTGGAAAAGCTCGATGACGCCGACCCCTTCGAATATGCGCGCGGCTGGCTGAAGCGACACCGCGTGGCCCCGGCGCCGGCGGCGCTGCGCTTCGGCGGCGGCCTGGTGGGCTATTTCGGCTATGAAACGGTAAGGCACATCGAGCCGCACGCGCTCGGCGGCGAAAAGCCCGACCCGCTTGGAACGCCGGACATGCTGCTCCTCGTTTCCGATGAGCTCGCGGTGGTCGACAACGTGCTCGGCAAGCTCTACCTCGTGGTTTACGCCGATCCCCAGCAAGCCGATGCCTTTCGCACGGCGCAGGAACGGCTCGAGCATCTCCGGGCACGCCTGGTGCGGCCGCTGCCCGAACAGATGGTTCTGTCGCAGTTCAGAGCCGTTGATTCTTCTTGTCCGTTCGAGCGGACGTTTTCCGAGCCCGGCTTCATGGAAGCCGTGCGCTTGTCGAAGGAATACATCCTCGCGGGCGACGTCATGCAGGTGCAGATCTCACAGCGCACCTCGCGGCCGTTCGATGCGACGCCGCTCTCGCTTTACCGCGCGTTGCGCGGACTCAATCCTTCTCCATACATGTTCTATTTCGATTTCAACGACCACCATGTCGTCGGTGCGTCGCCCGAGATCCTGGTGCGGCTCGCCGGGGACACGGTTACGCTGCGGCCGATCGCCGGCACGCGGCCGCGGGGCCGTACACCCGAGGAAGATGCCGCCGTCGCCGAGGAGCTGCTCGCCGATCCCAAGGAGCGCGCCGAGCACGTCATGCTGATCGATCTTGGGCGCAACGACGTCGGCCGGGTCGCCGCCACGGGGAGCGTCAAGGTGACCGAGAAAATGGTGGTCGAGCGCTACTCGCACGTCATGCACATCGTCTCCAATGTCGAAGGGCGCGTGGCGCCGGGTCTCGACGCTGTGGATGTGCTGAAGGCGAGCTTTCCCGCCGGCACGGTGACCGGGGCACCCAAAGTACGAGCGATGCAGATCATCGATGAGCTGGAGCCGGTGAAGCGCGGCGTCTACAGCGGAGCCGTCGGCTACCTGGGATTCAACGGCGACATGGACGTGGCGATCGCG
The DNA here is from genome assembly GCA_035602335.1 of Burkholderiales bacterium. Taxonomy (GTDB): domain Bacteria; phylum Pseudomonadota; class Gammaproteobacteria; order Burkholderiales; family SG8-39; genus SCGC-AG-212-J23. The sequence goes on from DATNMK010000043.1 coordinate 54,512, forward strand.
ATCCGCACCGCGCTGATCAAGGACAAGCGGCTGCATGTGCAAGCGGCGGCGGGCATCGTCGCAGACTCCGACCCGCAGTCGGAATGGCAGGAAACGCAGCACAAGGCGCGCGCCATCCTGAAGGCCGCGGAAGTCGCGGCTGCGGAGGCCACATGATCGTGATGCTCGACAATTACGACTCGTTCACCTACAACCTGGTCCAGTACCTGGGCGAACTGGGGGCCGAGGTCCAGGTTTTTCGAAACGATGAAATTCCAATCCAGGACATCGAGAAGCTTTCACCGTCGCATATCGTGATCTCTCCCGGCCCATGCACGCCGAACGAGGCGGGGATCACCCTGGGGCTGATCGAGCGCATGGCAGGGCGCGTGCCGATTCTCGGCGTGTGCCTCGGGCACCAGGCGATCGGACAGGCATTTGGCGGCAAGGTGGTGCGCGCCAAGCAGGTGATGCATGGCAAGGTGTCCCGCATCCGGCACGATGGGAACGGGGTTTACTTTCAGGTTCCCAACGAATTCACCGCGACGCGTTACCACTCGCTGGTCGTGGAGCGGCAATCGCTGCCCGACTGCCTGGCGGTGAGCGCGGAGTCGGAGGACGGCGAGATCATGGGGTTGCGCCATCGCGACCTGCCGGTCGAAGGCGTGCAATTCCATCCCGAAGCGCTGCTCACCGAGCACGGCCATAGAATGCTGCAGAATTTTTTGGAAGGGAGACAACGATGAAGCAGATCACGGTCGCCGAGGCGATACAGCGCACCGTCGAGCACCGCGAGGTGTTCCACGACGAGATGCTGCACGTGATGCGCCAGATCATGCGCGGCGAGCTCACGCCGGCGCAGATCGCCGGATTCATCATCGGCTTGCGCGTGAAGAAGGAAACGATCGGGGAAATCGCCGCCGCGGCGCAGGTGATGCGCGAGCTGGCGACCCACGTCGAAGTTAAGGATCACAGCCATCTCGTCGATACCTGCGGCACCGGCGGCGACGCGGCGCATACCTTCAACATCTCGACCTGCGCGGCCTTCGTTGCTGCCGCGGCGGGCGCCAAGGTGGCGAAGCACATGGGGCGCTCGGTGTCGTCGTCCTCGGGCAGCGCTGAGGTACTGGAAGCGCTCGGCGCCAATATTGCGCTGACGCCGCAGCAGACCGGGCAGGCGATCGAGAACCTGGGGCTCGGCTTCATGTTCGCGCCAGCGCACCACTCGGCGATGAAGTACGCAGCGCCGGTGAGAAAAGAGCTCGGCGTGCGCACTCTTTTCAACATCCTCGGCCCGCTTACCAATCCTGCAGGCGCGCATAACCAGGTGATGGGCGTCTTCCATCCGGACCTGGTCGGCATCCAGGTCCGCGTGCTGCAGCGCCTGGGATCGAAGCACGTGATGGCTGTGTACGGTCTGGACGGTCTGGACGAAATTTCGATTTCGGCCGAAACCATGGTCGGCGAGCTGGTGCAGGGGCAGATCAGCGAGTACCTCATCCATCCCTCGCAGTTCGGGCTCGAGCTCTACGACCGCCGCGCGATCCAGGTGAATACCGTCGAGGAGTCGAAGGAGATGATCCTCGCGGTGCTCGGCAACCAGCCGGGACCGGCGCACAACATCGCTGCCATGAACGCCGGCGCCGCGATCTACGTCTCCGGCCTATGCAAGACGTTCAAGGACGGCATCGAACGGGCGCGCGATGTCATCCAGAGCGGCGCGGCAAAGCGCAAGCTCGACGAATTCGTCCAGTTCACGCAGAAATTGAAAGGCACGTGAACATCCTCGATCGCATCCTCGAAGCGAAGCGCGCCGAGGTTGCGGCCGCGAAAGAGATGCTCGGTGAGTTTGCCGTCGCAGCGCGGGCGCGTGCCCAATCACCGCCGCGCGATTTCACCGGAGCGCTCAGGGCTAAGCTCGCCACCGGGCGGCCGGCGGTGATCGCCGAAATCAAGCGCGCGAGTCCGTCGCGTGGCGTGCTGCGCGAAGACTTCGACCCGGCTGCGATTGCGAAGAGCTATGAAGCGGCTGGAGCTGCCTGTCTTTCCGTGCTGACCGACCGCGAGTTCTTCCAGGGATCGATCGAGCATCTGCAGGCCGCGCGGGCAAACTGCTCCCTTCCGGCGCTACGCAAGGACTTCATCGTCGATCCGTATCAGGTATACGAGGCACGGGCCGTCGGTGCCGACTGCATCCTTCTGATTGCGGCATCTCTGAGTGCAGAAGAGATGAAGCAGTTCGAAGCGCTGGCCCAACGCCTCGGCATGGCGGTGCTCGTCGAGGTGCACGACTCCAGCGAGCTGGAGATGGCGCTTGAGCTGAAGACACCGCTCCTAGGCATCAACAACCGGGACCTGCGGACCTTCGAGACGCGCCTCGAGATCACGCTGGGACTTCTGCCGCGCGTGCCCAAGGACCGGATTGTCATCACGGAGAGCGGCATCCTCGCGCCGGGCGACGTCGCACGTATGCGCTCGAGCGGCGTGAACGCCTTCCTCGTCGGCGAGGCGTTCATGCGCGCGCCGGACCCCGGCGGGGCCCTGCGCACGCTGTTCGCGGAAACTTAGGGACTAAAAAGTGTGCTGGTACTGCACGCCGAGGACGTGGACGTGTGCTTTGTAACTGCCGTTGATTATGCCGGCGCCTGTTGCCATCTGGTTATTGTTGATGTCGGCGTTTTTCGCAGTGACCAGGGTATAGCCGAAGTCGAGCTTGCCATTCCGCGAGATTTGGTAAGCCGCGCCAGCCGATAGCCAATAGCGGTCGGCATCCGGCAGGCGTACGGTGCGGCTCTCGGGATTGGGCACGGGCGTCTGGTCGTATGCGGCTCCAAGCTTGAGCGTCCAGGGGCCGTTCAACTTGTAATTGGCGCCAATGGAAGCGCGCCACGTATCGTCGAAGTTGAACGTCAGTGTGCTGAGGGTTGCGCCGCTCGCCGCACCGCTGCTCCGTACCAGGGGCAGTTGCTTGATCTTGCTCCAGTGCCACCAAGTGAGATCGCCAAGCAAGTCCAAGCGTTCGTTCAATGTGTGGGCCAGGCTGAAAGACAAGCTATCGGGTGTTTTGAGATCCAGCTTCACGTTGCCGCTCGAGGTGCCAGCCGCCAAAGCCGGGATGCCTGCAAAGACGGCAGGGACGTTCGAGAAGCTGGTATTCCCGTCCAGCTTGTAACTGAGCGACGAGCGGTATGCAATTCCCACCCGCGTGGCGGGCGTTACATTGAACAGCGTACCGATATTGAACCCCCACGCGTCGCCGTCGACGCTGGTGGTGTTTTGGCCTTCCACCCCCGGTCCGCCGATGGCACCAAGCAAACCCGCGCCGCCGGCGGAAAAAGCGGTGGCCGAGTAGTTCACGCCCGTTTTGAGGTCAATTTTTCCCCGCTGATAGCTGATGCCACCGCCGATGCTGAAGGTGTCGCTGAGCTTGAACGAAAGCGAGGGATTGATATTGACCGTCTTGACTTCGGATGAGACGCCTTGGAAGCGGCCGATCCAGTTGGACTCATATTCGGTCTTGAGGCCGAATGGGACGCTGATGCCAATGCCGAAGTGCATGCGCGGATTCAGGTCCATCACATAGAACATGCTCGGCACGATGGCGTCTTTGCCCGCGTCCCCGCCCGTTCCCGTCGAGGTTGGATTGCTTAAGGCAGCGGGAGTGCTGGAGCCATTGCTGAACTTGGTTGATGGCGAAATCAGCGCGCCGGCGATCGCGAAATGTTTGCCCGCGCCTAGCCGCGCCATGCCGGCCGGGTTCCACCAGACAGTGGTCGCATCTTCGGCAACGGCAGCGGCGCCTGCGTAGGCGTTCCCCAAACCGCTGACGCCCTGCTCATAAAGCGCGAAGGCGGCTGCCTGCGCCTCGGACGCGGCAGCCATAACTCCAAGCGCGGACAAAACAGACCACGCCATCGCGTTGCGTTTCATCTTTTGTCTCCCCCTTGAAGAAAGGCCGGCTTCATGGCCAGCCTCAGAGGCGGTAACGCTAGCATCTTCGACTCGGCGCAACAACTCATGCACCGCCCAGTAACATATACGTTACCAATTGTCGGGCGCCTTACCGCACTGGACACGCCTGAGGAAATTGGCGCACTGCACAAAATCATTCGCACAGGGTTTTCAAGGTGAATGTTTTGACCGCCATTGGTTCCCGATCAAGCACTTAACCGCCTTTCTGGCGCCTCGTAGGTCACCTGGAGCTGCTCCATATTCAGGTTCTATGCATTCCTTTAGATGCTGGGGTGCTGTTGCAGAGCCACAACACATCACCGTCGTTCGCGTGACCAAAGCCTCTTTCTTGTTGGGCACTGGCGACGGGTTTGGCACACTCCGTCCAGCTTCTCTCGAGAGGAGTCGCCCTCGTTGCATTCATTGGGGGCCAGGTTTCAACAGGTACATGTACAAACAAAGGAGAACCTGATGCAAAAGCATCTTTTAGGGATGGCAGTGGCTGCAGCGCTGGCCGCACCGGCCTTGGCGCTCGCGCAATCGGCCGTGCAGGTGTACGGCACGGTCCATCTATCGGTCAACCAAGCGAAGTACACGGCTGATACCTTGAACACGGTGCAGAGCACTACGAAATATGGCGTGACCAGCCACGCGTCGAACTGGGGCCTGCGCTCCACGGAATCCCTCGGCGGCGGCATGACGGCGTGGTTCCAGGCCGAGTGGAACATGAAGATGGCGCGCGACAACGGTGTGTTCGACGGCGACTCGACGGCACGCAACTCGGGCGTCGGCCTGCGCGGCGGCTTCGGTAACGTCTACATGGGCACGTGGGAGACGCCGTGGTCGCAGACGTTCCGTCTGTGGGACGTCGGCACGATCGGCGGCTGGGGCCCAACGACCTCGCTCATCGGTCGTCGCGAGCAAACCGGTACCAACCCGAGCCGGAACTGCGCGAACAACACTGGCGCAGCGGGTCAGGCTGCGTTGCCAGTTCCGCCGATCTGCGGAAACGGCTCAGAGTCCACCAACGGGCCAAACGGAAATCTGGGCTACTCGCTGTGGCGCCGTTACAACTACGCCATGTTCTATGAGTCGCCGCTTTTTGCGGGCGTGCAGGCGAAGATCGCCATTCAACCGAATGAAAGAAAAGCGGCCTTCACTGCTCCGACAGCGACGACGGTCAACGAGAATCCGAGCTCGTGGTCCGGCTCTCTTACGTGGACCGGCCTAGGTGGCAGGGCGCGTGCCTTCATCGCCAACATGCAGTCGAAGGACTGGACGCAGGTCGGCAAAACCGACGGCGGATATACGGTGGGCGGCGGTTATGACTTCGGCGTGGCGAACCTCGGCGCGACGTACGAGAATTACACGTACAAGGCCGTGGCCGGGGACATGAAGGCGAAGGAGTGGGGAATTGGTCTGGCGGTCCCGCTCGGCAGTGGCAAAATTGGTGCGTCATATGCCAAGGCGAAGCCGCTCGAGGGCAGCGGCGCACCGGCAGCTAACGATACCGGAGCCAAGATGTGGAACCTCGGCTACGAGTGGGCGCTTTCCAAGCGCACCGCTCTCGGCTTTGGCGTCGCGAAGATCGACAATGGCGCGAACCAAATCTTCTCGTGGACGGCGTCGATCCCGATTCAGAACGGCTGGCAGTCCGGTTCCGTCCTGGCCGGTCAGGATATAACCAACATTTTCGTCAGCATGCGCCACTCGTTCTAACCGAACGTTTGGCATTGAGGACGGGCGCCTTCGGGCGCCCGTTTTTTTTCTGCTAGGCTTCGTGGATGTTGTCCGCCGATCAATTCATCGCGGGGTTCGACCGGGCCTTGCGCGCCGTGGCCGGCGTTGCGACATCTTCCCGGCCTTCCCCGGGCGAGGACGTGCAGGAATCAGAATTGGACGCAGAGGAGCGCGGCCAAGCGGCGGCATTGATGCGGGTGAATCATGTCGGGGAGGTGTGCGCCCAGGCGCTTTATCAAGGGCAGTCCCTGACGGCGCGGAACGAGGAGGCGAAGCGCGCTCTCCTGAAGGCGGCACGCGAGGAGGAAGATCACCTCGCCTGGAGCGCGGACCGGATTCGTGAGCTGGGCGGCCGACCCAGCCTGCTCAACCCGGTATGGTACGCAGGGTCCTTCGCGATCGGTGTCGCCGCCGGCGCGTTGGGCGACAAGTGGAACCTTGCATTCCTTGCCGAAACGGAGCGTCAAGTCGAAGAGCATCTCTCCGGGCATCTCGAGGCGCTACCGGCAGCGGACCAGCGTACGCGCTCGGTCGTCGAGGCGATGCGCGCCGACGAGGCGAAGCACCGCGACACCGCAATTCAGCTCGGAGCGGCCGAGCTTCCGTCCGCAGTAAAGCGCGCGATGCGCTTCGCTTCGAAGGTGATGACGACCGTCGCCTATCGGATCTAAGGTGCTGAACGTCTACATCGGGTACGACCCGAGGGAGTCGGTCGCCTTCTATACGCTCGCGCACTCCATTCTTCGGCGGGCGTCAATTCCCATTTCCATTGCGCCGTTGAGGCAGTCGCAGCTGAAGGGCATCTACACGCGGTCGCGCGGCCCGACCGAATCCACCGAGTTCAGCCTGACACGTTTCCTCGTTCCGTCATTGTCCGGTTTCAAGGGCTGGTCGATCTTCATGGACTGCGACATGCTGTGCCGCGCCGATATTGTCGAGCTGGCTTCGCTGATAGAGCGCCAGCGCGACAAGGCCGTGCTGGTTTGTAAGCATGACTACGTGCCGAAGACTGAGCGCAAATTTCTCAACCAGGTGCAGACCAAGTACCCGCGCAAGAACTGGTCGAGCTTGATGATTTTCAACAATGAGCGCTGCCGGGTCTTGACGGTTCAGTATGTCAATGCGGCGTCCGGACTGGATCTTCATCGGTTCGCCTGGACCGATGATCGCTCGATCGGCGAGTTGCCGCTGGAGTGGAACTGGCTGGTGGGGGAATACGAGCACGACCCTCGCGCGAAGATCGTTCACTACACATTGGGCGGCCCGTACTTCGACGACTATCGCGAATGTGATTACGCGGCGGAATGGTTCGCGGAATTCGAGTCCATGCGCAACGTAAATCAGCAATGACGCGAGGCCTGATCAGCCCTCGACGATCTCGATGTCCTTGCTGATCTCGGCCGTCTTGCCGAGCATGATCGAGGCGGAGCAATACTTCTCGTGCGACAGCCTGATCGCATGCTCCACGAGATTGCGCTTCAGTCCGCGCCCGCGCACCACGAAGTGCATGTGGATCTTGGTGAACACCTTTGGATCCGTCTCGGCCCGCTCGGAGCTCAGCTTCACTTCGCATCCGCTCACGCTCTGTCCGCTTTTCTTGAGGATCACCACCACATCGTAGGCGGTGCAGCCACCGGTGCCGGCGAGCACCATCTCCATCGGTCGCGGCGCCAGGTTTCGCCCGCCGCCGTCTGCAGCTCCGTCCATGGCCACGACGTGATTGCTCCCGGTCTCGGCCAGAAACGTCATGCCGTCGCCCGTCCATCGAACCGTGCATTCCATCAGAGTTCCTTATTCTTCAATGGCTTGTGCTTTGCAAGATCTGCTGCGTCGAAAATTCGCAACACGCATAACCGCACCGATATTGCACCGCAGCATCCCAGTCTGCATAATGCTTCCGGAATCCAGTTTGTCTCCTCCACCCTCCTCCTTTGGTGGATTCGGCGCAACTCTCGCGAGTCGCGCCTTTTTTTGTGTAAAATCCGCACCTTTTCGCAACTCGGCGCATGAAAACCTATACCGCGAAAGTAGGCGAGGTCCAGCAAGGCTGGTTTGTGATCGACGCCCAAGGCAAAGTCCTGGGGCGGCTCGCTGTGCAGATCGCCTCGCGGCTGCGCGGCAAGCATAAGCCGGAGTACACGCCGCACGTCGATACCGGCGACTATGTCGTCGTCGTCAATGTCGCCAAGCTGCGCGTCACGGGCAAGAAGGCCGAGCGCAAGATTTACTATCGCCATACCGAATATCCCGGCGGCATTCGCCAGACCAACTTCGCAAAGCTGCACGCGGCCAAGCCGGAGCGCGTGCTGCAGAAGGCGGTGAAAGGCATGCTGCCGAAGGGACCCTTGGGCTACGCCATGCTGAGGAAGCTCAAGGTCTACGCCGGCGCCACGCATCCCCATTCGGCCCAGCAGCCGAAAACTCTCGAGATCTAGGAACCAGAATGGTCGGCGACTATTACTACGGCACCGGACGGCGCAAGAGCGCGGTGGCCCGCGTCTTTCTGAAGCCCGGCAAGGGCCAATTCGTCGTCAACGGCAAGCCGGTGGACGACTTTTTCGGGCGCGAGACCGGCCGCATGGTCGTGCGCCAGCCGCTCGAGCTCACCAAGAGCCTGGCGAGCTTCGACATCATGGTCAACGTATACGGCGGCGGCGAAAGCGGGCAGGCGGGCGCGGTGCGCCACGGCATCTCGCGCGCGTTGATCGAGTATGATGCCGGGCTGAAGCCGGCGTTGAGCGCGGCCGGGCTGGTGACGCGCGACGCGCGCGAGGTGGAGCGAAAGAAGGTTGGCTTGCACAAGGCAAGGCGGCGCAAGCAGTTCTCGAAACGTTGAACGAAGTCATCGCACTTCTGCGAATCGAAAGCCGCCTCAGGGCGGCTTTCTTGTTTTTGGACCGGGAAAAGGATGCTTAAGGCCGGCATCGTCGGCGGCACGGGCTACACGGGCATAGAGCTCCTGAGGCTGCTCGCCCAGCATCCGCGCGTGGAGCTGACGGCTATTACTTCGCGCAAGGAGGCCGGCACTCCGGTCGCCGCGATGTTCCCCAGCCTGCGGCGCCGCGTAGAGCTCGCTTTCACTGAGCCGACCATGCAGGCGCTGCGCGGCTGCGACATCGTGTTCTTCGCCACGCCTAACGGCGTTGCCATGAATGAGGCGCGCGCAGTGCTCGATTCGGGCGCGCGCCTGGTGGACCTGTCGGCCGATTTCCGGCTCAAGGATGTCGCCGAATGGGAGAGCTGGTACAAGATGAAGCACGCAGCACCCGAGCTCCTGCGCGACGCGGTGTACGGCTTGTGCGAGCTCAACCGCGAACGCATCCGCGGCGCGCGCCTGGTCGCCAATCCGGGGTGCTACCCGACTGCGACGCAGCTCGGCTTCCTGCCGCTGGTGGAGGCAGGCGTGGTCGATCTGGATCACCTCATCGCCGACGCCAAATCGGGCGTCAGCGGCGCCGGCCGCAAGGCCGACCTGCACCTCAGCTTCTCGGAGGCTGCGGACAATTTCATGGCGTACAACGTGCCCGGGCACCGGCACTGGCCTGAAATCCGACAGGGGCTGGCCCAGGCGGCGCGGCGTGAAGTGGGGCTTGTATTCACGACGCACCTCACCCCGCTCATTCGCGGTATCCACGCTACGCTGTATGCGCGGATAACGCGCGAAGCCGACTTCCAGTCCTTGTTCGAGAAGCGCTACGCGGGCGAGCCGTTTGTCGATGTGATGCCGGCGGGCAGCCATCCCGAGACCCGTTCGGTACGCGCCGCGAACATATGTCGAATGGCAATTCACCGCCCGCCCGAAAGCGGGCGCCGCGCCGATACGCTGGTCGTACTTTCGGTCATCGACAACCTCGTCAAGGGCGCTTCGGGCCAGGCAGTGCAGAACATGAACCTGATGTTCGGCTTGCCCGAGGCTGAAGGCCTCGATCAGGTGCCGGTGGTGCCCTGAGCGCGTGATGCGCAATCTGGTCCCCCGAGTATGGAAGCTGCGCCAGCGCTTCGGCATCGCCGCACCGCGCGTTGCCATTCACAGCCAGATCCCGTGGTACTGGCGCTGGATCGGCATCGCGGTGCTGCTCGGCATCTCGGCGGCTTCGGCGGCATGGATCTACGATGCCGGGCGGCGCTTTGCCGGCTTCGACCGCAGCGAGGTTCAGGAGGAGTTGCGTGCGACGCGCAGCGCGCTGGAGGAGGCGCGCGCCGAGCTCGACCGCCTTCGCGCTATCGCCAATGCGTCCGACAGCCGCCTCGCCATCGAGCGCACCACCCAGCAGAAGCTCGGGCAGCAGATCCGGGCGCTCGAGCAGGAAAATGCCCGCGTAAGGGAAGAGCTGGCGACTTTCGAGAGCATGCTGTCGTCCGAGGCGCGCACCTCGAACGCGCTGACGATCTACCGCTTCAAGGTAGAGCCCGACGTCCTGCCAGGGGAATATCGGTACCGGCTCCTGCTCCTGACGCCGACCACCCGGCAGGGCCGGGACTTCAACGGGCGGCTGGAGCTGCTGGTCAACCTGACGGAAGGGGGCCAGAGTGCTATCATGAGCTTTCCTGAGCCGGGGGACGCCGGCGCGGGGGCCTTTCGGTTGGCATTCAAGTACTTCCGGAGGGTCGAGGGGACCTTCAGGGTCAGCCCGAAGGCGAAGGTGGAAAGTGTTCAAGTGCGCGTGTACGAGCTGGGTTCGAACCAGCCGCGCGCGACGCATAGCGTGAGCCTCTAACAGGGCTGAAGGGAGAACAAGATGTTCAACAAAACGAGCAAACCGCAGAACCGGATCGACAGCCTGATCGGCGCGACGACGCGCATCGAAGGCAACGTGATTTTCAGCGGCGGCCTGCGCGTCGACGGCATGGTCCGCGGCAATGTCGGCGCTCTGGCGGACCAGCCCGGCACGCTGGTGGTGTCCTCGGACGCGCGTATCGACGGCGAGGTCCAGGCCGCGCACATCGTGGTGAACGGCACCATCAATGGGCCGGTGCACGCCACGGAGACGCTCGAACTCCAGGCGGGGTCGAGGGTCAAAGGCGATGTGTACTACAAGAGCATCGAAATCCACCAAGGGGCGGTGGTTGAGGGCAGGCTGGTGCACCATGTCGTCGAAGTCAAAGGGGTCGAGCTGAAGCTCGCCTCCGGCGGATGAACTGAAACGGATTCAGGAGCAATGAAATGAATGCAGTCACCGAGATGCCATCGCCGCTGTTGTTCAGCGACAGCGCCGCGAACAAGGTCAAGCAGCTGATCGACGAGGAAGGTAATCCCGAGCTCAAGCTGCGGGTGTTCGTCACCGGCGGCGGCTGCTCCGGCTTCCAGTACGGCTTTACCTTCGACGAGGTGAAGAACGAGGACGACGCCGTCATGGAGAAAAACGGCGTCCAGCTGCTTATCGACCCGATGAGCTACCAGTACCTGGCGGGCGCGGAGATCGACTACCAGGAAGGTCTCGAGGGCGCCCAGTTCGTCATCAAGAACCCCAACGCGCAGAGCACCTGCGGTTGCGGGTCCTCCTTCTCCGTCTAGGTTTTCTACTCCAGCAGGGCGAAATTGCTGTTGGCGAGCAGGTCGAGCCGCGCGATGAGCGGGCTCGCGTAGTACTGGAACGCCGCCAGGTCACGCGCCGGCACAGGCAGCGCGGCAGGCATCGCAATCGAGAACGGATTGCGCGCCTCCCCGGCGACGCGGAACTCGTAATGCACGTGCGGGCCGGTCGCCCATCCGGTCTGCCCGACGAAGCCGATGGTGTCGTTCTGCGCCACCTTCGCGCCGCGACGCACTCCGGCGGCGAAGCGGCTCAAATGCGCATAAGTCGTCGCATATTGGCCGTGATGGCGCAGGATGACGACATTGCCATAGCCGTTCCTGGCGCCGGCGAACTCGACGACCCCGTCACCCACCGCTCGCACGCGCGTGCCCACCGGCGCCGCATAGTCGATGCCCTTGTGCGCGCGCCAGGTCTGCGCGAAGGGATGCATGCGCATGCCAAAACCCGAGCTCACGCGGGAGAGCTCCAGCGGCGAGCGCAGGAATGCCTTGCGCAGATTCTTGCCGTCCGGCGCGTAGTAGCCGCCGTTGAAATGAACCGCCCGATAGGTCCTGCCCTGGTTGACGAACTCAGCGGCGAGCACGCGCCCAGACCGGACCGGCCGACCCGCGAGGTGATGCACCTCGTAAACCACCGTGAAGCGGTCGCCCTTGCGCAGGTCGCGATGGAAATCGATATCGCCGCCGAACACGTCGCCGAGCTGCATGGCCACATTGTCGGGAATGCCGGCGGAATCGGCAGCGGCGAACAGAGAACTGCGGACCACGGTTGATTTCATGGCGATGCGCGTATCGAGCAGCGCACGCTCTTCGCTGACGCGGTAGCTATCGCGCTCTGGGGTGATTTGCACCACGGTGTCGCGATCGCCCAGGAAGCTCAGCGAGATTGGCATGCCGTCGGCGCGCACCTCGGCGTTGACCAGAGACCCGGGACGCAGCGTGTGCAGCGCGCGTAGGCGCACCAGGCGCGCAACTTGCGCCTCTTCGATCCCGAGCCGCGAAAGGAAACTCGCCAGCGTATCGCCGCGCTGGAAGGGCTCCTCGCGGAAATAGGATGCGGGCGACGGAAGCAGCGCATCGCTAGCGCGGATCGACAGCGTTTCCACAAGCGGCCGGGTCGGCGGCACCGCTTGCGCGTCGGGACCGATAGCGATGGTCGCAAAAGCGCCGACCACCCCGGAGATGGCGAGTATCAGGATGACGGCCGCGCGAGCGAGCGTCGGGTTGCGCATGGATCGGCTAGAATCCCTTGTTATTCAGAAACCTAGAAACCTGCGGGAGTCTAGCAAAGATCGCGCGGGGCGCAAATCGACAATGTCACCCGTTCAGCAGGCCATTCAGACCATTCGTCGGGGCAGCGAGGAGCTGATCGTCGAGGAGGAGCTGGCCAGGAAGCTGGCGAGCGGCCGCAAACTGCGGGTCAAGCTCGGGTTGGACCCCACCGCCCCTGACCTGCACCTGGGCCACACGGTGGTGATCAACAAGCTGCGGCATTTCCAGGAGCTGGGCCACCAGGTGCAATTCCTGATCGGCGACTTCACCGGCATGATCGGTGACCCCACCGGAAAGAACCAGACCCGGCCGCCGCTCACGCGGGAAGAGATCCTCGCCAACGCGCAGAGCTACCGGGATCAGGTATTCAAGATCCTGGATCCCGAAAAAACGCAGATCCTGTTCAACTCGGAATGGTCCGACAAGCTCGGCGCCGAGGGAATGATCCGGCTCGCTGCGCGCTATACCGTCGCGCGCCTGCTCGAGCGCGACGACTTCGCGAAACGCTTCAAGGCGCAGCAGCCGATCGCGGTGCATGAGCTGCTCTACCCGCTCATGCAGGGCTACGACTCGGTCGCAATGAAGGCGGACGTGGAGCTCGGCGGCACCGACCAGAAATTCAACCTGCTGGTCGGCCGCGAGCTGCAGAAGGATTTCGGCCAGGAGCCGCAGTGCATCATCACCATGCCGCTGCTGGAGGGCACGGACGGCAGGGAAAAGATGTCGAAATCGCTCGGCAATTACATCGGCATCGCCGAGCCGCCGCAGGAGATGTTCGGCAAGCTGATGTCGATCTCCGACCCGCTGATGTGGCGCTACGTCGAGCTGCTTTCCTTCGAATCCGCCGAAACGATCAGACAGTGGAAGAGCGAGGTGGAGGGAGGGCGTAACCCGCGCGAAGTCAAGGCGCGGTTCGCGAAAGAGATCGTGGCGCGCTTCCATGGCAAGAAGGCAGCCGACGCCGCCGAAGCCGACTTCGAGCAGCGCTTTCGCCACGGTGTGCTGCCGCATGACATGCCGGAAGTAAAAGTGCCGACCACCGCGGCGACAACTTTTGCGCAGCTTCTCAAGCTTGCCGGGCTGGTCGACAGCACCTCCGAGGCGAATCGCCTCATCGAGCAGGGCGGCGTCAAGGTCGACGGCGAGCGGCTGTCCGACCGTGCGTTGAAAGTCGAGCGCGGCAAGTCCTACGTGATCCAGGTCGGCAAGAGAAAGTTCGCCCGGGTCCGGGTGGCGTGAGCGCGCCGCTCTACGAGGTTTACGCGATCAAGTATGCGCATCACGCGCGCCGCGCGAGCGAGAACTTCATCGGCGGTGATCCGCACGACGGTCCGATGCCGCTCGATTACTTTGTCTGGCTGGTGCGCGGTGCCGGGAGAGAGTTGGTTGTCGATACCGGCTTCTCTGCCGCGATGGCCACCAAGCGCGGCCGCGAGCACTTGCGCTGCCCGACGCAGGGCCTGCGCCGGCTCGGCGTCGATGCTGCCTTGGTGAAGGATGTCGTGATCACACACCTGCACTACGACCACGTCGGCAACTTCGAGCTGTTTCCCGCGGCGACGCTGCACCTGCAGGACCTTGAGATGCAGTACGCCACCGGCCGCTACATGCGCGAAGAGCGCTACCGGGGAGCGTTTGAGGCGGAGGATGTTGTCGGCATGGTGAGAAATGTCTACGCCGGGCGTGTGCGCTTTCACAACGGCGATGCCGAGCTCCTTCCCGGCATCTCGCTGCATCTCATCGGCGGCCATACCATGGGCCTGCAGGTCGTACGGGTGGCGACGCGGCGCGGCTGGGTGGTGCTTGCCTCCGACGCCAGCCATTTCTACGCCAACATGGAACAGCAGCGGCCCTTTCCGATCGTCTGGTCGCTCGCCGATATGGTCCAGGGCTATGGCCGGTTGCGCGAACTGGCCGAGTCTGCGGCACACATCATCCCCGGCCACGACCCGCTCGTGCTCGAGCGCTATCCGGCTCCCGCCAAGGACCTAGAGGGAATTGTTGTCAGGCTGGACTGACACGTGCGGCCGCCCAGCCGCAGGATTCCGAGCCGGGCGATCTTTATCGCTCGATTATTGTGCATTGCGGTTTCGTTGACACCCCCCGCGCGGGCCTCCTAACATCGGCTTCCCTCAGGGAAGGAGGAGCCCATGAAGAAAACCTTGACGGCTTTTGCGCTCGCGGCGGCATTCGCCGTTCCGGCCGCCGCGCAGCAGCCGGCAGCGCCGGCGGTGAAGAACTTGAAATTCCAGTCCACCTGGCCGGCAAGCCTGACGCTGCAGGACAACTTCAAAATGTTCGCCGAGCGCGTCGACAAGCTCACCGGCGGCCAGATCAAGATCGAAGCCGCGGCGGCAGGCCAATACGTGCCGGCGTTCGAGATCCTCGACGCCACACACAAGAAAGTGATCGACGGCGGTCACGGCGTCGCCTACTACTGGGTCGGCAAGAACAAGGCGGCGACGCTGTTCTCCGCGACGCCGGCCGGCCCATTCGGCATGGACCACTTCGACTTCCTCGGCTGGATGAACGAAGGCGGCGGCATGGATCTGTACTGGGAGTTCTACCGCGACATCCTGAAGCTGAACGTCGTCGCTTGGCCGATCGGCGGCGCGAGCCCGCAGGCCTTCGGCTGGTTCAAGCGGCCGATCAAGAGCCTCGCCGACTTCAAGGGCATGAAGTGCCGCCAGACCGGAATCGTTGCCGAGATCTACCAGCGGATGGGCATGCAGACGGTCAACATGCCCGGCGGCGATATAGTGCCCTCGGCGCAGCGCGGCGTCATCGACTGCGCGGAATGGGTCGGCGGCGTCGAGGACCTGCGCCTCGGCCTGCCGCAGGTCTGGAAGTATCACTACACGCCAGGCATGCACGAGAACAATTCGTTTCTCGAGCTGATCATCAACGGCGACGTGTGGAAAAGCTTCACCCCGCAGCAGCAGGAAGCGGTGCGCTCGGCAGTCTTCGACACCTTCGTGCGCTGGGGCATCAGGTGGCAGAAGCAGAACGCCGACGCCATCGTGGAGATGCGCACCAAGTACGGCACCCAGATCCTGCGCACGCCGCCCGAAATCCTGGTCGCGTTCCTCAAGACCTGGGACATTATCGCGGCGGAGGAGTCGGCGAAGAACCCGTTCTTCAAGAAAGTTTATGACTCGCAGCGCGAATACGCGGCGAAGGTAGTGCCGGCGAAGCGCTTCATGTTCCCGCCGTACTCGTTCGCGGCGAACTATTACTTCCCGGAAAAGCCGGCAGCGAAAGGCGAGGCGAAAAAGAACTGAGCCGCCGCAATTGACCGGGTAAAAGCGAGCGTGTACGCTGCGTTTCGCCTTGCGAAACCACCTATGAGGAGGAGGGACGTCATGAGGCATTTCATTCGACCGGCGGTGGTTCTCGCCGCCGCGGCCGCGTTCAGCGCGGGCGCTTACGCGCAGCAGACGGTAACGTTGAAAATGCAGGCGACGTGGCCTGCGAGCCTGACGCTGTACGAGAACTTCACCTACTTCGCGGAGCGCGTCGGCAAGATTTCCGGCGGAAGCCTGAAGATCGACGCGATGCCGGCGGGCCAGGTGGTGCCGGCGTTCGAGGTGCTCGACGCGACGAACAAGAAAGTGATCGACGGCGCGCACTCCTGGTCGGGCTACTGGGTCGGCAAGAGCAAGACCGCGATTCTCATGACCGGCGGGCCCGGCGGCACGTTCGGCATGGACATGATCGACGCGCTCGGCTGGATGCACCATGGCGGCGGCATCGATCTCGCGCAAGAGTTCTTCCAGAAAGAGCTCAAGCTCAACATCGTGTGGTACCCGATCCTTCCCTCGGGGCCGCAGGCGTTCGGCTGGTTCAAGCGCCCGATCAAGAGCCTCGCCGATTTCAAGGGCATGAAGTGCCGCCAGACCGGCATGGCAGCCGAGGTGTACCAGCGCATGGGGATGACCACGGTCAACATGCCCGGCGGCGAGATCATCCCGTCGGCGCAGCGCGGCGTCATCGATTGCGCGGAATGGGTCGGCGGCGTCGAGGACCTGCGCCTTGGTTTCCACAACGTATGGAAGTACCACTACACGCCGGGCATGCACGAGAACGTCACCATCGGCGAAGTGGTGTTCAACGCCGACGTGTGGAAGACGCTCTCGCCCACGCACCAGGAGATCATTCACTCGGCGGCGAACGAGACCTTCCTCATCTGGTGGGCGAAGTGGCAGCGGCAGAACGCCGATGCCATCAAGGAGCTGCAGGAGAAGCATGGCGTGCGCATCCTGCGCACTCCGCCCGACATCCTGTACGCGTTCCTCAAGACCTGGGACACGATCGCCAAGGAGGAGGGCGCCAAGAACCCGTTCTTCAAGAAAGTGCACGATTCGCAGCGCGCGTACGCGTCGCTGGTCGTGCCGGCGAAGCGCTTCATGTTCCCGCCGTACTCGTTCGCGGCCAATTACTACTGGCCGGAGCAGCAGGCGGGCGCCGCAAAGGCCGGCGCCAAAAAATAAGGCCTTGCAGTGAAAGCGGGGGCGGAGATCCGCCCCCGTTTTAGTTTTGGGGACCAGAGATGCCTGAACAATCGCCGGGCCTCATCAGGACGGTCCGGGTGATCGACAAGTTCACCGACACCACCGGCGTGTGGGTCGCCTGGCTCAACGTGCCGCTGGTGCTGGCGGTCGCCTACGAGGTGTTCGCGCGCTACGTCTTCAACGCGCCGACGATCTGGTCGTTCGACGTGACCTACATGCTGTACGGCACGATCTTCATGCTCGGCGCCGCCTATGCGCTTCACAAGGGGGCGCATATCCGTACCGATTTCTTTTACGAGAAGTGGTCCGATCGGACGCGCGGAGTCGTCGACTCGATCTCGTACATCGTGTTCTTTTTCCCCTCGATCGTCATGCTCCTGGCGGCGAGCGGCAGCGAGGCCTGGTACGCGTTCACCATCAACGAGACTTCCGAGCAGACGCCGTGGCGGCCGATCCTGTGGCCCTTCAAGGCGGTCGTGCCCCTCACTTGCCTGGCGCTGCTGCTGCAGGGCGTCTCCGAGCTGATCAAGAGCTTCTACGCCGCCCGCACCGGGATCGTGCTCGAGCACAAGGAGAAGATCGAGATATGACCGCCGAGATCCTCACCGGGCTGGTCATGCTGATCGTCATGCTCGGCGCGATCTTCATCGGCATCCAGATCTCCTTCACGCTGCTGTTCCTCGCGCTGAGCTTCGGCTACTTTGCCCTGGGCACGGTGGTGTTCGACCTCGCCTACTTCCAGACCATCGGGCTGATGAAGGAGGAGGTGCTCGCCGCGGTGCCGCTGTTCATCTTTATGGGCTTTCTCACCGAGCAGGCAGGCCTGATGGAGCGCCTCTTTTCCGCCCTGCGCATGATGCTTGCGCCGGTGCGGGGCTCGCTATACATCGTGGTCATCGTCACCTCCACGATTTTCGCCATGGCGACCGGGATCGTGGGCGCGGCGGTCACCGTGCTCGGCATCATGGCGGGGCCCATCATGATCAAGACGGGCTACGACGCGAAGCTCTCCGCCGGCGCCATCACCGCGGGCGGCACGCTCGGCATCCTGATACCGCCGTCGGTGATGCTGATCGTGATGGGACCTGTCCTTGGCGTGTCGGTGGCGGATCTCTACGCCGCGGCCTTCGGGCCCGGCTTCCTGCTGGCCGGCATCTACCTCGTTTACCTAATGGCTCGCAGCTTCATCAATCCCAAGCTCGGCCCGCCGGTGCCAAAGGAGGAGCGCGTCACCGACATCGGGGTGATCCTGAAGGAAGTCGCGGTCGGCGTCCTGCCGTTGTTCCTCCTTATCGGGTTCACGCTGGGCTCCATCCTCGCGGGCCTCGCGACCCCGACCGAGGCGGCGGGAATCGGCGCGCTCGGCGCGGTGATCCTCTCCGTCTGCTACCGCCGGTTCAGCTACGCCGGGCTCAAGCAGGCCTGCATCAGCGCCATGACCACCTCGAGCATGGTGCTGCTCCTCGCGGTCACCTCCAATATCTTCGGCGCGGTGTTCGCGCGCATGGGAACGGCGAACTGGATCACCAACGCGATGGTCGCGCTGCCGGTGCCGCCAATCGTCATGCTGGCGTTCGTCATTATCCTGATCTTCCTTCTCGGCTGGCCGTTCGAATGGCCGGCGATCGTCCTGGTGTTCCTGCCGATCTTCTACCCGGTGGTCGACGCCCTGCGCCCCGCGCTGTCGCAGCAGTTCAACATCGCGCCCGACATGTTCATGGTCTGGTTCGGCGCGCTGGTCGCGGTCACGCTGCAAACCGCCTACCTGTCGCCGCCGGTCGCGATGTCGGCGTATTACCTCAAGCAGGTGGTGAAGGATTGGTCGCTCGGCACGATCTACAAGGGCATGTTCCAGTTCATGTACCTGCAGTGCATTGCGATCGCCATAGTCATGTTCGTCCCGGCCATCGCCACTTCGTTCCCCGAGCAGCTGCGGACCGAGCAGTCGGCGGTGCAGACCGAGGAAGTCGACGACAGCATGAACCGCCTGGAGGAAGACCCGCTGAAGGGCGCTCAGCAGCCTGAAGAGGAAGAGAAGGAGAAGAAATAAAGTTCGATTTCGATGCTCCGGTCGAGCGCGCGGGGACGTGGAGCATGCGCTGGGAGCGCTACGCCGGCCGCGACGTGATTCCGCTGTGGGTCGCCGACAGCGACTTTCGCGCTCCACCGTGCGTCCTTGAGGCTCTTGAGAAGAGGATAAAGCACGGCGTTTTCGGCTACACCACCGCCCCGGAAGAGCTGCGCGAAGCCATCGTGGAGCGCCTGGAGCGGCTCTATCGCTGGCGCATCGACCCGTCCTGGATCGTCTTTTTGCCCGGCGTGGTGCCCGGCCTGCATCTTGCGGCGCGCAAGCTATTGCCCCCCGACGGCCACGCACTCATCCCGACCCCGGTTTACCAGCACTTCAAGCGCGCCGTGGAGCTCGCGCCACGGGCCTACACCGAGGTAGCGCTCGTCCTGGACCGCGGCAGATGGGTTTTCGACCAGGATGCTTTCCGGAAAAGCCTGCGCCCGCAATCGAAGATGTTCTTTCTCTGTAATCCCCAGAATCCCGGCGGCACGATGTTCACGCGCGCCGAGCTCGAGCGGCTCGCCGAGCTCGCGCGCGGACTGGTCATCGTGTCCGATGAGATCCACTGCGAGCTGGTGCTCGACCGGGACTTGCGCCACGTGCCGATCGCAAGCCTCGCGCCCGAGATCTCGCGCCGCACCGTGACCTTGATGTCGCCGAGCAAGGCGTTCAATTTCCCCGCCGCGGGGTGCGCGTGGGCGATCATCGAGAACCCCGAGTTGAGGCAGGCCTTCTCCAGCGAGGTGACGGCGCACGTGCTGCACTCGCCGTCGGTATTCGGCTACGTTGCGGCGCTCGCGGCCTTCACTGGCGGTGACGAATGGCTGGCAGCTCAAGTCGACTACCTGCGCGCCAACAGGGATTTTCTGGAAAAAGGAATTGATCTTCCGATGGCGCACGTCGAGGCGACCTACCTGGCATGGATCGATTGCTCGGCGCTCGACCTTGCCGATCCGCACGCGCATTTCCTCGCGCATGGCGTGGCTTTGTCGCCGGGCACGCAGTTTGGCGATCCGCGCTTCGTGCGGCTCAACTTCGGTACTCAGCGCGCGCGCCTGAAACAGGCGCTCGAGCGCATCAGGAGCGCATCCAGGCCGAGCCCCAGAGGTTGAGCGTGCGCTGCTCGTGGGGCCACGTGCGGTGGGGTTTGTCCTTCGGCATCAGTTCGAGCTCGGCGGAGAATTCCACCTTGTGCCCGTCGGGATCCTCGATCATGAAAAACAGGTTGTTGCCCGGGCCATGGCGTCCCGGCCCCCACCAGAGCGGGATGCCGAGCTGGCCCATCCGGTCTCCCCAGTCGCGGATGTCGAGCCAGCCGTTGGTCTCGTAGCAGTGATGGTCGGGGCGCGACTCGGGGGCGCGGAACGCGGCAAAGCTGTGGTGCTCCGGATCCGAGCGCAGGAAGCACGCGGTCAGGCTGTCATTGTCGAGCACGCGGTCGGACTCCCGCATCCCAAGACAATCCCGGTAAAAGCCGATGAGTTCAGAAAGCTTCGAGGTGGCACAAACGAAATGCTGCAGCCGCGCGGGCAGGCCGTTTTCACCCGGAGTCTGTTCGGGTAATCCAAACACGATCCGGCGTCCGTCCGGATCCTTGACCGCGAAGGCGCCGGCGGCGAAAAGCGGCGTCGGCGACGCCTCACGACGTAACCCGCTCTGCTCGAGCTCACGCCCGTAGTCGTGCAGTTGCGTTGCATCCTGCATCTGCAGCGCGAAGTACGGAACGGCACCCGCGGCGCCGCGGCCGATCACCAGCCGCCGGTTTCGGCCGGCGACGAGCCAAGCGTCATCGCCGAGCCGCTCGACGCGGTCGCCCAGCAGCTCGCCGTAGAACTTCGCCAGGCGCTCGGGCTGCGGGCTGTCGCGCCGCAGGTGGTGAAGTCTTGCCGGCCACAGGTTCATGTTTTTTGATTCTCGCGCAATGCAAGGGCCGCGTGCAGTACGCGCTCGAGATGCGGATCGCGCACACCGACCCCGTGCATATGGTCGAGCGTGTTCTGGATATAGTCCACGCAGGGGCCGCGAACCCCGATGCCTTGCGCGACCAGCCGTGCACGCCCGTGCACGTCCAGCTCGCGCACAAAGGACGGATGCTCGGGGTCGGCGAGAAATGCGAGCGCGCGGACCAGCCGCCCGCCGCGCGGGCGGACAAGGACCAGCCGAGACTCGTAGACCCCGCGCGGCATCTCCCGGCTCCAGAGCCGCGCGAGCGTTGCGCGCACGCGAGGGGCGTCGATGAGGAATGCCATGCCCCAGCACGAGCCGCCGCGGCACAGGCCGACCACCAACCCCGGCCTGCGCTGCGTACCGCGGTAACGCGTCGACAGGATGCAAAGCGCGCGGTGATAACCGTACACCCGCGCGAGGCGCTTTTGCTTGTAGCCGAATCCCGGCGCCCACATCAGGGAGCCATATCCGAACACCCACAGGTCGCCTTGCGGCAGCTGCGCGAGGAAGTGCTCGAGCTTCATGTGCGCTTCAACGCATGGCGCACGTCTTCGGCGGACGCGAGCGTGCCGCCCGCCTCTTCGATGATGCGCCGCGCGGCGCGGACCCACTCGAGATTGGAGCGTTGCGAACCGAAGGGCGCGTCTTCCAGCCCGACCCGCACGTGCCCGCCGCGCGAGATGGCTGCCGGAGCGAGCTGCAGCACGTCGACGGCGAGTCCGCTGATCATCCATGGGGCGCCCGGCGCTTCCGCGGCGAGAAGCTGCAAATATGCATCGAGCGCGTACTCGAGCGGCGGGAAGCCGAAGGCGAAGCCTTCGGAGAACATGAAGCGGTACACCGGTTGCGGCACACGCTCCACGGCGCGGGCGAGCGCGGCGCCCAGGCGCAGGAAGCCGGGTTCGTAGATCGCGTAGGCGGGATGGAAGCCGTGACGCGCGGCGAGCGCCAGGCCGTGCCGCACATGCTCGTCCGGGTTGAGGTAGATCAGGCCGGCGATGTTCAGCGAACCCGGATCGACCACCGACCATTCGAGCAAGCCGCGGCGCGCCAGGCTCTCGACGGCGGCGAAGCGCTCCTCGGCCGACATGCGTTCGCCGGCGAAGGGAATCGTCGGGTATACGACGCAGTCGACCTGGCGGCGGATGCCTTCGATGATGCGCTGATAGAGGCCGGCTTCGTCGCGCTGCTTGCCGCTCGCCTCGTCATAGGCATGAACGTGAACGATCGCGGCGCCTTCCCGGACGCAGGCGACGCCTTCGGCGATGATCTTCGTGACGCTGACCGGAATGCCCGGCTGTAGCGCCTTCCCCCAAGGCCCGTTCAGCGCTACTTCCAGCCAGGTCTTCATGTTCGCCCCATTATAGAATCGGTGCGATGTCCGCCCGCCGCCCGCCCATCGTTGGGCGCTATACGGCCGAGGAAGTCGAGTTGGCGACGCGCAATCATGGCATGCCGCTCGAAGCACTGCGCTACGACGTCACGCCAGCCGGCCTGCACTACCTGCTGATCCACTTCGACATCCCGCCGGCCGACGAGGGCTGGAACCTCGGCATCGGCGGTCTGGTAGAGCGGCTTCTTTCGCTGTCTCTCGCCGAGCTCGAAGCCGAAGCCAGGCTGACTGTTCGCGTCACCATGGAGTGCGCGGGCAACGGCCGCGGCCAGACTTCGCCCCGCTACCCGTCGGTGCCGTGGCTGGAGGAGGGCGTGTCCACCGCCGAGTGGAGCGGCGTGCCGCTCGCCAGGCTGCTGCAGCGGGCGGGACTACGCGACGGTGTGAAGGAGATCGTTTTCCACGGCGCCGATCGCGGCTTCGACCGCGGCGCCGAGCATGACTTCGCGCGCAGCCTGCCGTTGCACGAGGCGATGCGCGAGGATGTTCTTGTCGCGCACTCGATGAACGGCGCCGCGCTGCCGCCTCAGCACGGCGCGCCGCTGCGCCTCGTGGTGCCGCGCTGGTACGGCATGGCGAGTGTGAAATGGCTGCGCGCGATCGAGGCGATCGATCACCCATTCGATGGCTTGCAGCAGGCGGTGGGTTACCACTTTCGCCGCGTGCGGGGCGAGAAAGGCGAGCCCTGCACGCTGATGCGCGTGAACTCGCTGATGATGCCGCCCGGCATTCCGGATTTCTATACTCGCAGGCGCACCGTATCGGCCGGTCCGATACGCATCCAGGGTCGAGCGTGGTCAGGCGCCGCGCCGGTCGTGCGTGTTGAATTCTGCTTGGACGGCAAATGGACGGACGCGACGCTTGAGCGATCGCAATCGTCGTGCGTTTGGCAGTCGTGGCACACGGTATGGCAGGCGATGGCCGGAGAGCACGAGCTCGCCTGCAGAGCGACCGACACCGCGGGCAATGTCCAGCCCCTGGACCCGGTGTGGGACCTGTCGGGCTTCGGCAACAACGCAGTGCAGAGGGCTTTTGTCACGGTGCGCGGCTGACATGTGCGTCAACGCGCCAACGAATGGCGCGTTTTTATGGGTAGATCCGCTTTGGATCATCCATAAACGTCCAGGAGAAACCATGTTGAAGAAATTGCTCGTTGTGTTGATCGCCGCTGCTTTCACGGCGGGCGCCTATGCCCAGGCGCCGAAGTCGGATGCGGCGAAGCCGGCGACGCCGTCCGCGCAGACGGAAAAGAAGGCCGACGCCAAGGCCGGCACCAAGACCGAGAAGAAGAGCAAAGCCAAGGCCAAGGCTACGAAAGGCAAGGCAAAAGCCAAGGCCGACGAAAAGAAGGACACCAGCAAAACCAGCAAGTAAGGCATTGCGCAGATCGGAAAGCCCGGCCTTGGCCGGGCTTTTTTTTGGAGTAGAGTATTCCCCATGTTCATCCTCGACCGGCTGGTTTCCCGCAGCTCGCGTTCGCTGGCGGTGATGATCGGCTTCGCCCAGACCGGTTCGGGCCGGGGTCGAGGCGATGCGCGCGGCCGGCCTGCGACTGCGTTGCGCGCTCACCTCCCTCTCCCCGCCGTACCCATCCCCGCTTTGCGTAGTTCCCCGAGACTCCCGCCCGCACCTCCAAGGAGCGACCATGGACCGTAGAGCCTTCGTGACAAGTGCTGCAGCCGCCGTTCTGCCGTGGCGAATAGCGTTCTCTCAGTCGGGGTGGCGCACTTTCGAGGTCACCACGCGGGCCGAAGTCGATTTTGCCGAGGGCGTGTCGCGTGTCTGGCTGCCGCTGCCGCTCATTGACGACAACGAGTGGCAGCGCAGTCTGGGCAGCGCGTGGACCGGCAACGCGGCGCGCGCCGACATCGCGCGCGATGGCAAGTACGGCGTCGCGATGCTCTACGCCGAATGGCCAGCGGGTCAGCCGGCGCCGCGCATCGAGCTCACCAGCCGCTTCTCCACGCGTGACCGCGCCGTGGATCTCGGCCGCGCCGATCCGCAGGCAAAGGCGCTGAGCGCGGCGGATTTCTCCTTCTACACCGCGCCGACCGAATGGATCCCGACCGACGGCATCGTGCGGGACACCGCACGCGGCATCGTCAAGGGGGCGCGCAGCGACGTCGAGAAGGCGCGCGCGATCTACGAGTGGGTCGTCGAGAACACGTTCCGCGATCCCAAGGTACGCGGCTGCGGCTGGGGCGACATCAAGGCGATGCTCGAGACCGGCAACCTCGGCGGCAAGTGCGGCGACCTGAACGGGCTGTTCGTCGGGCTGGCGCGCTCCGTAGGAGTGCCTGCGCGCGACGTCTACGGAATTCGCGTCGCGGCTTCCGCGCACGGCTACCGCAGCCTCGGCGTCGGCACGCCGATGATCAGCAGGGCGCAGCACTGCCGCGCCGAGTTTTACGCGCAGGGTGCGGGGTGGGTGCCGGTCGATCCGGCCGACGTTCGCAAGGTCGTGCTCGAGGAGCCGCCGGGCCAGCTCGCGGTCGGCGATCCCAAGGTCGTCGCCGCGCGCAAGCGGCTTTTCGGCAGCTGGGAGATGAACTGGCTCGCCTACAACATGGGCCATGACATCGCGCTGCCACAGTCCAAGGGTCCGAAGCTGCCGTATCTCATGTACCCGAACGGCGAGACCGGTAATGAGAGGCTCGATCAGCTCGATCCCGATGCCTTCAAGTACTCGATTACCGCGCGCGAGCTGACCGCCTGATGCTGCGTGCGTTGTCGGGCGCGCTTCTGCTGGCGTGGGCCATCACCGCGCCCGCGCAGGCGTTGCGCCCGTGGAGCGGCGGCGCGACGCCGCCCATCGAGCTGCAGGATTTCGACGGCGCCGCGCACCGGCTTGCCGATTTCCACGGCAAGACGGTGCTGGTGAATTTCTGGGCGACCTGGTGCGTACCCTGCCGCGAAGAGATGCCCAGCATCGAGCGTCTGCGCCGGTCGCTGGACGGCAAGCCCTTCGCTGTGCTCGCAGTCAACGTCGGCGAGAACGCTCGCGCCGCGCGCAGCTTCGTCGACGCGATGCCGGCCCGCTTTACCTGGCTCCTCGACCGCGACACGCAGACGGCGAAATCCTGGCGCGCGCGTGTGCTGCCCGCGAGCTACGTCGTCGGCCCGGACGGCAGGATTCGCTACAGCGCGCTCGGCGCGCTCGACTGGTCGAGCGATGAAGTGCGCAAGGTGATCGAAGGCGTGATGAAGTGATGTTACGAATCGCATTCGCCCTCCTGTTTCTGGTTTGTGTTGACGGCAATGCGGAAGAAGGCGAGCGTCGGCCGCCGTTCATCACCACCCCCGGCGAAGTTGTCGAGCGCATGCTGCAGCTTGCCGGGACGCGGCCGGAAGACCTGGTCGTCGATCTCGGCTCGGGCGATGGCCGCATCGTGATCGCGGCGGCGCAGAAATTCGGCGCGCGCGGGCTCGGCATCGAGCTCGACGCGAAGCTGGTCGAAAGATCGCGCGACAATGCCCGGCTCGCGAAAGTCTCCGAGCGCGTGTCCTTCGTGCACGGCGACGTGCTGGTGTCCGATATCTCGAAGGCGAGCGTGGTGACGGTTTACCTGCTGCCTTCGCTCATCGACCGGCTGCAGCCGCGCTTCGTCGATGAGCTGCAGCCGGGCACGCGCATCGTCTCGCACGCCTTTACGATGGTCGGCTGGAAGCCCGATCGCGCCGAGACCGTGCGGCTGACGCGGCCCCATCCCGGCCAGGGAGACGAGAGCACGCTCTATCTCTGGATCGTGCCCGCCGAGGCGCGCGGCGTTTGGCAGGGCGGCGACTGGCGGCTGCGCATCTACCAGAATTACCAGGAAATCGAGGTCGAGGGCACGCGAGGCGGAAAGCCGATCGCGGTCAGTGGAGCAAAGCTCTCCGGGCGCGACATCGCCTGGGAAATGGAAGGCTGGCGCTTTCGCGGCCGGGTGGAGGACAAGCGCATCGCCGGCGAATTGAGCGGAACGCCGTTTACCCTGAGGCGGGCGCGCTAGAGCACCTTGCCGGGATTCATCAAGCCTCGCGGATCGAGGGTTTGCTTCAGCGCGCGCATCAGCTCGAGCTCGAGGGGGTCCTTGTGGCGGCGGATTTCGTCGCGCTTGAGCTGCCCGAGGCCATGCTCGGCGGAGATCGAACCGCCGAGGCTCTTTACCGCGTCGTAGACGATCCGGTTCACCGTTTCACGCTGCGCGAGCAGCGCCTCGGGACCGACGTTGTAATGCAGGTTGCCATCGCCAACGTGGCCGAAGACGTACGGCCGCACGTCCGGAAAAGCGCCCGCCAGCGCCGCGCCCGCGCGCTCGATCAGCTCCGGCGTCCTGGACACCGCAACGGAAACATCGTGCTTGACGTTGGTAAATTGCGCCTCCGGGATGCTCTCGCGCAGGCGCCACAGCGCGCGCGCCTGCTCGCCGCTCTGCGCAAGCACAGCGTCGCGCAACGCGCCGCGCTCGGCGCATTCGAAGAGCGCCCGCTCGAACCGCTCGTGCAGCGCGGCCTGCTCGCCGCTGTCGGCCACGTCGGTGAGAACGTACCAGGGATGCGGCGAAGCGAGCGGATCTTGAAGATCTTTTGATAGGAAAAGAACAGCTTCCAGGCAGTCGCGCGAAACCAGCTCGAAGGCGCTCAGCCGGTCGCCGAGCCGCTCGCGCAGCAGCGCGAGCAGCTCGACCGCGCGCTGCGGGCTGTCGAGCGCGATCCACGCCGTCGCCGTCGCGCTCGGCTTGGGATAGAGCCGCAGCACCGCGGCGGTGATGACGCCGAGCGTCCCCTCCGCGCCGAGAAACAGCTGCTTGAGGTCGTAGCCGGTATTGTCCTTGCGCAATCCTCGCAGCCCGTGCCAGACGCGAGCGTCGGGCAGCACCACCTCCAGGCCGAGGACCTGGTCGCGCGCGCTGCCGTAACGCAGCACATTCACCCCGCCGGCATTGGTCGAGAGATTGCCGCCGATCTGGCAACTGCCCTCCGCGGCGAGCGAGAGCGGGAAGAGGCGCCCCGCGTCGTCGGCCGCTTTCTGGACCGCCGCCAGCACGCAGCCTGCCTCCACGGTCACGGTATCGTTCAGCGCATCGAGCTCGCGCACCCGGTTCATGCGCGAAAGCGACAGCACGATCTCGCGCCTGGACCCGGTCGGCACCGACCCGCCGCACAGGCTGGTATTGCCGCCCTGCGGCACGAGCGCGACGTTTTCGCGCGCGCAGAGCGCGACCACGCGGCTCACTTCGGCCGTGCTGGCGGGGCGCACCACGCACTCGGCGGCGGCCGAGTACTGCTTGCGCCAGTCGGTGAAGTACGCAGCCGTATCCTGCGGCTCGGTCAGGACGTTGGCAGCGCCTACAATGTCGCGCAGGGGAGCATGCAGTTTCATCCTTGAGCAGGATTCTCTTATGGTCAGCCGAGCAAAGGAAGTGGGAACCCAGCGTTACCGCGAATCCGCCGGGCGCTATTACGAGGAGTTCGAGCTCGGCGATGTCTACGAGCACCGCCCCGGGCGCACGCTTAGCGAAGCCGACAATACCTGGTTCACGCTGCTCACCATGAACCAGCATCCGCTGCACATCGATGCGGCGTACGGCGCCGGCACCGAGTTCGGCAGGCCGCTGGTCAATTCCTGTCTCACCCTGGCCATCGTGACCGGCATGAGCGTCGCCGACGTCAGCCAGAAGACGGTGGCCAACCTCGGCTGGGACAAGGTGCGGCTCACGGCGCCGGTGTTTGCGGGCGACACCGTCTATGCCGAGTCCGAAGTGATCGGCAAGCGCGAGTCGGCTTCGCGCCCGCACCACGGCATCGTCACCGTGCGCACTACCGGAAAAAAGGCCGACGGCACGGTGTTCATGACCTTCGAGCGCTCGGTGCTGATCCCGATGCGCGGCCATGCTGTCGATGACAAGCTGGATTACTAGGGCGCTGTTCGCTTTCCTCGCCGCCGCGACGGCGCACGCGGCGGACCCGCCGCTGGTGGTCGGCGCGGTGGTGTCGCAGTCCGGGGCGTACGCCGATCTCGCGCAGGGCTATCGGAAAGGGCTCCTCGTGTGGCAGGACGAGGTGAACGCGGGCGGCGGCCTGCTCGGG
Organism: Burkholderiales bacterium; assembly: GCA_035602335.1. Lineage (GTDB taxonomy): Bacteria > Pseudomonadota > Gammaproteobacteria > Burkholderiales > SG8-39 > SCGC-AG-212-J23. Next base: position 82,984 of record DATNMK010000043.1, read on the forward strand.
CGCCAGATCGAGTTGCGGCTGCTGGACGATGGTTCCGAGGCGACGCGCAACTCGGCCCTGTACCAGGAGCTGATCCACGGCGCAAAGGCCGACGCTCTGATCGGCCCCTTCGGCACCGCCGCGACGCTGATGGCGGCGCCGGAGGCCGAAAACAGCCGGCGCGTGATGGTGAACGGAGCTGGTTCTTCGCTCGCCGTGCACCAGCGCCTGCCGCGCTACGTGTTTCAGAGCGCCGTGCCTTATGCCTCGTACGGCGCGGGTGTTCTGGAGATCGCCCGGGAGCAAGGCTACCGCTCGCTGTTCATCCTCGCGCGGGACGACCTGAGCTCGCAGGAAATGGCCGAATCGACGCGGGAGAGCGCGCTCAAGCAGGGATTCACGGTCGGCCCGGTGGAAACCTATGGCGGCGGGCTGGATACCTATGCGCCGCAGGTAGTCAAAGCCATCAATGCGCAGGCCGACGCATGGATCGCGTTCGGCCCGCCGCGCGATGCCGCGGACATGGTAAAAACGTTCAAGAAGGTGGGGTATGCGCCGAAGCTCTTTTTCGCCCGCGCGGCGGCCGAGCCGAAGTTCATCGAGCTGGTCGGCCAGGACGCGGAATTCAGCCTCGCCGCAGCCGACTACCACCCGCGGCTGAAGACGCATGGAAATGACAGGTTCGTGAAGCTGTACTCGGAAAAATGGTCGACCCTGCCGGGCGCCGCGGCCGCAGAGGGCTATGCCGCGGGCACTGTGCTCGCCGAAGCGCTGCGGCGCGCTGGAAGCGCGGACCAGGAGAAGCTGCGCGAGGCGCTGGCTGCGCTCGAGCTCGACACGGTTCTCGGGCGCTACAAGGTCGACCCGAAGACCGGAGAACAGACCGGAATCAAGCCGGCGGTGGTGCAGATCGAGAGAGGAAGACCGCTCGCGGTGTGGCCGGAGGCGCTGCAGGCCGCTAAGCCGGTGCTGCCCTATCCCCAGTGGAACGAGCGCCGCGTGCTGAGATAGCCACCATGAACCGCTCCTTCCTCTTCGCTCCGGGCAACGTGGCGCGCCGCGTGGAAAAGGCGTTCACCCTCGAGGCCGACGTGGTGATTCTCGATCTCGAGGATTCGGTGGCGCCCTCGGACAAGCCGGCGACGCGCAAGCTCGTGGCCCAGGCCCTGCGGCCGCCGCGGCGCGTGCGCGGTTACGTGCGTGTGAACGCGCCCTCCAGCGCCTTTTGCTACCGTGACCTGGTCGAGACCATTCATGAGCGCGTGGACGGCGTGGTGCTGCCCAAGGTCGAAAGCGCCGCCGACCTGCATGCCATCGACTGGCTGCTCGCCGCGCTGGAGCGCGAGGGCGGCATCGCCGAAGGCTCGATCGACCTGATGCCGCTGGTGGAAACCGCCGCCGGCGTGCAGCGCGTCGATCGCATCCTGCAGGCGAGAAGCCTGCGCCCCTATTCCGGCCCCTGGCGCGTCAAGCGCATCGCCTTCGGCGCCGGCGACTACGGCAACGACGTCGGACTCGAGCCGGGCCTCGACGAGGCCGAGCTCAGCGATGCCCGGGCGCGCCTGGTGCTCGCCTCGCGCGCCGCGGGCATGGAGAATCCGATCGACAGCCCGTGGTTTCATTTCAAGGAAGCCGATGCCTTCGCGCGCGCGCTCGAGCGCAGCCGCCGCGGCGGCTTCCAGGGCCGGCTGTGCGTGCACCCCGATCAGATCGGCCCGGTGAACCGCGCCTATCTGCCCTCCGCCGAAGAGGTGGCGCGCGCCGAGCGCATCGTCGCGGCGTTCAAGCAGGCGGAGGCGAGGGGCCAAGCCGCCATCCAGGTCGACGGCCAGATGATCGACTACCCGATCGTTTACCGTGCGCAGGCGCTTCTCGATGCGATGCAAAAAGCCGCGAAATGAGCGATGTAGTGCTGGCGGGCGGGCTGTGGATGCCCGTCATGGGCATGGCGCTTCTCGGCGCACGGCTTGGCCGACAGGGTTTCTCGACGCACGTCTTTGATTACTCCGGTCGCGATTCCCTGGAGGGGAATGTCGAGCGGTTGGTGCGGCACGCACGCGATCATGGGAGGGCGCACTTCGTGGGTCATAGCCTCGGCGGGGTGCTGATCTTCGACATGCTGAACCGTCATCCCGAGGTCGACGCTGCGAGCGTAGTGCTGCTTGGCGCGCCGGTGCGCGGCTGCCTGGCCGGACGCCGGCTGGCCGTTTCGACGTTCGGACGTTGGATGATGGGCGCGACGGCGCCGCGCTGGGGCGAGCGCGACGCGACCTGGGTGCGTCCCGAGCCGCTCGGCATCATCGCCGGTACGCTGCCAATCGGGCTGGGATGGATGACTGGCAGACTACCCGGACGGAGCGACGGCGTGGTGCGGGTCGAGGAAACGGTGGTTCATGGCATGGCGCAACAGGTCATGGTGCCGCTCGGCCATAGCTTCCTGCTTGCCTCGGCGCAGGTTGCCGGTCTGGTCGAGCGTTTCTTTGCCACGCGGCGTTTCGCATGAGCTGGCGCCGCGGGATCGCCGTTCTGCTTCTCCTCGCCGCCAGCGGCTGCGAGTCGATCAGCTTCTACAGCCAGGCGATCGAGGGCCATCTCAGCGTCATGGCGTCCGCGCGGCCGATCGACGCCTGGCTGGCCGACCCGGCAACGACACCGGCGCTGCGCGCGCGGCTCGAGGCCGCGCGGCGTATCCGGCAGTACGCATCGCGGGAGCTCGGCCTTCCCGACAACGGCAGCTACCTTTCGTATGCCGACCTCGGGCGGCCGTTCGTGGTCTGGAACCTGTTCGCGGCCCGCGAGTTTTCCGTGGAACCGAAGAAGGAATGCTTCCCGATTACGGGCTGCGTCAGCTACCGCGGCTTCTTTTCCGAGCAGGATGCTCGTCAGCACGCGGCGCAGCTGCGCGAGGGCGGCTATGACGTGCATGTCGGCGGCGTGCCGGCCTACTCGACGCTCGGCTGGTTCGACGATCCGCTGCTTTCGAGCTTCATCCTGTATCCAGACGCCCAGCTGGCGCGCCTGATCTTCCATGAGCTCGCGCACCAGCTGGTCTACGCGGGCGGCGATACCGCGTTCAACGAGTCCTTCGCCGTGGTAGTCGAGGAGGAGGGAGTGCGGCGCTGGCTCGAGGCCGAAGGCCGCCCCGCGGAGCTCGCCGCCTTCCGGGCGGCGCAGGCGAGAAAACGCGAGTTCGCCGCGAGGGTGGAGCAGACCCGCGTGCGCCTGAAGTCGATCTACAGCGGCAGCCTGTCGCGCGAAGAGATGCTCGAGCAGAAGCGCGGCGAGTTCGCGCGGCTGCGCCAGGACTACGGCGCCATCGTGCCGCAGGAGCCGAACAACGCGTTTCTCGTCTCCATTTCGCTCTACACGCAGCTCGTGCCGCAGTTCGAGCGGCTGCTCGCCGAAAGCGGCAGCCTGGAAAAGTTTTATCTGCGCGCGCGCGAGCTCGCCGCTACGAAAGCGGAATATCGACGATTTTCCGGTACGCCGGGCGCTCGCACAGCCGATCGAACCAGGCCTGCAGGTTAGTTAGCGCCGGCCGCTCGATCGGCAGGCGCATCCAGAGATGGACGTGGCAGCCGAGCGGGATGTCGCCCATGGTGAAGCCGCCGGCGAGGTACTGACGCCCCGCCAGCGCCGCGTTCGGGATGGCGAGCAGCTCGGCGCATTTCTTCCTCGCCTCTTCGATCGCCGCCATGTCGCGCTTCTCGGGCGGTGTGCGCACCAGCCCCCAGAACACCGTGCGGAACGAAGCCTGGAAGGTGAACACCCAGTCCATCCAGCGGTCGGCGTCGGCGCGCACGCGCAGATCGGCGGGCCAAAGCGTTCCGGCGCCGTGCTTGGCCGCGAGATAGCGCACGATGGCGTGCGATTCCCAGAGCACGAAGCCGTCGTCCTCGATGGTCGGCACCAGCGAGTTGGGATTCATCTTCTTGTACTCCGGGGTTTGCACCACGCCGTATTGCATGCCGGCGTCGACGCGCTCGTACTTGAGCCCCAGTTCCTCGAGAGCCCAAAGCGCTTTCTTCACGTTGACCGAATTCGTTCTTCCCCAGATTTTCAGCATTCAGAACCCCACGGCCTGTCCATCGCGACGCGGGTCGCTCGCGGCAAAATAGCCGCCGTCGAGCTTCCAGATCAATTGCGCGGCTCCGAACTGGTTGTCGTCGTCAGGCACCGAAACGATTTTGTGGCCGCGGCGCGCGAGATCTTCCAGCACCGCCGGAGCGAAACCGGTTTCGACGCTGACCTCCATTCCCTGCACGATGCGAAAGCGCGGGCCATCGCAGGCGGCCTGCGGATTCTGGCCGTAATCCGCGATGCGCACCATCACCTGGGCGTGGCCTTGCGGCTGCATGGTGCCTCCCATCACCCCGAAGCTCATCACCGGCTGGCCGTTCTGCGTGACGAAGCCGGGAATGATCGTCTGGTAGGGGCGTTTCCCCGGGCCGACGCGATTCGGGTGACCTGGCGTCATGACGAAGCTCGCGCCCCGGTTCTGCATCGAGATGCCGTTCACCACCACGCCCGAGCCGAAGCCCATGTAGTTGGACTGGATGAACGACACCATCATGCCCGCGGCATCCGCCGCGGCGAGATAGACCGTGCCGCCCTTGGGCGGGACGCCGTGGGCGAAGTCCTGCGCGCGCTTCATGTCGATTCGCGCCGCGCGCGATTTAAGGTACCCCTGGTCGAGCAGCTGCTGCGGGCGTACGTCCATGTAGTCGATGTCGGCGACGTAGCGGCGCGCGTCGGCGAAGGCGAGCTTCATCGCCTCGATCTGCAGATGCAGGCTGTCGGCGCCGTCGACCTTGAGCGAGGCGAGCTCGAAGTGCTGCAGGATTCCGAGGGCGATGAGCGCGACGATGCCCTGGCCGTTGGGCGGCAGCTCGTGCAGGGTGTAGCCGCGATAGTCGATCTGCAGCGGCGCGATCCAGTCCGGGCGGTGCGCCGCGAGGTCGGAGGCGCGCATCGCCGCGCCGTGCTTTCTGGCATGCGCTTCGATTTTTTCCGCGAGATTTCCCCGGTAGAAAGCCTCTCCCCCGGACTGCGCAATCTGCTCGAGAACATCGGCATGCTCGGGAAAACGGAAGCGCTCGCCGGGCCGCGGCGCGCGGCCGCCGGGCATGAAGGCTTCGGCGAACCCCGGCTGCGCTTTCAGCTCCGGCACCTGCTTCTCCCACTGCTGCGCGATGGTCGGAGATACGAGGAACCCTTCGCGCCCATATCGAATTGCTTTTTCAAACAGCTTTTCAAATGCAAGCTTGCCGAACTTTCGATGCAGCTCGACCCACGCCGATACGCAGCCCGGAACCGTGACCGTATTCCAGCCGCGCGCCGGCATCGCTTTCTGGCTACCGAAGAGTTCGGGCGTCCAGCCGGCCGGCGAGCGGCCCGAGGCATTCAGGCCGTGCAGCTGTCTTGCGTCCCAGACGATGGCGTAGGCGTCCGAGCCGATGCCGTTCGACACCGGCTCGACCAGCGTGAGGGTGATGGCGGCGGCGAGTGCGGCATCGATCGCGCTGCCGCCCTCGGCGAGCATCTGCAGCCCGGCTTGCGCGGCGAGCGGCTGGGACGTGGCGACCGCGTTGGCGGCGAGCACCGGCCGGCGCGGCCAGGCATAGGGATTGTTCCAGGAAAAGGACGTCATGCCGGGATTTTACCGTCTCGATCTGGTAACATATATGTTACTTACTTCCGGGCGCCGTGCCAGACCGCAAAATCATCGAGCAGACGCGCATCTACCTCCGCGACCAGCCGAGGGGCTTCGACGCTCTGTTCGCGCAGGCGGTGAATGCTTGCCTCGAGGGCGACACGGCGCGCGCCAAGTCGGCGCTGCGCCTGCTGGTCAACGCCACCATCGGCTTCGACGCGCTCGCCGCGCTGGTCGGCAGGCCGGCGAAGAGCCTGCATCGCATGCTGGCCGAGGACGGCAATCCTACGCTGGAGAATTTCGCCGCGATCCTGGCCGCGATCCAGCACGAGACGCGCGTGCGGCTGGAGGTCAGCGTGCGCCCGGTGGAGTAGCCCTCACCGACGCGAAGTCCAGCACCACGCGGCCTAGTACTTTCCCGGCTCTCAGATCTTCCAGCGACCGGCTCGCCTGGTCCGCTGCACGCGTCTCGATCGGGATCGGCTTGAGTTTCCTTTTCTTTGCGAGCGCCACCACCTCCTTCAGCTCCTGCAGGTTGCCGACGTAGGAGCCGACGATGCCGATGGCGCGCTGCGCGATCGGCGGCAGCGGGTGGGTAAGCTCGCCCCCGTACAGCCCGCAGAGCACGTAGCGGCCGCCCTTGCGTAGCGCGGCGATGCCCAGCGCGGCGGTAACGGGGCTGCCGACGAAGTCGATCGCTCCCGCAATGCCTTGCAGCTTTTGCGCCGCCTCCTGCGACCGGGTATCCAGCGTGGTCTTCGCGCCGAGCTTCGCCGCCGCCGACAGCTTCGCTTCATCGATGTCGCAGGCGATGATGTTCCTGACGCCCTTCGCGCGCAGCACGGAAACGCCGACCAGGCCGACCCCGCCGCAGCCGATGACCGCCACCCGGTCCTTCGCGCCGAGCGCGGGCAACTTGGCGCTCGCGCTGTAGGCGGTGAGAGCCGAGCAGGCGAGCGTCGCGGCGAAGGCTTCGTCGATGCCGGCTGCGTCCACCAGGTACTTCGCGTCCGGCACGAGGACGTGAGTGGAATAGGCGCCGGGGCGATTCACGCCCAGATAGCGGGATCCGGAAACGCAATAGTTGTCCTGCCCCGCCCTGCAGACCGCGCATTGCCCGCAGCCGATCCACGGATAGACGATGCGCTTCTGGCCGACTTTCACCCCCTTAGCGCGCGGTCCGACGGCTTCTACGATGCCGAAGGGCTCATGTCCCGGCGTGAAGGGCGGCACGCAGCCGCGCTCCTTCACGTAGAAACGCTTGCCGCCGCCAAGGTCGAAATAGCCCTCCCAGATATGCACGTCGGAATGGCACACGCCCGAGCGTGTGACGCGCACCAGGACTTCGCTGCCTTTCGGCTCGGGGGTTGAGGAAAAGCTGGCCTGGAGCGGCTTGCCGTGCTCGACGATCTGGTAGCTGATCATGCCTCGCCTGCCGCGTGCAGTGCCTGGTCGATGTCCCACAGGATGTCGTCCAGGGTCTCGATGCCGACCGAGATGCGGACCATGTCGGGCGTAACGCCCGCCTTCAACTGCTCGGCCTCGTCCATCTGCCGGTGCGTGGTCGAGGCGGGATGGATGACGAGCGTCTTCGCATCGCCGATGTTGGCGAGGTGGCTCATGAACTGCGCCGCCTCGATGAAGCGCTCGCCCGCCTTGGCGCCGCCTTTCACCCCGAAGTTCAGCAAGCCGGAAGCGCCTTTGGGAAGATACTTTTTTGCCAACGAAAAATATTTGTTGTCGGGCAGTCCCGGGTAGTTCACCCAGGCGACGCGGGCGTGGTCCTTGAGGAATTGCGCCACCGCAAGCGCGTTGGCGCAATGCCGGTCCATCCGCACATGCAGCGATTCGAGCCCCTGCAGCAGCAGCCACGCGTTGAGAGGAGAAAGCGAAGGGCCAAAAGTGCGCATGATCTCCATGCGCGCCTTCATCGTGTAGCCGAAGTCGCCGAAGGTCTCGTGGAAGATGACGCCGTGGTACCCGGGCGAGGGCGACGTGAACTCGGGGAATTTGCCGTTGCCCCAGTCGAACTTGCCCGACTCGACGATCGCCCCGCCCATGGTGGTGCCGTGACCGCCGATGTACTTGGTCGCCGAGTGCACCACGATGTCGGCGCCCCACTCGATGGGCCGGCACAGGTAGGGCGAGGGCACGGTGTTGTCGAGCACCAGCGGAATGCCCGCCTCATGGGCAATGGCGGCCAGCGCCTCGATGTCGACGATGTTGATGAGCGGATTGCCGAGCGTTTCGGCATACATGAGTTTTGTATTTTTCCGGATCGCCCTGCGGAAATTTTCCGGGTCGTCCGGCGCGACAAAGGTGGTTTCGATGCCGAGCTTTTTAAGGTTGACGTGCAGCAGCGTGTGGGTCCCCCCGTAGAGCGTCGCGGCCGACACGATGTGATCGCCCGCGCTGCACAGCGTCAGGATCGCCGTTACTTCCGCTGCCTGGCCGGTCGCGGCCGCCAGACCGGAGCGCCCGCCTTCGACCGCCGCCATGCGCTCCTCGAACACCGCCACCGTCGGGTTGGAGATGCGCGAGTAGACGTTGCCGAACGTCTGCAGGTTGAAAAGGCTTGCGGCGTGCTCCGCGGAGTCGAAGACGAACGAGGTGGTCTGGTAGATCGGCGCGGCGCGCGCGCCGGTGGCGGCATCGGGGATCTGCCCCGCGTGAAGGCAAAGCGTCTCGAAGCCGAATTTACGGTCCGCCATGCCGCCGAATCCTAGCAGATGCTATTGCTGCTGCTGGTCCTCGGAGGATGGCGTGTCGTTGCCGCGCGCGCTGCGGCGGTACTCGGAGGGCGGTACGCCGACCTGGTTCAGGAAAAAGCGCGTGAAATTGCTTTGCGCCGAGAAGCCGAGCTCCGCCGAGATCTCCGCGATCTTGCCGTGTCCGGACGAAAGGCGCGAGATCGCGGTTTCGACGCACAGCATGTCCAGGTAGGCGCGCGGCGAGAAGCCGGTGCACAGCTGGAACAGGTCGTAGAAGCGCGAGCGCGACAGGTCGACCTGGCTCGCCAGCTCGTCCATGTTGAGCTCTTTGTTCGGCCGCGCGCGCAGCAGCGCGATCGCGCGCCGGATGCGGCTGTCCTCGAAGCGCGAGCCGCGCCACAGCTGCGCCGCGGCGCGCCGCCTGGCGAGGTAGGTCTCGACGATCGAGAGCACCAGCTCCTGCAGCATGAATTCGAGGCGCTCGGCGGACAGGAACCGGTCGTTCAGCACCTCGACCGCCATGGTGTCGGCGAGCCGGCGGATGCGCGCCGTGAGCGGCTCGCGGAGCTGCGCGAAAGGCCGGGGATCTTCCGGCCGGAATACCGCCGGAAAGCCCTCGTGCAGCCAGGCCCCCGCCGCGTGAAACACGAGAGCGCGGCTGATTTGCTCGTTGACATGGCTTTCGCCGGGGTTGAGGAACAGCAGCTCGCGCTCGCCCTGCTGCAGGACGATCACCGGATCGTCTTGTGCCTGCAGCGCTTCGCCCGGCGACAGCTCGGTGAGCAGCAGGCGGCCGAACCTGCCTTCGAATAATCGAAGCATTCTCACCATGCGGGAAGGATACCTCAGTAGGCCAGCCAGCGGGGGCGCTTGGCGGAAATCACGCCGGTGTTCACCCCCACCCAGTTGAGTCCTCCAAACAGGCGTGCGTGCTCGATCTTGACGCATCGATCCACCACCGCGTCCATTCCTGCGGCCCGCGCCTTGGCGGCCGCTGTGACATTTCTCACACCCAGCTGCTGCCAGAGCACCTTGGCGCCGATGGCAATCGCCTCCTCGGCGATCGGCATCACGTCCTGCGTCTTGCGGAACACGTCGACGATGTCGATCTTCTCCGTCACCTCGCGCAGCGACTTGTAGCACTTCTCACCGAGGATCTCGCCGTATTTCGGATTCACGGGGATCACGCGGTAGCCGTGCTCCTGCATGTATTTCGCCGCGAAGTAGCTCGGCCGGTACCAGTCGGCGGAGAGGCCGACGACGGCGATGACATGGTTCGCCTTCAGGATGCGGCGCAGCGTGTTGATGTCGTCCATGGCCCGGATACTATAATCGAAGCCTTGAAGAGGATGCTGGCGGCGGCGAAATGAGCTTGAACGCCCAGGTGGCAGCGCTGCTCGAGCGCGTCGCGCGCTCGCCGCTGCCGCCGTATCACACCGTGCCGGTATTCGTCGCGCGCCGTATCTATCACGACACGCGCGCCATGCTTTCTGCCGCTGCGCCCCCCGTGGCCGAAAGCAGGTTGCTGATGTTCGATCGAATTGCGGTACGCGCCTACCGCCCGGTTAGCGACGAGGTGCTCCCTGCGCTGGTTTACTTCCACGGCGGCGGTTGGACGATCGGCGATCTCGATACGCACGACGTGCTTTGCCGCCAGCTCGCCAACGGTGCGCGCTGCGCCGTTTTTTCGGTGGACTACCGCCTCGCCCCGGAAGCGCCTTTTCCTGCCGCAGTGGAGGATTGCCTCGCGGCTACTCGGTTTGTCTTTGAAAAATCCGGTTCTTTGAAGATTGATGTTTCGAGAATTGCCGTCGGTGGGGACAGCGCGGGCGGCAATCTCGCCGCCGTAGTGGCCTTGCATCGACAGCTGCCGCTCGCGTTCCAGTTGCTGATCTATCCGGCGACCGACCAGCGCTGCAATACGGCTTCGCACTCGCGCAATGCACAAGGGTTTTTGTTGACCAACGATTCCATCAACTACTTTCGCGCGTGCTACTTGCCCCGCCGCGAGGACTGGCTCGACTGGCGCGCCTCGCCGCTGCTCGCGGCAAGCCATGCGGATCTTCCGCCGGCGTTCGTGCTGACGGCGGGCTACGATCCGCTGCTCGACGAAGGACGTGCGTATGCCGAGCGGCTCGCCGAGGCGGGCGTCGAGGTGGCGTACCGCGAGTATGGCGACATGGTGCACGGCTTCCTGCTGTTCGGCGGCGTCCTCGACACCGCGAACGCCGCGGTGGCCGAGTGTTGCGCCGCGCTGCGCGGCGCGTTCGAAAAGGTGCCGGCATGAAATCCGATCTCAAGACGCGCCACGGCGGCAGGATCCTCGCCGACGCACTGGTTGCGCAGGGTGTGAAGCTCGCCTTCGGCGTGCCGGGCGAGAGCTATCTGCCGGTGCTCGACGGCATGCACGACGTGCGGGACAAGCTGTCGTTCATCGTCTGCCGCCAGGAAGGCGGCGCCTCCTACATGGCCGAGGCCTACGGCAAGCTGACCGGCGAGCCGGGCGTGCTCTTCGTGACGCGCGGGCCGGGGGCGAGCAACGGCGCGATCGGCACGCATACCGGGTTCCAGGACTCGACGCCGATGGTGGTGTTCATCGGCCAGGTGCCCAACGAGTTCGCCGAGCGCGAGGCCTTTCAGGAAATCGATTACCGGCGCATGTACGGCCAGATGGCGAAGTGGGTGGCGCAGATCGACCGCGTCGAGCGCATCCCGGAGTACGTGAGCCACGCTTTTCATACCGCCACCGCCGGCCGGCCGGGACCCGTCGTACTCGCGCTGCCGGAAGACACGCTGTTTTCGCAAGCCGCGGTTGCCGATGTGCCGCGGCATCACACCATACGGCCAGCGCCTTCGCCCTCCAGCATCGCTGAGCTGAAAACTCTGCTTGAAAAAGCGCAAAGACCTTTCGCCCTGATCGGTGGGGGAGGCTGGAACCGCGACGCCTGCCTGAAGCTGCAGCGCTGGATCGAGGCCAGCGGCCTGCCGGTCGGCACGTCTTTCCGCTGCCAGGACCTGTTCGACAACCGCAGCCCGAACTATGTGGGCGATGTCGGCATCGGCATCAACCCCAAGCTCGCGCAGCGCGTGAAGGACGCCGACGTGCTCCTCGTCATCGGCGCGCGGCTGGGGGAAATGACGACCAGCGGCTACACGCTGCTCGAGGTGCCGGTGCCGCAGCAGACGCTCGTGCATGTCCATGCAGGCGCCGAGGAGCTCGGGCGCGTCTATCGCCCCGCGTTGGCGATCAATTCAGGCAACCCGCAGTTTGTTCAGGCCATCGAAAAGCTTTCCTTTTCGAAGCCCGAGTGGCGCAAGGAGACCGAATCCCTTCGGAAAAACTACCTGGAGTGGACCGAGCCGCTGCCGATGCCCGGCAAGCTGCAATACGGCGAGGTGATCAAGTGGCTCAGCGCCGAGCTTCCCGAGGACGCGATCGTCGCCGGCGGCGCCGGCAACTTCGCCGGCTGGCTGCACCGGCATTTCCGCTACAAGGGCTTCCGCACCCAGCTCGGATCGACCAACGGCTCGATGGGCTATGGCTACCCGGCCGCGGTCGCCGCGAAGCTCGCCGCGCCTGAGCGCACCGTCGTCGCCTTGTGCGGCGATGGCGACTTTCTGATGACGGGACAGGAAATCGCCACCGCCGTGCAGTACGGCGCGGCGTTCGTCGCGCTGGTGGTCAACAATGGCCTCTACGGCACGATCCGCATGCACCAGGAGCGCGAGTATCCCGGCCGCGTGTTCGGCACCGAGCTCAGGAATCCGGATTTCGCCGCCTATGCCCGGGCTTTCGGCGCGCACGGCGAGCTGGTCGAGCGCACCGAGGAGTTCGCGCCGGCTTTCGAGCGCGCTCGCGCTTCGGGCAAGCCGGCGCTCATCGAGCTGCGCATCGATCCTGACGCCATCACCCCGTCCACCACGCTCTCGGCGATCCGGGAGAAGGCGTTCAAGTCAAAGCGATGAACCGGTCCTTGCGGTGACGTAGCAGCATTTCCCACCTTAACCCTTTCCCGGCGCGCTTTCGTTTCACTCTCTTTGGGAAAGGAGAAACGAATGAAATCGTGGAAAACGCTGCTCGCCGTCGCTGCCTTGTCGCATGCCGGCCACGCCCTCGCATTGGGCGGTCTGGCTGATCTTTCGGTCTACGACCGCACCGAAGGGAGGCAGCTGCAGGTGCATTGGCACGAAGGACGTGCATACGTGGTCGGCAAGCCGGGAAACGAGTACCAGGTCGCGCTGCGCAGCCGGCTGCGCGAGGACCTGCTCGCGGTAGTGTCGGTCGACGGCGTCAACGCGATCACCGGCCAGACCGCTGACCCTTCACAGAGCGGCTATGTGATCGCGCCGCGTGGCTCGCTCGACATCCAGGGCTGGCGCCGCAACCTGTCGCAGACCGCGGCGTTCTACTTCACCTCGCTGCCCGATTCCTACGCCGCGCGCACCGGGCGGCCCGATGACGTAGGGGTTATTGGTGTCGCCTTGTTTAGAAAAAGGCAGGAGCCGCAGCCGATCGGGCAGATCGCGCCTCAGGCGAAAAGCGAGCCGCGTGCGGCCGACCAGGGTCTGGGCACGGGGCACGGCAGGCGCGAGGACTCGCCTGCTCAATATGTCAGCTTCGAGCGGGCCACGAGCGCCCCGGCCGAGGTCGTCACGCTTTACTACGACAGCTACCGCAACCTCCTGGCGCGCGGCGTGATCCGTGAGCCCGCGCCCGTAGCGCCGCTGCCGCGACCGTTCCCGGGCTTTGTGTCCGATCCGCGAGGATAATCGCGGGGCATGGAGGCCCCGGACGAACAGCTCATGGCTGCCTATCGGGATGGGAACGCCGGGGCCTTCGAGACGCTCTATCTACGGCACCGCGGGCGCCTCTTCCGCTTCGTGCTGCGCAGCGTGAAGAGCCGCGCCACGGCCGAGGAGTTGTTCCAGGAAATCTGGATGCGGGTGATCGAGGCGCGAGACCGTTACACCGCCCAGGCGCGCTTCACGACCTGGCTGTACACGATCGCGCACAACCGCATGGTCGACCACTGGCGGCGAGGTGGCCTTTCCCTGGTCGAGCTCGACGAGCAGGATCCGCCGGGGGATTCGCCGGACCCGGCGAGGCAGGCTGAGGCGCGCGAAGCTCTGGAGCGCTTTGCGCAAGCCCTGGAAGCGCTGCCGGCGGCGCAGCGCGAAGCCTTCCTGCTGCACGAGGAGGCGGACCTGTCGATCGCCGAGATCGCGGCGGCCACCGGATGCAACCCCGAAGCCGCGAAAAGCCGCCTGCGCTACGCGATCGCCAAGCTGAAGGCCGCGGTGGAAGATGGCTGACGAGCGCGATCCGAAGGTTTCGCAGCGCTACCGCGAGCTCGGGCGCGAAGAACCGCCCGGCGAGCTCGACGCGAGGATTCTCGCTGCGTCGCGTCGCGCTCCCGAAACGGGCCTGGCGCCGCTCGTGCCGCCCACCGGCCGGCGCCGCTGGTACTTCCCTGTGGCGGCGGCTGCCATCATCACCCTCGCCGTCGCCGTGACGCTGCACGTGGAGCGCCAGCAACTGGATCCTGGGTTTTCCGGTTTGCGCTCGGAACCACCGGAAGCGAAAAAAGAGGCCCCTGCTGCTGCACCGCCTCAAGAATCACCCGCCAAACCGGCCGCTCCGCCAGCGGCGCCGGCGCCCTCACCGCGAGCGGCCGACGCGATGCAGGAGCGACGTTCCGCCGATGCTCAGCCGGCCGCGCGGCGCGACGCGCAGTCGGGGGCGCCAGCACGGCTGTACGGGCAGGTCGCGAAAGTGGAATCCCCCGAAGCCGCGCTCGAGCGCATCGCAGAGCTGCGCAAGCAGGGGAAACACGACGAGGCGGACAAGGCGCTCGCCGAGTTCAGGCGTCGCTATCCGGACTACCGGATTGCGGAGGAGATGCTGAAGAAAGTCGAGCGGCCCTAGGCTAAATCAGGGACAGACCACGTTTTCGATCACCGCTTTCGCCGTGAAAACGTGGTCTGTCCCTGATTTAGTGGTGCAGGATCTTGGAGAGGAAAAGCTGCGCGCGCTCTGAGCGCGGCGTGCCGAAGAATTCTTCCTTCTTCGCGTCCTCGACGATCTTGCCGGCGTCCATGAAGATCACGCGATGGGCGACCTTGCGCGCGAAGCCCATCTCGTGCGTGACCACCATCATGGTCATGCCCTCGCGGGCGAGCTCGACCATGACGTCGAGTACTTCGTTGATCATTTCGGGGTCGAGCGCCGAGGTCGGCTCGTCGAACAGCATCGCGATCGGGTCCATCGAGAGCGCGCGCGCGATGGCCACGCGCTGCTGCTGGCCGCCGGAGAGCTGGCCGGGGAACTTGTCCTTGTGGGCGAGCAGGCCGACGCGCTCGAGGAGCTTCAGCCCTTTCTGCCGCGCCTCATCAGAGCTGCGGCCTAGTACTTTGACCTGGCCGAGCGTCAGGTTCTCGGTCACCGACATGTGCGGGAACAGCTCGAAATTCTGGAACACCATGCCGATACGCGAGCGCAGCTTCGGCAGGTCGGTCTTCGGGTCGCCGACCGAGATGCCTTCGACCGTGATACTGCCCTTCTGGAAAGGCTCCAGCGCGTTCACGCACTTGATGATGGTCGACTTGCCGCTGCCCGAAGGGCCGCAGACCACCACCACCTCGCCTTTCGCAACCTCGGTGGAGCAGTCGGTGAGCACCTGGAAGCTGCCGTACCACTTGCTTACGTCTTTGATTGAGATCATCGGATGATCGCGATCCTGTTCTGAAGGCCCTTGACGAGCGTTGACAGGCCGTAGGAGATGACGAAGTAGACCACGGCGACGAACGTGTACATCTCGACCAGGCGGTAGTCTCGGTTCGCGACTTTCGACGCCGCGCCGAGGAAGTCGGTCGCCGAGATCACGTACACCAGCGAAGTGTCCTGGAACAGGATGATGGTCTGCGTGAGCAGCACCGGCAGCATGTTGCGAAACGCCTGCGGCAGCACCACCTTGCCCATGGTCTGCCAGTAGTTGAGGCCGAGCGCGTAGCCCGCCCATACCTGGCCGCGCGCGACCGACTGGATGCCGGCGCGCATGATCTCGGCGTAGTACGCCGCCTCGAACATGGTGAACGTGATCACGCTCGACATCCACGCGCCGACCCTGACCGGCTCCTTGGCGCCGATCACCCAGGCGCCGATGTAGGGCACGAGAAAGAAGAACCAGAAGATCACCAGCACCAGCGGAATCGAGCGCATCAGGTTCACGTAGGCGCCGGCGAGCCAGGAGAGCGGCTTGAAGGCCGAAAGCCGCAGCATCGCGAGCAGCGTGCCGAAGATGATGCCGCCGGTCATGGCCAGCAGCGTCAGCGTGACGGTGAAGGTCATGCCCTCGCGGAACAGATACCCGAGGGAGCGCTCGATGACGTCGAAGTCGAAGCCGGAGTCCATCTCAGTGCCCCGCCTGCGGCGCGCCCGCGGCGGCGATCAGGCCGGGCACCCGCACCTTCTTCTCGAGCATGCGCATGCCCAGCACCACCACCATGTTGGTGAGCAGGTAGATGACGGTGGCCGCGGCGAATGCCTCGAACACGTGGAAGCTGAACTCCTGCATGGCGCGCGCGCGGCCGGTGAGCTCGAGCAGCCCGATGGTCAGCGCGACCGAGGAGTTCTTGATGACGTTCATGAACTCGGAGGTGATCGGCGGCAGGATGATGCGGAAGGCCTGCGGCAGGATGACATAGCGATAGGTCTGCGCCGCCGTGAGCCCCATCGCGGTGCCCGCCATGCCCTGGCCGCGCGTCAGAGACTGGATGCCGGCGCGCACCTGCTCGGCGATGCGCACCGAGGTGAAGATGCCCAGGCACAGCACCGCCGGGATGTAGGAGCTCCACGGCGGCGGCATCTGCTTGATCCAGTCGCCGAGCTCCTTCGGCAGCAGCTCCGGCATCACGAAGAACCACAGGAACATCTGCACGATGAGCGGGATGTTGCGGAAGATCTCGACGTAAAGATTGCCGAGCCGCACGACCCACTTGACGGGCGTGGTGCGCAATGTGCCGACCAGCGAGCCGATGATGAGTGCTATTACCCACGCGGCGAGCGCGGTGGCGAGCGTCCAGCCCAACCCGACGATCAGGTACTGGAGGTAGGTCCCGGTGCCGCCGGGCTCCTTCTCCAGCAGGATTCCCCAGTGCCAGTTGTAGCCCACGCCCCTCCCGCAGGAACTACATGATTCGCTTACTTGTAAGCTTCAGGGTCCCCGGAATCGGTGGGGTTCTTGATCACTTTCTTGAACTGCTCGCTCATCGGCAAGTTGAGGTTGATGTTCTTGGGCGGCACCGGCTTCAGGAACCACCTGTCATAGATGGCGTCGATCGCGCCCGACTTGTAGGTGTTGACCATTGCGGCGTCGACCACTTTCTTGAACGCGGTGTCGTCCTTGCGCAGCATGATGCCGTAGGGCTCGACCGACAAGGCCACTTCCGAGATGGCGTAATCCTTGGGGTTGCGCGACTGCGCGACCAGGCTGTAGAGCAGGATGTCGTCCATCACGAACGCCACCGCACGCCCGGTCTCGACCATCTGGAAGGCTTCGGCGTGGCCGTTGGCCGAGATGATGTTCATGCCGAGGTTCTGCTGGCCGTTGAGCTCGGTGATCTGCTTGATGTTGGTGGTGCCCGCGGTCGACACGATGGTCTTGCCCTTGAGGTCGGCGAGCTTGTTGAGCTTGGCGGCCTTCTTCGCCACCCAGCGGTTGGCGGTCACGAAGTGGGTGATGGTGAACCATACCTGCTTCTGCCGCTCGAGGTTGTTTGTGGTCGAGCCGCACTCCAGGTCGATGGTGCCGTTCGCCATCAGCGGGATGCGATTGGCCGAGGTGACGAGCTGGTACTTGACCTCGAGCTTCGGCATCTTCAGCTCGCTCTTCACCGCGTCGACGATGCGGCCGCACAGCTGCAACGCGTAGCCGACGGGCTGCTGCTTGTCGTCGTAGTACGAGAACGGCAGCGACGCATCGCGGTGGCCGACGGTGATCGAGCCGCCGTCCTTGATCTTCTTCAGGGTGTCCTGCGCCGCCGCGCCGAGCGGCAGGGCAAGCGCCAGGACGGCAAGCACTGACAACGCGCGCTTCATGGGGGTCTCCTCGGGGATTGTTGGTGTTTCTTTAACGCGCAAAATTCTACTCTAGTTGACTCCGGCCGCCATGTTGCGCACCCGCTCGGCCACGGCCGAGAGCAGCGACACGCCGAACGTCGGATCGGCCTTCACCAGGTTGAGGAACACGTTGCGGTTGATGGCGAGCAGCGCGCAGTCCGTTTCCGCGGTAGCGTCCGCGGCGCGCGTCGACTGGTCGATCAGCGCCAGCTCGCCGAATACGCCCCCCGGGCCGACGTGCTGCACCACGGCTCCGCGCAGCGTGATCACCACGCGGCCTTCCAGCACCACGTACATCAGGGCCCCCACCTGTCCCTCCACCATGATCACCTTGCCGCTGTCGTAGCGCACCAGCACCTGGTCGCCCAGCCCCCGGGCGAGCGCGGCAAGCAGCCCCTTGTCGAACACCCGGGAATCCCTCTCCTGGGCCGCTGCCGAAGGAACCTGCGTCATCGCCGCCAGCATGCCGCGCAGGCGGGCGATCATGGTGCCCATCAGCATGATGGCGAACTCGGGCTTCTTCGCGAGCGCGCTCTTCAACGCCTTGTCGTCGAGCGAGATCACCACGCATGCCGTCTTCGCGATCGCCGTCGCGTGGCGCGGCGCTTCGCTCAACGCCGCCATCTCGCCGAAGATCTGGTTCGCCTGTACGCTGCCGACCGGCCTGCCCTTCGCCGTCAGCTCGACCTCGCCCTCGAGCAGCAGGTACATCCTGTCGCTCTGCAGGAAGAAGCGGCTCGCCTTCTCGTTCTCCGCGAAGAACCGCGTGCCCGCCGGCACTCGTTCGGGCTTGCCCGCCGAGCTGAAAAATTCCAGCGCAATCGCCGGGTCGTACGCGGGCGCTCGTACGGGTTCACGCGCCGGCTTGCTGAAATCCAGTTCCTCCATCAAACCTCCTCGGCACGCATGATAGTGCCAGAATGGCTTCATGACCCAGCCCGTCCGCATCGAGCACGACCTGCTTGGCGACCGCGCAGTGCCGGCCGACGCATACTACGGAATCCACACCCTGCGCGCGCTGGAAAACTTTTCCATCACCGGTACCCCGATCTCGCACTATCCGGATCTGGTCAACGCGCTCGCCTGCGTCAAGCAGGCCGCCGCCATCGCCAATGCCGAGCTAGGGCTCCTCGACGACAAGCTCTCGGTCGCCATCCGCCGCGCCTGCGAGGAGATCCGCGAGGGCAAGCTGCGCGAGGAGTTCGTGGTCGACGTGATCCAGGGCGGGGCTGGTACTTCGACCAACATGAACGCCAACGAGGTGATCTGCAACCGCGCGCTCGAGCTCCTCGGCCACAAGAGGGGCGAGTACCAGCACCTGCACCCGCTCGACCACGTGAATCTCTCGCAGAGCACCAACGACGTCTATCCCACCTCGATCAAGCTGGCGCTCAACTTCCTGATCCGGCACCTGCTCGCCGAAATGGATTCCCTGAAGAAATCCTTTTCACAGAAAGCCAGCGAGTTTGAAAACGTCCTGAAGGTCGGCCGCACGCAGCTCCAGGACGCGGTGCCGATGACCCTCGGCCAGGAGTTCTCCACCTACGCCGTCATGCTCGGCGAGGACGAGCAGCGCCTCTCGGAAGCCGCCGCCCTGGTGCGCGAGATCAACCTCGGCGCCACCGCCATCGGCACCGGCATCAACGCTCATCCCGACTACGCGCCGCTCGTCACCACGCGCCTGTCCGAAGTCTCCGGCGTCCCTTTCATCAGCGCGCCCAACCTCGTCGAGGCGACCCAGGACGCCGGCGCCTTCGTCCAGCTCTCGGGCGTGCTCAAGCGCATCGCGGTCAAGCTCTCCAAGGTCTGCAACGACTTGCGCCTTCTCTCCTCCGGCCCGCGCGCCGGCATCGGCGAAATCACCCTACCGGCCGTGCAGGCCGGCTCCTCGATCATGCCGGGCAAAGTAAACCCGGTGATCCCCGAGGTCGTGAACCAGATCGCCTTCGAGGTCATCGGTAACGACATGACCGTCACCATGGCCGCCGAGGCCGGCCAGCTCCAGTTGAACGCCTTCGAGCCCATCATCGCCCACAGCCTCTTCGAGGGCATCCAGCACCTCACCGCCGGCTGCCGCACCCTCAACGAGCGCTGCGTTCGCGGCATCACCGCCAACGCCGAGCGCGCCCGGCGCCTCCTCGATGAATCCACCGCCCTCGTCACCGCGCTCACCCCGATCCTCGGCTACTCGCGCTCCAGCGAAATCGCGCGCGAAGCCCTCGCCACCGGCGCTCGCGTCTACGACCTCGTTCTCTCGAAGGGCTGGATGACTCGCGAGCAACTGGACGAAGTGCTAAGGCCCGAAGTCCTCACGAAGCCACACTTCTCAACTATTCACAAGCAACGCGCGTGAATAGCTGCGAGCCAGGCGGATTTGCCTTTGCGATTATTGAAAAGTAATGTGCTGAATTATCTGGTGGAGCAGCTATTCCCGTTACATCTTGGCGCTTTGCAAACCGCCAAATCTCTCAACTAATTTGTCAACCAATTCACGTTGGACGTCTCGAAGCGCCCGTGCGGTTCGTTGAGGGGAGGAGGAGCGGATGAGAACGTTACTCACACTCGCAGCGGTTGCGGCTATCGCGCTACTTGTCGGCTGCGCTAACACTGAGTACAAGCCCTTCGAAGCGAAGAACAACATGTTCGAAGGCAGGGGTGGTACCAAGGTGGTAGTTGATGGCATGGAGATCTGGGACAACGGTGACCCACCGCGAAAGTTCAAGATCCTCGGCATCATCGATGACGAACGCCATGGAGGTCTCATCCCGATGTCGCAGCTTCGACGTGACATGGTGAAGAAGGCGCGTGAAGCTGGTGGCGACGCAGTTGTCCAACTCAACAGTCAATCGCAGATCGCCGGCTACTACACGAGCGGGTCGGCCTCCGCGTACGCCTCCGGCAACTCGGCCACCGCATATGGGTCCTCAACAACGATGCCCGTTCGCCGCAATGTCGCGAAGTTCGCAGTTATCAAGTATCTCGACTAGAGACGCCCAACCATGCCTTGCACCGGACCGTCCACCAGCGGCGCTGCGCACCACTGGTTTCCGGCCGGTGAAGGCAGACGTTAGCCCCCTACGCAGATGATCCTCACAACGATCGATTGGCTTACGCTGGCGCTTGTCGTCATAACTGGATTCTACGCTTGGGCCACATTCCGCATCCTTCGTGTGAATGAGGGAGTCGTCGCTGCAATGCGCGAGCAAACAGAGGCTCAGCTTCGCCCGTACGTCGTCATCTCCGTCGCACCTCGCATTGGAACCACTCTTTTGTGCCTTACGGTCAAGAACACTGGCCGCTCGCCCGCAGTCAACCTCCGAATGAAGTTCGACCGAGACTTCTTCAAGAACGGTGAGAAAAGGGAAGGAAACAACCTTGCGGCGCTTTCAGCCTTTACCAACCCGATCGAAAGCTTGGCGCCGGAGTCGCCGCTCATTTTCATTCTTGGTGTCGGCGGCACGATCTTCGGCTCACAAAGCGATCCGAGTGTTTGCCCCACCGTCTTCTCAATACAGGCAACGTACCAGCACGGTGCCCGAGAGTACGCCGAGAAGTCAACGATCGATATTCGCCCAATGCTCAGTAGCACGGTTGAACAGGATCCCGTCGCCGAAGAACTGAAGCGCCTATGCGAATCCATAGAGAAGGTTGCCAAGCGGCAATGAGAGGCTCTAACTTTAGTTGGTGCGGACGGGCGGAAAGCGCCCTGCCACAATTAATCACCGTGCCGGCCCGCCGCACAACACGACGTTAGGCTGCACTGACAGATAGCATGGTCGCGCAGTTGGAACATCAGGTCGCTCAGCTCATAGTATCGATCAAAGGGCATCGTAGCCCCCTTGTTGCTGAAGCGAAGCGACTCCGAACACCTAAGATCTTGGAAGCGTTTGACAGATGGAACCACGACTCTTGGTGCCTATCGGTCGCCGGTGACTGCCTCATCCGATTACGTCTTTTTACAGAGCAGAATTTCAATTTCGTCGAAACCATCGGCACAGTTTCAGTTGCTCGTTACATCTTTGAGCTCAGCGTGTGGCTTCACTTATTCCATCTCGATTCCCGCTACGGACTCGTGTACTACGCGGAGCTCCTAGGCACCCAGCGCCGCTACTGGGACGACTATCGCAAACAATTGCGTCGTGAGATTGACCTCCTTCGACAATTTGAACGAGAGGAAAAGAGTGCGCGAGATGCGGAAATCCGCCGAATCAAACACCTCACCGATCAAGAAACACAAAAGAACGCGTTGCTCGTCAATCTAAAAGCGATCTCCGAGCACATTGACGAAAAGGCGGCCCGTCACTTTTCCGTTTACGCAGAACAAGCCAAGGTCAACGGCTATGGATTTCAAGCGCATCTCGTAGAGAAGAAGTCCATTCCGCACATCGATTCGGCGCTAGTGAGCATCGATTCTGAACTGACTGCCTTCAACTCCCGCGTTTCGCAAGAAGTCAAGGGCTTGATGCCGAAGCGCTGGAACTGGCAGCAAATGGCGCAGAAGGTCGGGCTCCAAGACGAATATGACTTCATCTACACGTTCAGCAGCAAGCTACTTCACGCCACACCGGCGAGCATCACGACTGATCAAAAGAACCTTGAAGTGCCCGAACTCGTTGTGTTCTTGAAGTACATAAATGTCAAGATCCTCGATGTCATCGAACTTACCCGCAAGTATGCCGTGGAAGCAGCCTAACCCCTTGGTGCAGCCGACGCGCATCAAGCCGCGTGCGGCTGACCAAGCACTATAAGGACTTCCCCGCTGCAGCAACGTTGCTGATGAAGGGTCGGACTACGGCCTCGCAAATCGCCTCGGCATCGTTCCCATCATTCTTGCCGTTGCGCCTATAAGGCAATACGAACTTCGCAGGCATTAACCGCACAGTGTGGCCTAGCGCTTGAAACTGGCGCGCCCACTCATGCGCGCCACTGCCGGCCTCCATACCAATCAGACATGGAGGCAAAGCCGCCACAGTCTCGAGCAGCTGCTCCCGACGTACCGTCCTCTTCAAACAGCACGCTTCCTGTGCGATCAATGCCGTGCAGCGCGTTGACTCTCTTTGCCAGATCGATTCCGACGGTAGTAATCTGTGTCATGACTTCCCCTCTCTCAGTTGAGTTGGAACATATGACATTCCCACTCTGGCACATCGATGCCGACCGAGCAGCAGGGGAAGTCCCTTTCATTCGTTATACGGCAACGACATGAGCGCACAGCATGCAGTCGCATTGCAGACGTTCGGTAACAACAGCGACTTCGTCGACGCCATCATTAAGCAAGACGTCCGTGTCATTGTCGTTGGCGGTTTGGCAGTGCATCACTATTGCCCGAGTCGCACTGCTGACGATCTAGACCTGCTCGTCGAGCCAGCCACTCACGCCGGTGGAGCAATTGCTAGCGTGCTTTACCGCTTCAACGATGTTGCAAGCTTTTCCCCAGAAGACTTTGCTCGGCCTCGACAGCACTATCGTCAAAGGCGCGCGCTCTACCTGGATCTGTTAACACCGCACCCCGAGGACGACTTCAACGCATTTTGGGAAAGGGCACCCATCGCCATCCTTAATGGAGTTCGCGTTCGTGTCGTGGCCCTGGACGATCTTCTATTATTGAAGGAGCGCGCCCTAAGGGAACGTGGAGATCAAAAGGATCGACGTGACGTCGAACTATTACAGACCGTTGCCGTATAACAGCACGCCCCACCCGAACGCGCGCGCGAGCGCCGCATTTTGCATAGGTCACCGGGCGCGCGCCGGTGGGCGTGGACGTTAGTTGGCTCATGCGCGTTCCGTTTCTCGCTCGTAAGCATAAGTATTCGGACCACTTGGATACTCTAGTGGCACTGATCACACACTTGGCCTATTCACAGTATGTTGTCCGCAGTAGCCCTGCGCTTGCCAAGGTGCTGTCGATTGAAGAAAGCGAAATCATTTACACGTTGGAGAACTTTAAATCGCTGTTTGCGCGCACTAGCAAACTATCGGCACACACCGGGGCGCCACTGTATGGGCTCCATGTGCGACGTGCGATTGCCTGGGCCGCCGGAGTCGAGGAAGACGAAACCACAGAAAGACCGAAACTCGAAACGCCTTTCGTGAATGGCTTGATTGATTTCGTAGTGAAGAAGGCGGATCAAGAAACGCGGCACTCCTTGGCGTACGGAACTGCACTAGCCGCAATCATCGGTTCCGTGCTCGTGGCAGTGCTCACAATCACCAGCAAATGAGCCAGCTAATAACGCGTTCGAGCCGACGCGTGTCAGCCGCCGCTAGTGCGCGGCAGCGCGCAGCTCAACGCGAACGTTAGGTTCCGCAATGCGCGTGCAAATCGCTGGCATTCCTTGGTACAGGCGGGAGGAATACGAGGAGATTCTTACCGTAATGGAGGACGCCCATTTGCTACCCACGACGTTCGACGCATGGCTCAAGAAAGCGAAACAAGTGAAAGAATAAATCAAGGCGAGCGGCGTTGTACCTATTGAGGCATATGTCAACCCGAGCGAATTCGTCGCCTGGTGTCGTAGTCGGGCGCTGAATGTGAACGCTAATGCCAGAATGGAATTCGCGAATATTGTCGCCTTCAAGTCCTATCAGGAGGGACGAGCGTAGTATTGGGTTCACGTTGTAGGGGGATAGATGGGCAAGAAAAGCGAAAGAGCTAACGACTCGAAGCGTATTCGTGTCAGCCAAACTGACGTTCCAGCGTATTCCCTGGACGAAGCGCTTCGCGTTCCAAAGGCGATCCACGACAACTATGGTGGCCACGCAGCCAAACCATTTGACGTTGCAGCTGCCATGGAGCTAAAGCCGGGCTCCAGCCACTTCAAGATGCTCACCGGAGCCGCGATAGCGTACGGCCTGACTGACGGTGGATACAACGCAAATGAAATTGGGCTTACTCAACTCTCCAAGCAGATTTTTCGTCCACTCGAAGAGGGCGCGGATATCGCCGCGAAAAGAGCTGCACTACTGAAGCCTAAAGTTATAGGCGATTTCTTGAAGAAGTACAACGGCAGTCCCTTTCCAAAGGACTCAATCGGACAAAATGTTCTGATCGAGATGGGCGTACCGGCTGAACGAGTCAAGTCGGTTCTTCAGCTCCTAGTAGACAGCGCCAAAGGCCTTGGCTTCTTGCGGGATATCAAGGGAACAACCTACGTAAATCTGTCTCCGCCAGACGGATTCACACCGATTGAAACCATCGAGAAACCCGTGGAAGATGGAGAGCCGGAACAAATTGACAAGCCTGAGAAGCCCTCTACTTCTATTTCGCGACCCGCCAACATCGGTCAGGATTTAACGAAGCAAAAGCGCGTGTTCATTACCCACGGCAAGAATCAGTCGTTCATTGAGCCCATTCGTAAGTTACTGAAATTTGGTGAATTGGAAGCAGTAGTTGCTGTTGAGAGGCAGTCGGTGTCGAAGCCAGTATCCGATAAGGTGATGACTGATATGCGCTCTTGTGGGGCCGCGATAATTCACGTCGAAGACGAAATGCGATTGGTTGACTCTCAAGCAAATGAGCACATTGTTCTAAATCCCAATGTGCTAATTGAGATTGGAGCGGCCATGGCGCTTTACGGCAAGCGTTTTATCCTTCTCGTTAAAGACGGCGTTAAACTGCCTTCAAATCTCCAGGGGCTTTACGAAGTCCGCTATTCAGGGGACACGCTGGACGGCACGGCGACAATCAAGCTACTCGAGGCGATTAACGCAATGAAATCGGAGACGGAGACCTAGCTTCTCACTGGCTTGGCTACCGCAAACCGCGGAGGAGTTTCGGTAGAGCGCGTGGAAGACGCGGGAGTTTTGGGGGCAGCCTACGTGAGTCCCTGCGCCGATTGGCAAGTGAAAACCGAACCTCATCCGATAATGTGAACACCTCGACCTAACGCTCGAGGAGGTTCGCATGGCAGCACCGGTCGGACCTAAGAAGGTCCATCGCTACACGATTGCGGAATTTACGTTCAGCTACGACCACCGCGAACTTTCAGACGGCGAGCGCACCGTCTTGGCGATCAAGCAAGCACAGGGAAAACGCCTCAAATACGCGGAACTTACGGGCCAAGTGAGTGGTATGTGATGTACAACAAGAACTTGCATTACGAGATAGGCGGGCGACAAGATTCGAACTTGCAAGGGATTTACGAGGGGCTTATTCCTCAACCCGGCGGATTCCAGGTCCGCTGCGTTTACCGATTTCGCCACGCCCGCATAGTGCGTGGACCAGCAATTCAGCGCGTGGAAGGTGGTGTGGCCCCAGTGGGGACTGGATTACGTAAGCCACACCACCCTTTCGCCCACGACCCCGGCATTGACCCATGGATCAATGCCAGCAGTTCTATCCTTTCACCGCCTTCCTCGCCGCATCAATGGCGGCATCTAGTTTTTCTTTTGGCTTCCAAACTCGAGCACCGGTCTTCCGATCCTTCGGGTTGTCGAACAATTCCTTCGCGTCTAAGAATCCTAGACGGCGGAGATAGCCATTGATGCGAACCATGCGCCCGCCGATCCCCTTTGCGGTGTCAGCGTGAACAATCTTCTGCACAGTTCCTGCGCCAAGCCCGCGATTGCCTGCGGCCTTGATCGCTTCCAGCAATTCAAGCGTGGTGGCGGCGACGTCGTAGCCGTTCACCGCCCTGATTACATCCGGACCGCTCCAGTCGATCTTCCTGTGAAAATCGAGTTTGGGCTTCTCCGGGAGCGCTGCGGGAAAGACTCTCTTGCCGCCGATGTACGCGCGCGCGGCCTCGCCTACTTCCTTGCCGTCGTCGCCTTCGACTTTCGCCCCGTCGGGGAGGGTGATCTTGATCTTCATGGGCCAGAATAATGCGGCCAAGTCCTGATTCCTGTCAATATCGCTTGGAAGTCAAGCGCCGCTTGGCCGGACTGCTTATCCATCCAGTGACCGCTACGGCGCTTTAGCTATGAAAACGCCTCCCTCGAAAAAGCGTACTGGTCCCGAGCCCGAGCGGGTCAAAATCGAAGGGAATTGGGAGAAGGCCGTAGCCAAGGCCCTAAAAAAGCGCCCAAGAGATGGGACGAACAGTAGGCTAAAATCAAATGGTTAGCGTGGCCTTTTCAAGCGTTTTGCCCTTTCGCTAAGCACATACTCTTGGTTAAGTTCAGCGCGAGCTGAGATTACGAAGCTCGCGCATCGCGACAGAGAGCATCGCGAGGTCGGGCGACTCGGAGGCGCGGAGGTCGGTGAGGACCTGGCGGAAGCGCTCGTAGAGGACGGAGTTGCGGGTCTTCCAGGCGGATATGAGGGCAGCGGGGTCGGAGGGCGAGGCGTCATCGCGCAAGGCAGAGGCGCGAAGTGCATCCGCAGACAAGGCGCGGAGCATGCTGGCCAGATCGTCGCGCAGGGCGGCCTTGGCGAGGGTTTGCCAGTGGTTGTCGGCGGAGAGCATGCCGATGCGCGAGCGCAGCCAGGGGAAGTCGAGCTCGCCGGCGAGGGCGAAGTGAAGGCGCGCGACGGGCTCGATGTCGCGCTTCAAGCTGTCGGCGACTTCGACGATGTCGAGCGCGTTGAACATGGCGTCCAGGCCGGCGAAGCGGGCGGCGAGATCGCGCGGCACGCCTTCTTTCTCCAGGCGGCTCGCGGCGGCCTTGAAGGCGCTCTGCTCCGCGTCGGGGAGGACCTGCGGGAAGAGCGCGGCGACGCGCTCGGCGCCGGCACGGAAGTGCTCGATCGAGGGCGAGAGATTGGCGAGGTGCGCGCGGTTGCGCAGGAACCATAGCGTCGCACGCACGATGAGGCGCCCGGCGTCGATCACCATCGCGGTCTGGATCGCGTCGGGGACCTTGTAGTCGAGCGCCTCGACGGCGCGCCAGAGGTCCACCAGGCCGAACACTTCGCGCGTGATGAGGTAGGCGCGCACTACGTCGGGGGCGGTGGCGCCGGTCTCGTCCTGCAGGCGATGGACGAAGGTGCTGCCGACGCGGTTGATCATGCTGTTGGTGACGTGCGTGGCGATGATCTCGCGGCGCAGCGGGTGGGCATGGGTCTGCGTCTTGTACCGCTCGCGCAAAGGCACGGGGAAGTAGCGCTCGAGCGCGGTGGAGATGAACGGGTCGTCGGGGACGTCGGAGGCGAGAAGCTCGTCGTAGAGCGCGATCTTGGAGTAGGCGAGCAATACTGCGCGCTCCGGCGCCGTGAGGCCGAGCTTCGCCGCGCGGCGCTCGGCGAACTCCTCGTCGTTCGGCAGGAACTCGATCGCGCGGTTGAGGCGCCCGGCTTTCTCCAGGCTCTTGATGAAGCGCTCCTGCGCGTCGAGCAGGCTCGGCGCGAGCACGCCCGACACCGCCAGGCTCTGCGTCTGGAAGTAGTTGTCGCGCAGCACGAGCGCCGCCACCTCGTCGGTCATGTCGACGAGGAGCTTGTTCCTCTGCTTGGCGGTGAGCTCGCCCGCGCGCACCACCGCGTCGAGCAGGATCTTGATGTTCACCTCGTGGTCGGAGCACGAGACGCCCGCCGAGTTGTCGATGGCGTCGGTGTTGATGCGGCCGCCGCGCAGCGCGTACTCGACGCGCCCGAGCTGGGTGAAGCCGAGGTTGCCGCCTTCGGCGACCACCTTGCAGCGCAGGTCCGCGCCGTTGACGCGGATGGCGTCGTTGGCGCGGTCGCCGACGTCGGCATGCGACTGGCTCTTCGCCTTGACGTAGGTGCCGATGCCGCCGTTGTAGAGCAGGTCGACCGGCGCCTTGAGGATGGCGCTGATCAGCTCGTTGGGGGGGAGGGCTTTACCCTTGATTCCCAGAACTTCTTGAGCTTCAGGTGAAACGGGAATCGATTTGGCGCTGCGCGGGAAGATGCCGCCGCCCTTGGAGATGAGCTTTGCGTCGTAGTCGGCCCAGGAGGAGCGCGGCAGGTTGAACAGGCGCTCGCGCTCCTTGAAGCTCTTTTCGGCGTCGGGCGAGGGGTCGAGGAAAACGTGGCGGTGGTCGAACGCCGCGACGAGTCGGATGTGGCGCGAGAGCAGCATGCCGTTGCCGAACACGTCGCCCGACATGTCGCCGATGCCCGCCACGGTGAAGTCGGTGCTCTGCGTGTCCACGCCGAGCTCGCGGAAGTGGCGCTTCACCGATTCCCAGGCGCCGCGCGCGGTGATCGCCATCTTCTTGTGGTCGTAGCCCGCCGAGCCGCCCGAGGCGAAGGCGTCGCCGAGCCAGAAGCCGTATTCCGCCGCGATGCCGTTGGCGATGTCGGAGAAGGTCGCCGTGCCCTTGTCGGCGGCGACGACGAGATAGGGGTCGTCGCCGTCGAGGCGCACCACGCCGCGCGGCGCGACCACTTTGCCGTCGACCAGGTTGTCGGTGATGTCGAGCAGGCCGCGCAGGAACGTCTGGTAGCAGGCGACGCCTTCCTTCATCAGCGCCTCGCGGTCGCCGGCGGGCGCGCGCTTGAGGACGAAGCCGCCTTTCGCGCCGACCGGCACGATGACCACGTTCTTCACCATCTGCGCCTTCATCAGGCCGAGAACCTCGGTGCGGAAGTCCTCCATGCGGTCCGACCAGCGGATGCCGCCGCGCGCTACCCGTCCGCCGCGCAGGTGCACGGCCTCGACGCGCGGCGAGTGCACCCAGACCTCGAACATCGGGCGCGGCTCGGGCAGGCCGGGAACGCGTTTCGGGTCGAACTTGAAAGACACGTAAGGCTTGTCGAGAAAATAATTGG
Organism: Burkholderiales bacterium; assembly: GCA_035602335.1. Lineage (GTDB taxonomy): Bacteria > Pseudomonadota > Gammaproteobacteria > Burkholderiales > SG8-39 > SCGC-AG-212-J23. Next base: position 112,119 of record DATNMK010000043.1, read on the forward strand.
TGCGCGTCGTCGCCTGGATGAGCGCGAGGAAGCTGCGCAGGATGCGGTCCTCGTCGAGGTTCTGCACCGCGTCGAGCGCGGTGGAGATCTCGGTTGCCAGCTGCGCTTCCTCCTGCTTTTGTTGGAAGCGGCTGAAAAAGAGGCGCACCAGGAGCGCTGCGATGCGCGCGTTGGCGACGAGCGCGTGCTCGGAGTAGGCGCGGCTGAAGGTCGAGCCGGCCTGCGTGAGATAGCGCGTATAGGCGCGCAGCACCGTGATCTCGCGCGCGCCGAGCCCGGCCGCGAGCACCAGGCGATTGAGGTTGTCCGCCTCGACGCTTCCCGACCACATGCCGTGGAAGGCTTCGTGGAACTTGTCGCGCACGCGCTCGAGCGCGAATTCGGCCGCAGCCGGGAAGGAGAGGCCGAAATCGACGATCCACACCGGCTCGCTGCCGGCCGGCTCGACCTTGTGGGGATGCTCATCCAGCACGCGCACGCCGAGGCGCTCGAGCATCGGCAGGCTGTCGGAGAGCGCCACGCGCGTGCCGCGGCGGTAGATCTTGAAGCGCAGCATGCCGGGCTCGGCGCCGGGCGGCACGTAGAGGTTCATGCCCAGCCCGCCGGCCGCGAGCGACTCGATCATCTCGATGTCGATGACGGCGCTGCGCACCGTGTATTCCTCGCGGTAGCCGGCCGGGAAAGCATGCTCGTAGGCGCGGTAGAGCGAGTTGGCGCGCTCCTCGCCGTGGCGCTCCAGGAGCGCGGCGTGGAGGTCATCCTCCCAGCGGCGCATCGCCTCGACCAGGCGCCGCTCTAGAGCTTTGAGATCGGGCTGCGCCACCATCTCGCCCGGCTTGGTGCGGATGCGCATCAGAATTCGTCCGAGCGTCGCGGCCGACAGGTCGAGGTCGAACTCCGAGGACGCGCCGTTGAACGCCTCGGTCAGGATGCGCTGGAAGCGCACGCGCAGCTCCGTGTTGTAGCGGTCGCGCGGCACGAAGATAAGGCAGGACACGAAGCGCGAGTACGGGTCCTGGCGCACCAGCAACCGCAGGCGCTGGCGATCGCCGAGCTGCAGGATCGCCAGCGCGTGGCGATACAGATCTTCCGTGCTGATCTGCAGCAGCTCGTCGCGCGGATAGGCTTCGAGGATCGAAGCGAGCGCCTTGCCGCTGTAGCCCGCGGGCAGGAGTCCGGCGCGCTCGATCACGTCGCCGAGTTTTCTGCGCAGCAGCGGCACCTGCATCGGGTTCTCGCTGTACGCCGCGTGCGTGTACAGGCCGAGGAAGCGCGTCTCGCCGCGCACGTTGCCCGCGGCGTCGAACTGCTTGATGCCGACGTAGTCGAGCTGCCCGGGCCGATGCACGGTGGAGCGCGCGTTCGCCTTGGTGAGCACCAGCAGCTCCTTCACCCGCGCGCGCTTGCGCGCCTCGGGCGGCAGCGTGGCGAAGCTCGCGGAAACCGTCTCGCCGCGCTCGCGCAGGATGCCGAGGCCGCTGCCGGGAACGATGCGCAGCATGTCCTCGCCGTTGACGGTGGCGAGGTCGTAGGCGCGGCAGCCCAGGAACGTGAAGTGGTCCTCCAGGAGCCAGGCGAGGAAGGCGCGCTCCTCATCGTAGCTGTCTGGAGACAGCCGCTTGACGATCTCGGCCAGGCGCGCCTGCATCGCGCGCCAGTCCTCGACCGCGGCGCGCACGTCGGCCAGAACTCTGGCGATGCCCGCCTCGAGCTCGGCGAGCTTCGCCGGATCGCTCTGGCGGTCGACCTCGACGTGCATGAAAGATTCGAGCCGGCCTTTGGAAGATTCATTAGGTTGAAAAATCGATAAGAGCTCGCCCCCGGTGTCACGCGCGACGCGCAGCACGGGGTGGATCACGAGATGCAACGTGAGCCCCTGGCGGTTCACTTCCATCGCCACCGAGTCGACCAGGAACGGCATGTCGTCGTTGACGATCTCGATCGCGGTGTGCGTGCTCTGCCAGCCGTGCTCCTCGAACACCGGGTTGTAGGCACGAATCTTTGCCTTGCCCGCAGAGAATTTCCTGCCAAAGGCCAGGTGGGCGGCCGCCGCGCCCTTAAGGTCGAGCGGCTCGCGGGCGGCGAGTTCCTCGGGATCGACCTCGGCGTAGTAAAGGCGCGCGAATTCCTCGACCTGGGCGGAATCCCGCGAGTGGTTCTGCGCTCCCATGGGAGTCAATATTCTACGGGGGCGCGAGCAGTTCGGTGACGCCGCCCACCGCCGCGGTATTCACGGTGAGGGTCCTCTCGATCGCGAATCTGAGCAGGTAATGCGGCCCGCCGGCCTTCGGGCCGGTGCCGGAGAGGCCTTCGCCGCCGAAGGGCTGCACGCCCACCACGGCGCCGATCATGCTGCGGTTCACGTAGATGTTGCCGACGCGCGCCGCGCGTACCACCTCGTCGACGAAGCTCTGGATGCGGCTGTGGATTCCGAGGGTCAGGCCGTAGCCGGTGTCGCGCAGCCATTGCAGCACTTCCCCAAGGTTGTTTCTCTGATAAAGACACACATGCAGGATCGGGCCGAAGATCTCAATTCTCGGCAATTGATCAAGTGGGAGCTCGAACGCGATTGGAGCTACATAGTTGCCGGAAGGAGGAGATGGAGATTCGCCGATCAGTTTGGCGCCGCGGCGAAGGTTTGCGACGTGGCGCAGCAGCGCCTCGCGCGAGGGGGCGTCGATGATCGGGCCGACATCGGTGTCGGGCTCGGCGGGATCGCCGACTTTCAGCTCGGCGAGCGTACCCGCGAGAAGCTGCAAAACACGCGGCGCGCAGCCCGCGTCGACGAAAAGGATGCGTTGCGCCGAGCAGCGCTGGCCTGCGCTCTGGAAGGCGGAGATGACGACGTCGTCGACGACCTGCTCGGGCAGCGCAGAGGAGTCGACGATCATCGCGTTGACCCCGCCCGTTTCGGCGATGAGCGGCACGATCGGTCCCTCGCGCCGCGCCAGCGATTCGTTGATGCGCTTGGCGGTCTCGACCGAGCCGGTGAAGGCGACGCCGGCGATGCGCGGGTCGGCGACGAGCGGAGCACCTACCGCTTCACCATCCCCTGCGACGCAAATCACCGCATTCGCCGGAATGCCTGCCTGGTGCAACAAATCAACTGCTGAAAAACCAATTCGCGGCGTCTGCTCCGCCGGCTTGGCGATCACGGTGTTTCCGGCGGCAAGCCCGGCGGCGACCTGGCCGGTGAAGATGGCGAGCGGGAAATTCCAGGGGCTGATGCAGGCGAACACGCCGCGCCCGTGGAGCTGCAGCTCGTTGCGCTCGCCTGCTGGACCGGGAAGTAATTGAGTCACGAATCTGGTCTTTGTCTGAGAAGCGTAGTAACGGCAAAAGTCCGCGGCTTCGCGCACCTCGGACACTGCGTCGGCATAGGTGCGGCCGCCTTCGCGCACGATGAGCGCGACCAGATCGACCCTGCGCTCTTCGAGCCCGTCGGCGGCGCGCTCGAGCGCGGCAGCACGGCCCGCGGCGGGCACGCGCGACCAGGACTCGAAGCTCTGCACTGCGCGCCCGATGGCGGAATCGAGAGCCTGGCGTGGCGTTGACGCAGGGGGAGGGGAAAGCTTTTCGGCAATGATTCTCTGGTGGAGAGAGTCGAGCACGTCGCGGCGCGAAAGATCCAGGCCGAGCGAGTTCTTGCGGTCGGGGTAGATGTCGCGCGGCAGCGGGATGCGCGGGTCGGGGACGTAGGGCTCGGGAAGCTGCGCCAGCGGATCGGCGATCAACTCCTCGAGCGGCACACCGGGATTGGCGATCTGGTGCACGAACGAGGTGTTGGCGCCGTTTTCGAGCAGCCTTCGCACGAGATAGGGCAGCAGATCGGTGAAGCTGCCGACGGGGGCGTAGATGCTGCAGGGGTGATGGCTGACCAGATTTTCGTAAAGCCCCTCCCCCATGCCCATCAGGCGCTGAAACTCGAAGTCGTGATTTTTCCCCAGCTCCAGGATCGTCGCCACGGTGCGGCAGTTATGGGTCGCGAAAGCCGGATAGATCGCGTCGGGATCCTCGAGCAGGCGCGCGGCGCACGTGACGTAGGAGAGGTCGGTGACGGCCTTGCGCGTGAAGATCGGGTAGTCCGGCATGCCGAGCACCTGGGCGCGCTTGATCTCGCCGTCCCAGTAGGCGCCCTTCACGAGGCGGATGGGCAGCCGCCGGCGCTTCGCACGGCCGAGCGCGACGAGCCAGTCGCAGACCGCAAGAGCGCGCTTCTGATAAGCCTGTACTGCAAGGCCGAGCGGGAAATGATTTGTCAGCGCGTCATAGAGATCGAGCGTCAGCTCCAGGCGCTCGCTTTCTTCGGCATCGATGGTGAGTCCGACGCCGCGAGTAGTCGCAACGAATGCGAGGTCCTTCAGTCTTGGTAAAAGTTCTGCGAAGACCCGGGCGCGCTTCGCTTCCTCGAAGCGCGGATGCAATGCGGACAGCTTCACCGAGACGCCGTCAGGGGCCGATGCGGCGTTCACCGCATGGGTATAGGACTCGAAGTAGCGCGCCGCGTCCCCGGCGGTGCGCGCCGCCTCGCCGAGCATGTCGAAGGAGAAGCGGTACGGCCTGCGCTCGCCGGCTCGCTGCACGGCTTCCTCGATCGTCTCCGCCAGCACGAACTGCCCGGCCAGGATGCGCATCGCCTGGCGCACGGCGGTACGCACCACGGGTTCGCCCAGACGAGCCGCGGCGCGTTTCAGATTCGATTTGAGATCTTCCGGCGGGGCGTCGTGCCAGCGAGCGAGCTTCCCGGTAAGAAGCAAGGCCCAGTCGGCGGCATTGGCGAACCAGGAATCGTTTTCGTGCTCGCCCCACTGCCCCGAGCCCAATTTTTCCCTCAGCAGGGCATCGGCGGTTTCCGGATCCGGGATGCGCAACAGCGCTTCGGCCACGCACATCAGCGCGACGCCTTCGCGCGTCGAAAGGCCGTAATGGCGCAGGAACGACTCGGCGCTCAGCGGCGGCGGCGGGGTGGCCCGCACGCGCTTCGCGAGGTCGAGCGCAAGCTCGTCGACCTGCGGCGATGAGGCCCGGGCGGGATAGCGGCTGCGCAGGCTCTGTACTGCCTCGGCCTCGGAAATGCGGTGGCTGGAACGCAGCTGCATATAATCCGCAGAAAATGGTACGCCGTGTATGGCCATCCCTCCTATCCTATGGCTTCCGTCCGAGCGCGCGATCGAAGAGGCGCAGATCACGCAATTTGCGCGCCAGATCGTGCGCAAGCGCCGGCTCGAGCTGAACAGCTATCCCGACTTCTACCGCTGGACAGTCGACAACCCGGAGGAGTTCTGGTCCGACGTGTGGGACGGCTGCGGCGTGATTGCTTCGCGCAAAGGCTCGAGCGTGCTGGTGGACGGCGACAAGATGCCGGGCGCGCACTGGTTCCCCGAGGCGCGGCTCAATTTCGCCGAGAACCTGATGCGCCGCGGCGACCGCGGCGACGCCTTCGTGCTGTGGGACGAGAGCGGCCTGCGGCGGCGCCTGTCGTTCGCCGATCTCTATAGCGAGGTATCGCGAGGCGTGCAGGCATTGCAGGCGCTCGGGCTGCGCTCGGGCGACCGCGCGGCGGCCTTCATCCCCAATATTCCCGAAGCCGGAATGCTGGCGCTTGCCGCCCTGTCGCAGGGCATCGTCTGGTCGTCCTGCTCGCCCGATTTCGGCGTCGACGGCGTGGTCGAGCGCTTCGGCCAGATCGAGCCCAAGGTGCTGTTCTGCGCCGACGGCTACCGTTACAACGGCCAGGAGCACGACTCGCTCGAGCGCGTGCGGGAGATCGCCGAGCGCCTGCCGACGGTGAGAAAGGTCGTGGTGGTGCCCTACCTGGACGAGCGGGTCGATGTCTCGGACGTGCCGAAGGCGGTGCGGCTGGACGAATGGCTGCGGCGCTACACCGCCGGCGATATCGCGTTCGCGCAGCTGCCTTTCGACCATCCGGCGTACATCCTGTTCACCTCCGGCACCACCGGCAAGCCGAAATGCATCGTGCACGGCGCGGGCGGCTCGCTCCTGCAGAACCTCAAGATGCACAAGCTGCAGTTCGACGTGAGGCCGGGCGACCGTTTCTTTTATTTCTGCACCACCAACTGGGTGGTGTGGAATCTGCTCTTCGCGGCGCTGAGCGCGGAGGCGAGCGTGATGCTCTACGACGGCTCGCCTTTCGCGCGCAACGGGAAAATCCTGTTCGACTACGCGGAGAAGGAGCGCATCACGCACTTCGGCACTTCGGCGAAGTACATCGACGCCATCGCCAAGCGCGGACTGCGCGCGCGCGACACGCACGACCTCGCCGCCCTGCGCATGCTCATCTCCACCGGCTCGCCGCTCGCGCCGGAGAGCTTCGACTACGTCTACGACGCGGTGAAGAACGACGTCTGCCTCTCGTCGGTCTCGGGCGGCACCGACATCATGGCCGCCTTCGCCGACGCCAATCCGATCCTGCCGGTGTACCGCGGCGAGCTGCAGTGCCGCTCGCTGGGGATCGCCGTTGAAGTTTTTGATGAAAATGGAGAATCGATCACTGGTGAAAAGGGCGAGCTGGTCTGCACAAAACCCTTTCCCTCGATGCCCCTCGGCTTCTGGAACGACCGTGGCGACGAGCGCTACCACGCCGCTTACTTCGCCAAGTATCCCAACGTCTGGTGCCACGGCGACTGGTGCGAGCTGACCGAGCGCGGCACGATGATCATCTACGGGCGCTCCGATGCGACGCTCAATCCGGGCGGCGTGCGCATCGGCACCGCCGAGATCTACAGGGTGGTGGAGCGCATGGATGAAGTCGAGGAAGCCGTGGCGATCGGGCAGATCTGGCAGTCCGACACGCGGGTAGTGCTTTTTGTGAAATTACGGGATAGCCAGACGCTGGATGCGGAGCTCGAGGAGCGCATCCGTTCAGAAATACGCCGTCACGCTTCGCCGCGCCACGTGCCGGCGAAGATAATCCAGGTGAGCGACATTCCGCGCACCAAGAATGGCAAGGTGGTCGAGCTGGCGGTGAAGGCCGTAGTGCACGGCATGCCGGTGCCCAACACCGACGCACTCGCCAATCCAGACGCTCTGGAGTATTTCAGGGACTTGCCGCAGCTCTCGGACTAGGAGCTGATGTACGCGCGCAGCGCCTGCGCCTCTTGCGCGGTTTCCTCGAGCTTGACCTTGACCAGGTCGCCGATCGACACCAATCCCAGCAGCTTGCCATCCTCGACCAGCGGCAAGTGCCGGAAGCGCCGCTCCGTCATCAGCCCCAGCGCTTCGTCGACCGACATCGCCAGCCGTCCGACGACGATGCTGCACGTCATCCTCGCCTCGACCGCCAGGCGGTCGAAGTCGCGGTCGCCGTCGGCATACAGCCGAACTACGTCGCGCTCGGTGAAAATGCCGACCGCACAACCCTCGGCGTCGGGGACCAGCACCGCGCCCACCTTCTGGGCGTGCATGGTGCGGATCGCGTCGGCGATGCTCGACTTGGCCGACACCGTGACCACGCGGCTGCCCTTGGTCGCCAGCACGTCTTTAAGCTTCATTGCCGTCTCCCATTACCGCGCCTAGCCCAGGATCTGCCCGATGTGGTTGCGCGTATCGAGATCGGCGACGAACTGCTTCAGGTCCGGGCCGAGCGCGTCGCGCGCCGACACCATGCCGAGCGGGTGGCCGTTCTCCACGACCGGCACGTGCCGGAATTCGCCTTCGTACATCAGGTGAAGTGCGTGGCCGAACGGCCGGTCGGGCGAAATGGTGCGCGGATTCTGCGTCATTACTTCGGATAGCTTGGTCTTCGCCGCGTCGCGGCCCTCGGCGAGCACGCGAAACAGCGCATCGCGCTCGGTGAAGATGCCGGCGAGCCGGCCGCCCCTGATGACCAGCAGCGCGCCGATGTGGTGGCGCTTCATCAGCCGCGCCGCGGCCGCCACGGTGGTTTCGGCGTTGGCGGAAATGGGTTTCTGCTGCTCGATGATGGTGCGGATCGGTCTTTCTTCCATGGCAGCCCTCCTCGCACGAGCACTTTACTCCCGGTGTGGCGTATTGCACTGCAAATCTTTTTTTGCATCGCAAAAATATCGACTAAGATTTTCCCATGCGACAGCATTACTTCTTCTCACTGGGCGAGACCGGCTTCCACCGCATTGCCTATACCGAGTGGGGCGACCACGACAATCCGCATGTCGTGGTGTGCGTGCACGGGCTTGCGCGCAACAGCCGCGATTTCGACTTCCTCGCCCAGGCGCTGGCTTCGGATTGCCGCGTGGTGTGCATGGATGTGGTCGGACGGGGGGACAGCGACTGGCTCGACACGAAGTCCGAATATGCCTTTTCCACCTACCTGTCCGACGCGGCGGCGATGCTGGCGCGAGTCACGGCGCCGCTCGCCGGCAACTGGCTCGACCGGCTGCGCGGCAAGGTCGAGCCTCCCAAGATCGACTGGGTCGGCACCTCCATGGGCGGACTGATCGGCATGTTTCTCGCCGCCAAGCGCAACGCGCCGATCCGGCGCCTCGTGCTGAACGATGTCGGCGCCTTCATTCCCTGGGGGGCGCTGGTCAGGATGAAGGGCTCCATCACGCGCGGCAGGCGCTTCTCGAATCTCGAGGAGGTCGAGGCGTACGTGCGCAAAGTCTGCGACACGTTCGGCCCGCTCACCGACGCGCAGTGGAAGCACCTCGCGGTCCACAGCGTAGCCCAGGAAGAGAAGGGGGATTACGTGCTGCGCTATGACCCGGCGATCGGCGAAGCCGTCCACGGCAGCATCGACAGCGAGATGCCGATCGGGCCTAACGTGCTGCGCGGCGTCGATCTCTGGAACATCTGGGGCAGGCTGAAGTGCCCCACGCTGGTGCTGCGCGGCGCGGAGTCCGACGTGCTGGTCGCCAGCACCGTGAAGGAGATGCGCCAGCGCAGGCCCGACACCGTATCGGTTGAATTCGAAGGCGTCGGCCACGTGCCGGCGCTGATGAGCGAAGACCAGATAGCGCCCATCAGGCAATTTCTCCTGCAGCCATGAAAGCACGCTGGCATGCCGCGCTATTCGCGCTTGCATGCATGCCCGCGCTCGCAGCCGATGCGTTGCCGGCGTTGGGCGCCCGCGCGCAGGAGGTGACGGTTTCCGGCCTGTCCTCGGGCGGCTACATGGCGGTCCAGGTCCACGTCGCGCACTCTTCGATCGTCTCCGGTGCCGGCGTCATCGCCGGCGGTCCTTACTATTGCGCGCAGGGCAGCCTGTGGACCGCGGACTACAACTGCATGAACCCGGGCGGCGCGACACCGCTGCCGAGCGTGGAATTGTTGCATTCGGAAACTGAAGCCCTTGCCGGGGCGGGCCGGATCGACCCCACTGCAAATCTGGCTTCCGCGCGCGCCTGGCTCTTCGCCGGCACGCAGGATCGCACCGTCTATCCGGAGGTGGTGAGCGGGTTGAGAGCCTATTACGCCTCCTACAAGACCAACGTGAAGATGGTTGCCGACAAGCCGGCCGGACACGCGATGGTGGTCGAGGAGGCGCAGAATTCCTGCTCGGTCACGGCGCCGCCTTATATCAACGACTGCGACTACGACGCAGCGGGCGAGCTCTTGAAGCATCTTGGATTCGCCAATCCACCGGCTGCCAAGGCAGCGGGGAATATTGCTCCCTTTGATCAGAATCCCTTTGCAGGCGGCGATGCCTACGCCATCAGCATGAACGACACGGGCTACGTTTACGTGCCCAAGGCGTGCGCCGCGGGCGGCTGCCGCGTGCACGTCGCGTTTCACGGCTGCCGGCAGAACGGCGAGGAGTTCCCGCGCGATGCGGGATATAACCGCTGGGCGGATACGAACTCGCTGATCGTGCTTTACCCGCGGACGGTGGCGCGCAGCGGCTGGTGCTTTCGTTGCGGGAACTTCATCTACAACCCGCGCGCCTGCTGGGACTGGTGGGGCTACACCGGGCCGCAGTACCACACCAAGGACGGCGCGCAGATCCGCGCGGTGAAGGCGATGCTCGATCGCCTCAGCGCCCGGCAATGAGCGCGGCGATCGCTTCGATGATGCGCGGCTGCTCGCCGATGGCCGGCTCGAGCGAGATCTCGACGCCGGGATAGTCGCCGCGGACGGCTGCGACCAGCCGGGGAAGATCTTCCTTCAGATGGCTTCCCTGGCCGAGGAACACCGGCACGACGCGGATCTTCTTCACGTCTTTGGAAAGCAAGGACACGGCTTCTTCCAGCGAAGGCCGCATGGCTTCCAGATAAGCAAGCTTTACCACGCACTGCGGCGCAGTTCGGCTAACGATCTCGGCAATTCTTTGAAACGGCTGCGCCCACTCGGGGTCGCGCGAGCCGTGGGCGAAGAGAACGATGCCTTGCTTCAATGCAGCGTGGCGCGCTGGCCCTCGTAGATGCCCTGCAGGAGGCGCAGCGACCCGAGGCTGATGGCGCGGTGCGAAAGCGCGTGCCCGAGGTCCTCGACGATGTCGAGCGTGACCGGAACGTGCAGCCCCGCCAGCACGCGCGCGGCGCGCTCCGCGTAGACGCGCGATACCACCGAGTCGAACTCGCCGTGGACCAGGTGGATGCGCGACTGGATCGGCGTGCCGCGCGCCGGCAGCCGGGCGTAGCGCGCGGAGAACGCGACTACGGCGCCGGCGATGCCCGGCGTCTTCACCGCCTCGAGCGCCACCGTGCCGCCCTGCGAGAAGCCGATCAGCACGGTGCGGCTCGAGGGCACGCCGAAGTTGGTCTGCTCGCGGCGCACCAGGTCTTCGACGTCGGGGAGCACCGCGGCGACGCGCTCGCGATGGTTGTCGGCGTGCAGGCCGCGCGATGGATACCAGTCCTGCGCCACGCCGCCGCGCGCCTCCGGGTTGAAGCCGCTCGGCACCACCAGCGCGGCGCTCGGAAAGCGCGCCTGGAACTTGAATGCAATCGGGATCATCGACTGCGCAGTGGCGCCGCAGCCATGCAGGAACACGAACAGGCGCTTCACCGGGTGCTCTGGAGTGGGTGCAAAGCGGAAAACCCGGCCGGAGGACATTGGGAGAATTGTTACCCCGGGGGCGCCGTTCTGTAAACTGATTCAGATCCCTTCTCAGGTGCCCCATGCGAACCAACAGATTTCTAACGTCTTTCTGGGCGTTGGCCAAACCCTATTGGGTCTCGGCGCAGCGCACAAAGGGTCTCACGCTGCTCGCCACGGTGATCGGGCTCTCGCTCGCCCTGGTCTGGATCAACGTGCAGATCAACCTGTGGAACAACGATTTCTACAATGCCATCCAGGACAAGCGGCTCGACGATTTCTACCGGCTGCTGGGCAAGTTCACCCTGCTCGCGTTCGCCTACATCGGCCTTGCCGTGTACCGGCTGTATCTGCGCCAGATGCTGCAGATCGAATGGCGCAGCTGGCTCAACGAGCGCTATCTCGCCGAATGGCTGCGCGATCGCGCCTACTACCGGCTGCAGCTCCTCGACCGCGGCACCGACAATCCGGACCAGCGCATCGCGGAAGACCTGAGATTCTTCGTCGATTACACCCTCACGTTGGGACTTGGCCTGCTTTCCGCCGTCGTGACGCTGATCTCGTTCATCGGCATCCTCTGGACGCTCTCCGGAACCCTCGAGCTCGCCGGCGTCTCGATTCCCGGCTACATGGTGTGGTTCGCGATCCTCTACGCGGGCGCCGGAAGCGCGCTCACCCACTGGATCGGCAAGCCGCTCATCGGCCTGCAATTCAACCAGCAGCGTTACGAGGCCGATTACCGCTTCTCGCTGGTGCGCCTGCGCGAGAACGCCGAAGGGGTCGCGCTCTACCGCGGCGAGAACGAGGAGATGGGCAACTTCCGCTCGCGCTTCGCCAACGTGATCGCGAACTGGTGGGGCATCATGCGCAAGCAGAAGCAGCTCAACTTCTTCACCGTGTCGTACGCGCAGCTGGCGATCGTGTTCCCGTATGTCGTCGCCGCGCCGCGCTATTTCTCGGGCGCGATCCAGCTCGGCGGCCTGATGCAGACCGCCTCCGCCTTCGGCCAGGTGCAGGACTCGCTCTCGTGGTTCATCGAGATCTACCCGAACTTCGCCGAGTGGAAGGCCACCGTCGACCGCTTGACGGGCTTCGCCGCGTCGCTGGAGAAGGCGCGCGAGGAGGCGGAGCGGCTGGATGGCGAACGTACCGAAGGCCCGGCTCGAGGATTAGGAATTGAAGACCTTGAGCTGAAACTGCCGCAGGGCAAGCCGCTTCTCGCGGCGACGTCAGTCGAATTCAAACCCGGAGAGCACGTGCTCGTCACCGGGCCCTCGGGTGCAGGCAAGAGCACGCTTTTCCGCGCACTGGCCGGCATCTGGCCTTACTGGAAAGGACGCATCAAGCTGCCGAAAGGCGCGCGCCTGCTGTTCCTGCCGCAGAAGCCTTACCTGCCCATTGGTTCGCTGAGGCATGCGGTTTGCTATCCGGAAAACGCAACTCGCTTTCCGGATGAAGAAATTCGTGAAGCGCTCAAGGCAGTCGGCCTGCAACATCTCGCATCCGACATCGAGCGCGGCGAGAACTGGGCACAGGTGCTCTCGGGCGGCGAGCAGCAGCGCCTCGCGTTCGCGCGCGCGCTGATCAACAAGCCCGACTGGCTGTTCCTCGACGAGGCGACCGCGTCGCTGCCGGAGGAAGATCAGGCAGCGCTCTACCGCCTATTGCGCGAGCGCTTGCCGAACACGACCGTGATTTCGATCGGCCACCGCGCCAGCCTCGCGGACTTCCACCAGAAACGGCTGAACTGGCAGGGCGATGCCCTACTTGCCGCTTAATACCATTACTTTGTGCGCACCAGTTTCCAGCCGAGCGGCAGCAGCGCCGTGGCGCAGGCGATCTTCAACAGGTCGCCGATGATGAAGGGATAGAGGCCCATGGCGAGCGTCTTGTCGGCGCCGACGAAAGCCGAGAGCCAGAGCAGGCCTGGAACGTAGATCACGATGTTGCCGAGGAGCAAGGCGAGCAGCGTCATGCCGACGCGCCGGTCCCAGCCGCGTTCGGCGAGAAAGCCGGTGACGAAGGCGGCGAGGACAAAGCCGGCGAGATAGCCGCCGGTGGGCCCCATCATGTGCGCGAGTCCGCCGCCGCCCGAGGCGAACACCGGCAGGCCGGCGAGTCCTTCGCCGAGATAGGCGAGCACCGCCAGCACGCCGCGGCGGCTGCCGAGCAGGGCTCCGGTGAGCAGCACCGCCAGGGTCTGGCCGGTGATCGGCACCGGCGTGAACGGGAGGCGAAACGCAAGCTGCGCGCTGAGGGCGATGAAGAGCGATGCGGCGAGGATCAGCGCGGCATCGTAGGCGAGAGCGTGCCGCCGGAGGGCGGGGCGCCACAGATCGGCGTAGGTGGCGTAGGTCATGGACCGATGATATCAGGCAGCGGCGCGGCGCTGCGGCTCGCCCGGCTTGATGCCGAGCGCCTGCCGCAGGTACCGGCCGGTATGGCTCGTCTTGTGCGCGGCGATCTGCTCCGGCGTCCCCTCGGCGACGAGGCGGCCGCCGCCGTCGCCGCCTTCCGGCCCGAGGTCGACGATCCAGTCGGCGGTCTTCATCACCTCGACGTTGTGCTCGATCACCACCACCGTGTTGCCGGCGTCGCGCAGCCGATGCAGCACTTCGAGCAGCAGCTTGATGTCGTGGAAATGCAGGCCGGTCGTCGGCTCATCCAGGATGTAGAGCGTGCGTCCGGTATCGCGTTTCGAGAGCTCGAGCGAGAGCTTGACGCGCTGCGCCTCGCCCCCTGAGAGCGTGGTCGCCGATTGGCCGAGGCGCACGTAGCCCAGTCCGACGTCGGTCAGCGTCTGCAGCTTTCTCGCGATTGCCGGCACCGCGGAAAAAAACCCGGCTGCTTCGCTGACCGTCATCTCCAGCACTTCGTGGATGCTGCGGCCCTTGTAGCGCACCTCCAGCGTCTCGCGGTTGTAGCGCTTGCCGTGGCACACGTCGCAGGGCACGTAGATGTCGGGCAGGAAGTGCATCTCGACCTTGGTGACGCCGTCGCCCTGGCAGGCCTCGCAGCGGCCGCCCTTCACGTTGAACGAGAAGCGCCCGGCGTCATAGCCGCGCTGGCGTGCCTCGGGCACGCCAGCGAACAATTCGCGGATCGGCGTGAACAATCCTGTATAGGTCGCCGGATTGGAGCGCGGCGTGCGGCCGATGGGGCTCTGGTCGACGCTGATCACCTTGTCGAGGTGCTCGATGCCCGCGATCGAGTCGTGCGGCGCCGGCTCGGTGGCGCTGCCATAGAGGCTGCGCGCCACCGCGGCATAAACCGTGTCGTTGATGAGGGTGGACTTGCCCGAGCCCGAAACACCGGTCACGCACACGAGCAAGCCGAGCGGCAGCGCGAGATCGATGCCTTTCAGGTTGTTGCCGGTTGCGCCGCGCACGACCAGGCGATTGGCATTTGGCCTATTGCGCAGCCGCGGCACCTCGATGGTGAGCTCGCGCGCCAGATAGCGCCCGGTGAGCGACCGGGAATTTGAGATTATTTCGGAGGGAGGACCTTCCGCAACGATGTGTCCACCGGCATCGCCCGCGCCCGGCCCCATGTCGACGACATGATCGGCGGCGCGGATCGCTTCCTCGTCGTGCTCGACCACGATCACCGAGTTGCCCAGGTCGCGCAGGTGCTTCAGCGTCTCGATCAGCCGCGCGTTATCGCGCTGGTGCAGGCCGATGGAGGGCTCGTCGAGCACGTACATGACGCCGGTGAGGCCGGAGCCGATCTGGCTCGCGAGCCGTATGCGCTGCGCCTCGCCTGCCGACAGCGTCTCGGCGGAGCGCTCGAGCGCCAGGTAATCGAGCCCGACGTTGACCAGGAACTCGAGCCGGTTGGCGATCTCGCGCACGATGCGCTCGGCGACCTGCCCGCGCGCTCCCTCCAGTTGCAGGTTTTTGAAGAAGTGGAGGGTTTTTCGGAGAGGCCAACCCGATACCTCGAACAAAGTCTTGTCCAAAAGCAAGACATGGCGAGCTTCGCGCCGCAGCCGCGAGCCGCCGCATTCCGGGCAGGAGCGCGTGTTGAGGTGCTTGGCAAGCTCCTCGCGCACGACGATCGAGTCGGTTTCGCGGTAGCGGCGCTCGAGGTTGGGAATCACGCCTTCGAAGGCGTGCTCCTTGACGGTGGTGCGGCCGCGCTCGCTCAGATACGTGAAGGCGATCTTCTCCTTGCCCGAGCCGGAAAGGATCAGCTGCTGTACTTTTTCGTCCAGCAGCTCCCACGGCTGCTCGACGTCGAAGCCGTAGTGCCTGGCGAGCGACTGCAGCATCGAGTAATAGAAGTGGTTCCTGCGGTCCCAGCCGCGGATCGCGCCGCTCGCCAGCGACAGGTTGGGATGCGCGACGATGCGCTTCGGGTCGAAGAACTCGATCGCGCCCAGGCCGTCGCAGCGCGGGCAGGCGCCCATCGGGTTGTTGAACGAGAACAGGCGCGGCTCGAGCTCGGGTAGCGCGTAGTCGCACATCGGGCACGAGAACTTTGCCGAGAAAAGATGTTCTTTATGAGAATCCGTTTCCACCACGAGGGCGCGCCCGTCGGCATGGCGCAGGGCCGTCTCGAAGGATTCGGCGAGGCGCTGCTTGGTATCGGCGCGCACGCGAAGGCGATCGACCACCACGTCGATCGAGTGCTTGACGTTCTTCGACAGGCGCGGCGCGGCGTCGAGGTCGTGCACTCTTCCGTCGACGCGCACGCGCGTGAAGCCCTGGGCACTCAGCTCGTCGAGCAGCTCGGCCTGCTCGCCCTTGCGCCGCGCGATCACCGGCGCGAGGATCATCAGCTTCGTGTCCTCGGGAAGCGCGAGCACGTGGTCCACCATCTGCGCCACGGTCTGCGCCTGCAGCGCCAGGTTGTGCTCCGGGCAGTAAGGCGTGCCGACGCGCGCGTACAGCAGCCGGAGATAGTCGTGGATCTCGGTCACCGTGCCGACGGTGGAGCGCGGGTTGTGGCTCGCCGCCTTCTGCTCGATGGCGATGGCGGGCGACAGGCCCTCGATCAGGTCGACGTCGGGCTTTTCCATCAGCTGCAGGAACTGGCGCGCGTACGCGGACAGAGATTCGACGTAGCGGCGCTGACCTTCGGCGTACAGCGTGTCGAAGGCGAGCGAGCTCTTGCCCGAGCCGGAGAGGCCGGTGATCACCACGAGCCGGTTGCGCGGCAGCTCGAGGCTGAGATTCTTCAGATTGTGCGTGCGCGCTCCGCGGATGCGGATGCTGTCCATCGCGGGAATCGAAAAGTAAACTTGCTACTATAGCGCGTTTCGTATTCCCGCCCACAGGTCCCGTGCCCGCCGAACGCATGAGCCCGGCCGAGCTGCGCGCCGGCGCAAGCCTCGCGGGCGTGTTCGGGCTGCGCATGCTGGGGCTATTCCTGATCCTGCCGGTGTTCGCAGTGCACGCGCCGCAGCTCGCGGGCGGCGACAACCTGACGCTGGTCGGCATCGCGCTCGGCGCTTACGGATTGGCGCAGGCGATCCTGCAGATCCCGTTCGGCATGGCCTCCGACCGCTGGGGCCGCAAGCCCGTGATCTACGCCGGGCTCGTCATCTTCACCGCGGGCAGCTTTCTCGCCGCCGCGGCGGGCGATATCTGGACCGTGATCGCCGGGCGCACGCTGCAGGGCGCCGGCGCCATCGCGTCGGTGGTCATCGCCCTCGCCGCCGATCTGACTCGCGAGCAGCACCGCACCAAGACGATGGCCATGATCGGCGCGACGATCGGATTCAGCTTCGCGCTGTCGCTGGTTGCCGCGCCGCTGCTCTACGAGCGAATCGGCATGGGAGGGCTCTTCATCCTCACCGGCCTGCTCTCCATCGCCGCCATGGGCCTCATCAAGGCAGCGGTGCCCGATCAGCCCGCGCGCATCCATGTCGTGCCGCCGGCTGCGCGTGCCCTGCGCGACGCCGTGCTCGCGCCGGAGCTGCTGCGGCTCAATATCGGCATCTTCGTCCTCCATCTGGTGCAGATGGCGATGTTCGTCGTCGTGCCGCCGCTTCTGGTCGAAGCCGGCCTCGCGCTGCCGAGCCACTGGAAGGTTTACCTGCCGGTCGTGCTGGCCTCCTTCGTGATCATGGTGCCGCCGATCCTATACGCCGATCGCCACAACCACCCGAAGCCCGTGATGCTGGGGGCGATCGGTCTGCTGCTTGCGGTCGAGGCGGGGCTCGCACTGGCGGGCGCCTCGCTCGGCGCGCTCGCCGCGCTGCTGCTCGCCTTTTTCGTCGCCTTCAACGTGCTCGAGGCCTTGCTGCCTTCGCTCGTCTCCCGCATGGCGCCTGCGACGGTGCGCGGCACGGCGATCGGCGTCTACAACACGACGCAGACGCTCGGCCTGTTCTTCGGCGGGCTGCTAGGCGGGTGGGTCGCCAAGCACTTCGGCGCCGGCGCCGTGTTCGGCATCTGCGCGGTGCTTGCCGCAATCTGGCTCACAGCCGCCGCCGGTATGCGACCATTGGCGCCGGTCAACGGGTTGTCGAGTCTCACGTTCTCCATAGCGGCGGGAGTCGATCTCGAGGGCTTGCGGGAATCGCTCGCGGCAGTGCGCGGCGTACGCGAAGCCGAGGTAATGGCGCAGGAACGCATCGCGCGCCTCAAGGTCGTAAACGGGCAATGGGATGAGAGCAGGGTGCGCAAACTGATTACGGGGGAGGTCTGACATGGCATCGGTCAACAAGGTCATCATCGTCGGCAACCTGGGCGCCGACCCGGAAACCCGCTACACGCCGAGCGGCGACGCGGTGACCAATATCCGCGTCGCGACGACGGATCGCTGGAAGGACAAGGCGAGCGGCGAGATGAAGGAGGCCACGGAGTGGCATCGCGTCGCGTTTTTCGGCCGCCTGGCCGAGATCGCCGGTGAGTACCTGAAGAAAGGCTCGCAGGTCTACGTCGAGGGAAGCCTGCGCACGCGCAAGTGGCAGGACAAGGACGGGCAGGACCGCTACTCGACCGAGATCCGCGGCGATGTGATGCAGATGCTGGGGCCGCGCGCCGGCTCCGGCGAACCGCGTGAATCGATGGGCCAACGCTCGGAGGGCAAGGCTGCGGAACCCAAGGAAGCCGCCAAAAAACCGGCCGGCAAGTTCGACGACATGGAAGACGATATTCCATTCTGACGGTATCATTCGGGGCGAAACAGGGAGATGGCATTCCTCCTTTAACCGCCGCAAGGCTGATGATGCCTACGTGAAACGCCGGAGCAGGGCGGGCGCGTAGGCATTTTTCCTTCCCCTCCGGTAAGTCGAAAAGCAACTCCACGACCGTCGGAGGTTCCGCAGTGGCCGAGATCTGGACGCAGGCTGCGGTATGGCTGGGCTTGGCGCTCATCGCTACGCTGGTCTCGATCTGGCTGCGCGTCGCAACGGCGCTCTCGGAGATCGTGATCGGCACCGTCGCGCAGCTGTTCATCGGCGCGCTCGTCGGCACCGCCGCCCTCGGCGCGGACCAGATCTGGGTCAAGTTTCTCTCCGGAACCGGCGCAATCGTCCTGACGTTCCTGGCGGGCGCGGAGCTGGATCCCGCGGTGTTTCGCCGCAAGTGGAAAGAGGCGAGCGCGATCGGTTTGATCAGCTTTTTTGCGCCGTTTCTGGGCTGCGCCGCCGCGGCCCGCTGGCTGCTCGGATGGAGCGTCGAGGCGAGCTGGCTCGCCGGCATCGCGATGTCGACGACCTCGGTGGCGGTGGTCTACGCCGTCATGCTCGAGTTCGGATTCAACGTCACGGACTACGGCAAGACGGTGCTTGCAGCTTGCTTCGTCACCGACCTCGGCACGGTCGTCGCGCTCGGGCTGCTCTTCGCGCCCTTTACGTTGAAGACCTTGCTGTTCATCGGCGTGATGGCGGCTGCATGCTTCATCCTGCCCTGGCTGACGCCGCGCTTCTTCCGGCGCTATGGCGGCCGGCCCTCGGAGCTGGAAGCGAAGTTTCTCCTGCTCGTGCTGTTCGGACTCGGAGCGCTCGCCGCGTGGGCGGACAGCGAGGCGGTGCTCCCCGCTTACCTGATGGGAATGATCCTCGCCGGCACGGTCGGCAAGGACCATGCGCTCATCCGGCGGCTGCGAACGCTTTGCTTCGGCCTGCTGACGCCCTTCTACTTCATCCGCGCGGGATCGTTCGTCTCGGTGCCGGCGCTCATCGCCGCGCCGGCCGCGTTCCTGCTCATGCTCACGGTGAAAGTGCTGACCAAGATCATCAGCGTTTATCCTGTCACCCGCGCCTTCGGCTCGCCTGCCAAGGAAGGGATGTACACCACGCTGCTTATGTCTACGGGTCTGACCTTCGGCACCATCTCCGCGCTATTCGGGCTGTCCCACGACATCGTTGACCCGGAGCAGTACTCCGCGCTCGTCGCTGCGGTGGTTGCCAGCGCTGTAGTCCCGACGCTGATCGCGAATGCCTGGTTCATGCCGCATCATCTGCTGCCGGCGGACAAGCGCGCCGAGGCCGTACCCGCGGCGGCGGGCGGTGCAAAGCGGAGTTGAGCCCGTGTACCGCAAAATCCTGGTTGGCTTCGACGGCTCGGCGGCGGGCCGCAAGGCATTCGATACGGCGCTCGAGCTCGCAGGGAAGCACGGCGCCGAGCTCTATGTCTTAAGCGTGGCACGCACGCTCGATGTGCCCGATGACGTCGAAACAGAGGCGGTGATCGAGAACTCGCGCAACTACCACGAGCGGCTGCTCGCCGAACTGAGACCGCTCGCTGCCGGAAAGTCCGTGAAGGCCCACTTCGAGGTTTCGGTCGGACACCCGGCCGAGCAGATCATCTTCGATGCCGATCGACACGAGGTTGACTTGATCGTGGTCGGAGACCGCGGCCGTTCCAAGTTCGCGCGCCTGTTGCTTGGCTCGGTCTCGAAGCAGGTTGTCCAGTACGCGGGTCGGCCGGTGCTGGTCGTGCGCTGACTTGATTTCGGCTTTTCTCCCCCAAAATCAGCGATATAATCGCTGTCAGGGGAATTTGACCATGCCGATCTACGAATACCGCTGTACGCAGTGTGGGCACCAGGAGGAGTTCCTGCGGAAGGCCTCGGAGCCCGCGCTCACCAAGTGCCCTGCCTGCGGCAAATCGACGTTTCGGAAGCTGCTCAGCGCAGCCGGCTTCCATCTCAAGGGTACCGGCTGGTACGCCACGGACTTCAAGAAACCTGCGGAGAAGAAGCCCGAAGCCAAGCCCGAAGCAAAGACCGAAACCAAGACTGAAACCAAGACCGAAACGAAAACCGATACCAAGCCCGAGCCGAAGAGCGCGGCCTGTACCACCGACTGAGTAAACACCAACGAGCCAACCGGCCCGGCGCGAGCCGGGCCTTTTCATTTCTGGAGCCGTGAGGAAATACTTCATCACCGGGCTGTTGATCTGGATCCCGCTGATCATCACGCTGTGGGTGCTGAAGGTGATTTTCGACGTGCTCGACCAGTCGCTGCTTCTGCTGCCGATCGCGCTGCGCACCGAAAGCTGGCTCGGCATCCACATTCCGGGGCTGGGGGCGATCCTCACGCTGGTGATCGTGTTCGTGACGGGCGTGCTGGCGACGAACTTCTTCGGCGCGCATCTGGTGGAGCTCGGGCATCACCTGCTGCATCGCATCCCGGTCGTTAACTCCATCTATTCGAGCGTCAAGCAGATCTCAGACACGCTGTTCTCGTCGAGCGGTCAGGCGTTCCGCAAGGCGCTGCTCGTCCAGTGGCCGCATCAGGGCATGTGGACCATCGCTTTTCTCACCGGCACGCCCGGCGGCGACGTCCTCAACCATCTCCCGGCCGACTGCCTGAGCGTCTACGTGCCGACCACGCCCAACCCGACCGGCGGCTACTTCGTCATCGTCGCCCGCAAGGACGTGATCGAGCTCGACATGAGCGTCGACCAGGCGCTGAAGTACATCATCTCCATGGGCGTGGTGCCGCCCAACGAAAACAAGTAGATGCGGACTCATTACTGCGGCGAGCTGAGCGCCGCGCTGGTCGATCGCAGCGTCACGCTGTGCGGCTGGGCGCACCGGCGCCGCGACCACGGCGGCGTGATCTTCATCGACCTGCGCGACCGCGAGGGGCTGGCGCAGGTGGTATGCGATCCCGACCGGGCCGAGGCGTTCCAGGCCGCCGAGCGGGTGCGCAACGAGTTCGTGCTCAGGGTGACCGGCAAAGTGCGCCGGCGCCCCGAGGGAACGGTCAATCCCGAGCTGCGCTCCGGCGAGGTCGAAGTGCTCGCCCACGAGGTCGAAATCCTCAACCCGTCGGCACCGCTGCCGTTCCAGCTCGACGACGAGAATCTCTCGGAGCTCACGCGGCTCACCCACCGCGTGCTCGACCTGCGCCGCGAGCCGATGCAGAAGAACCTGCGCTTGCGCTACCGGGTAGCGATGGCGGTGCGCGACTACCTCGATTCGAACGGCTTCATCGACATCGAGACGCCGATGCTCACGCGCTCGACGCCCGAGGGCGCGCGCGACTATCTCGTGCCGAGCCGAATGCATCCCGGCGAGTTCTACGCGCTGCCGCAGTCGCCGCAGCTGTTCAAGCAGCTGCTGATGGTCGCCGGCTTCGACCGCTACTATCAGATCGTCAAATGCTTCCGCGACGAGGACCTGCGCGCCGACCGGCAACCGGAGTTCACGCAGATCGACGTCGAGACCTCGTTTCTCGACGAGCGCGCCATCCAGGACCTGATGGAAGGATTGATTCGCGAAGTGTTCCGCGACGTCCTCGGCGTCGAGCTGCCCGACCCGTTTGCGCGCCTGTCGTACGCGGAAGTCATTGCGCGCTACGGCTCCGACAAGCCGGACCTGCGTGTGCCGCTCGAGCTCACCGAGCTCACCGACCTGATGAAGGGTGTGGATTTCAAGGTATTTCGCGAGGCCGCGGCTCTGCCGGGTGGGCGCGTTGCCGCCTTACGCGTTACGGCGGAATTAACACGCAAAGAAATCGACAACTACACACAGTTCGTGGCGACTTATGGCGCAAGGGGACTCGCCTACATCAAGGTGAACCCCGACGGCCTGCAGTCGCCGATCGTCAAGTTCCTCCCGGCGGACGTCTTGAAAGAAATCGTCGCCCGGACCGGCGCCGAGGCAGGCGACCTGATCTTCTTTGGCGCCGACAAGGCCAAGGTCGTCAACGACTCGCTCGGCGCGCTGCGCGTCAAGCTGGGACATGACAGGGGCATCGTAGAGAAGGGCTGGCGCCCGCTGTGGGTGCTCGACTTCCCGATGTTCGAGTGGGACGACGCGGAAAAACGCTGGTCGGCCATGCACCATCCGTTCACCTCGCCCAAGGACGGGCACGAGGAACTGCTCGCTTCAGACCCGGGCAAGGCGCTGGCGAAGGGCTACGACCTGGTGCTGAACGGCTGGGAGATCGGCGGCGGCTCGGTGCGGATCCATCGCGCCGACGTGCAGTCCAAGGTGTTCAGGGCGCTCGGCATCTCGGAGGAGGAGGCCAAGGCGAAGTTCGGCTTCCTGCTCGAGAACCTACAGTACGGCGCGCCGCCGCACGGCGGCATCGCCTTCGGCCTCGACCGCCTGGTCACGCTGATGGCGGGTGCGGAGTCCATCCGTGATGTCATCGCCTTCCCGAAGACGCAGCGCGCGCAGGACCTTCTCGTCCAGGCGCCAAGTCCCGTAGACGAGAAGCAGCTGCGCGAGCTCGGCCTGCGGCTGCGGGAGAAGCCCAAGACCTGATGCGCGGAATTCTCGCGCTCGGCCTGCTGTTCGCTTTCACGTCGACTTGGGGATTTGCTTCTGAAATCCCAGTAGACCAGTTGCCAGCCGAGGCGCGCCAGACGCTCGCTTTGATCAGGGCCGGCGGGCCATTCCCTTACCCCAATGACGCCAGGACCTTCAATAACCGTGAAGCCCAGTTGCCGATGCGCAGCCGCGGCTATTACCGCGAGTACACGGTGCGCACGCCGGGAGCGCGCGATCGCGGCGCGCGGCGCATCGTCGCCGGGCGCGGAGGCGAGTTCTACTACACCGGCGACCACTACCGCACTTTCAAGAGGATCATCGAGTAATGGGCAAGCTGCTTGAGCGCCTGCAGGACCCGTCGCGTTCCGGGGTGTACCGGGCTGGATCGGATAGCGCGATTCTCGAGGCCGCCCGTGGCAGCGCCCTTGATGTGGTGAAAATAGAGTTATGCAAGGACGTGTTCAAGGCGATTTCGCAAGCGCTCGGCTTTCCCGAATGGTTCGGGGAAAACTGGGATGCGCTCGAAGATTGCCTGAGCGATCTGTCGTGGCGCGAGGCCGGCGGATACGTTCTGCTTCTGCGCAATTTCGAAACGCTCGACAAGGACCCGCTCGGCATCCTGATCGACGTGCTCGCTTCAAGCGCCGAGTTCTGGGCCGGGCGCGGAAAGCCGTTCTTCGCGGTGTTCATCGACCCTGAGCGCAAGCTTTCCCTGCCCGCGCTCTTCCGCGGGTCATGAGCTTCAAGCTGCCGCTGTCGGTGCTGGTAGTCGTGCATACCGCCGATCTCGAAGTACTGCTCCTCGAGCGTGCGACGCGCCCCGGCTTCTGGCAGTCGGTGACCGGGTCGCTCGACTACGGCGACGAAGTCATCGAAACCGCCGCAGCGCGCGAAGTGCGCGAAGAGACCGGGATCGACGTGGCGCACGGCAGGCTGCTGCGCTGGAAGGTCGCGTATAGCTTCGAAATCTACAAGCAGTGGAGCCATCGCTTCGGTCCCGGCGTGATTTACAACACGGAGCATGTTCTCAGCCTCGCGCTGCCCGGGCTCGCGCCGGTGGCGCTCGCTCCGCGGGAGCACACTGCGTTCGCGTGGCTGCCGTGGCGCGAGGCGGCGGCGAGATGCTTCTCCTGGAGCAACCGCGATGCCATCCTCATGTTGGGCGAGGAGGGGGCTGTGATAACGTAGAACGCGTGCAGCCGTGGAGCATTTCATGCGTGGTGGTCGTGCTGCTCGCGGTCCAGGCCGCGCCCGGGCGCGCGGCCGATGAGCTCAGCGTCGAGGCGGAGCGCCGCGGCGAGCGCGTCGACGTCCGGGCGCGCGCCCTGATCACCGCTCCGCCCGCCGTGGTGTGGGAAGTGCTCACCGATTACGAGCATCTGCCGCGTTTCGTCCCGGGCATCGCCAAGAGCGTGGTGCGGCTGCGCGAAGGCAGCCGCCTGCTCGTCGACCAGTCCGGAGAAGCGCGCTTTCTGTTTTTTTCCATTCCGATCGAAGTGCAGCTCGAGGTGATCGAACGGCCGCCGCAATGGATCTCTTCGCGCGCGGTGGCCGGCAACGTGCGGCGCATGAGCGGGCGCTACGAGATCGAGCCTGACGCGGAGCGCGGCACGGTGCTGCTGCGCTACGTCGGCCAGATCGAGCCGGATTTCGAGCTGCCGCCGCTGATCGGCGTGGCGGCGCTGCGCAACACGGCCTACGAGCAGTTCGCCGCCATGGTGGCCGAAATCGAGCGGCGCGCGGGCGAGGCGGCTAAGTGAAACGCTTCGCGGTCCTCGCTGCGATTGCGCTGGCGGCTGGGTGTGCCAGCCTCCAGGACCGGTATCCATCGCCACCGGCCCGCGAGTGCGCCGAGTGGTACCAGGCGCTGGACGAAGCGACCGACGCCGCGGCAGTGCGCGACGCGCAGTACAGCCGGGTGGCCGGCTTTCCTTATCTGCGCGTCGATCGCATGCTCGCTTCGCTGCGCAGCCGCGCAGCCGCGAACGAACCGGCGCTGCACGCCTTCGCCGAGCGCCTGCTCGAGCTCGACCTCGAGTCGCGCCGCCACGAGATCGACAACCTGCCGCGCGAGCAGCTCGACGCCCTGCCGCAGATGCGGCGCGAGCTGCCGCGGGCATCGGCGCTGCGCCGCACGTATGAATGCGGGCGGCTGCTGAGGGAGATCGACATGGCGAAGCCGCAGGCGCGCGCCGCGATGCTGTCTGCCGCGCAGGTGCCGGATGACTACTCCAGCGCGAGCCGGGTACTAGGTCTTTACGCCCTGACGCGCATCCCTTTTGCGCGTAGCGTGAGGCAATGGGAAGCCGACACTGTCGACCGCTTCGGCCGGGAAACCGGCACGCTGCGCGTGCGCTATGCGCCGCCGGCTGCGCCGGCAATCTCGCGCCTCACGGTGGCAGGATACCTGGGACGCGCTGTGCTGGATCCCCTCGGTCAGCCGACGCTCTCCGAGCGCGAGTTCGAGCGCCTGATGGCCGCGTACGCGCCCAGCTTCGATATCGCGCTCGCCGGCGACTACGACCGCTTCGGGCTGCTGCGCTGGCGGCGCGACTCGGCGATGCCCGAAGTCGATCCTGCCGAGGCCGCGGTGTACGTGCAGCCCGCCTATACGCGTTACGGCGAGCGCGTGCTTCTGCAGCTGGTCTATACGATCTGGTTTCCCGAGCGGCCGGCACAGGGGGAATTCGATCTGCTCGCCGGCAAGCTCGACGGCATCATCTGGCGGGTGACGCTGGCGCCGGACGGCGCGCCGCTCCTCTATGACTCGATCCATCCCTGCGGTTGCTACCATGTGTTTTTCCCCACGCCGCGCGCCCGCCCCCGTCCGGCGCCCGATGCGCTGGACGAATGGGCATTCGTGCCGCAGATGCTGCCGCCGGTCGGCGAGGACGAGCGCCCGGTGGTGAGAATTGCCTCGGCCACGCATTACATCGAAGGCGTCAGCCTGGTGCGCGGCTCCGACAGCGTGGCACGCTACGTGTTCCGTCCCTATGGCGAGCTGCGCTCGATGCAGCGCATCGGCGAAGGCGCCCGCAGCGCCTTCGGCCCGGATGGCATCATCGCCGGCAGCGAGCGCGCCGAGCGTTTCCTTTTCTGGCCGATGGGGATCGCTTCGGCTGGCGCGATGCGCCAATGGGGCCGGCATGCCACCGCTTTCGTGGGCAGGCGGCATTTCGACGATGCCGACCTGCTCGAGCGCCGCTTCGAGCTCGACCTTGGAGAGCCGGGACGATGATCCGGAGCCTGCGCGTCGTGACCCTGAACATCCACAAGGGTCTGTCGCGCTTCAACCGCCGCATGGTGATCCACGAGCTGCGCGACGGCTTGCGCGCGCTCGATCCCGACGTGGTGTTCCTGCAGGAAGTGCAGGGACTGAACAAGCGCTACGCGATGCGTTACGCCACCTGCCCCACCGAGCCGCAGCTCGAGTTCCTGGCCAGCGGCCGTTGGCAGCACGCTTACGGCTGCAACGCGGTGTACGACCACGGCCACCACGGCAACGCGGTCCTGTCGCGCTTTCCTTTCCTTTCGTTCGAGAACGAGGATGTGTCCGATCACCGTTACGAGCGCCGCGGGCTTCTGCATTGCGTGCTCGCCGTGCCGGGGTGGAAACGCAATCTGCATTGCGTCTGCGTGCATCTGTCGCTGCACGCGCGCGGGCGCAACCGCCAGCTCGAGGCGATCTCCGGCCGGCTCGAGGAGCTCGCCTCGCGCGACCTGCCGATCATCATCGCCGGCGACTTCAACGACTGGCGGCACCGCGCGACGGCGATCCTCGAGCGCCGGCTCGGCATGACCGAGGTGTCGGTAGGGCAATACGGGCGCGCGCTGCCGACCTTCCCGAGCATGCTGCCGCTGCTGCGGCTCGACCGCATCTACGTGCGCGGCTTCAAGGTGTCGGCCTCGCGCGTTCACCGCGGCAAGCCCTGGTCGATGCTGTCGGATCACCTCGCCGTCAGCGCGGTACTCGAGCGGCCGTAGCCGCATGGAGTACGTCGGCGGGAACCGTCTCACGCTGCTCAAGAACGGCGAGGAGTATTTCCCGGCGCTGATCGCGGCGATCGACGCGGCGCGAAGCGAAGTGTTCCTCGAGAGCTATATCTACGCCGACGATGAGACCGGCGCGCGGGTGACGGAGGCGCTCGCGCGCGCCGCGGCACGCGGAGTGAGCGTGCACCTGCTGGTCGACGGCTTCGGCGCGGGCGACTTCGCGCGCCGCTTTCGCGACCGGCTGGAGGCTGCGCGCGCGCAGCTGCTCGTGTTCCGGCCCGAGATCGCGCGCATGCGCCTGCGGCGCGGCCGGCTGCGCAGGATGCATCGTAAGCTCGCAGCCATCGACGGCCAGCTCGCTTTCGTCGGCGGCATCAACGTGATCGACGACTTCGAGAGCCGCGAGTGGCAGGCGCCGCGCTACGACTACGCGGTGCGCATCGAAGGGCCACTCGCCTTCGAGGTGCGCAGCGCGGCCGCCCGGCTCTGGCTGCAGGTGTCCTGGGCCAAGTTGCGGCACCGGGACCGCGCGGCGGCGTCAGTGCAGCCTCCGCCCCCTTGCGGAACGCAGCGCGCGGCGCTGGTGGTGCGCGATAGCCTGCGGCATCGCAGCGACATCGAGGATGCGTACCTGCAGCACATCGAAGCGGCACGCGTGGAGATCGTCATCGCCTGCGCCTACTTCCTTCCCGGGCGGAGCTTTCGCCGCGCGCTGCGCGAGGCCGCGCGGCGCGGCGTGCGAGTGCGCCTTCTGCTGCAGGGCCGCGTGGAGTATTTCCTGGTGCACTACGCCATGCTCGGCCTCTATGGCAGGCTGCTGGACGCGGGCGTCGAGATCTACGAGTACTACCCGAGCTTCCTGCACGCCAAGGTCGCGGTCTTCGACCGGCAGGTCGCCTGCGTGGGCTCGTCCAATATCGACCCGTTCAGCCTGCTGCTCGCGCGCGAAGCCAACGTGTTCGTCGACGACACCGCCTTTGCGAAAGAGCTCCACGACAGTCTCGAGGAGGCCATGCGCTCGGGCGCCGAGCGCATGGCGCCGCGCCAATGGCACCGCCAGCCACTCTGGCGGCGGGCCTGGATCTGGATCGCTTACGGCTGCGCCCGGTTCCTGCTCAGCCGCTTCGGCTTCGAGCGCTATCACTGAGCAGGCGGAGCCTGCCTTGCTCGAGCGCAGGCACCACGGGCAGGGCATCGAAGCGGCAGGCAAACTCGACTTCCTCGCGCAGACCGCGCGCCACCATCATCCGGCCGACGCGGCAATCGAGCAGGGCGTCGGGCGCGCGCGCGTGGCGATAGAGGGCGAGCGCCGCCTTCGCCGCATCGGAAAGATCGGCGGCCGCGCCGAGCAGATCGGCAAAGCGCGCGACGAAGTAGCCGGCGCCGTAGAAATCCTCGAAATTGAAATTGTTGCCCGAGCCCGCGCAGACCAGGAGCACCGTCTCCCGCGGATGCCGGGCGACGATATGCTCGGCGAGCCGGCGCGCGTTGAGCAGCGCGCCGCAGTACACGCGCGCCGCGCCGGCGGCCTGGGCCATGGCGACCGTGCCGTTGGTGGTCGAGTAGATCACCGTCTTGCCTTCGATGCCGTGCTTGAGCAGCGACAGCGGCGCGGGATGCGCGAACCCCGGGATGGTTTCGGCATAGAGCTCGCCCGCGACCACACAATCCCTGTATCGCTCGCTCTCAGCGCGCGCAGCCGATTCGTCGAGCACGGGGATGACTTCGGTTGCGCCGTGCGCGAGCACCGTCACCATCGTCGTGGTGGCGAAGAGAATATCGAGCACTACCACCACTTTGCCGGGGACGCGCACGGCTTCGAGCTCTTCCTTCTTCGTCAGCACGTGGATCTTGTGATTCAAATCGATTTTTACGCTCATGGCCGGCGACCGAACATGCCCCAACCTTCCATGGTGAGGACCAGCTCGCCCTGCTGGTTCAGCGCCTCCCAGCGGTGCTTCACCAGCCCGACGCCCGGGCGGGTGGTCGAAGCGCGGGCCGCCAGCACCGTGCGCCGGTAGACGAGCGTGTCGCCGGGGCGCACCGGCTTCGGCCAGCGAATCTGGTCCAGGCCGGGCGCGCCGAGGCTGTTGCTGTGATTGAGGTAGCTCTCGCACATCAGGCGCATGCCGACCGCGCAGGTATGCCAGCCGCTCGCGATCAGGCCGCCGAAAAAGCTCTTCCCGGCCGCTGCCGCATCGACGTGGAACGGCTGCGGATCGAAGCGGCGGCCGAACTCGACGATCTCCTGCGCGGTGAAGCTGTGGCGTCCCATCTCCACGCTGTCGCCGACCTTGAAGTCCTCCCACCAGATCATGACTGCGGCGCCACGCGTTCGTAGCGCCGCACGCGGCCGCGCAGCTCCTCGGGCAGTGGTGCGGCCTTCATGCTCGAGCGGCCAAGCCTGGCGACCCGGCAGCAGATCTCGAGCACGTCGTCGTAGCGCGCCGAGCCGAGATACTCGACGCTGGCCTTGCGCAGATAGACGTCGTTCGCGTAGCGCTCGACGTAGCCGTGCGGGTAGGGCAAGCCGATCTCGCGCCAGTACTCCGCGATCGCGGTGTCGATGTAGGTGAGGTAATGGCCGTTGAACACGATCTTCTGCATGTCCACCTCGGCCCAACGCACCCGCAAGCGCGGAGCGCATACAAAATCAGCTCTCGGCATGCGGCTAGAATAACTCGTGGACGAGAGCGAGCGTCATGGATGAGCTGGTCGTGCGCAGCCTCGCCAGATGGCCGAACGTGCCGGCGGTATACGGCTGGCTCGCGCTCGACCGCCGGGGCAACTGGCGAATCAAGGGGCAGCGCATCAGCAACGCGGCGATGCGCGATTTCATCGCCCGCAACTACGAGTGCGACGCGCAGGGACGCTGGTTTTTCCAGAACGGCCCGCAGCGGGTCTATGTGACGCTCGCCTATACGCCGCTGGTATTCCACCACGAAGGAGACGCGCTTTTCGACCATTGCGGCCGGCCGGCGCGCGCTACTGAAACCTACCTCGACGACGAAGGCTCGGTCCTGATCCGCGCCGAGCGCGGCATCGGCCTGCTCGACGACCGCGACCTCGAGCGCTACGCCGACGCTGCCGACCGTTTGACACGCATTCCGCGGGCCGAGGTCGCAGGCCGCTTCGGCTTCGTTCCAAACCCTGCGGCAGCGAAGGCCTAAAAAGGCAGCCTCCAACCCGGTGGTAGTGGGTCAGTTTGAAAGGCCCTAGCATTGACGTTGTTGGCGTTCGTGTGGCATACGGGAAACTATGCCAAAGCGCTCAAGCAGCAAGCCGGACGTGAACGAGATGGCCGCCAGCATTCTGGCGAAGGCCATTGGCGAGTTTTCAGAGACCAGCGCCACTGGTGACAAGAATCCCGCTGCCGTGGCCTTAGGACGCATGGGCGGCCTCAAGGGTGGGAAGGCTAGGGCCAAGTCTTTGTCTCCGTCTAAACGGGCTCAGATTGCGAAGAAGGCGGCTCAAGCTAGGTGGTCTCGGAAGAAGTAAGCGGCAATTCAAGGGTGCTGCCTTTCTTCGGCAGCACTTGATCGACCATTTTGACGAACCTTTTCCAGCCGAATCCGCTAGTAATTGCCAACCTCTGAAACATGATTAGAGAATGAAGATGCTGCGCCAGCATCGGATTGCCAACATCTTCCGTTAGCCATTGGTGCAGTTTGTTTGGCCTTTGGCCCTTTTCGTTTTTGGGGCTATTCCGTTCAAGTTCTTCAAGAAGTCCGGCGGCAAGTCGCTCGTAGACCAAATCCCGCGTGTAGTGCGCGACCACGCTGAAGCGATTCTTGCCCATGCCAGGCCATTGCCAGCCCTTCAGCTTGTAGATGTTTTCGTAGAACTCATCAGGGAACCTCTTGGCCCATGCCGCAAGCTCTTTGCGGATGATTATTTCAAGATAGGCTTGAAGTGCTTGCTGCGGCCTAACGTCCTGATAGCCCGTCGCCTCGTCAACCAAGGCTACGATGCCGACGCTAGCAAGAGCGCGAATCAAAATCTGCGCTCTTGCGGCGATATGTTCTTGCCTAACGTCTAGTTCTTTGGCGTCCTGGGCTTTTAGAAAAACTTCGCATGCCTTGGGCAGCAATTCGGCGGCATACCCGAAGGCGCGAGCACCACGCACAGGCTTGAATTCAATTTGGCTTGACGTCACTTCCAAATCTTTGGAAACAAAGGGTTTTAGGTTCTTTGCCGTCAAGAAAGCTGGCAGATTGACGTCAGCGTCGTAATACTTCCGGCCTTTCGCTTGGCGAGCGCGACCAAGTGCTTGCATAAACCCGCTTTGGGTGAGAACTCGCCTTCCGTCCGCGAGAACAGCGCAGGGAATCTGAATGTCTCCAAGTGTCAGCATTCCCTCGTGGGTTGCCCGAGGCAGATTGCTGTCCTTCCAGCGCGTCTTTGCAGCTCGCCTAGCGATCTTGGACCGCTCCTCCGGTGTCAGGGATTCTGCCCGGGCAAACCCGCCTTTGGCCTTGTTCTCCGTGGTCTCGTCCATGCTTGCACCCCTGTAAGAAGTGCTTGCAGGATAGGGTATTTCGATAGAATATGCAAGCATGGTTGAAAAAATGCTTGCATTTGCTAGACCGCTCAAGCATACTGGCGTCAAGGGAGAAGACGCCATGAACCGCTTGAGCATCGAAGAACGGTCCAAGATCATCGGTTGCTTAGTAGAGGGAAACAGCATCCGCGCTATCTGCCGGATGACTGGCGCAGCCAAGGGAACGGTTATCAAGCTGCTGGCTGATGTTGGCGCGGCCTGTGGCGAGTACCACAACAAGCACGTTCGCAACGTGCAATCGCGCCGCGTTCAATGCGACGAAATCTGGTCGTTCTGCTACTCCAAGGAAAAGAACATCCCCGCCGATTGCAAGGGCGTTTTCGGCTATGGCGACGTATGGACGTGGACCGGCCTTTGCGCCGATACCAAACTCATCATTTCGTTCTATGTCGGACTGCGCGACGTAATAGACGCTCTGCACTTCATGGACGATTTACGCGGACGCCTTGCGAATCGCGTCCAACTCACTACGGACGGTCACAAGGCGTATCTCGTCGCGGTCAATGAAGCCTTCGGCGGCGACGTGGACTACGCCATGCTGCAAAAGATTTACAGCGAGCCAAAGGGCAAGGGCAACGAAAAACGCTACAGCGCTGGCGAGTGCTGCGGAATCAAGCGTCGTAAGATCGCTGGTCATCCGGTCAAAGGCGACATTTCCACGTCCTACGTTGAACGCCAGAACCTGACGATGCGTATGTCCATGCGCCGGTTCACGCGGCTTACCAATGCCTTCTCTAAAAAGGTTGAGAACCTAGCCTACGCCGTGGCGCTCCATTTCATGCACTACAACTTCTGCCGGATTCACCAAACGCTGCGCGTCACCCCGGCAATGGAAGCCGGTTTGACCGACCACGTTTGGAGCCTTGAGGAAATCGCGGCACTCGTAGATCACAGTGAAGAAGTTTCCGCCTAGACGTTTTTTTTCGTTGCTGCCCTCAGCGGTAGCGGGGTGTTGGCATACTCAAACGCTGTTGATGTGCCAGATACCACCGAGGCATTGGGCTGTGTTGTTTGTTCGATCTTTGCTAAACCTGCCTCTTGTAATCGCGTAAACGCTGCGAATCTTCCTATGTCCTCGTCAGTCCACTCCGATGGAGTACCGTAAATCGTAATTTTCCCAATTGGCATGGACGATACTTGGACAAATGCCTCTCGAACCTCAGTGTTCCCATACGATACTGGCGCGAGTTGCGAAGGCCCAGAAAGCTTGTTGGCTTTCTCCAAGTCTTTTTTATAGTTCTCAGCCTCACTCTTGTAGACGTCCCGCTCCTTCTCTGTCAGCTTGGTTGTCGCATCTGCACTAGCCTTCTCAGCCTTGATCGCGCTCATTTCTCTGCGGTTCCATAGATGCGCCAGACCGGCGGCAGCAACCAAGATAGCCAGCATTAGCAGCCAGAACGAATACGGAGCAGCCGCTATCACTGGCCACTCCTCAACAAGCCGATCAATAAGGCCCATAAACCCCTCCGTTGAGGGGCCAAGCTAGCATTTCGGACAGTTAGCCGCTTCATTCGGCAAACTGACCCACTACCAACCCGGTCGTTTCCTTGCGCTGACCCGATTTCCTCTTTATAATCCGGCCTCTTTTTTGGCCCCGGGGCGGCTATTCAGAGTCAGCGAATGCCGCCCGGTTCGTTTCTGGAAACGTAAAGAACATGCCCACGGTCAACCAGTTAGTGCGTGAAGGGCGCGTTGCGAAGCGCGCCAAGTCGAAAGTCCCGGCGCTCGCCGGCTCGCCGCAAAAGCGGGGGGTCTGCACGCGGGTCTACACGACCACGCCCAAGAAGCCGAACTCGGCGCTGCGCAAAGTCGCCAAAGTGCGCCTGACGAACGGCTTCGAAGTGATCGGCTACATCGGTGGCGAGGGCCACAACCTGCAGGAGCACTCGGTGGTGCTGATTCGCGGCGGGCGGGTGAAGGACCTGCCGGGCGTGCGCTACCACATCGTGCGCGGTTCGCTTGACACGCAGGGCGTCAAGGACCGCAAGCAGGCCCGCTCGAAATACGGCGCCAAGGCGCCGAAATCAGCTTAAAGGGAAGACACGCAACATGCCGCGTCGCAGAGAAGTCCCGAAGCGCGAGATCCTGCCGGATCCGAAATTCAACAACGTCGACGTTGCCAAGTTCGTCAACGTTCTGATGACCCGCGGCAAGAAATCGGTTGCCGAACGCATCATCTACGGCGCGCTCGAGACGATCAAGTCGAAGGCGGGCAAGGACCCGATCGAGGTGTTCACGCAGGCGGTGCAGAACGTGAAGCCGGTGGTCGAGGTGAAGAGCCGCCGCGTCGGCGGCGCGAACTACCAGGTTCCGGTCGAGGTGCGGCCGGTACGGCGCGTCGCGCTCGCCATGCGGTGGATCCGCGAGGCGGCGCAGAAGCGCGGCGAGAAATCCATGACCGTGCGGCTCGCGGGCGAGCTGCAGGAAGCGGCCGAGGGCCGCGGCGGGGCGATGAAGAAGCGCGAGGAAGTGCATCGCATGGCGGAAGCCAACAAGGCTTTCTCGCATTACAGGTTCTAGGAAGGATCAAGGAAAAGTGGCCGTGGCACGCAAGACCCCCATCGAACGCTACCGGAACATCGGCATCTCGGCGCATATCGACGCCGGGAAGACGACCACGACCGAGCGCATCCTGTTCTACACCGGCGTCAGCCACAAGATGGGCGAGGTGCACGACGGCACCGCCCAGATGGACTGGATGGAGCAGGAGCAGGAGCGCGGCATCACCATCACCTCGGCGGCCACCACCTGCTTCTGGAAGGGCATGGACCTCACCTATCCGGAGCACCACATCAACATCATCGACACGCCGGGCCACGTCGACTTCACCATCGAGGTCGAACGTAGCTTGCGCGTGCTCGACGGCGCCTGCATGGTCTACGACGCGGTCGCGGGCGTGCAACCGCAGTCGGAAACAGTCTGGCGCCAGGCCAACAAGTACCGCGTGCCCCGGCTCGCCTTCATCAACAAGATGGACCGCGTCGGCGCCACGTTCTTCAAGTCCTACGAGCACATCCGCTCGCGCCTGAAGGGCAATCCGGTGCCGATTCAGCTGCCGATCGGCGCCGAAGACAAGTTTGCCGGCGTCGTGGATCTCGTCACCATGGAAGCGATCTACTGGGACGACGCCACGCAGGGGATGAAGTTCGAGCGGCGGCCGATTCCTCCCGAGCTCGCCGCGGAGGCGAAGGAATGGCGCGAGAAGCTGGTCGAGGCCGCGGCCGAGGCCAACGAAGAATTGATGAACAAGTACCTCCAGACGAACGAGCTTTCGATCGAAGAGGTGAAAAAGGGACTGCGCCTGCGCACGATCAACAACGAGATCGTGCCGATGCTGTGCGGCTCTGCATTCAAGAACAAGGGCGTGCAGGCGATGCTCGACGCGGTGATCGACTACCTGCCCTCGCCCTTGGACATCCCGCCGGTGAAGGGCGAGAACGCGAAGGGCGAGCCCGATTTCCGCAAACCCGGCGACGACGAGCCGTTCGCGGCTCTCGCGTTCAAGATCATGACCGACCCCTTCGTCGGCCAGCTGTCTTTCATCCGCGTGTACTCGGGGGTGCTGAGCTCGGGCGACACGGTCTATACCTCGGTGCGCGGCAAGAAGGAGCGCATCGGGCGGCTGCTGCAGATGCATGCCAACGAGCGCAAGGACATCAAGGAAGTGCGCGCCGGCGACATCGCGGCCGTGGTCGGTCTCAAGGATGTCGTCACCGGCGAGACGATCTGCGACGTGAAGAAGGTCATCACGCTCGAGCGCATGGAGTTCCCCGAGCCGGTGATCTCGCAAGCCGTCGAGCCCAAGACCAAGGTCGACCAGGAAAAGATGGGCGTCGCGCTCGGACGCCTGGCGCAGGAAGACCCGTCGTTCCGCGTGCACACCGACGAGGAATCGGGCCAGACCATCATCTCCGGCATGGGCGAGCTGCACCTCGAAATCATCGTCGACCGGATGAAGCGCGAGTTCGGCGTCGAGGCTTCGGTCGGCAAGCCGCAGGTGGCCTACCGCGAGACCTTCAAGAAGGCGCTCGAGTCCGAAGGCAAGTTCATCAAGCAATCGGGCGGCCGCGGCCAGTACGGCCACGTCTGGCTCAAGCTCGAGCCGCAGCACGGCAAGGGCTATGAATTCGTCGACGGCGTCAAGGGCGGACGGGTGCCGAAGGAATTCATTCCGGCGGTGAAAAAAGGCGTCGACGAGGCCCTTCAGGAGGGCGTGCTGGCCGGCTACCCGGTGGTCGACATCAAGGTCACCCTCACCGACGGCTCGTACCACGACGTCGACTCGAACGAGAACGCGTTCAAGATGGCGGCGATTTTCGCTTTCAAGGATGGCATGCGCGCCGCCAACCCGGTGCTGCTCGAGCCGATCATGGCGGTCGAGGTCGAGACGGCGGAGGAAAAGATGGGCGACGTGATAGGCGACCTGTCGGGGCGGCGCGGTGTCATCCTGGGCATGGACGATCTCCCCGGAGCCAAGGCGATCAAGGCGGAAGTGCCGCTCAACGAGATGTTCGGCTACTCGACCACGCTGCGCTCGCTCACGCAGGGGCGCGCCACGTACACGATGGAATTCAAACACTACGCCGAGGCGCCGAAGAACGTGGCGGACTCGATCATCAATAAAGACAAGGATACGAAGTAGGAGCGCAGCTATGGCAAAAGTCAAATTCGAGCGCACCAAGCCGCACGTGAACGTTGGGACGATTGGTCACGTGGATCATGGCAAGACGACGCTGACGGCGGCGATGACGCACATTTTGGCGAAGAAGTACGGGGGCGAGGCGAAGAACTAC
>DATNMK010000044.1:0-56074 GCA_035602335.1 Burkholderiales bacterium
CTTGATGGTGTAGGTGTAGATCCAGCCGGCCACGCTGTTCAGGATGACGAGCAAGCCGATGAACACCACCACCACCACGAGCACCGGCGCGTTCTCGACCGGCCGGATGACGACGCGCTCGAGCAGCACCCCGAGCACGAAGGCGAAGGCGACGGTAAGGAAGAAGGCCGGCCAGTAGCCCATGCCGGCATTGATCAGGCTCCAGGCGATGTAGGTGCTGAACATCGCCATCTCTCCCTGCGCGAAGTTCACGAGGTGAGTGGCCTGGTAGATCATCACCAGCGCGAGCGCGAGGCTCGCATAGATGCCGCCGGTCGCGAGGCCGGCGAGCACCTGGAAGATCACGGCGTCCATCGCCATCCTAGTAGCCCAGGTACGCGCGCCGCACGGCGTCGTCGCGCCTGATGTCGGCGGCCGTTCCCGACAGCACCACGCGCCCGGTCTCGATGAGGTAGGCGCGGTCGGCGAGATCGAGCGCCATGGCGGCGTTCTGCTCGACGAGCAGCATGCCGACGCGCTCGCGCTCGTTGATGGCGCGCAGGATGCCAAACAGCTCGCGCACCAGCAGCGGCGCGAGCCCGAACGACGGCTCGTCGAGCAGCATCAGCTTGGGCGCGAGCATCAGCGCGCGCGATACGGCAAGCATCTGCTGCTCGCCCCCCGACAGCGTCCCTGCCTGCTGCGCGCGGCGCTCCCTCAGCCGCGGGAAGTAGCCGAAGACGCGCTCCAGGTCGGCTTCGACCGCGGCGCGGTCCTTGCGCGTGTATGCGCCCAGGCGCAGGTTCTCCTCGGTGGTGAGGTTGAGGAAGGTGCCGCGGCCGTCGGGAACGTGCGCGATGCCCAGGCGCGCGATGTCCTCGGTGCTGCGGCGCTCTATGCGCTCGCCGCCGAAGCGGATCTCGCCCTGCGTCTTCACCATGCCGCAAACGGCGCGCAAGGTGGTGGTCTTTCCCGCGCCGTTTGCCCCGAGCAGCGTGGTGATGGAGTTCTGCTCCATTGCGAAGTCGATGCCGTGGATCACGCGCGTGGCGCCGTAAGAGGCGTGCAGCCCGGAGACTTGAAGAAGCATCAACCCCCCAGGTAGGCGCGAACCAGCTCGGGATGCTGCCGCACCTCTGCCGGGGTGCCCTGGGCGATGCGGCGGCCGAAGTTGAGCGCCACCACCCAGTCCGAGATGCTCATCAGCAGGTTCATGTGGTGCTCGACCAGCAGGATGGTGAGCTGCAGGCGCTCGCGCAGCTCGCGGATGAGCGCACCGAGCCTGCCCACCTCCTCGTGATTGAGCCCGCTCGCGGGCTCGTCGAGCAGCAGCAGCTTCGGCTCGGCGGCGAGCGCGCGCGCGAGCTCCACGCGCTTCTGGGTGCCGAAGGGAAGCTCCGCGACGGGCTTCGCCGCGAGCGCCTCGAGGCCGAGCAGGGCAAGCAGCGTGCGCGCCTTGTCCGCGGCTAGGCGCTCGGCGTGCACCGCGTGCGGCAGGCGCAGCGCGTTGGCGAGGAACCCGCCGCGCGAGCGGCAGTGGTAGCCGACCATCACGTTATCGAGCACGCTCATGCTGCGGAACAGGGCCAGGTTCTGGAAGGTGCGGCTGATGCCGAGCGCGGCGACGCGATGGCGCGGCACGGCAAGCAGCGAGCCGCCGTCGAAGGCGATCTCGCCGCGGTCGCAGTCGTAGAGGCGCGAGACGCAGTTGAAGAGCGTCGTCTTGCCGGCGCCGTTGGGCCCGATCAGGCCGACGATGCGCCCGCGCGCCACCTCGAACGACACGCCGTCGAGAGCGACGATGCCGCCGAAGCGCACCGCCACGTCCTTTACGCGCAGCAGGGGCTGCGCCTCGGATTGGACCATGTCCTCCTCATCCCCGGCGGGGATTGTAGCCGCCCCCGAAGCGGCTAGAATCCTCATTCCCCTGGAGATCCACGCATGAGCGAAGCGGCCCAGTATTCAGTCCGTGATGGCATCGCCGTCATCACGATGAACCACCCGCCGGTCAACGGCCTGGGGAACGCGCTGCGCGCCGCCATCATGGAATACCTGAAGAAGGCGGAGGCCGATCCGGCAATAAAGGGCGCGCTGCTGATCGGCTCGGCGAAGGCGTTTTCCGGCGGGGCGGACATTCGCGAGTTCAACAAGCCGCGTGAAAAGCCGGATCTGCCTGACGTCAACGACCAGCAGGACGCGATGACCAAGCCGCTGGTGGCGGCCATCGGCGGCTTCGCGCTCGGCGGCGGCCTGGAGCTGGCGCTCGCCTGTCACTACCGCATCGCGCTGCCCAAATCGCAGCTCGGCCTGCCCGAGGTGAAACTCGGCATCCTCCCCGGCTCGGGCGGCACCCAGCGCCTGCCGCGCATCATCCCGATGATGGAAGCGCTGCGCATGATGACCACCGGCAATCCCATCGCGGCGGAGAAGGCGAAGGCGCTGGGGCTGGTGGACGAGATCGTGGAAGGCGATCTGCTCGAGGCGGCGCTCGTCTATGTCAACAAGCTGCTCTCCGAAAAAAAACCGCGGCGCCGCATCCGCGACTTGAAGGCGAAGCTCGACGGCGATCCCAAGGCCTTTTTCGCCCAGGCGCGCGAGCAGGTGGCGAAGGAGTCGAAGGGCTATCCCGCGCCGCTCGAGATCGTCGCCTGCGCCGAAGCCGCGGTGACGCAGCCCTTCGACGAGGGCCGCAAATTCGAGCGCGAGCGCTTCGCGCAGCTCGTCAACACCGCCGAGTCCAAGGCGCTGCGCCACATGTTCTTCGCCGAGCGGCAGACGACGCGGATTCCGGGCGTTCCCGAGGACACGCCGCTGCGCGAAATCCGCAAGGCGGCGATCGTCGGGGCCGGCACGATGGGCGGCGGTATCGCGATGGCCTTCGCGAATGCCGGCATACCCGTTACCGTCGTCGACATGAAGCAGGAGGCCCTCGATCGAGGACTGTCCAGCATCAGGAAGAATTACGAAGGCACGGTGGCAAAAGGGCGGCTGAAGCAGGAGGATATGGAAAGGCGCATGTCGCTGATCACGCCGTCGTTGAAGCTGGAGGACATGGGCGACGCCGACATCATCGTCGAGGCGGTGTTCGAGCGCATGGACGTGAAGCAGGATCTCTTCAAGAAGCTCGACGTCACCGCCAAGCCCGGCGCCATCCTGGCGACCAACACCTCGACCCTGGACGTCGACAAGATCGCCGAGGCGACCCAGCGGCCGCAGGACGTGATCGGCACGCATTTCTTCTCTCCCGCGAACGTGATGCGGCTGCTCGAAGTGGTGCGCGGCAGGCAGACCGGCAAGGACGTGCTCGCCACCACCATGAAACTCGGCAAGACGCTGAAAAAACTGCCGGTGGTCTCGGGCGTTTGCGACGGTTTCATCGGTAACCGCATGCTCGAAAGGTACGTGCAACAGGCGATGTTTCTCCTCGAGGAGGGCGCTACTCCGCAACAGGTGGACGCCGCCCTGCAGAAATGGGGCCTCGCCATGGGGCCGTTCACGATGTCGGACATGGCCGGCAACGACATCGGCTGGGAGGTGCGAAAGCGCCGCTACCAGGAGAAACCGGAGATGGTCTATTCGAAGTTCGCAGACCGCATCTGCGAGCTCGGCCGCTTCGGGCAGAAAACGGGCAAGGGGTTTTATCGGTACGAGGCCGGCGAGCGCAAGCCCCTGCCCGATCCGGAGGTTGACAAGCTTCTACAAGACTACAGGGTGGAGATAGGGGTCAAACCGCGCAGCATCTCCGACGAGGAGATCGTCGCGCGCTGCCTCTACGCCCTCGCCAACGAGGGCGCGTACATCCTCGAGGAAGGCATCGCGCTGCGCGCCTCCGACATCGACATGGTGTATCTCACCGGCTACGGCTTTGCGCCGTACCGGGGCGGTCCGATGTTCTATGCCGACACGGTGGGCCTCGACAAGGTGCTCGCCGCGATCGAGCGCTTCAGGCAGGGTTATCAGGGCAGCCAATGGAAACCGGCGCCGCTGCTCGTCAAGCTGGCCAAGGAAGGCAAGCGGTTCAACCTGTAGGAGACAGCCCATGGAGGCAGTGATCGTATCCACCGCGCGCACGCCGCTCTGCAAGAGCTGGCGCGGCGCGCTCAACATGACGCACGGCGCGAAGATGGGCGGGCACGTGGTGCACGCGGCGCTCGAGCGCGCCAAGCTCGACGCCGACGAGGTCGAGGACGTGATCATCGGCTGCGCCAATCCCGAGGGCGCGACCGGCTGGAACATCGCGCGGCAGATTGCGGTGCGCGCCGGCTGTCCGAGCTCGGTGCCGGGCATGACCGTGAACCGCTTTTGCTCCTCCGGCCTGCAGACCATCGCCTTGGCGGCGCAGCGCATCCTCGCGGGCGAGGGCGAGATCTACGTCGCCGGCGGCGTCGAGTCGATCTCGCTGGTGCAGAACGAGATGAACAAGCACCATTTCC
The DNA here is from genome assembly GCA_035602335.1 of Burkholderiales bacterium. Taxonomy (GTDB): domain Bacteria; phylum Pseudomonadota; class Gammaproteobacteria; order Burkholderiales; family SG8-39; genus SCGC-AG-212-J23. The sequence goes on from DATNMK010000044.1 coordinate 4,413, forward strand.
AGGACGAGTGGCTGCATCGCCATAAGCCCGAGAGCTACTGGCCAATGCTGCAGACCGCCGAGTACGTCGCAAGACGCTACGAGATTCCGCGCGAGGAGCAGGACCGCCTCGGCGTGCAGAGCCAGCAGCGCGCCGCGAGCGCGCGCGCCGAAGGCAGGTTCAAGGACGAGATCGTGCCGATCACGACGAAGATGAAGATCGTCGACAAGAACACCGGCACCGAGACGATGAGGGAAGTCACGGCGACGGAGGATGAGGGCATCCGCCCGGACACCACGTACGAAGGCGTGTCGCAGATCAAGCCGGCGATCGAGGGCGGCTGCATCGCCGCGGGCAACGCCAGCCAGTTCTCCGACGGCGCCGCGGCGGCGGTGGTGATGAGCGATCGCGAGGCCGCGCGCCGCGGCTTGCAGCCGCTCGGCATATTCCGCGGCTTCGCGGTCGCCGGCTGCGACCCGAAGGAAATGGGCATCGGCCCGGTGTTCGCGGTGCCCAAGCTCCTCGAGCAGACCGGCAAGAAAGTCGGCGACATCGATCTGTGGGAGCTGAACGAAGCCTTCGCGGTGCAGGTCCTCTACTGCCGCAGCCGCATCGGCATCCCGGAGGAGCGGCTCAACGTCAACGGCGGCGCGATCGCGCTCGGCCACCCCTACGGCATGAGTGGCGCGCGGCTCACCGGGCACGCGCTCATCGAAGGCCGGCGCCGCAAGGCAAGGTATGTCGTGGTCACCATGTGCATCGGCGGCGGGATGGGCGCTGCCGGGCTGTTCGAAGTGGCCTGAAGACTTACTTCAGCGCTTTCAGCTTGAACGCCGGCACGGGCTGCTGAATTCCGCGCAGGGTCAGCGGCCCGACCGGCTCGGTGTCGGCGACGTCGGCGACGGCCTGCCGGGTCTGGCCGTCGAGCAGGATCTCGCCGGCGTTCGCCTGGCCGCAGAGCCGCGCCGCGAGGTTCGGCACGTTGCCGATCGCCGCGTACTCCCAGCGCTGCTCGAAGCCGATCACGCCTAGCGTCGCCTCGCCCTGCGCGATGCCGATCCCCAGGCCGACGTCGTGGCCGAGCTTCGCCCAGGCGCGCGAGATCGGGCCGAAGCCGCGCTGCAGCGCCATCGCCATGCGCACCGCGCGCTCGGCGGCGCGGTCCACCGGGAACGGATCGTTGAAGAAGATCATCATGCCGTCGCCGGCAAAGTGCTCGAGCGTGCCGCCGAACTCGTCGACGGTGCTGCCGAGCGTCGCATGGTAGGAGCGCAGCAAATCGAGCACCTCCTCGGGATCGGCGCGGTCGGTGAAGGCGGTAAAGCCGCGCAGGTCGAGGAACACGGCGGTGATATTGCGCCGGTGGGGCTTGAGGATCTCCTCGCCGCCGGCGATGATCGCCTCGGCCACCGGCCGCGAGAAGAAGCGTTTCAGCCGGGACAGCCGCTCGAGCTGAGCGACCTGGTCGCGCACGCGTCCCTCGAGCTCCATATTCCAGGTCATCACCTCGTCCTGCAGCCGCTTGATGCGCAGCAGCGACTTCACGCGCGCGAACAGCTCGTCCCAGTTGATCGGCTTGGACAGGAAATCGTCGGCGCCCGCCTCCAGGCCGTTGATGCGCTCGGCCTGCGGCTCGAGCGAGGTGACGAGCACGATCGGCAGCAGGGTCGTCGCCGGATCGGCACGCACTCTGCGGCACAGCTCGTAGCCGTCCATCCCCGGCATCAGGATGTCCGAGACCACGAGGTCGGGGCGGTCGGCACGCACGTGCCGCAGCGCGGTTTCCCCGTCGAAGGCGGTGAGCACTTCGTAGCCGCGCCCCTGCAGCACGCCGGTCATCATCTCTGCGATGGCACGCTGATCGTCGACAACCAGGATGCGGCCGGTCATTCGCGGAACACGATTACGCCGCGCGCGTTTTTCCCCGATTCGAGGTCGGCGAAGGCCTGCGCCGCCTCGTCGATCGAATAGCGCCGTGTAATGAGCTCATCCAGCTTAAGCTGCCCGCGCATGTAAAGACCGAGCATGCGCGGGAAATCGATGCGCGGCACGCAGGACCCGAAATAGCTGCCGGTGAGCGTCTTTTCCTCGAACGGCAGCGTCATGGTGCGCACCGCGGTCGAATCGCCGGGCTTCGCCACGCCGACCACCACCGCGAGGCCGCCGCGCCGGATCGCGCGGTACGCCGCCGCCGCGAGCTCGCCGTTGCCGACGCACTCGAAAGCGTAATCGGGTCCGCCCCCGGTGAGCTTCTTCAGCGCCTTTGCAGGGTCTTCTCCTGCCCTGATCACCATGAAATCGGTCGCGCCAAATTCCTTGGCAAGAGACAATTTGTTCTCGTTGGTGTCGATGGCGATGATGCGCTCGGCGCCGGCGATGCGCGCGCCCTGCACCACGTTGAGGCCGACCCCGCCGCAGCCGATCACCGCCACCGTGGAGCCGGGCGCGACTTTCGCCGTGTTGAACACGGCGCCGACGCCGGTGGTCACCGCGCAGCCGACCAGCGCCGCGCGATCGAGCGGGATTTTCGGATCGATCTTGACGAGGTTATCGACGTGGATGGTGGCGTACTCCGCCATCACGCCGCAGCCCGAGAACACGTTGAGCGGATTGCCCTTCGCGTCGCGCGTGCGCAGCGTGCCGTCGGGCAGCGTGGTGATCGCCTTGCCCTGCTCGAGGCACAGCACCGGGCGCCCCGCCGAGCAGAAGCGGCACTTGCCGCACATGTAGATGAACGAGGAGACGACGTGATCGCCGGGGGCGAAGCCGCGCGTGTCCCCATCTGCGCCCTCGCCCACTTCCACCACCTCGCCGGCCGCCTCGTGGCCGAGGATCAGCGGCGGCGGCATCGGGATGGTGCCGTTGGTCGCCGACAGATCCGAATGGCAGACGCCGCAAGCACCGAGCTTGATGGTCACTTCGCCGCGCCGCGGCGGCTCGACCGTGACCTCCTCTACGACCACTGGCTTGTTCAGCTCCCTGCAGAGCACCGCTTTTGCTTTTCGCGACATCGCGCCGAGTATATATCGGACACTCGGCTAAAATGTTCGCTTCGCGAGGAGATTCGAATGCTGGTCCGAGACAAGCTGTTCATCGGCGGCCGATGGGTTGCTCCATCCGGCAAGGAAATGATCGACGTGCACAACGCCGGCAGCGGCGAAGTGATGGGCCGCGTGCCTGCCGGCACTGCAAAAGACATCGACGCCGCCGTCGCGGCGGCGCGCGCTGCGCTTGAAACATGGAGTTCTACCCCCGCGAGCGCGCGCGCAGAATTCCTCGAAAAAATCTCCGCGGGTCTCAAGGCACGCGCCGACGAGCTGGCGAGAACCATTGCGCAGGAAGTCGGCATGCCGCTCAAGCTCGCCGGGCGCATCCAGGCCGGGCTGCCGATCGCCAACTTCGCGAATTTCGCGAAGCTCCTGAAGGAATTTTCTTTCGAAGAGCGGGTGGGAAATTCCCTGGTGGTGCGCGAGCCGGTAGGCGTGGTGGCCGCGATCACGCCGTGGAACTACCCGCTGCACCAGATCGCGCTCAAGGTGGCGCCCGCGCTTGCCGCCGGCTGCACGGTGGTGCTGAAGCCCTCGGAAGTCGCGCCGTTCAACGCCTTCATCCTCGCCGAAGCGGTGGAAGCCGCGGGGCTGCCGCAGGGCGTGTTCAACCTGGTGACCGGCTTCGGCGCGGACGCGGGCGAGGCGCTCGTCAAGCACCGCGACGTCGACATGATCTCGTTCACCGGCTCGACGCGCGCCGGGAAGCGAATTTCGGAACTCGCGGCGCAAGGCGTGAAGCGCCTTGCACTCGAACTTGGAGGCAAGAGCGCCTCGGTGATCCTCGACGACGCCGACCTCGCCACGGCGGTGAAGAGCACTGTCAACGGTTGCTATCTCAACTCCGGGCAGACGTGCACGGCTTTGACGAGGATGTTAGTTCCTGATTCTCTTTATCAGGAAGCTGCCAGGATCGCCGCGGATGTTGCCAAGGGCTTCACCGTCGGCGACCCGCTCGCCGAAACCACCAAGCTGGGTCCGCTCAGCTCGCAAGCGCAGCTCGAGCGCGTGCGCAGCTACATCAAGAAGGGCCTGCAGGAAGGCGCCGAGCTCCTCGCCGGCGGCGCCGAGGCGCCCGAGGGCGTGCCGCGCGGCGGCTATTACGTCAAGCCGACGGTGTTCGGCAAAGTAACGAACGACATGACCATCGCCCAGGAGGAAATCTTCGGGCCGGTGCTCTCCATCATTCCCTACAAGGACGAGGAAGACGCGGTGCGCATCGCCAACGACACGGTGTACGGCCTGGCGGGCGCGGTGTGGTCGAAGGACGACGCACGCGCGCAGCGCATCGCGCGCCGCATCCGCGCCGGGCAGGTCGACGTGAACGGCGGCGCCTTCAACATGAATGCGCCGTTCGGCGGCTTCAAGCAGTCCGGCCACGGCCGCGAGGCCGGCGTCTATGGCCTGGAGGAGTTTCTCGAGTATAAATCGTTGCAGCTCAAAGGATGACTTCGGTAAAGAAGCTGCTGGATCTAAGCGGTAAAACCGCTGTGGTCACCGGCGGCTCGCGCGGGCTTGGATTGCAGATGGCCGAAGCACTGGGCGAGATGGGCGCGAAGCTCGCGCTGACCGCACGAAAACAGGATGAGCTGCAGGAAGCAGTAACTCATTTGAAGAAGCAGAACATCGAGGCCGCCTCCTTTGCATGCGACATGGGAAAGCGCGAGGCCATCGCGCCGGTCGCCGACGAGATCCTGAAGAAATTCGGCAAGGTGGACATCCTCGTCAACAATGCCGGCGCCACCTGGGGCGCGCCGGCCGAGGAGTACCCGCTCGAGGCCTGGGACAAGCTGGTGAACCTCAACCTGACCGGCGTGTTCGTGCTGACCCAGATCCTCGGCAGGAAATCGATGATCCCCGCGAAATGGGGCCGCGTCATCAACATCGCCTCGATCGCCGGCCTGATGGGGCAGGACCCGCGCATCGTGCGCACCATCGCCTACAACACCACGAAAGGCGGCCTCGTGAACTTCACCCGCGCGCTCGCCGCGGAATGGGGGCAGCACGGCATCACCGTCAACGCCATCTGCCCGGGATTTTTCCCCTCGAAAATGACCCAGGCGACGATCGGCAGCACCGGCGAGCTGATCCGCGACTGGACGCCGACCAAGCGCCTGGGCAATGACGAGGACCTGAAGGGTCTGGTGGTGCTGCTCGCCTCGGAGGCCTCACGCCACATCACCGGGCAGGCGATCGCCGTCGACGGCGGGGCGACCGTGATATGAGCAGCGACGCCAAGCTCGCCTTCACGCGCGATTACCAGAAGCGCATCCCTTTCGTCTCGCACCTCAAGATCCTCACCGAGACGCTCGGCGAGGGGACGGCGCGGCTCTCGCTGCCGATCGAGCCTCATCTCACCAACAGCATCGGCACTGTCCATGGCGGGGTCATCATGTCGCTCCTCGACGTGGCGCTGTGCACCGCCGCGCGCACCCTGCATCCCGATTCCCTGGGCGTCATCACCATCGACATGAGCACCTCGTTCATCGGCGGCGGCAGCGGGCCGCGGCTGCTGGCCGAGGCGCGGGTGCTGAAGAACGGCCGCAGCATGATCTTCGTCGAGGGCGAGGCGAAAAACGAGGACGACTCGCTGGTGGCCAAGGCGATTGCCACAGTGAGAGTAAGATTGAAGGACAGGTAACTGAGGGGGAACCTGCCATGAGCACGAATCCGTACGCAACGCCGAAGACGGATGCCGCCGATGCAGGCAGCGCATTGCAGGGAAATTTCGTCCCCGAAGGACATACCGTGCCCGCGGGACACGGCTGGACGTGGATCGCCGCTGCATGGGATCTCTTCAAACGCGCGCCCGTGGTGTGGATCGGCATGGTTCTCACCTTCGCCGTCATCTTCTGCGTGCTCGCGTTCATCCCGATCCTGGGCTCGCTCGTGAGCTTCGCGCTCGGTCCGGTGTTCGGCGCCGGGTTTGTCATCGGCTGCCGTGCGCTGGACGAGGGCGGCGAGCTGAAATTCGGCCACCTGTTCGCCGGGTTCCAGACGCGCTTCGGTACGCTGGTCGCGGTGGGCCTGCTTTATCTCGCGGCGTCGTTTGTCGTCATGCTGGTGGTCGGCCTGATCGCCGGGGTGAGCATGTTCGCGATATTCTGGGGCGGCGCCGACCCCGCGAATATCGGCGTGGCCTTCGCTACCATGGGTCTGGCATTTCTCGTTGTGACGGCGCTGATGCTGCCGGTGGTGATGGCGATCTGGTTCGCGCCGCCGCTGGTGGTGTTCAATGAGCTGGGCGCGTTCGACGCGCTCAAGGCGAGCTTCCTCGGCTGCCTCAAGAACATGGTGTCCTTCCTCGTCTACGGCCTGATCCTGTTCGGCTTCGCCATCCTCGCGTCGATTCCCTTCGGCCTCGGCTGGCTGGTGCTCGCGCCGGTGATCGGCACGTCGATCTATACGGCGTACCGCGACATCTACTTCAGGTAGATCAACGAGGAACTTAGCTCTTCGGGCCTTCCAGCCCGCCGAGGTAGAAGCGGTTCCAGGTCGGACTGATGACGATCTCGTTGACGCAGGCGCGCGGCGGCAGCGTGGCGATGAACAGGATCGTTTTGCCGAGATCCTCCGCCTGCAGCATGCGCGCGCGCTCTTCGGGCGGCGGCGGCACCGGGCGCTTCTCGAGGATCGGAGTCGCGACCTCCCCGGGAAGGATCGAGGTGGCGCGAATGCCGTTTGCGCCCTCCTCCATGTTGAGCGACTCAGTGAGCGCCACTACCGCGTGCTTGGTGGCGTTGTAGCCCGGACCGGTGAGCGTGCTCGCGTAGCGCCCGGCCCAGGAGGAGATGTTTACGATCAGCCCTTCCTTGCGCTCGCGCATTCCGGGCAGCACGGCATGGCAGCAATAGAACATGCCGGAGAGATTGACCGCGACGATCTGGTCCCAGCCGTCGATCGATACGTTCCTGAAATTGCGCTTCGGCAGGTTGATGCCGGCGCTGTTGATGAGGATGTCGATGCGCCCCAGGCGCTTGAGGATCGCGGCGGCGATCTTCGCCACCTCGGCCTTGTCGGCGACGTCCACCGCGATCGCCTCGCCCTTGCCGGCCGCCTTCAGCTGTTTTTCGCTTCCAGACAGCGTTTCCTTGCTGCGGCCCGAGATCACGACGTGGGCGCCTGCGCGAGCGAGCTCGATCGCGCCGGCGAGGCCGATGCCTGAGCCCCCGCCAGTAACCCACGCCACCTTACCGGCGAGCATATTGGGTGCTGCCAAACAGCACTTCCGCTTGCTCCCTGCTGAAGCCCGGCGTCTGTCGCCGGCGCTCGGCCAGCACCTCGACGCCGCGCTTCACCGCCGGCCGCGCCGCGATGCGGTCGCGCCAGCGCTTTACGTTCGGATACTGGTCGATGTTCACGCCCTGCCGTTCGGGCGCGCGCAGCCACGGCATGATGGACATGTCGGCGATGGTGTATTCGCCGCACGCTACCCACTCACTGTTTTTCAATTGTTTTTCAACAACCCCGTAAAGCCGGTTGGCCTCGTTCTTATAGCGGTTGATGGCGTACTCGATCTTCTCGGGTGCGTACTGCAGGAAGTGGTGCGCCTGCCCCAGCATCGGGCCGATATGCCCCATCTGGAACATGGTCCACTGCATCACCTGCCAGCGGCTGCGCAGGTCCTTCGGCAGGAACTTGCCGGTCTTGGAGGCGAGGTAGAACAGCATCGCGCCCGACTCGGCGAGCGCGAACGGCTTTCCACCCGGGCCTTCCTGGTCGACCATCGCCGGGATCTTGTTGTTCGGCGAGATGGCGAGGAACTCGGGCTTGAACTGGTCGCCGGCGCCGATGTCGATCGGGTGCACCCGGTACGGCAGCCCGGTCTCCTCGAGCATGATGTGGATCTTGTGTCCGTTCGGGGTCGGCCATGTGTACAGGTCAATCATTTTTCTCTCTCATTCATCGTCGGGGATGACTACGGTGCCCGCGATCTTATCGTGCCAGCCCTGCTTGCGCCGGTCGAACGCGATCCACAGGAAGCCCAGATACAGCGGCAGCGCGGACACAATGTACGCGAGAAAGCGCACCACGAGCCGGCCTGTGCTCGGCGGCCCGCCGCTTTCGGCGTCGACGATCTTGGCCGCGATCGCGATCTTGCCGGGCGTCGCGCCCTGGTAGCGCCAGAAGAGCAGCGTCGTCACCGCGATGATGAGACCGCTCGCCAAGTCCCAGTAGCGCGGAACATCGAGCGAGAAGTAATCCGTGCCGAACGCCATGATGACGATCGGGCCGTAAATGGCGAACACGAGCAACCCGTCGATGAGGAACGCAGCCAGGCGCTGCCAGAAGCCCACGTAGCTCGACATCGCCCGCTCAGCCGAGTTTGACCAGCTGCTTGCCGAAATTCTGGCCGCCGAGCAGCGCGATCAGGCCCTGCGGCGCGCTTTCGAGGCCTTCGACGATCGACTCGCGGTACTTGAGCTTGCCCTGCGCGAAATAGCCGCCGAGCGCCTTCAGCGCCTCGCCGTAGCGCTCCTTCCAGTCGAACACGATCATGCCCTGCATCTTGATGCGGTTCACCAGCACCGAGCGCAGGTTTTTCACGGCGTACGGTTGCGTCGCGCTGTAATCGGCGATCATGCCGCACACGACGATGCGCGAAAAAACATTCATTCGCCCCAGCATCGTGTCGAGGATCTCGCCGCCGACATTGTCGAAGTAGACGTCGGCGCCCTTGGGACAGGCCGCCTGCAGGTCGCGATAGAGATTGCCCGCCTTGTAATCGACGCAGGCGTCGAAGCCGAGCTCGCGCGTCACGTACTCGCATTTCCGCCGGCCGCCGGCGATGCCGACGGCGCGGCAGCCCCAGATCTTGGCGAGCTGGCCAACCACGCTGCCCACCGCGCCCGAGGCCGCGGATACGACCACGGTCTCGCCCGGCTTGGGCGAGCCGATTTCCTTCAGGCCGAGATACGCCGTGATGCCCGGCATGCCGAGAATGCCGAGGTAATAAGTGAGCGGGGCTCGTGACTCGTCGACTTTCACCAGGTCTCTTCCAGGAACCGTACCGAACGATTGCCAGCCGAGCTGCGTCAGCACCTTATCGCCGGGCCGAAAGTCAGGATGCCGGGACTCGACGACCTCGCCGACCGTCTGTCCAACCATGACTTCGCCGATGTCGACGCCCTTTACATAGCTCTTCGCGTCGCTCATGCGGCCGCGCATGTAGGGGTCGAGCGAGAGCCAGAGATTCTTGACCAGCACCTCGCCGTCGGCGGGTTTGGGCACCGGCTGCCTTTCCGTCCGAAAATTATTCTCCGTGACCGAACCGCTCGGCCGGCTGGCCAGGACGATGCGCAGGTTTTCCATCTAGAGCGAAGCGAAGCGTTCGAGATGATGGTCGGCATCGCCGAACTGCTGCGCCGCCACGGTCAGGCGGCGGAAGCTGTGGCTGACTTTCAGCTCCTCGCTCATGCCCATGCCGCCGTGCAGCTGTACGGCTTCCTGGCCGATGTGGCGCGCGCTGTCGGCGATCTTGATCTTCGCCGCAGAGACCGAGCGGGACCGCTCCACCGAATTTTCCGCTTGATCGACTTTCGAACAGGCAAGGCAAGCCATGGACTTCGCCTGCTCATACGAGATGTACATGTCCACCATGCGGTGCTGCAGCGCCTGGAAAGTGCCGATCGGCACGCCGAACTGCTTGCGCGTCTTGAGGTACTCGAGCGTGGTGTCGCAGGCGAATTTCATCGCGCCGACCGCTTCGGCACACACCAGCGCGGTGGCGAAGTCGACCACCTCCTCGATCAGCTCCAGGCCGCCGCCGAGCGGCTCGCCCTTCGCTCCGTGAAGCACCACATCGGCCGCCCGCATCTCATCGAGCGTGTGATAGGGTTTCATCTCGCCCCGTGCCGAGTCGATGAGAAAAAGCCCGCTGCCCGAAGAGACGACGAGCTTATCAGCCATCGGCGCGCCAACGACGCCGAGCTTTTCACCCTGCTTTCTTTCGATGTGCGCAAAGGCGAGCTTCATGCGGCCCTCGACTACCGCCGGGAGTATCGCCCGCTTCTGTTCCGCGCTGCCCCCGCGCGCGACAAATAATGCGCCGGTGATGGTCGGCAAGTAAGGCTCGACCACCAGCGCCTCGCCGAAGGCTTCCATCACGCCCATCAGGTCGACCGCGCCGCCGCCGAAGCCGCCGTAGTCGGGCGAGAAGGGCAGGCCGGTGAGCCCCATCTCGGCGAGCTGCGACCAGACCTGCGCGCTCCAGCCCTGCGGCGAGGCGACGATTTTCTTGCGCGCCTCGAAGTCGTAATCCTTCTGCAGGAAGCGCCGCACCGAGTCGGCGAGCAGCTGCTGCTCTTCGTTGTAATCGAAGTTCATAATCCCAGGGTCATCTTGGCGATGATGTTGCGCTGGATTTCGTTCGACCCGGCATAGATCGTAGTCTTGCGCATGCTGAGATAACGGCGTCCCAGCGCCGCGGCAAACTCGTCGCCGCCGGCGGGGCCGGCGGCCTGCATCATCAGCTCGGCCAGCGCCTGCTGGATCTCGGTGCCCTTGATCTTCAGCATCGAAACGTCGGCGCCGGGCGGCTGGCCGGTACGGCGCATCCGGTCGAGGAAGCGCAGGTTGGTGATCTCGAGCGCGGTGAGCTCCACTTCCACCCGCGACAATCGGTCGCGGAATCGAACGTCATTGAGTCTTTCAGAAGAAAACTCCTTGAGGCGCGCAAGCTGGCGCTTCGATTCGCCGATGCGCCCGGTGTTCATGCGCTCGTGGCCGAGGAGATATTTCGCCACGCTCCAGCCCTTGCCTTCCTCGTGCACCAGATTCTCGACCGGCACGTTCACATCGTCGAAGAACACCTCGTTCACTTCGTGCGCGCCGTCCATGAGCAGGAGCGGCCGCACCGTGACGCCCGGCGTCTTCATGTCGATCAGCAGGAACGAGATGCCTTCCTGGCGCTTCTCGCTCGTGGGATCGGTGCGCACCAGGCAGAAGATCCAGTCGGCGTAGTGGGCGAGCGTGGTCCAGGTCTTCTGGCCGTTGACGACGTAACGATCGCCCTGCCGGATGGCTTTTGTTTTCAGCGACGCGAGGTCGCTCCCCGAGCCCGGCTCGGAGTAACCCTGGCACCAGAAATCCTCGCCCTGGTAGATGCGCGGCAGGAAGCGTTTCTTCTGCGCCTCGGTGCCGAAGCGCAGCAGCACCGGCGCGCACATCGCGAGGCCAAAGGGAATGAGCGGCGGGGCGCCGACGTAGCCGAGCTCTTCCTCGAAGATGTAGCGCTGCACCACGTTCCAGCCGGTGCCGCCCCATTCCTTGGGCCAGGCCGGCGCCACCCAGCCTTGCTTCGCAAGGATGCGGTGCCAGCGCAGCAGGTCTTCCTTGGACAAGTGCTGGTAGCGGTCGACCTTTTCCTTCAAGTCCTTTGGCAGGTTTTTGGCAAGCCAAGCGCGTACCTCGTCCCGGAAGGCGAGCTCCTCGGCTGAGTAATTCAGATCCATGGCTCGGATGTGACCCGTAACTACAGAATGGTAACGCCGCCGTCGGCGACGATGCACTGCCCGGTGATGAATGCGGCGGCGTCGGAGGCGAGGAACACGGCGATGCCGCCGATATCGCGCGGCTCGCCGAGGCGCCGCAGCGGCGTCGCCTGGATGCGCTCGTTACGCCGCTTCTCGTCCTCCCACAGCGCGCGGGCAAACTCGGTCTTGACGAGCCCCGGAGCAATCGCATTGACGCGGATGTTCTTCGGCCCCCATTCGGCCGCGAGGTTGCGCACCAGGTGATGGACGGCGGCCTTGGAGATGCCGTAGGCGCCGATCACGGTATTGGCGAGCAGCCCGCCGATCGAGCCGATCACGATGAAGCTGCCGCCGCTGCGCTCGGCCATGCCGGGAAGGGTCATGGCGGCGAGCCACAGCACGCTTTTCACGTTATTGGCGAAGATTTTGTCGAAAGCGTCGTCCGGGATGCCGGTGAGCGGGCCGAAATAGGGATTGGCGGCGGCGTTCGCGACGACGATATCGATGCGGGCCCATTTCGCGCGGGTTTCATCCACCAGCGCCTGCAGCTCCTCGCGGCGCGAGACGTTGCATGGCCGCGCGAGCACCGCGAAGCCCTTGCTTTCAAATTCCTTCCGAACCTCTTGGCAGGCCTCGGCTTTTCTGCTGCAGAGCGCGACCTTCGCGCCGGCAAGCGCCAGCTCTTCGGCGATCGATTTGCCGATGCCGCGCGTGCCGCCGGTCACCAGGGCCACCTTTCCGGCGAGATCGAACAGCGAAGACATTTTTTATTTCACTATGTGAAATCTAGTACAACTAAGTTGACAGGCCAGTGCGGAACGACAGAATATCGAAACGCGAAACATTCCGCTGCATTCCCGTACAAATAAACGGAGGAGAGGTTTTTCATGGGCGCACCTGAACCCGCGGTACCGCTTTCCCAGCCTGCCCCAACTTTCAGCTATGAGCACGAGGGCGACCGCCAGTTTGCCACCACGCTGGCGCGAGGCCTCGAAGTGCTGCGCTGCTTCACGCCGCTCGAGCCGCTGCTCGGCAACAAGGAGATCTCGGTGCGCACCGGGCTGCCGAAGCCGACGGTGTCGCGGCTCACCTACACCCTCACCAAGCTGGGCTACCTGCGCCACAACATGCGCCTGGGCAAGTACCAGCTCGGCTCGGCGGTACTGTCGATCGGCTATCCGCTGCTCGCCTCGATGAACGTGCGCCAGGTGGCGCGGCCGCTGATGAAGGAGCTCGCCGACTACTGCAACGGCTCGGTGTCGATGGGCGTGCGCGACCGCCTGAACATGGTCTACGTCGAATCCTGCCGCAGCGGCAACGGCATCACCACGTTACCGGATATCGGCACGTCCGTGCCGATATCACAATCCGTGATCGGGCGGGCGTTCCTTGCGGCGTGCACGCCGCAGGAGCGCGAAGCGGTGCTCAACCAGATGAAGGTCAAGGAGCCGGAGGCGCACCGCAAGTACCGCACCTCGATCGACAAGGCGCTCGAGGACATCCGCGGCCGCGGTTTCTGCGCCTCGATGGGCGAGCTGCGCCGGGAAGTGTACGGCGTCGGTGTGCCGATGCGGCGTACCGTCGACGGCGAGATCGTCTCGTTCAACTGCGCCGTCCCCGCGTTCATCGTGAAGAAAGGCCAGCTCGAGGACGACCTCGGCCCGCGCCTGGTCGCCATGGTGCGCAATATCGAGGCGTCGCTGGGACTTCATTAAGCGTCGGCGTACGACGCGCGGCATCGAGATTCCCTTCCCGCGCCTCGCCATCCAAAGAGCTAAGCCACGCGTCGCTTAGCCCAGCCGGCGAGGATGGCATGAATGCGGCGCACGCCGTCGGTGAGCGCGGCCGGACCCGGCTGCAGGATCTCCGAGGACTTGATCTCGTGCAGCTCGCCGTCGCGCACGGCCGGCACGGCGTCCCAGCCGGGTCGCGCCGCCACGCGCTCCGGGCGGAACTTCTTGCCGCACCACGAGCCGAGGATCACGTCCGGCTGCTTCCCAATCACTGTGGCGGGATCCGCGATGACCCGGCCGCTCGCGGCATGAGAATGCGAAAGGTCTGAAAAAACGTCCTCACCGCCGGCGATTTCGACGAGTTCGCTCACCCAGCGTATGCCGCTGATCATCGGCTCATCCCATTCTTCGAAATACACCTTGGGTTTTTTCACGAATTGTTTTGCAGATTCACGAATTTCAGCCAGTCCCGCTTCGAATCGTTTTACGAGCTGAACACCCTTGTCGCCAACCCCGACAACCGATGACAAAACCTGGATCACGTTCAAAATCTCCTCGACTGAGCGCTGGTTGAAGAGCATGACGTTGAGGCCGGCCTTGGCCAGCTCGCGCGCGATATCGGCCTGCAGGTCGGAAAACCCGATCACCAGGTCGGGCTTGAGCGTCAGGATCTTGTCAGTTTTTGCGGAGAGAAATGCGGACACCCTGGGCTTGTCGCGACGCGCTTGCGGCGGCCGCACAGTGTAGCCGGAGATGCCGACGATGCGCCGCTCCTCGCCCAGCAGGTAGAGCGTCTCCGTGGTTTCCTCGGTCAGGCAGACGATGCGCTCGGGATAGCGCGCCGGCATATTAATTCCAAAGTCTAATGAGTTGATGACTCAGTCTAATGTCTCGCGCTCGCATAGACAGTCATACTGTGCACTGAACTGCAGGCTTCGGTCACCAACGAGGGGGCATTATGACTAGCAAGCGATACGTCTATTTGGGAACCATCGGACTTGGCTTGGCAGTTGGCATCGGGCTTTTAAGCATCGAACCGGTCGCGGCCCCGTCCAAAGCGGCGCAGCTCACTGCACCGTTATTCCAGGTCGATCCGTTCTGGCCGAAGCCGCTCCCCGACAATTGGGTGACGGGAGAGGTCGGCGGCACCTGCATCGACTCGCAGGATCACGTTTTCATCGTGACCCGCGGTTTCCAAACGGCCGGTTTGGTCTCACCTGAAGGATTCGGGGGCGCTGACACCAAGAAGGGTACGCTGGGTGGAGCGTTCAAGTCGAAGGCTTCACCGCCCGTCATCGAGTTCGATCCGGCAGGCAACGTGGTGAATAGCTGGGGCAACCCCACGCTCGAACCGGCGGGTGCGTTGGGGCCCTCGGGCCAAAGCATCGCGGGCCAAAACGCTGTTTTGCCGAACGGCATCCACGGCTGCTTCGTGGATTACCAGGACAATGTCTGGATCGGCGGCAATGGCGATGGCGTCGTGCAGAAATACTCGCACGACGGCACGTTGCTGCTGCAGATCGGCGTGAAGTTCGCGTGTGACGACGGGCTTGGCGCACCGGGCACGCCAGGCACCTTCATTAGCTGCACAGGAGCCGGTGGCGGAAACGTCATGAAGACCGGCGGCAGCTCGAAGTATCTTAGCCTTCCCGCGGACATCGCCGTGGATCCTGCCAATGGAGAGGTCTACATCGCGGACGGCTACGGCAACCACCGCGTGGTTGTGTTCGACGCAAACGGGCATTATTTGCGCCAGATGGGCAGTGTGGGCTCGGGTGACGGTCAATTCACCGCCGGCGACGGCGGCCATCCGCATTGCGTCGTACTTGGCAGGAACGGCTACGTGTACTCGTGTGATCGCGGTCAGGATCGACTCAACGTTTACACGAAAGGCTCTGGTACAACCCCGGGCACGTTCGTGAGGGCTATTCCCATCGTTCCCGGCACAGCGGCGCTTGGGGTGGCCGGCTCGGCATGGGACGTCGATTTCTCGCCAGACCGCAAGCAGACCTTCATGTACGAGTCCGACGGCGGAAACGAGATCATGTGGATCATGGACCACGCGGCGGCGCTCAGCAACACGCCTCCAGCCGGAGCTCCAAACCCGGCGATTCTCGGCGGGTTCGGGCGGCCCGGGCACATGGCCGGAGACTTCACCTTCCTGCACATGATGGCCATCGACTCGAAGGGCAATCTATACGTGGGCGAGACCATCGGCGGCCGGCGCGTGCAGAAGTTCATAAACTGCGGCGCCGACAAGGAGCACGACAGAGACCGTGACGAGGGCCGCAGCCCGCACGGGTGCCGGGGGGACAGCGACGATCGCTGACCCGGAACAGCTCGGCAGTCCGGGAGGCGGCCGGAGGCGTTACAGCTTCCGGCCGCTTTTGTTGTGATGCGTCGGTATCTGTGGTCGATCGCCGTTCTCGCGGTCCTCACCGTTCCTCGAATTGCCATGGCGAACGGCGGTGACCTGCCAGCGGAAGTTGTTCTGCAAGGGTTCGCCAAGCCTGAGGATGGCCGCCTCCGCCTGCTAGTCAGGGTGCCGCTCGTCCTCCTTTCCAGTTTCGGGCTGCCAAAGCGCGGCCCGGGTTACCTGGATCTGGCCCGCATCGACGACAAGCTCAAGGAAGTGGCCGCGGCGACCGGTAGGCAAATCGAGGCGCGCGCGGATGGCGTGCTGCTCGTCCCCGTTGCGCGCAGGGCGAGGATCTCCGTGCTGTCCGACCGCTCGTTCAGGGGCTATGCCGCTGCCCGCTCACATCTCGACGGCCCACCACTGCCGGCAGAGACCGATCTCTTCTGGAACCAGGGCTTCTTCGACACGGAGCTCGAATATCCGCTGCGCTCCTCCGACGCTCATCTTTCGGTCCGCATGAACGTGGCGCCCGAGCTCGGGCGACGGCTCAAGCTGCGGCTCGAGTACCTGCCCGCCAATGGGCCCGCCCGCTCCTATGTGTTGCCGGGCGACTCGGGCTGGATCGCGCTCGACCCGCGCTGGCACGAAGCCGCGTGGCTCTTCTTGAAGGCTGGCTTCACCAGCCCGTTCGCAATCGATCGCTTCGTATTTCTGCTCTGTCTGGTTGCGCCTTTCCGGCAGTTCCGAAGCCTCCTGATGCTCGTCATCGTATTGACCGGGTTGCAGGCGCTGACGTTGACGGCCAGCGCGGAAGGTGCGGTCGCCGGCATACGGTGGCTTGCGGCGCTCTTCGATACCAGCCTCGCCGTCCTGATCGTGCTCCTCGCCATCGGCAACCTCGCCGCCCCGAGCCTGCGCCTTCGCTGGTTCATCAGCGCCGTCGTCGGCGCCCTCGGCGGCTTTGGCCTGGGCGAGCTCCTCGCCGACGCTTCGCAATTCGCAGGGACTCATACCTTCGTGTCGGTTCTGTTCTTCAACCTCGGCGTTGCGCTGGGCGAGGTCGTGAGCCTGGCGCTCGCTTTCGCGGCGTTGCGCTGGCTGGTCGATCGCACACTCGGCCCGTCCCTCGGTGTGGTGGTCCTCTCAGCCATCCTGGGCCACCAGGGTTGGCATTGGATGATGGACCGCAGCCATGAGCTCGGCCATGCACTCGGGCATGCAGCGGCCTCCGGGTTGGCCACCGTTGCGATGTGGCTGCTCCCGGCGCTCGTGGTCGGCGGGATAGTGTTCTTCCTGCCGAGGCAATTGCGCGGCGCGCCTATCCCCTCACTGCTCGCTGGATTGTTCGGGCGAAACGCTGACAGGAACCACGCGCGCGACTAGTTAAACTAGCCGTGAAATGGGTCCCCTCTCCGGCATCCGGGTTCTGGAATTCGAAGCGATCGGCCCGGGCCCGTTCGCCGGCATGCTGCTCGCCGACATGGGCGCCGACGTGCTGGTGGTCGACCGGCCCGCGGCCGGCGACCTCGGCCTGAAGCGCGAGCGCTGGTACGACGTGATGATGCGCGGCAAGCGCTCGGTGACGCTGGACCTGAAGACGGGTTCCGGAAAAGAAGCTGCTCTTCAATTGATCGGGCGTGCCGAGGCGCTGATCGAAGGATTCAGGCCCGGCGTCATGGAGCGGCTTGGCCTGGGTCCGGACGAAGCGCTCAAGCGCAATCCACGGCTGGTCTATGGCCGCATGACCGGCTGGGGCCAGAGCGGGCCGCTCGCGCCGCGCGCCGGCCACGACATCAATTACATCGCCCTCGCCGGCGTGCTGAATGCCATCGGACGAAAAGGCGAAGCGCCGGTGCCGCCGCTCAACCTGATCGGCGACTTCGGCGGCGGCGGCATGCTGCTCGGCTTCGGCATCGCGTGTGCCCTGCTCGAAGCGCAGCGCTCGGGACGCGGCCAGGTGGTCGACGCCGCGATGGTCGAGGGCGCGTCGCTTCTCGCCGCCATGTACGCGGGTTTTCTTGCCACAAATAACTGGTCTGAGCAAAGAGCAAGCAATATTCTCGACACCGGCGCGCCCTGGTACGACGTCTACGAGACGAAGGATGGCAAATACGTTGCCATCGGCGCCATCGAGGACAAGTTTTTCAAGGAGCTGCTTTCCAAACTACGGGTTGACGAAGACACCCCGCAGCATGACCGCGCGGGCTGGCCGGAGATGCGAGAACAATTCGCTCAAACCTTCAAAGCGAAAACGCGCGACGAATGGTGCAGAGTCTTCGAGGGCTCGGATGCCTGCTTCGCGCCCGTGCTGAGCTTCTCCGAAGCGAGACGCGACCCGCATAACGTCGCGCGGGGAAGCTTCGTGAGCGTCGCGGGCGTAGAGCAGCCGGCGCCGGCACCGCGCTTCTCGCGCACCCCCGCAAAGCTGCGCGGCGCGCCGCCCGAGCGCGGCGAAGGCGGCGCTCAGGCGCTCGCCGACTGGGGATTCGACACCGATGAAGTGAAAAAGCTAAGATCGCTGGGCCTAGGGATAAAGGAATAACAATGCTCGGACGCCTGATGCCCCGCGAGGGCAAGTTCTTCGACCTTTTCAATGCCCACGCCGAGCGCATCGTCGAGGGTAGCCGCGAGCTCGCGGTGATGATCGGCACCTTCACCGAGCTCGACGCGCATGCGCAGCGCATCGACGCCGCGGAGCGCGCCGCCGACAAGATCACCCACGAGACCATTACCCTGCTCCACAAAACCTTCATCACACCGTTCGATCGCGAGCAGATCCATCAGCTCATCACCGCCATGGACGACATCCTCGATCTCATCCAGGGCGTCGCCGAGTCGGTCGCGCTTTACGACCTGCGCAGCGTCACGCCGGAGGCGAAGCAGCTCGCGGATATATGCCAGCAGTCCTGCGACCGGGTGAAAACCGCCGTCGGCCTGCTCACCAACATCAAGAGCCCCGCGGCGATTCTCAAGTGCTGCGAGGAGATCGACCGGCTCGAATCGGATGCGGACCGCGTGATGCGGGGTGCGATGTCGAAGCTGTTCCGCGAGGAGAACGATCTCAAGCAGGTGATAAAGCTGCGCGTGATCTATGACCTGCTGGAGACGATCACCGACCGCTGCGAGGACGTCGCCAACGTCGTTGAAGGCATCATTCTCGAGAATTCCTGATGGACGGGCACGGCACCCAGCTCGCACTGGGCGTGCTGATCGGGCTCGTCCTGGTGGCGCTGGCGTTCGACTTCATGAACGGATTCCACGATGCCGCCAACTCGATCGCCACGGTGGTCTCTACAAGGGTGCTCAAACCCTACCAGGCCGTCATGCTGGCGGCGTTCTTCAATTTTGCAGCACTCTTCGTCTTCGAGCCCAATGTCGCGACCACGGTAGGCAGGGGGATCGTGGATCAAGGGATCGTCGATCAGTACGTCGTGCTCGGCGCGCTGGTGGCCGCCATCACGTGGAACCTGATTACTTGGTACTACGGAATCCCGTCTTCTTCCTCGCACGCGCTGGTCGGCGGCCTAGTTGGGGCGGCGGTCGCGAAGGCTGGAACGTGGGCGCTCATCGCGCCCGGAATCATCAAGATCGTGGCGTTTATCTTTATCTCGCCGGCGCTCGGATTCACGCTCGCTGTGCTGTTGATGCTTGCCGTGTCTTGGCTCTTTGCGCGCAGCTCGCCTAGCCGGGTCGACCGCTGGTTCCGACGGCTCCAGCTCGTATCAGCGTCGTTTTACAGCCTGGGGCATGGCGGCAACGATGCTCAAAAGACGGCCGGCATCATCTGGATGCTTCTCATTGGTTCAGGTCATCTACATCCGAAGGACCCGATCCCCAACTGGGTGATTTCTATCTGCTACATCACGATCGGGCTCGGCACGGCGTTCGGCGGTTGGCGCATTGTCAAGACGATGGGCCAGCGGATTACGAAACTGCGGCCCGTCGGTGGGTTTTGTGCGGAAACCGCGGGTGGCATCACTCTCTTCTCGACGGCGGCGCTCGGCATCCCGGTGTCGACCACGCACACCATCACAGGTGCTATCGTCGGCGTGGGCTCGGCGCAAAACATATCTGCGGTGCGATGGGGCATCGCGGGCACCATCGTATGGGCGTGGATCCTGACGATACCGTGCACCGCGTTCATCGCCGGTCTTTCTTGGTGGCTTGCACGCGCTGTTCTCAGTTAAGCCGGCCGACGCGGAACTCGACTTTCATTTCTCCGGCGCGCTCGAAGCGCAGCGTCACCGGGATCTTCTCGCCTTCCTTGAACGCTCGCTTGATGTCGACGAACATCAGGTGGGCGCCGCCGGGCTTGAGCTCGAGGCTGCCGCTGGCCGGGATGTCGTAGCCTTTGACCGGCCGCATGCGCATCACGTCGCCGTCGTGGATGTGGACGTGCGTCCCGACTCGCGCCGCAGCCGGTGAAGCGGCGCTGATCAGGTGCTCGGGCGAGGACGACCTGTTGCGGATCGTCAGGTAGCCGGCCGCCATCTTTGCGCCGGGCGGTGTCGCCCGCGCCCAGGCGTTTTCGATCTCGATCTGGCCCAGCGCCGGGGTGGCGATCAATGCAAGCAGAAGGAACGCATATCTCATTTTCGTCTTTCTCTTTCCTGTAACTCGCGCCACAGGATCTTTCCCGTGGCCGTCTTGGGCAGCTCCGCGACGAACTCGACCACGCGCGGCACCTTGAACGCCGCCATGCGGCCGCGCGCCCACTCGATGATGTCCTCGGGGCGCAGCCGTCCCAGCGCGCCGGGCTTGGGCACGATCAGCGCCTTCACGGTTTCGCCGCGGTAGCCGTCGAGCGTGCCGATGACGCAGGCTTCCTGGATCTCGGGGTGCGCGTACAGCATCGCCTCGACTTCGGCCGGCCACACCTTGTAGCCGGAGGCGTTGATCATGCGCTTCAGCCGGTCGGTAATGAAGAAATAGCCCTCGGCGTCGTAGTAGCCGAGGTCGCCGGTGCGGAAAAAGCGCTTGCCGTCATGCTCGATGAACGCCTGGCGCGTCGCCTCGTCCTGCCGCCAGTACCCCTTGAACACCTGCGGGCCGTGCACCACGATCTCGCCGACCTCGCCGGGCCCTAGTTCCTTGAGGCTTTCGGGATCCAGAACCCGCGCATCGGTGTTGAAGATCGGGATGCCGCCGCACTGGCGCTTGGGACGATGCGGCGGATTGATGTGCGTCGGCGCCATGGTCTCGGACAGCCCGTATCCCTCCACGTAAGGCAGGCCGATGACTTCTTCGAGCCGGCGCGCCAGCGCCTCGGGCATCGCTGCCCCGCCGCCGCCCAGGACGCGCAGCGACGACAGGTCGTAGCGCTCGAGACGCGGGTTCGACAGAAAATCAACCAGCATGGTCGTGATCGCCGACCAGTTCGTGACGCCTGCGCGCTCGATCTGCATCGCCGCGCACTCGCGGTCCCAGCGCGACAGCAGCACCACGGTGGCGCCGGTGTGGAGCGGCGCGTTCATGCAGGCCTGCATGCCGGTGACGTGGAACATCGGCAGGGCCGACAGCACCACGGTGTCCTGCAAGGTGCCGCGCCAATACATGTAGGGAATGGTCGTCGCCTGCACGCTCGCATGGGTGTGCATGCAGCCTTTCGGCTTGCCGGTGGTTCCCGAGGTGTAGGGCATCACGGCGAGATCGTCGGGCTGAGCAAGATGCTCGCCCGGCGTCAACCCCGCCTCGATGGCCTCGCGCCACGCGGTGGCCGAGGCCTGCGGCTCCCTCGGGGCGCGCACGAATGCCGGCACCGGCAGATCGGTCGGCTCGCGCAGATAGTCCGAGTACGTCGCGAGCACCACGTGCTTGAGCCCCTGCAGCGGCGCAAGCTCGACCAGGAGCTCCTGCCCGGCAATCGCGGTCGAAGCGCCCGTATCCTCGACGTAATGGCGCAGCTCCTCGGTGCGGTTCATGGGGTTCACCGGCACGACCACCGCATCGGCGCGCAGGATGGCGTAGTAGGCGATGACGAATTGCGGGCTGTTCTGCAGATACACGAGGACCCGGTCGCCGCGGCGCACGCCGCAGCGCTGCTGCAGGAATCCGGCGAGCGCGTCGGCCTCGCGCTTGAGCTCGCCATAGGTGATTTTGGTGCCGTAAAAATCGATCGCCGTCTTGCCGGGCTGGCGGGCCGCGCTCGCCTCGAGATTTGAGTACACGCTCGCGCGCGGCAGTTCCAGGGCCTGCGGCAGGCCGGGCGGCCAATGCGCGTAATGCCGCGTGAACATCAAATGGCGAAGCGCTTGACCGCTTTCTCGTCCCAGCTCATGCCCAGGCCGGGCCGCTCGGCGATCGGCACATGGCCATCCTTCACTTGCAGCGGGTCCTGCAGGATCGGCTGCGCCCAATCGACGAACTCGAGCCAGTGGCAGGTCGGCGTCGCGGCGAGGAGCTGGCAGCTCGCCTCCGGGAACAGGTGGCTCGACATCTCCATGCCGGCGCCTTGAGCGAGCGCCGCGGCACGCATCCAGCCGGTCACGCCGCCGATGCGCTGCAGATCCGGCATGACGAAATCGCAGGCGCCTGCGGCCAGCGCCTGCGCCATCTGCTCAGGCCCCATGAAGTTCTCGCCGATCTGGATCGGGGTCGCGATCTCGCGCGCGAGACGCGCGGTGCCCGCGAAGTCGTCGGCGCGCACCGGCTCCTCGATCCAGTACACACCGCCTTCTTGATCGATCATGCGCCCGCGCTTCAGCGCCTCGGCTACAGTCAGCCCCTGGTTGAAGTCCACCATCAGGGTGACGTTCGGGCCGATCGCTTTTTTGACTTCCTGGATGGCTTGCATATCCTGGCGCGCGTCTGGCCTCCCCAAACGCAGCTTCACGGCGCTAAACCCCTCCTCCAGCAACACGAGCGCCTCTTTGGCGAGGTCCTTCAACGGAAGAATGCCGAGGCCTTTCGAGTTGTATGCCGGAATGGGCCGCGGTGTCGCACCGAGCAGGCGCACGAGCGGCTGCCCGAGCGCCTGCCCGAGCGCGTCCCAAGCCGCCGTGTCGATCCCCGACATGGCGAAGAGCACGATGTTGTGCACGCCGAGAAGCGTGTACTTCGCGCGCAGCTTGCGCTCGATATCGAAGGGAGCCACCGCATCGCCCTTCAGCATGTCGGCCATCGCCTCGACCAGCTTCGCCATCGGCGCGAGGTTGTGCTTGCCGATGCCGAACAGATATGAACGTCCGACGATGCCGCCGTCGGTCTGCAGGTCGATGAGCAACAGCGCCGATGCGGTGAGCGTGCCGGTGCTGGTGGCGAGCGGCCGTTTCATCGGGGCGGCCACCGCTCGAACGCGGATGCTTTCGATCTTCAGCTTCATTTTCCCTCGAAGCGCGGCTTGCGCTTTTCCATGAATGCGCGCCGGCCCTCTTTGTAGTCCTCGCTCTTCGCGCAGCGCTCGATCGCCGCGCGCATGCGCTCGGCGTCCGCTACGCCGGAGGATTTCACGTACTCCTCGATGATGGTCTTGGTATTGGCGATGGAGAGCGGCGCGTTCTCGCACAGGGTTTCAAGAATTTCTCCGACAAATTCTTCCACCTCCGCGTCGGGCAGCACTTGATGCACCAATCCCATCGCCAGCGCCTCTTCCGCCGTATAGCGCCGGCCGAGGAACATGATCTCTCGCGCGCGGGCATGGCCCACGGTTTCGAGGAGGCGCTTGTGCCCCTCGGCGTTGTAGGCAAGACCGAGTTTCGCCGCCGGGATGCCGAATTGCGCCGACGCACCGCAGTAGCGCAGGTCGCAGGCGAGCGCTACCTCCAGGCCCCCGCCCATGCAGAAGCCCTGGATCATCGCCACCGAAGGCTTGAGCGAGTCCTGGATGGCATGCAGCACCCGGTCGAGGAGCCCGTCATACTCGGCGACCGAGCCGCGCTCCGAGCGCACCTTCTCGAATTCGGAGATGTCGGCGCCGGCGGAGAAGGCCTCGGCTCCGGCGCCGCGGAAAGCGACGCAGCGCACTTCGCGGTCGGCGCCAAAGCGCGCCATCGCCTCCGGAATGCCGCGCCACATGGCGTCGTTGATCGCATTGCGCCGCTTTGGATTGTCGAAAACGATCCAGCCGACGCTGCCCTGCTTTTCGATTTTCAAGCTCATGGTTTCATTGTGGCATTCTATGTCGGTGAAAGCGGTTCTCTGCAAGCAGTACGGCCCCCCCGAAACCTTGGTGGTCGAGGATTTGCCCTCGCCGCGCGCCGGGCCAGGCGAAGTCGTGGTGTCGGTGAAGGCGGCGAGCGTCAATTTTCCCGACGTGCTCATCATCCAGAACAAGTACCAGTTCAAGCCGCCGCTGCCGTTCTCTCCGGGAAGCGAGCTGGCGGGCGTGGTGAAGGAAGTCGGCGCAGGCGTGAGCGCAATTAAGGTCGGCGACAAGGTGATGGCCTTCACCACCTACGGCGCGTTTGCCGAGGAGGTGAAGACCGAAGCGGCGCGCCTGCTGCCGATCCCTGAAGGCATGGGTTTCGAGAGCGCGGCCGCATTCGTGCTCACCTACGGCACCTCGGACCACGCGCTGCGCGACCGCGGCGCCCTGCGCGCCGGCGAAACGCTGCTCGTGCTCGGAGCGGCCGGCGGCGTGGGCCTGGCGGCCATCGAGATCGGCAAGGCGCTCGGCGCGCGCGTCATCGCTTGCGCTTCGAACGAGGAGAAGCTCGCCGTCTGCCGCGAGCACGGCGCCGACGCGACCATCAACTACGCCGCGGAAGATTTGCGCGAGCGCATCAAAGCCCTGACCGACGGGCGTGGCGCCGATGTGATCTATGACTCGGTCGGCGGCGCCTACAGCGAGCCGGCGTTCCGCTCGATCGCCTGGCGCGGACGGCTCCTGGTGGTCGGCTTCGCTGCCGGCGAGATCCCCAAGCTGCCGCTCAACCTCGCGCTCCTGAAGGGCGCCTCGGTGGTGGGAGTATTCTGGGGCGATTTCGCGCGCCGCGAGCCGCAGGCGTTTGCCGAGAGCATGCGCCAGCTCGGCCGCTGGTACCGCGAGGGGAAGCTCCGCCCGCATGTCTCAAAAATATATCCCCTCGAAAAAGCGGCTGAGGCGCTGAAGCTGATGGCGGCGCGCCAGGTCAAGGGGAAAGTGGTCCTGGCGGTTTAGCGTCGCCCGGCCCGAGCGGCCGCTGCATGAGGACGCTGTCCACCCAGCGGCCCAACTTGAAGCCCACCGAGCGCAGCGTGCCGACGCGCAGGAAGCCGTGGCTCGCGTGCAGGCCGATCGATGCGGCGTGCCCGCTGTCGCCGATCACGGCGATCAGCTGCCGGTAGCCCAGCGCTTCGCAGCGGCGGATCAACTCGCCGAGGATGGCGCTGCCGACGCCGCGGCCCTGCATGTCTTCCCTGACGTAGATCGAGTCCTCGAGCGCGTAGCGGTACGCCGACCGCGAGCGATAGGGCGAGCAGTAGCCGTAGCCGGCGACCACGCCGGCGAAATCCGCGATGAGGTAGGGCAGGCCGCGGCGGGTTATGTCCTCGCAGCGCCGCCGCATCTCCTCGAGCGAGGGCGGCTCCTCCTCGAAGGACGCCAGGCCGTGGAGCACGTGGTGCGCGTAGATCGCGTGAACAGCCGGGATGTGCTCCGGCGCGGCTGGCCGCACCTGCACCGCCTCAGCGAGAATAACCCGGCTCCTCGCGATCGAGGATGCGCTTGAGAGCGCCGAAATGCGCGCCGGCGTACTTCGGCGTGTCGGCGAGGATCAGGCGGTAAGTCTCGCGCACCACCTCGGGCCGCACGGCCTTCAGCTTCGCGCCCATCGAGCGCGCCAGCAGTTGCAGCCGGCAGGCACGCTCGAGGTAGTAAAGGGCATCGAAGGCTTCGGCGACCGTTGGCCCGACGACGATCACGCCGTGGTTGGCGAGGAACAGGACGCGCTTCGTGCCCAGCACGCGGGCGAGGCGGTCGCCTTCGGCATTGTCGAGCACCAGCCCGTTATACGTGTCGTCGTAGGCGATGTCGTCGTGAAAGCGCAGCGCGTTCTGCTCGACCATCTCCAGCCGGCCGTTCTCGATGAGGGTCAGCGCGGTGGCGTACGGCATATGCGTATGAAGGACGCACGCCGCCCGGGGACTCGCGAGATGAATCCGCGAGTGGATGTAGAAGGCGGTCTTCTCGAACTCGCCCTCGCCTTCCAGGATGTTGCCGTCGGCATCGAGCGCGAGAAGGCTGGAGGCCGTGACCTCGCTCCAGTGCAGCCCGTAGCGGTTGAGAAGAAAGCGCTTCCCATCCGGCAGCATCAGGCTGAAGTGGTTGCAGACCCCCTCGTGCAGGTCCATGCGCACGGCGATGCGGAATGCCGCCGCGAGGTCGATGCGCGCCGCGCGCTCGACCGCCCCCGCGGTCCTCAGCTCCTGCATCGTCCCCATGGAGTCGATTATAGTGCGGGCATGAACCTCCGGACACTCGCCCTGGTAGCGCTACTGCTGCTCGCCGCCTGCTCCAAGGTGACACAGGAGAACTTCGCCAAGATCCAGGAAGGGATGAGCGAGCAGCAAGTCATCGCCCTGCTCGGCGCCCCGACCGAGTCGAACAGCGTCAACGTGCTCGGCGTTTCGGGCACGGCCTCGCGCTGGGTCAGCCGCGACGCCGTCATCACGGTACGCTTCGTCAACGGCAAAGTGGCGCTGAGGTCCTTCGACAAGCCACCGCCGGACCCGAAAGCGGAGCGGAAATAAAAAGGGCGCCCGAAAGCGCCCTTGGCAATCAGCCGGCTAGGTAGCCGCTTATCTCGACACGGCGGGGACGAATCTTTCGATGGCGGCGGCGCTGCGCTCTATCTCTTCCCTGCCGAGGCTGAGCCTAATACTTTCGTTGGTCAGCCAGCGTTCCAGGAACTGGAAGTAATTGGGGCTGCCGAGCACGCCGCTGGTTCCGCCCGGCCAGATCGATTCCGCGCGCATCGCGTCGGTACGCGCTTCGACGACGGTGCGGTGCGTCGGGCCGTCGCGGAACATAAACTCGTCCGGCGCATCGGCACGCGTGCTGTGGGACGAAGCATCGACAGTCTGGAAACCGCCGTCGGTGGGGATGCCGCGCAGCCCGGGAATCGGTTGCGGGAAGGCGCCACCTGCCGGCGGGATGTTGAACGGTTCCCCAAGCGGGTGTTCGAACACGATCCGGTGCAGACGCCCCCAGCGATAGTCGTTCTGGTTCGTGGAACCGCCGAAGGCAGGAGCGAAAGCGGGACTGCTGAGAAGATCAAGTCCTGCCCGCAAGCTCCTGAGAATCACGAAATCGCGGCGGTCGGCAGCCTGCGCGATCCCCGGCACGGCGAAGAAATCGATCCCCGAAGCGCCTCTGCCGCCGTTGGTCGAAAAATTATCGAGCAGGTTGCGCAAGGCGGCGAGGCTGTCCTGGTCGTCGGGTGAAGGCAGTCCGATCGGGGTGAGCAGGCCGTCGATGACGCTGACGATCATGCGGGAGCGCCAGGCGGAATAGATCGAGGCAGCGACGCTCGCCTGGATCTCGGCCGTGGAAGGCGCCGCGAGCTGGCCCGGCTTGTCGGTGGCGTCGTACCCCTGGGCGATTCCGGTCGGCGTCGAGCCGTTCCACCTGCGCAGGCGACCGACCGCCTCGGCCACCCCCGCGTCGGACGCCAGCGCACGCAGTTGCGCGGCGGCGGCCGGGTCGGACGACGCGCGGTCGAACGCTCGAACGATGTACGGCGTGAGTACCTCCGCATCGCGCAGGATCACATCGGCCTGGATCGCCTGGATTTCCTTGAAGGACACGCGACGGTTGCCGGTTTCCAGCAGCTCGCGCAGCCTCTTGTCGATGCGCGCGGCGCGGAAACCCCGGTTCCACGAGTACGCGAGATAGTAAAGCCCACCTCCCGGGCGCAGCTGATTGATCGGATCGTTGTCTCGCGTGATGCCCGCGGGGTCGTTGTTGCCGTTCACGAAAAAGCCAGCCGCCGGATTCACGGTCTGCGGCAGCTCGGCGAAAGGCAGTATCTCGTGCAGCGTCGCCTGGTTTGGCTGAGGATTTAGCACTGGCAGCCACTCGTTTCCGCCCTGACCGTTGCGGACGAACCATGGCGGCACTCCGTTCACCGTATTCGCCTGCAGATCCTCGCGCACCGGTATTTCGCCGGTGGTGAAGTAGGCGATGTTGCCCTCGACGTCGGCATACACGAAGTTCTGCGAGCCGAAATCGAAGCGCTGCAGCGCCGCCTTGAAGTCACCGAGGTTGCGCGCGCGGTTGATCATGAGAAATGCCTCGGCCTCCTGGGTGGGCCCAAAGCCTACGTATTGCACGCTCAACGCCGCCCCAGTCGCCTGATTTAAGGAGATGATGGGCCCGCCGTCGCGGCGCGGCATGACCAGCGTGGCAGCCGGGATGCTGCCGCCGGCCGGAATCACCACAACGTTTCCGCCCACGTTCGCGCGGAAGGTCTGCGGAATGGGAATCAGCGGCTCGCGATTTCCTTTATAGAGGGTAGACAACCCACTCGGCGAGGCGGGATCCGGAACGACCTGCTCGCTGAAGGTGTCGGTCACGTCCACCAAATTGTTGGTCGATCCCCAGGCGATGCGGTGGTTGTAGCCGTGAATGACGCCGACCACGCCGGCAAAGGTGCTGCCGAACACCGGCTCGTCATCGAGCTCCAGGCCCATCGGAAAGAAAGTCGACGGCACGCCGAGCGCCAGATGCGGATCGTTCGCGATCAGCGGACGGCCATGCTGCGTGAGTGCTCCGGAGACCGCCCACAGGTTCGAGCTGCCGCGTGCCTCGCGGTGAAGAATGCCGCGGAAGACTGGAATGTCGCGCACGCGGTCCAGGTAGTCGCGCATCAGTTCGACGGCGGAGTCGCCATGGCCTTCTTCGTGCGCCCGCTCCATGCCGCGCTGCTCCTTGTCATGTCTCGGGGGGCGCGGCGTGGCGAGCGCTGCATCAGGCACGGTGGCGTTCGGCTCGAAGCCGGCGGAGCGCCACAGGTCCTGGGAGAAGAGCTTCACGCCGTCGAAGCCCAAAGCCAGGCCGGCCTGAACGTAGGATTGCAGGGCGATCGTACGTGTGATGTCCAGCTCGAAGGACAGCGAAAAGGCGACCAGCTTGCCGATCACGACGCTGTCCACCGCCGTCCACGCCTCGACCTGCGTCAGCGCGAGCACCTGGTATTCCGGCGGCAGGGAGTTTTGCGCCTTCAGCCGCGCGTTGACGCCTTCCGCATAGGCATCGATCGCGGCGTGCGTCCGCGCAGAGGCAGCATCGTAGGAGCGCTGCGCCGCGCGCCGCAAGCCGATGGTGCGCAGTTGCACATCGCTGGCGAGCGCCGCCGTGCCGACCAGTTCCGCCAGCGTGCCGCTCGCCAGGCGCCGGTTGTAGTCCATCTGGAACAAGCGCTCGCGCGCGTGCACCCAGCCCTGCATGAAATACAGGTCATGCTCGTTTCTCGCCCGAACATGCGAGATGCCTTCGTCGTCCACCGTGATCGTTGCCGCTTGCAGAAGGCCGGCGAGGGGCTCGGACGTGCGGGAAGAAGTGTCGGCAGCGAAGGCTGCGCCGCCGAGAGTAAATGATGCCGTCAACGCGGCGAGCAGACCGGCGCGAAGCGCGAGTAGTCGCAACATGGTTATTCCCTCCCCCGAGGTGATGAATCAGCCTAGCACGGAATTCCGTGAGGCGGTACCGCCCATTGTTTCAGACACGAAGCGCTCTGCCCATCCCATCAGCATGGGATATCAATTGCCGGTTCACGGCATGAAGCCGCCGCCGTTGACATGAATCGACTGGCCGGTGATATAGCGTGCATCGGGGCCGCACAACATGCGCACCATCGCCGCGATCTCCTCGGGCGCGCCGCGGCGGCCGACGGGAGGCAGCGAGCGGCGCTGATCGGGGCGTTCTGGGGCGCCAGGCAAGCCGCGCACCGTCTCGATGGTTCCCGGCACCACGCAGTTCACCGTGATGTGATGCGGCGCGAGATCGAGCGCCAGCGCCCGCGTCATGCCGGCGAGCCCCGCCTTGGCAGTGATGACGTGAGCGCGGCTATCGGCGCCCTTGTGCGCCGTCAGGCCGCCGATGTTGACGACCGTGCCGCCTCCGGCGCGAATGAGGTGCGGCAGACAGGCCTGGGTGCAGAGAAATGCGCCGTCGAGAACCGTCGAGAGCACATGCCGCCATTCTTCGAAGCGGATCTCGGCGAACGAGGTCTCGACGCGGACCGCGGCATTGTTGACCAGGAAATCGAGCCGCCCGAACTCGCGCACTGCGGCCTCCACCATCGCGGCGACCGCGCGCGCATCGGTCACGTCGGCGATGTGCAGCGCCGCCTTGCCGCCGGCCGACCTGATCATCGCGAGAGTCTGCTCCGCCTCGGCGCGCGAGGTCCTGGCATTGACCATCACCGCGGCGCCGCCCGCCGCGAGCGACCGCGCGATCGCGCGGCCGATGTTGCGCGCGCCTCCGGTCACCAGGGCGACCTTGCCGGCGAGCTCGGCCCCCGGTGTCATTCCGACGCTGCTGGACATTCAGGGCTTCAGCGCGCGGTACAGGAAAGGCAGCGACACGTCCATCCGGTAATCGATGTCGGAGTGATCGTCGTCGAATTCCTCGTAAGTATGCTCGATGCCGGCCTCGTGCAGCCGCCTGGAGAGAATGCGCGAGCCGTAGTGGATGTGATACTGGTCGCGCCAGCCGCAGTCGATGTAGATGCCGCGCAGCGACTTCAGATTCCTCCTGCAGCGCTCTACAAGCCGCACGGGATCGTGCCGCTGCCACTGCCGCCAGCGCTCGGCAAGCAGCTCGCCCGTCTCCAGGTTGAACGGCAAGCGAAAGCCGTTGGGCGCCGCGGGATCAGGGTCGTAGCTGGCCGCCATGCACAGGTTCATGATGCAGTGCCCCTCGGCCGTCGACAGCTTGGGCTTCTTCCATACGGCGGCGAGGAAACGCTTCACGCGCCCGTCGTCCAGGCCGCGTCCGGCGCCCTTTGCAGCGCCCAACGCGTCGTACCGGCCGGGCTTCTGCCTCCTCGCGCGGTATTTCGCGAGCTCGTTCAGCGTGTTCGGCCAGTCATGCCAGTACACGAAGTCGAAATACGCATCTCCCGAATGGTCGGCGATCGCGCCCCAGGTCGACGCGTACTTCATCCCGTGAAGCATCGCGCCGTAGCCGCCCGAGGACTTGCCGAAGCAGCCCCGGTGATCGCGCGAGGCGAGCGTGCGGAACTCGCGATCCACCAGCGGCACAAGCTCCCGCGTCAGATAGTCGGCATAGCGTCCGATGGCGCTGGAATTCACATACTGGTTGCCGCCGAGCGCCGTAAAGCAATCGGGAAAAACGAGGATCGCCGGACCCATCCTGCCCTCGTGAACCAGGCGCGCAGCGCGCTCGGGGACGTTGTCGCTGAAGTTCTTCCACGCCACATGCGCCAGGCCCGAGCCCGTGAACCCGACCAGATCGAACAGCACCGGGAAGCGGCGGCCTCGGCCACGCGCAGCACCTTCGTCGTACTGTGCCGGCAGCCAGACCGCGAGCTTGCGCACGTGCGGATCGCCCAAGGGATTGCCCTTGAGCACTGTCGAGACGTGCTCGAGCATCACGAGGGTCCCGGGTTTCCATCTCGGCCGCTTGAGCGCCATGTTGGCCTATTCTAAAAAAAAGGGGCGCCCTGCGACGCCCCATTGCGTGAAGAGTCCCTGGACAGGCTACCTAAAACAACTAGAAGTTTTCGCGGATGAAGATGACTTCATCCGAGCCCTTGTAGACCCCGAACGTCGCCCGGGCGGAGGGATTCACGTTGTAGGCGCCGCCGGTCCAGTTGCCCTGGAGATACGGGAGATTGGCAGTCGTCGCCGAGACCGGCGCGCCGCCGACGGTAGTGCAGGTGGTACCGCTCGCGCTGGCGCCGAGATTGACCGTGAGAGTAACACCGCCGTTGTTGGCGCTCCCCGGCGCAGCCAGCTGCAACGTTCTGCGCCCGGAGCTCAGCGCGCCACCGCCGCTGATCGCGGTTCCACACGTGGGAGAGCCGCTGAGGTTATTGGTGAAATTGCTCATGGCGACGTTACCCGCCGCGATCGACGTGCAGCTGTCGGCCGTGTTGGTGACGAACGCGTTGTTGGGGGCTCCCAGCCAATATTGCGCCTCCACCTGAACCGGCAGCGCCACGAGCTGCGAGCCGTTCGCACCGCGGATGGCGAGCCG
Organism: Burkholderiales bacterium; assembly: GCA_035602335.1. Taxonomy (GTDB): domain Bacteria; phylum Pseudomonadota; class Gammaproteobacteria; order Burkholderiales; family SG8-39; genus SCGC-AG-212-J23. Next base: position 36,146 of record DATNMK010000044.1, read on the forward strand.
GCCGAAGCGCATTGGCTTGCCGGAACTGAAAGCGATGCCGTTGCCGGCGGTCGCCGTGCCGAAGGCTGCCGGATTGCCGGCAAAGGCGACCGCGTCGGTGTCGATCACGTTGAGCGCCAGCGCGATATCGGCATTGAACGGCGCGTTGGGGGTAGTGCGGGTGAATGCCAATCCTGTACCCGACCCGAACGTGAGCGTGCCGCTGCCGCCGGAAAACGCCGCTATCGCCGGATCGGCCGTGGTCAGTGGCAAGCCGCTGGTGTCGAGCGCGGGCGTGGTGCCTCCCCCGAGAGCGTCGAAACGCGTATAACGCCCGCCCTGGGTGGTGTAGGGGGCCTGGTTGAGGCTGGTGCCTGCCGCATTGGAAAGCTTCATGTAGGCGCCGGCATAGTTGACTGTCGGCGCATTGGTGAGCCCGTTGCTAGTGCCGTTGCGCGCAGTCACCGTCATCACTGCAGTGGGGTAAGTGAACACCGTCCCGACGTAAGTGAACGTGCCGCACACCGTGCCGAAAATGGGCGGCGTGGTATAGGCCACGTTGAAATTGTCGGGAATAAAGCGCCCGAAGCCGCTGACCCCCGTCGTCTGGGCAACGGCGTTGCTGCCGACCCAGCAGCCATACTTCCCGCCGGAGAGCGTGTTGGAGGTGCTCGAGGCAATGCAGTCGACGGGACCCTGATCGACGCCCGTAAATGCAGTATCGCGGACCGCGTCGGCGTTGAGGCCGAAATTGCCGACCTCGCTGTAGAAAAAGCTCGCGCCGGTTGCCGTCCCCGTTCCGACCGGAGCGGCGCCGAAACTTCCGCCTAGGGTGCCCGCGGTTGGGGTTCCCACGACTTTCGTGCTATCGATGCTTGGGGTGCCGTCATAACCCGCTACCGAAGACGCAGTGAGATTGAAATTCGCACCGGTTTTAATGGCGGGCGTTCCCGAGGTGCCGGTTTGGGTCGCATTCGTCGAGGTCACGGTGAACGCCGTCGGCCGGATGGAGAAAGTGTCCGTCGAGCACCCCACCAGGGTGCCTTGCGTCACCCGGACCCGCACTACACGCGACGCATTGGCTTGTATCGGGATGGTGACGGTCGCGCGGCTGGAGGCCCATGCCGGCGAGAGCGAGAACGACTGCCCGGCAATCAGCGTCCAGCTCGAGCGGCAGTCGGTCGAGGCGGTGAGCGCGCCGGAATTGTCGCTCGCATTGAGCAGATCCACCGTGATCGGGTTGGTGCTGTAGCCGGGCTTGACGCCGGTGCGGCTCGCATTCACCGCGACCACATCGAGGTTGAATGCGGTGCCGACGATCTTGGTATAGATGCTCCCCAGGATCGCATTGGCTGCGGTACTGGATTCGAAGACGTTGAACCAACCCGCGTTGCCGCCGGTGTAGGTCGTCTCGCCGATGGCGAAGTCGCCGAATCCCGCGGCGACCGTAAGGCCGTTGGCCTGAGTGCACAGGTTCGTTCCGGGAGTCGCGGTACAGGTCGCGTTCACGGCCGGCGAAGACCAGCTGCCACCGCTGAAGCGCTGGACGATGAACGCCGCCGGGTTGGAACCCGCGTCGTAATCGACCGGCGAGCCGTTGATGTAGTTGAACGTGGCCGTAAATCCGCCGGCGCCCAGGGGAGAGACCGCGCCGTTGGTCAGGGTCCAGTAGCGGTTGACGCTCGCGGCCGAATTGATCGCCGAGCTGCCAATCGAAGGGTGCTCCACGCCGGTGGTGCTCGCGGTGATATTGCCGGCGGTGGTGGTACCGTCGAACGCCAACACCACCGGCGTGTAATTGGCCCCGCTGCCGACTTCGAAGGTGCAGCTGGAAACGCCCGCCGGGATGGCTTTCCGGAGATTGCCCACCACATGGCCGCTGGTGCGGGACACGCTGGTAGCGCACGTCGCGCTCGTGATCAGCACGTTGGCGCCGGTCGTGATGTTCCCGTTGGTCAGCGTGAGCAGCGTGCTCACCGTGACGTTATTGCTGATCGTGAGGCCGGTGCCGCTATTGTTCATCTGCAGGTTGGTGAAGGTGGTCGTCCCGCTCAGCGTCTGCGCGCCGGTGCCGTTGAAAGTGAAGGTCCCGGTCCCGGAATTGAATGTGCCGCTGTTGGAAAAGTTGCCAGCGAGGTTCACCACGGGATTATTGGTCGTCCCTGCGTAGGTCACGCCGGAGGCCAGCGTAAAGTCTCCGGCAACGGTGGTCGTTCCTGCCGCCGGCGTCTTGGTGCCGCTGCCGCTCAGCGTCAGATGGCCGTACGTCTCCGCCGTGGCAGTTTGATTGGTTCCCGAATAATTCACCGTGCTCGTCGCACCCAGCGTATGGGTCGTGTAGTTGGTGGGGAAGGTGTTGGTCCCGCCGATTTTGAGCGTGGCGCCGTTGGAAACGCTGAGCGTGCCGCCGGAAGATGTTCGGTTTGCGAGGAAAGTCGAAAGATCAAGCGTGCCCGTTGAAACGGTAAGATTTCCTGCCGGGGTTACGTTGCCTGTGAGCGTGGCCGTATTGCCGGCGCCCACATTGATCGTGAGATGGTTGAAATTGGATGCGCCTATCTGCGGTGCTGCACCCGTGAAGATCGCTGTTCCGGTGGCCGTGAACGTACCGCCCGATTTCGTCCAGGTGCTCGCGCCCGTGCCGGTGACGGTAATCGTGTTGCCATTGTCAACCAGAGTGCCGGCACTCTGGTTGAACGTGCCGATGGAGATTGCTGTGGCGGCGGTCAGTGTCGTCGATGCGGTAGAGGAGTAATTCAGCGCGCCGGCGACGGTGAACGCAGCGTTACCGGTCATCGTCGCAGTGCCGGAAATGGTCAGGTTGCCGTTAATCGTGGTGACACCGGTCATTGTGTCGGCGCCGCTGCCGCTGAGGGTGAGGTGGTAGTACGTCGTCGGTTTGACTGTTTGCGCCGCGCCGTTGTAGTTCACCGTGTTCCCTGCGGCGCTGGCGGTCAGGGTGGCGATGGCGGAGGTGCCACCGATATTCAAGGTACCAGTAGCTCCGTTTGTCAAGGTACCTGCTCCTGCAAGTGAGGTTGCCACCGTGAGCGTCCCGTTATTCGTATACGTACCTGTCATCGTTACGTTTGGAATTGCAGTAACGGTTGCTCCGCTTAGCGTTCGGGCTGCGCCAGTAAAGGCGTGATCTCCCGTTTGGGAAGTGAACGTGGTGGCGTTGTTCGTCAAGCTATTGCCAAAGCTGAACGTGGGAATTGCCCCTGTGGTGGTTTCATTCCACACGGCGCCGGCATTGAGCGTAACAGCGCCAGTGAAAGTCATAAGGCGACTAGTGCCACTAGTTGAGCCGAAGTTGATCGTGCCGGTAATATTTGTGGCTCCGAGCACGGTTAACTGACGCTGCGCGGTAAATGCGCCAGTGCTGTTGATGGTCAACGCGCCGAAAGTGAGGGTGACGCCGCTGGTGGTGGCGTTAAGTGTGGCACCACTGTTGACTGTCACCGTCGCACCTGCGGCCTGATTTACGTTTACGTCAACGGTAACAGAGCTCGCGCCAGTGGTTGCAATGACGACGACGTCTGTCGACGCACCCCCCGGAACGACCCCGCCAACCCACGTCCCCGTCGCAGACCACAAGCCGCCGGCTGCTGTGCTGGTGAACGTTGCCGCCATCGCCGCCGCAGCCGGCGCAAGCAGCGCAAGCGCGACGATCAAGCGCCCCCAGCGCCACAGGGCTTCCCTCAGCGTGGTTCGCGCAGTGTTCATCGCCATCTCATGCTCCCATACCCTCCCCGCCCTGGCCTGTGAGTAATCCCCAACCTGGCCTGTAATAAATGTTCAGACTCGTGCCGGCGGTCCCCTCCGGCCGACCAGCGGCTTGCGGCGTCGCAACAACTTTGGGCTGGCGCCTCAACCGCACGCGCACCGCGGCGCCGCCGCCGTGGAATCCTTGCATTTGGCAACCGACGCCTGCATCTGGCGCTCGACGTAGCCGCCGGCTGGCGCGGCGTTGGGACAACTTCCGGCGGAGGGTTGATTGCACGCCGTTGCCACGAGCTGGAACATGCGCACGTTGCGGTTGCCCTCCGTGGTGTCCGCAGTCTGGGCGCAAGTCACGCTCACGGTGAATCCCGACAACGATCCCGCCAGCGAGGAAAGATTGGTGGGAGACGCAGGGCAGCTCGGCATGACGATCGGCGAACAGCTCCCCGCGTTCAGCGTGTTGTTCGGATCGAGCACCTGGCTCGCGCCCCATTCCATCCCGGCGCGCGCGCTCTGGTACGCCCGCACGCCCAGCACGTCGAGCTGGCCGCTCGATTGCTGCATTCCCGTCACCGAAACGATGAACGCGCCGAGCAGCGCCAGCACCACCAGGAGGAAAATCGCGGCGACGATGCTGAATCCCCCCTGGCGGGAGACTTTGAACTTTGAGCTCGGTACTATTTCACGGCGCATTGCTCACGTGCACCTGCTGAAAAAGTTGTATCGATTCACCGCTCTCCACGATCTTCAAGGTCAATGTCACAACGCCTGCCCGCTGCGCGGCGCCGCTCGTCACATAGGTGAAGCTGCAAGCGGCAACATTGCTCGCGAGCAGCGCGTTGTTGGGAGTCGCAGGCGGAGTAGGCTGCGGATCGGCGATTCCGTAGCTCCAGTAGCGCCGCAGCTCGCCTGTGGCTGGATTGCAGGCATAGGTGACCGCGTAGTCGACCACCTGGAAGCGCTTACCTGGCGAAGGAAACGGGAACTGCTTCGCCGGCGCAAGCGTTATCGTGGGCGGGGTGTTGCTCGAGTAGGCCCCGCGGTTGTCGCCGCCATAGGCATTCGCGGTGGTTCCGCTGGCAGCCAGGTTGTAGACCACGATGGACTCGCCGCCCGCAAAGGTCGGCATCGTACCGATCACGTCAAACGAGGCGTCCGCAACCGTGAAGTCGAGGATATCGCCCGCGCCGCTGCTGTCCACTTGCGCCCGATAGCGGCCGCCACCGCTGCTCTGCAGGTATTCCAGGTAGAAGACACCGCTCGCTGCGGGGAACTCGGTGATGCGGATGCTGTTGGGAAGCGCGGTGCGCAGATCGCGCGTGATGCGGCGCAGCGCGGTATCCGCGATGTCGGTCATCTCGGCGCGTCGCGCAGCATCGGCGTAGCCCTCGACCGGCCGGCCGATGAATACTGCAACGGCCGAGGCGATGATCGCGGTGATCGCGATCACGATGATCATCTCGATCAGCGTCACGCCACGTGCGGCGTTCCTTGGTGGTTGGTTGAGGTTAAGGCAGGGCATTTGGCGCGTAGCGCACGCGGTAGCCGTGTAGAACCACGGTGGTGTTGCTGCCCGGCGGCCCGGTCACGGTCACGGTGATCAGCAGCGAATCCGACGCGGGAACAGCGCCCAGGGCTTGATTGGCGACGCTGACCGTCGCCGTGTAAGCGCCGAGTCCGGGGATCGCGGCTCCCGTGAGGTCAGTGATGCCCGTCATGCTGAAGCCGTTGTAGTCATTGACGTTGTCGTAGGGGTTGGTTGCGCTCGTGCGCGTCTCGGGTCCGTAGGGCGGTGTCGCTTCCGGACCGAGGTTCTCGACCGCCGCGGCCGAGGTACAGCCCGTCGCACCCACTGCTGCGCTCAGTGCGGTCGCGGCCTGGGGGTCATCCGGATCGCAATAGGTGAAGGGCTGGAGTTGCACCTCCTCCAGCAGCGCCTCGGCGATCGCGAGAGCTTGTTTCTGGATCATGGGGTCTGCGCTGGCGCGCGTCGCCATACTCAGCGCGCCGACCACGCCGGCGACTGCGATGCTGACGATCACGATGAACACGATCAGCTCAACCAGCGATACTCCGTGCTCGGCGCGGGGCCGATGACCTCCCGCCCGCGGTTCAGCGATGCGCATACCCGGTTTGGGATTCGACCACGATCTGCCGCGCCGGGTCGCCGGTGATGGTGCTGGTCAGGGTGATGGTCGCCGACGCGCTGGGGCGCCCCAAGCCGTCGAAGCTGAAGTTTCCCACCGGCGAAAGCGTGACGCCGGCCGGCGCGGTCGACTTCAGCGCTGCGCCCGTCGTCGGATGCGTCAGCGTGACGGGTGCGGCGCAGTTGCTGTTCGAGATCGCGCTGACGTCGGTCGCCGATACGCACACGACGATTGAACGCCGCCACGCAATCGCCGTTTTCTGGGCATAGCGCACGACGGCTTGCGCTTCATCGTAGAAGCCGCGCGACGCGAAGCCCGTCCAGGAGACAAAGCGCGGCGCGACCATCACCGCGAGGATGCCGATGATGACGATCGTCATCACCAGCTCGGCGAGGGTGAATCCACGGCCTCTTGCACGTGGCCGCAGGCTCATTACTGCGCGTTGGTAGGAGCTAAAGCGATCGGCGTTGCGTAGTCCGTCGGGCAGGTATGGACTTGGCAAACACCTCCGGAAAATTCTAGGCGCAACGGTACTGTCACGCCAGTGCAATTCGCGGCGCTGCTCGGTGCAGGACCGCCGAGCAAGCTGCCGACCAACGTCGCGCAGGTAGCTGCGTCCTTGTACGTCAAGCCGCCGCCGATATCAGGGTAGCCGGCGGCATTCATCGTGATCGGCGTGCCGCCGTCGGGCGTTACCGTCCCGGTCGCCCCTTGCGCTATCCATCTCGAGTGAACGATCTGGAGCGCCGAGTTCAGGCCGCCAGTGACGCCACTGCGAGCAGCGGCCAGCGCGTCAGTGCTTAGGTCGAGATATCGCGGCACAGCGATCGACGCCAGGATGCCGAGAATCACGATCACCATGATCAGCTCTATCAGTGTGAAGCCCTGTTGATCTCGGTGCATACGCCTGCCCCTTCCCGGGTACAAGTCTACCGATTATTGCAAATATATCAACCGGATGCGAATGCTATTTCGTGAAGAGGTTAACATTTCGCGCGGTCCCGCCAGCGGGCTTCACGATTAATGACGCGGGCGGAAAAAAGGCGCCACGGGCGCCTTTGATTTCCCGGCGTGGTGTCTTAGCTGCGGGTCGCCGCATAAGCGCGCCCAAAGAAGGGTCAACTGTATCCGCGCGGCCGATCAGGACGAAGCGCGACTACGAAGGCGCGTTAGCCGTCTTCAGTGATTTATGACACAACCCCGGACCGTCCGATTTGCCAATTTGCCAAACGAGCTAGCAGAGCTGGGTTTATTTAATTACGCTTGGAAACCGCGGCAGGGAGAGCTCCGCGATTTTATAAAGAAGGAGGACCTATGCTGAAGTGTCACCGCGTACCCGGAAGGTACTCTGCGTTTGCGAAATCGTTCATGTACGTGCTGTTGCTGCCCGTGGCGATTTTTTGGGGATGCTCCAGCAGCGTCATGGTCCGCGTTCCCCCTCGGATGGATCTGACGGGTTATCAGACCATGGGCATCATCCAGTTTGCGTCCAATGCCGACGCGACGATCAACCAATACGCGACGCAGCAATTTCAGGAGCACGTCCAAGCCGCCCAGCCCGGCACCCGCTTCATCGAGCTGGGAACCCAAGAGTCGGTTCTGGCGGCGATTGGCGCCAAACAGCTCGACGTGGACGCCATCAAGAAGATCGGAGAAAAGTACGGCGTGGCGGCGGTCTTCCATGGGAACATCGCTTATTCCGAACCGAGAACAGACATAAGAGTGAGCGACGTGACCAAGCTGCAAGGCGGCGTGCAGTCGGAGATCAAGGGGGATATTTTCAGCAAGCTGATGGAAACGAGGACAGGAGCCAGCGTTTGGAGCAGCTCGGCTTGGGCTACGAAACCGATCGGCGGCCTCGTGTCAGGGGAACAGGGGGTCGCCGTGGCGATGAGGAAGTCGAACCCGCGCTTCGAGATGATTCCCTCGATGGTCTACCACCTGACGACTGACTTCCGGGAATCCACCGTCCGGCAGAGGGTAAAATAGCCGCTGGAGTTCGCCTCCCCAACAAAAAAAAGGGCGCCCGAAGGCGCCCTTTGCCTGACGATGAAAAGCGGGTTCAGCTGCCTCCTGCGGTCGTCGCTTCCGCGGGCGGGGCCTCGGGCGCGCTCACCGGCATCTCGGCCAGCACCGGCTCCGCGGCCTGTGCCTTGCGGATCATGTGATACGCCAGGCCGGTGCCCGCCGGGATGAGGCGGCCGACGATCACGTTCTCCTTCAGGCCGCGCAGCTCGTCGCGCTTACCCATGATCGCCGCCTCGGTCAGCACGCGGGTGGTCTCCTGGAAGGAGGCCGCCGAGATGAACGAGTCGGTCGACAGGGACGCCTTGGTGATGCCGAGCAGGATGTTGCGATATCCGGCCGGCTTCTTTTGCGCCTTCACGGCTTTCTCGTTCTCCTCGAGCAACTCGGCACGCTCGACCTGCTCGCCCTGGATGAACGGCGTGTCGCCCGGCTCGTCGACCTCGATCCGCCGCAGCATCTGGCGCACGATCACCTCGATGTGCTTGTCGTTGATCTTCACCCCTTGCAGGCGGTACACGTCCTGCACCTCGTCGATGATGTAACGCGCAAGCTCCTCGATGCCGAGCAGGCGCAGCAGGTCGTGCGGATCCACAGGACCGTCGACGATCATCTCGCCCTTGTTCACCACCTGGCCGTCGTGCACCAGCAGGTGCTTGTCCTTGGCGATCAGGTACTCATGCTCCTGCTTGTCGAGATCGGTGATCACCAGGCGCTGCTTGCCCTTGGTGTCCTTGCCGAAGCTCACCGTGCCGGTGACCTCAGCGAGGATGCCCGCGTCCTTGGGAGAACGCGCCTCGAACAGCTCCGCCACCCGCGGCAGACCGCCGGTGATGTCGCGCGTCTTCGAGACTTCCTGCGGGATGCGCGCCAGCACTTCGCCGACCTGCACCTGCTGGCCGTCGCGCACGGCGATCACCGCGCCTACCGGGAAGCTGATGTTCACGGCGTGGTCGGTACCCGCGATGCGCACTTCTTCGCCGGCCTCGTTGATCAGCTTGACCGAGGGCCGCTGGCCTTTGCTCGTGGCCGTGGTGCGGCGCTTGGCATCGATGACCACGAGGGTCGACAGGCCGGTGACGTCGTCGATCTGCTTCGCGACCGTGGAGCCTTCCTCGACGTGCTCGAACTTCACCGTTCCGGCGTACTCGGTAATGATCGGCCGGTGGTGCGGGTCCCAGTTGGCGAGCGTCTTGCCCGCGCGCGCGCTGTCGCCGTCGCTCACCTGCAGCGTCGCGCCGTACGGCACCTTGTGGCGCTCGCGCTCGCGGCCGTTGTCATCCGCAATGATGATCTCGCCCGAGCGCGAGATCACCACTTTGTCTCCCTTCGCGTTGCTTACATACCGCATGGTTGGAGTGAACCGCACCGTGCCGGAGGACTTGGCTTCGACGTGACTTTGCACCGCGGTCCGCGATGCCGCGCCGCCGATGTGGAAGGTCCGCATCGTCAGCTGCGTGCCCGGCTCGCCGATCGACTGCGCCGCAATGACGCCGATCGCCTCGCCGACGTTGACCAGCGAGCCGCGGCCGAGATCGCGTCCGTAGCACTTGGCGCAGACGCCCCAACGGGTATCGCAGCTGAGCGGGGTCCTTACCTTGACCTCGTCAATGCCGAGATTGTCGATCGCATCGACCGCGTCCTCGTCGAGGAGCGATCCGGCGGCGAACAGCACATCCTGCGTCTCGGGGTGTGACAGGTCGATCGCCAGCACGCGGCCGAGAATGCGCTCCTTCAGCGCCTCGACCACTTCGCCGCCTTCCACCAGCGCCTTCATCGAGACGCCGTTCTGCGTCGCGCAATCGTCCTCGGTGACGACCAGGTCCTGGGTGACATCGACCAGGCGGCGGGTCAGGTAGCCGGAGTTCGCGGTCTTGAGCGCGGTATCCGCCAGGCCTTTGCGCGCGCCGTGCGTCGAGATGAAGTACTGCAGCACGTTCAACCCCTCGCGGAAGTTGGCCGTGATCGGCGTCTCGATGATCGAGCCGTCGGGCTTGGCCATCAGGCCGCGCATGCCCGCCAGCTGCCGGATCTGCGCCGCCGAGCCGCGCGCGCCGGAGTCGGCCATCATGTAGATCGAGTTGAACGCCTCCTGCTTCACCTTCTTGCCGTGGCGATCCACCACCTCTTCGGAGCCGAGCTGCTCCATCATCGACTTGCCGACCTGCTCGCCGCAGCGCGACCAGATGTCGACCACCTTGTTGTAGCGCTCGCCGGCCGTCACCAGGCCGGAGGTGTACTGGTGCTCGATCTCCTTCACCTCGGTCTCGGCCGACTTGATCAGCTCCTGCTTCTGCGCCGGGATGGTCATGTCGTGCACGCCGAACGAGATGCCGGCGCGCGTGGCGATGCCGAACCCGGCCTGCATCAGCTTGTCGGCGAAGATCACGGTCTCGCGCAGCCCGCAGCGCCGGAACGCGGCGTTGATCAGGCGGCTGATTTCCTTTTTCTTGAGCGGCTTGTTGAGCAGCTCGAAGGGCAGCCCCGCGGGCAGGATCTCGGAGAGCAGCGCGCGGCCGACGGTGGTTTCGTAGCGCGTGACCTTCTCCGTGACTTCGCCATCCTCGGCGACGTCCTTCTCCTTGATCCGCACCCAGACGCGGGCGTGCAGAGCGACCTGCCGGGAGTCATAAGCGCGCGTGACTTCGGCGAGGTCGGAGAAGCTCATGCCCTCGCCCTTGGCGTTGATGTGCTCGCGCGTCGCGTAGTACAGGCCCAGCACGATATCCTGCGACGGCACGATGATCGGCTCGCCGTTGGCGGGAGAGAGCACGTTGTTCGAGGCGAGCATCAGCGTGCGCGCCTCCATCTGCGCTTCCAGCGACAACGGCACGTGCACCGCCATCTGGTCGCCGTCGAAGTCGGCGTTGAACGCCGCGCAAACCAGCGGATGCAGCTGGATCGCCTTGCCCTCGATCAGCACCGGCTCGAACGCCTGGATGCCCAGACGATGGAGTGTCGGCGCGCGGTTGAGCAGCACCGGGTGCTCGCGGATCACTTCCTCGAGGATGTCCCACACCTCCGGAACTTCCTGCTCCACCAGGCGCTTGGCAGCCTTGATGGTAGTGGCGAGGCCGAGAAGCTCGAGCTTGTTGAAGATGAAGGGCTTGAACAGCTCGAGCGCCATCTTCTTCGGCAGGCCGCACTGATGGAGCTTGAGCTGCGGTCCCACCACAATCACCGAGCGGCCGGAGTAGTCGACGCGCTTGCCGAGCAGGTTCTGGCGGAAGCGCCCGCCCTTGCCCTTGATCATGTCGGCGAGCGACTTGAGCGGCCGCTTGTTGGCCCCGGTCATCGCCTTGCCGCGGCGGCCGTTGTCGAGCAGCGAGTCGACCGCCTCCTGCAGCATGCGCTTCTCGTTGCGCACGATGATCTCGGGCGCTTTCAGCTCCAACAGACGCTTCAGTCTGTTGTTTCTATTGATTACCCTTCTATACAAGTCATTGAGATCTGACGTGGCAAAGCGACCCCCATCCAGCGGCACGAGCGGGCGCAGCTCGGGCGGCAGCACCGGCAGCACCTCCATGATCATCCAGTCGGGCTTGATGTTGGACTGCTTGAAGCCCTCCATCACTTTCAGGCGCTTGGCGATCTTCTTGATCTTGGCGTCGGACGAGGTCGCCTGGAGATCCTTGCGCAGGTTGTCGAGCTCCTTGTTGAGGTCGAGCGAGCGCAGCAGCGCGCGGATCCCCTCGGCGCCCATGGCGGCGGAGAAGTCGTCGCCGAACTCCTCCACTTTGGCGAGGTAGTCGTCCTCGGTGAGAAGCTGGCAGCGCTTGAGCGGCGTCAGCCCCGGATCGGTGACCACATACGCCTCGAAGTACAGCACGCGCTCGATGTCGCGCAGCGTCATGTCGAGCACCAGGCCAAGCCGCGAGGGCAGCGACTTCAGGAACCAGATGTGCGCCACCGGGCTCGCGAGCTCGATATGGCCCATGCGCTCGCGCCGTACTTTCGCGAGCGTGACTTCGACGCCGCACTTTTCGCAGATCACGCCGCGGTGCTTGAGGCGCTTGTACTTGCCGCACAGGCACTCGTAGTCCTTGATCGGCCCGAAGATCTTGGCGCAGAACAGGCCGTCGCGCTCGGGCTTGAAGGTGCGGTAGTTGATGGTCTCCGGCTTTTTCACTTCGCCGTAGGACCACGAGCGGATCTTCTCGGGCGAGGCGAGCCCGATCTTGATCGCGTCGAACTCCTCGTCCTGCTGGACCTGCTTGAAGAGCTCAAGAAGCGCTTTCATTAGTACCTCTCCAGATCGATGTCGATGCCAAGGGAGCGGATCTCTTTCACGAGCACGTTGAACGACTCGGGCATGCCCGCGTCGATCTTGTGGTCGCCCTTGACGATGTTCTCGTAGACCTTGGTGCGGCCGTTGATGTCGTCGGACTTGACCGTGAGCATCTCCTGCAGCGTGTAGGCCGCGCCGTAGGCTTCGAGCGCCCAGACCTCCATCTCGCCGAAGCGCTGGCCGCCGAACTGCGCCTTGCCGCCGAGCGGCTGCTGCGTGACCAGGCTGTACGGTCCGGTCGAGCGCGCGTGCATCTTGTCGTCGACCAGGTGGTGGAGCTTCAGCACGTGCATGTAGCCCACGGTCACCGGACGGTCGAAGGCCTCGCCAGTGCGACCGTCGTGCAGCGTCACCTGACCTGAGACCGGCAAACCCGCCATCTCCAGCATGGCGTTGATCTCCGCTTCCGCCGCGCCGTCGAACACCGGTGTGGCGAACGGCACGCCTTCCTTGAGGTTGTGCGCGAGTTGCAGCACTTCCTCGTCGCTCAGCTTCGAGAGTTCCTCTTCCTTGCCGCTCGCGCCGTAGATTCGCTCGATGATTTTCTTGATTTCACCGATTTTCTGCTGTTGCTTGATGAGCTCGCCGATCTTCAATCCCAGCCCCTTGGCCGCCCAGCCGAGGTGCGTCTCGAGAATCTGGCCGACGTTCATCCGCGAGGGCACGCCCAGGGGGTTGAGAACCAGGTCCACCGGCGTGCCGTCAGCCATGTGCGGCATGTCCTCGACCGGCACGATCTTGGAGATGACGCCCTTGTTGCCGTGACGCCCCGCCATCTTGTCGCCGGGCTGCAGGCGCCGCTTCACCGCCACGTACACCTTGACCATCTTCAGCACGCCCGGCGGCAGCTCGTCGCCCTGCGTGAGCTTCTTCCGCTTCGCCTCGAACATGGCGTCGAACTCGCGCCGCTTCTGCGCGAGCGATTCCTTCAGGCCCTCGACCTGCGCCGCCGCCTCCTCGTTGGCGAGGCGGATGTCGAACCAGTCGTATTTCTCGACGGTGTCGAGGTAGGCCTTCACCACCTTGGTGCCCTTGGCGAGGCGCTTGGGGCCGCCGTTGGCAGTCTTGCCGGTCAGCAGGCGCTCGAGGCGCTCAAAGGTATCGCTTTCTACTATCCTCATCTGGTCGGCGAGGTCGGTCTTGTAGCGCTTGAGCTCGTCCTCGATGATCGACTGGCTGCGCTTGTCGCGCTCGATGCCTTCGCGCGTGAACACCTGCACGTCGATCACCGTGCCGGAGATCCCGGATGGAACGCGTAGCGACGTGTCTTTGACGTCACTCGCTTTCTCTCCAAAAATTGCGCGCAGCAGCTTCTCCTCGGGAGTGAGCTGGGTCTCGCCCTTCGGCGTCACCTTGCCCACCAGCACGTCGCCCGCCTCGACTTCGGCGCCGATGTAGACGATGCCCGACTCGTCGAGGCGCGCCAGCTGCGCTTCCGAGAGGTTCGAGATGTCCCGCGTGATCTCCTCGGGACCGAGTTTGGTGTCGCGCGCCACCACCGTCAGCTCCTCGATGTGGATCGAGGTGAAGCGGTCTTCCCCAACAACGCGCTCTGAAATGAGGATCGAGTCCTCGAAGTTGAACCCGTTCCACGGCATGAAGGCGACCAGCATGTTCTGGCCGAGCGCGAGCTCGCCCAGATCGGTCGATGCGCCGTCGGCGACCACGTCCGCTTTCGCGAGACGCTCGCCCTGCTTCACGATCGGGCGCTGGTTGATGTTGGTGTTCTGGTTCGAACGCGTGTACTTGGTCAGCTTGTAGATATCGACGCCCACGTCGCCCGCGACGGTCTCGTCGTCGTTGACGCGCACCACGATGCGGTTGGCATCGACATAGTCGACCACGCCGCCGCGCAACGCGATCACGCACGTGCCGGAGTCGATCGCCGCGGTGCGCTCGACGCCGGTACCGACCAGAGGTTTCTCCGGGCGCAGGCACGGCACCGCCTGGCGCTGCATGTTGGAGCCCATCAGCGCGCGGTTGGCGTCGTCATGCTCGAGGAACGGGATGAGCGAGGCCGCGACCGACACGATCTGCGACGGCGCCACGTCCATGTACTGCACTTCCTCGGGCGACTTCAGCTCGAATTCGTTCTTGAAGCGGCAAGACACCAGGGTGTCGACCAGCCTACCGTTCTTGTCGATCGAGGCATTCGCCTGAGCGATGACGTAGTTGCCCTCCTCGATCGCCGAAAGGTAGGCGATCTCGTTGGTGACCTTGCTGTCCTTCACCTTGCGGTACGGTGTCTCGAGGAAGCCGTACTTGTTCGTGCGCGCGTAGAGCGCGAGCGAGTTGATCAGGCCGATGTTCGGGCCTTCCGGCGTCTCGATCGGGCATACCCGCCCGTAGTGCGTCGGGTGCACGTCGCGCACTTCAAATCCTGCTCTTTCCCTAGTAAGACCACCTGGCCCCAGCGCCGACACGCGTCGCTTGTGAGTGATCTCCGACAGCGGGTTGGTCTGGTCCATGAACTGCGACAGCTGCGAGGAGCCGAAGAACTCCTTGATCGCCGCCGAGATCGGCTTGGCGTTGATCAGGTCGTGCGGCATCAGGTTCTCGGACTCCGCTTGCGAGAGGCGCTCCTTCACGGCGCGCTCGACTCGAACTAGGCCCGCCCGGAACTGGTTTTCCGCCAGCTCGCCGACCGAGCGCACGCGGCGATTGCCGAGATGGTCGATGTCGTCGATCTCGCCGCGGCCGTTGCGCAGCTCGACCAGGATGCGGATCACTTCGACGATGTCCTTCGGGCTGAGCGTCAGGCGCGGCTCGATCTTGACCTCGAGCTTGCCTTTGTCGATGCCTTTGGATTTGAGGTCATGGAACATCTTCTCCACGACCGCCTGCGCCTCGGCCTCGGCTCCGATGCCCTCCAGGCTCGCCTTGCCGAGCGAAAGCTCGGGGGCGTGCTTGAAATAGGTGCGCAGCTCCTCCTCGGCTTCCTTCGACAGCGCGATGCCCTTGAAGCGCAGCTGCCAGCTACTCTCGTTCGGCGCGCCGATGCGGCGGTTGAACTTCATGCGGCCCACCGCCGAGAGATCGTAGCGCTCCTCGGCGAAGAACAGGCCGTTGAACAGCGCCTCGACCGCGTCTTCCGTCGGCGGCTCGCCGGGCCGCATCATGCGGTAGATCGCCACGCGCGCCGCGTTCATGTCCGCGGTCTCGTCCGCGCGCAGCGTCTGGGAGATGTAGGGCCCCTGGTCGAGGTCGTTGGTGAACAGCGTCTGGATCTTGCCGACCCTCGCCTCGCGCAGCTTGGCGAGCAGGGTCTCCGTGATCTCCTCATTCGCGTTGGCGATGATCTCGCCGGTGTCGCTCGCCACGACGTTGTGCGCGAGGGTGCGCCCGAGGATGAACTCGTCGGGGGCGGTGATCTTCTTGATGCCTGCCGCCTCCATGTCGCGGATGTGCTTCACCGTGATGCGCTTGTCCTTGGCGACGACCACCTTGCCCGACTTGTCGGTGATGTCGAAACGCGCCACCTCGCCGCGCAGCCGCTCGGGCACGACTTCGAACAGCACGTGATTCGGCTCGATGTGGAAGGTATCGAACGCGAAGAATTCCTTCAGGATCCGCTCGGGCGTGTAGCCGAGCGCCTTCAGCAGGATCGTCACCGGCATCTTGCGGCGCCGGTCGACACGGAAGAACACGATGTCCTTGGGGTCGAACTCGAAATCGAGCCAGGAGCCGCGGTAAGGAATGATGCGCGCGGAGAACAGCAGCTTGCCGCTGGAGTGCGTCTTGCCGCGATCGTGCTCGAAGAACACGCCCGGCGAGCGGTGCAGCTGCGACACGATGACCCGCTCGGTGCCGTTGATGATGAACGAGCCGGTGGTGGTCATGAGCGGGATCTCGCCCATGTAGACCTCCTGCTCCTTCACCTCCTTGGTGGTCGGCTTGGGCGCCTCCTTGTCCATGATCACCAGGCGCACTTTGGCGCGCAGCGGGCTGGCGTAGGTCAGGCCGCGCTGCTGGCATTCCTTGACGTCGAACGGCGGCTCGCCGAGCGAATAGCTCACAAACTCGAGCCTTGCATTCCCCGAATGGCTAACGATGGGGAAGATCGAGGTGAACGCCGCCTGCAGGCCCTCGTTCCGGCGCGACTCAGGCGCGACGTGCGCCTGCAGGAACCCGGTATAGGACTCGAGCTGGGTCGCGATCAGGAACGGCACCTTCTGCACGATGGCCCGTTTCGCGAAGCTCTTGCGGATGCGTTTACGCTCGGTCAATGAATAGGTCATGAAGACTCCTGAAAACCTGATTTCAAAGGGGGTTTCCCTTTGACGCGGAAGGCCGGGGAGGGTCTCTGTGACCCGCCCCGGGTTCCGAAGTTCCTTACTTGATTTCGACCTTCGCTCCGGCGTCGCTCAGCTTCTTCGCGACCGTCTCGGCCTCGGCTTTCGATACGCCTTCCTTCACCGCCCTGGGCGCACCGTCGACCAGGTCCTTGGCCTCTTTCAGGCCCAGGCTCGTCACCTCGCGCACGGCCTTGATCACGTTCACCTTGTTGTCGCCCACGGCATTCAGCATCACCGTGAACTCGGTCTTCTCCTCCGCCGGCGCGGCGGCAGTAACACCGCCCGCTGCAGGGCCAGCTACTGCGACCGCTTGCGCGGCCGACACGCCGAACTTCCCTTCCATGTCCTTGATGAGCTGCGACAGCTCGAGGACCGTCATGTCGGAAATGGCTTCCAGAATCTGCGCTCGTTCCATTGCTTCTCTCCTGATTCGAAATGGGTTCCTGATTAAGCAGTCGTCTTTTCTTTCGCGTCGCGAACCGCGGCGAGGGTGCGGACGAACCTGCCCGGCACCTCGCTCAGCGTGCGCACCAGCCTGGTCATCGGCGCCTGCATGGTGGCCATCAGCTTCGCCAGCAGCTCTTCGCGGCTCGGCAGCAGCGCCAGCGCCTTGACGTCCTTGTCGGACATCACGCTGTTGCGCATCGCGCCGCCGCGAATCACGAACCGCTCGTTTTCCCTGGCGAACTCCGACAGCACTTTCGCGCCGGCGACTGGATCCGCGGCGATGCCGTACATCAGCGGACCGACCATCTTGTCGGCCAGCTTCTCGAACGGCGTGCCCTGGACGGCCCTGCGCGCGAGGGTGTTTTTCAGCACCCGCAGGTACAGCCCCGACTTCCTTGCCTTGGCGCGCAGCTGGGTAATGTGCTCGACGTCCAGGCCGCGATACTCCGCGACGATGACCGCCTGCGCACTCGCCAGCCTGGCCGCGACTTCCGAGACCATTGCTTGCTTCTGCTCCAGACTAAGACCCAAGGTCTACCTCCTTGCGTTGATAAAAGCGGCGACCTTGAATCAGGAACCATTGCCGCATTCCTTCTCCGGGTGCGCCGTCTGCGTAGGGCAATGCGCCGATTAAGTCCTTTCGAACCCCTACGGTCTTTGACAGCAGCCGTCCTTCTGGACGGCAGCCCAAAGTCTTCTGCATCAATGCTGTGCCGAAAGCGATGCCGGATCGACTTTTACGCCGATTCCCATCGTGCTCGACACCGAAAGCTTCTTCAAAAAATTGCCCTTGGTTGCGGCCGGCTTGGCGCGGTTCAGCGCCTCCACCAGCGCAGCGAGGTTGTCGCGCAGCTGCTCCGGCGTGAATGAGGCGCGGCCGATCGTGCATTGCACGATGCCCGACTTGTCGGCGCGGAACTGCACCTGGCCGGCGCGCGCGTTCTTTACCGCCCCGGCGACGTCGGGGGTGACCGTTCCCACCTTCGGGTTCGGCATCAGGCCGCGCGGCCCGAGAATCTGCCCGAGCTGACCGACCACGCGCATCGCCTCCGGCGCCGCGATGACGACGTCGAAATCGATCTTGCCGGCCTTCACCTGCTCGGCGAGATCTTCCATGCCGACGAGATCGGCGCCCGCGGCCTTCGCGGCCAGCGCCTTGTCGCCCGGCGCAAACACCGCGATGCGCACCTTCTTTCCGGTGCCCGCGGGAAGCACGACCGAGCCTCGCACCGTCTGATCGCCCTTCTTGGCATCGATGCCAAGATTCACCGACACATCGACCGCCTCGTCGAATTTCGCAGTCGCGGTTTCCTTCAACAGCTTGAGCGCGTCGATTGCGGGATAGGTCTTGTTGCGGTCGACCTTGCCAACGATGGCTTTCCTGCGCTTGGAGATGTGCGGCATTACATGCCCTCCACGATCACGCCCATCGAGCGCGCGCTGCCCGCCACGGTACGCATCGCCGCTTCGAGGTCCGCGGCGTTCAGGTCGGGCATCTTCGCTTTGGCGATCTCCTCGACCTGCTGGCGCGTGATCTTGCCGACCTTGTCGGTGTGCGGCCGCGGGCTGCCCGACTCGATTCCCGCCGCCTTCTTGATCAGCACGCTGGTCGGCGGCGTCTTGATGATGAAGCTGAAGCTCTTGTCCGCGTACGCCGTGATCACCACCGGCAGCGGCAGGCCCGGCTCCACCTTCTGCGTCTGCGCGTTGAACGCCTTGCAGAATTCCATGATGTTGAGGCCGCGCTGGCCGAGTGCCGGGCCGATCGGGGGCGAGGGGTTCGCCTTGCCCGCCGGCACCTGCAGCTTGATCAAGCCGACAATTTTCTTCGCCATTTAACTCTCCTGTGGGTTCCAACGAGCGCCTGCAGCGCTCTCCCCGTAAAAAATCAAGCTTTCTCGACCTGACCGAATTCCAGCTCGACCGGAGTCGAGCGGCCAAAAATCGTCACCGCCACGCGCAGACGGCTCTTCTCGTAGTTCACGTCTTCCACGGTGCCTTGGAAATCGGTGAACGGGCCATCCTTCACGCGCACCATCTCGCCGGCCTCGAACAGCACCTTCGGCTTCGGCTTTTCCACGCCCTCGCGCATCTGCTGCATGATCGCCTCGACCTCCTTCTCGGGGATCGGGGCCGGCTTGGTGGCCGTGCCGCCGACGAAGCCGGTCACCTTGTTGGTGTTCTTCACCAGGTGCCAGGTGTCGTCGTTCATCTCCATCTCCACCAGCACGTAGCCGGGGAAGAACTTGCGCTCGGACATGTGCTTCTGGCCGCCCTTCATCTCGACCACTTCCTCCACGGGCACCAGGATCTTGCCGAACTTGTCGGTCATGCCGGCGCGGTTGATCCGGTCTTCGAGCGCCCGCTGCACGGACTTCTCGAAACCCGAATACGCGTGCACCACGTACCAGCGCTTGCTCATGTCTTTTTCCAGCCGAGAATCAACTCGTACAGAACCCATTCCAGTGTCTTGTCGCTGATCCATAGAAATACCGCCATCACCACCACAAATGCGAATACCGCTGCGGTCGTCTGCATCGTTTCCTTGCGCGTCGGCCAGACTACCTTCTTGACCTCCTCGACTGCCTCGGCCGCGAACACCGCGAAGCGGCGGCCCGGCTCGCTCATCCACGCCACCGCCGCGCCCGCGACGATGCCGGCAACGACCGCCAGGATGCGCAGCACCAGCGCGCTGTCGGCCAGCCAGTAGTAACCCCAGATGCCGACGCCAACCAGCACGGCGGCAATACCCAGCTTGATCTTGTCGATCATCGTCCGATGCTGGCAGGGGCAGAGGGGGTCGAACCCCCAACCTTCGGTTTTGGAGACCGACGCTCTGCCAGTTGAGCTATGCCCCTGTGGTTACTCAATGATCTTCGCCACGACGCCGGCGCCCACGGTTTTGCCGCCCTCGCGGATGGCAAAGCGAAGCCCCTGTTCCATCGCAATGGGGGTGATGAGGCTCACCACCATCTTCACGTTGTCCCCCGGCATCACCATCTCGGTGCCCTTGGGCAGCTCAACC
>DATNMK010000045.1:0-2431 GCA_035602335.1 Burkholderiales bacterium
CGTTTCTGACGGTAAAATGGGCGATGCCCTGGCGTTGGATTTGATCGTTTCGGAGGCCGGCGCCATCTATGTGAGCATTCCGGCGATCCCGATCAGCCGTTCCAGGCGATCCCGATCACCCATTCCGATCGAACCCGATCAGTGTGGCGCGGGGTGCGAGAGGGCGCCGTCGGATGCATTTCTTGATCTCAGTGTTGCCTTCCGGTTTCAAGTACGACGCGAGCCCGTCCACGTAGTCAATAGGCGGGACCCGCGCGCGACGTGGAGCGCCCCCATGAGGCGCGTAGCGGCGTGCGTGGGAGGTGCCTGTTGACCCATGGGGACGGGCGAGAGGCTGGTTCTGGCGGTCATTTCTTTGCTCCTTTCGAGAGCTTGGTTTGCGTGGTTGCGGTGCTGCTCGTGTCGCTCGTCGACACCACGGCCTCCGCCTCGGCCGCCTCGGGATGTCGCATCGACGGCCCTTCGAGCGTGAGCCGATAGGCGTTGTGAACGATGCGATCGAGGATGGCGTCGGCGAAGGTGGGCTCGCCGATGACCTCGTGCCACGCCTCCACCGGGAGCTGACTGGTGATCAGCGTCGAGCCGGCGCCGTAGCGGTCCTCAACGATCTCCATCAGGTCGCGCCGCTGGCTGGCAGTGAGCCGGTCCGGGCCCCAGTCGTCGAGGATCAGCAGATCGGCCTTGATCAGCGTTCGGAACAACCGCGCGAAACGGCCGTCGCCGTGCGCCAGCTCCAGCTCGGCGAACAGTCTTGGCACGCGTACATAGTGCACGGTGTAGCCGTCGCGGCAGGCCTTCTGCGCCAGCGCACAACTGAGCCACGACTTCCCGACGCCGCACTTGCCGGTGACGAGCACGTTGCGATGCTCGGCGATCCAGCGGCCGGTGGCGAGCTGTTGGAAAATAGTTTTGTCGAGCCGGCGTGCCGCGCGGTAGTCGACATCCTCGATCGAGGCCTGGCTGTGTCGCAGCTTGGCGCTGCGCAGCCGGCTCTGGAACCGCGAAGTGTTGCGCTTGGCGGCCTCGCGGTCGAGCAGCAGCACCAGCCATTCGGCGTGCGACAGATCACGCGCGTTGTCCTGCGATTGCAGCTCGACGAAGGCGTCTGCCATGCCGTCGAGCTTGAGCGCTCGCAGCTGGTCGAGAGTGGGATGCGTAAGCATTGCTGATGCTCTCCTCAGTTCTCAGTGGAAGTAACGAGGCCCACGGATGTTGTCGTGGATTATCGCCGGCTCGTCCGAGGGCGGTGCGAGCCGCCGGCGATCGCGGTTGGTCTTCAGGATCGAGTTGACCGAGCTGTAGGATCGCGCGCCGATCTCCAGCGCCCGGCCGCAGGCGGCCTCCAGCCGCTCGGCCCCGTAGCTCTTGACGAGCCGCATGATGCCGATGCAGGCGCGGAAGCCCTGCTCAGGGTGCGTGCGCTCGCGCAGGATGATCTCGACCAGCGCCGAGGTCTTGGGGCCGATCTCGCCGGCCTGCCGCGTGATCCGCTCCGGCGTCCAATCGGCGTAGCGCTGGTGGCTCGACGGCATGTGCTCGCGCACCGTCGTGTGCTTGCGGTTCGATGACGACCGCACGTGCGCGGCAACGCGCTTACCGTGGTGGAACACCTCGACCGTGCGTGCCGTGATCCGTGCCCACATTGTCTCGCGCAACAGCGTGTGCGGCACCGAGTAGAAGTGCTTCTCGACCTCGACGTGGTAATCGAGCCCGGCGCGGCATTGCTTCCATTCGGCGTACACGTAGGGCTCGGCCGGCAGCGGCTTGAGCGTTGTCCGCTCGACATCATCGAATAGCGTGCGTCGGCTCGCGCCCAGATGCCGCGTCACGCGCTCGTTGAGTGTTGTTACGCAGTCACGGATCGCGTCGTTGAGCTCGGTGATCGAGAAGAACCGGCGATTGCGCAGTTTGGCGATGATCCAGCGAGTGGCCAGCAGCACGGCCACCTCGACCTTGGCTTTGTCGCGCGGCTTGTATGGGCGCGCCGGAATGATCGCCGTGCCGTAGTGGGCGGCCATCTCGGCGTAGCTGCGGTTCACCTCCGGCTCGTAAAAGCACGCCTTGGTGATGCCGGACTTGAGATTGTCCGACACCAGCATCGCAGCGACGCCGCCGAAAAACACAAACGCCCGCGTGTGCGAGCCGATCCAATCGCCGAGCCCCTGCGTCCACGTCGCTTCCGCCCAGGTGTAGCTCGACGCCCCGAGCGCGGCGACAAACAGCTGCGCGGCCAGCACCTCACCCGTCGTGCCGTCGATCACGTCCAGTGTCGTGCCGGCATAGTCGACGAATAACTTCTCGCCGGCGACATGGGTCTGCCGCATGGTCGGCGACAGCCGCGCCTCCCAGGCGCGGTAGAGCTCGCAGAAATGGCTGTACCCGTAGCCATTGGGGTGCGCGGCGCGGTGCTCTTCCCAGAGCAGTTGCAGCG
>DATNMK010000046.1:0-3379 GCA_035602335.1 Burkholderiales bacterium
CAGCGCACGCGCACCAACGCGCGTACCCGCAAGGGCCCGCGCAAGCAGGCGGTCAAGCTGAACGCACCTCCTGGAAAGGCATAACGAATGGCTGAGCAGAAACCCCAACAGGGCGGAGCCGCGCCGGCAGCGGCCGCGGCCGCGGCGCCCAAGAAGCCCAAGAAGGCCCGCAAGAACGTGCTCGATGCGATCGCGCACGTGCATGCCTCCTTCAACAACACGATCATCACCATCACCGATCGCCAGGGCAACACGCTTTCCTGGGCGACCGCGGGGGGCTGCGGCTTTCGTGGCTCGCGCAAGAGCACCCCGTTCGCGGCGCAGGTGGCGGCCGAGAAGGCCGGCGTCGCCGCCCAGGAGCATGGCGTGAAGAACGTGGAAGTGCGCGTCGGGGGACCGGGGCCGGGACGCGAGTCCGCGGTGCGCGCGCTCAACAACTGCGGACTGAAGATCACCAGCATCGCGGACGTGACACCGATTCCGCACAACGGTTGCCGTCCGCCCAAGAAGCGCAGGGTCTAGAGGCTTAGCGAGGATAATATGGCGCGTTACCTTGGTCCAAAGTGCAAGCTCGCCCGCCGCGAGGGCACCGACCTGTTCCTGAAGAGCGGCGTCAAGCCGCTGGAAAACAAGTGCAAGTTCACCGTGCCGCCGGGCGGCATCAAGGGTGAGCGCCGCACGCGCTTGTCCGACTACGGCCTGCAGCTGCGCGAGAAGCAGAAACTGCGCCGCATGTACGGGGTGCTCGAGCGGCAGTTCGGCAACTACTACGAGAAAGCGGCCCGCAGGAGCGGCGCTACCGGCGAGAACCTGCTGAAGCTGCTCGAGTGCCGGCTGGACAACGTCGTGTACCGCATGGGCTTCGCGGCCACGCGCTCCGAGGCGCGCCAGCTGGTGAGCCACAAGGCGATCACCGTCAACGACAAGCCGGTCACCATTTCCTCATTCCAGGTGAAGGCCGGGGACATCGTCCAGGTGCGTGAGAGGTCGCGCAAGCAGCTGCGTATCCAGAGCGCGCTGAACGTCGCGCAGCAGGTCGGCCTGCCGGAATGGGTCGAGGTGAACGACAAGGAGTTCCGTGGCCTGTTCAAGTCGGCGCCGGGCCGGGACGAGGTCCTGCCCGACATCAATGAGAACCTGGTCGTCGAGCTGTATTCGAAGTAATCGCGTCCGCTTGCAACGGGTGCCTGCCGCACCCATGTAGGGGGACCTAACTTTCCGTTTGCGCCGGTCCAAGTGAGCCGGCAAGGTGAGACTGCAATGCAGGGATCTGTAAGCGAGTTCCTGAGACCCCGGGTGGTGAAGGTGCAGCCGGTGGCCCCGCGCCAGGCGCGCGTGGTGATCGAGCCGTTCGAGCGTGGCTTCGGCCATACGCTCGGCAACGCGCTGCGCCGCGTGCTGCTGTCGTCGATGCCCGGCAGCGCCATCACCGAGGTCGAGATCGACGGCGTGCTCCATGAGTACACCAGCATCGAGGGTGTGCAGGAGGACGTTGTCGACATTCTCCTGAACCTGAAAACCGTGGCGCTGCGCATGCACTCGCGTGACAGCGCCGAGCTGCGCCTGCACAAGAAGGGCCCGGGCCCGGTGACCGCGGGCGACATCCAGACCGACCATGACATCGAGGTCGTGAATCCCGAGCTGGTGATCGCGAACCTGACCAAGGCCGGCGAACTGTCCATGACGCTGCGCGTCGAGCGCGGCCGCGGCTACCGTCCGGCGGTCTCGCGCGTCGCCTTCGAGGAGCAGACGCGACCGATCGGCCGCCTGCAGCTCGATGCGTCGTTCTCGCCGGTGCGGCGCGTGACCTACTCGGTCGATGCGGCGCGCGTCGAGCAGCGCACCGACCTCGACAAGCTGGTCATCGACATTGAGACCAACGGCACCATCGACGCCGAAGAGGCGATCCGCCGCGCCGGCAGCATCCTCAAGGATCAGCTGTCGGTGTTCGTCGACCTGCAGGGCGAGGAAGAGGCCTCCACCAAGGTCTCGGAGATGCAGTTCGACCCGATCCTGCTGCGTCCGGTGGACGAGTTGGAGCTCACGGTGCGCAGCGCGAACTGCCTGAAGGCCGAGAACATCCACTACATCGGCGATCTGGTGCAGCGCACGGAGGTGGAGCTGCTGCGCACGCCGAACCTCGGCAAGAAGTCGCTCACCGAGATCAAGGAAGTGCTGCAAAGCCACGGACTCATGCTCGGCATGCGCCTGGACGGCTGGCCGCCCGCGGGGCTGAAGCACGACGAAGAGCGCGACGTCATCTGAGAGGTTGGGTCGGGTGACGCGCGCTGATGAAGCGCGCGGCCCGCCCCGTACCTCACCGCAGCGAAGGGTTAGCCATGCGTCACCATCTTTCCGGCCGTCAGCTGTCGCGCAACAGCTCGCACCGGCACGCGCTGATGCGCAACATGTCGGTTTCGCTGCTGCGGCACGAGACCATCCGCACCACGTTGCCGAAGGCGAAGGAGCTGCGGCGGGTCGTCGAGCCGCTGATCACGCTTGCCAAGAACGATGGCGACGCCAACCGCCGCAGGGCGTTCGCGCGCCTGCGCGACGCGCAGATCGTGGAGAAACTGTTCGCGGATCTGGGCCCGCGCTTCAAGATGCGCCCGGGCGGCTACACGCGCATCCTGCGCATGCTGCCGCGTCCCGGGGATTCCGCTCCCATGGCGCTGATGCAGCTGGTGGAGGGACCCGCTGCGGCGGCGGCCGAGGAGCCGGCCGGGGAAGCGAAAAAGAAATCCACCCGGCGGGCGAAGGCGAAAACGAAGGCAAAGTCGGCAAAGTCGAAGGCTGAAGCGAAGACTGAAGCCGCGCCCAGCAAGGCCGCGCCTGCCAAAGCCCCGAAGAAGCGCACGCGCAAGAAGAAGGTCGCCGCCGCCTGACCAAAGCAGGTCCTGCGGTGTGTTTGCGCTCGCGTGAGCGCATCCAGTAGTCTCGGCCGTCCAGCCGGCGCTCGAACCGGTGCTTAGGGGAGGAGGCCCGTCATGAGTCTGGCTTCAGAATTCAAAGAATTTGCACTGAAGGGCAGCGTCGTCGATCTGGCGGTTGGCGTCGTGATTGGCGTCGCCTTCGGCAAGATCGTCGCCTCCCTGGTCGGGGACGTGGTCATGCCGGCGCTGTCGCCGGTACTCGGCAGGGTCAACTTCACCGATCTGGCGGTGCAGGTTGCCACCAACGCTGCGGGCAAGCCGGTGCTGCTCAAGTACGGGGCATTCCTGCAGACGATTGTCGAATTCGTCTTGATCGCCTTGGTGATCTTCCTCGTGATCAAGGGGATCAACAGGCTCAACCGGCCGGCCCCGCCACCTCCTGGGCCTACCAGGACCGAATCATTGTTGCAGGAAATTAGAGATTTGCTGGCGAAGAAATAGATTCT
>DATNMK010000047.1:0-61139 GCA_035602335.1 Burkholderiales bacterium
CGGCGGCGGCTCGACCGAGTTCATCATCGGCACCGGCTTCGAGCCGCAGCTCACCGAGTCGCTGTACATGGGCTGCCTGAGCTACAGCCTGAAGTTCTTCACCGAGGGAAAGATCGACAAGCCGCGCATGAAGGCCGCCGAGCTGGCCGCGCGCCAGCAGCTGGCGGGCATCGTGCACGCCTATCGCGCCACCGGCTGGGACGAAGCGGTCGGCTCCTCCGGCACCGCGCGCTCGCTGGAGAACATCCTGCGGGAGAACGGTTTCGCCCAGGAAGGGCTGACGCGCGAGGGCCTCGAGCGGCTGCGCAGCCTGCTCATCAAGCACGAAAAGGCGGATTCCGAGCGCATCGCCGGGCTGCGGCCGAACCGCGCGCCGGTGCTGCCGGGCGGCCTCGCCATCATGAGCGCGGCGCTCGACGCGCTCGGCATCGAAAGCATGAAGGTCTCGGAGGGCGCGCTGCGCCACGGCGTGCTCTACGATCTGCTCGGACGCGTGCAGCATCGCGACATGCGCGAGGCGACGGTGGCGCAGTTCATGCGCCGCTACCATGTCGAAAGCGCGCAGGCCCAGAGAATCAAGGATCTGTCGTTGACGATTTACGACGCGCTCACACCGGGGGGCGAACGCGAGGACGACCAGGACCGGCTGATGCTCGACTGGGCGGCGCGCCTCGCCGAGATCGGCTTGTCGATCGAGCACGCCCAGTATCACAAGCACTCCGCCTACGTACTGTCCAATGCCGACATGCCAGGCTTTTCGCGCATGGAGCAGGCACGGCTTGCCCGCATCGTGCTCGCGCACCGCGGCAAGCTTTCCAAAGTGCAGGATGCCGGGCTGGAAGGCGGCGACTGGAGGCTCGTGTTCGCGCTGCGCACCGCGTCGCTCATCCTGCGCAGTCGCACTGATCTAAGGCTCCCATTCCTGCGGGTCGCGGCCGATGCGGGCGGCTTCGCCATCGATCTGCCGCAATCCTGGCTCGACGAGAATGCGTTGTCCGCAGCCGCGCTCGAGTCGGAAGCCGACTACTGGAAGGCCATTGGCATGAAGCTCGCAGTAAGCGGCCTCTCCGACAAGAAGGTGTCAGTGTTACAGCAGGTCAGGTGACAGCACCGCTTTGACGACGACCGGCGCCTCGCCGGAGAGCCACCAGAAGCCGCCTTTCTCGATGTGCCACTCGCTGCGCGCGCCCGCCACGAGGTGCGCGACCGCGCGCCCGAGATCCGGCTGGTGGCCGACAATCACCACCGCTTTCTTGTTCCTTGCCGCAGCAAGGATCTGGTCAACCGACGCGCCGGGCGCCAGGGCTTCGATCGTCTTGACCTGAACACCCAAAGCCGCGGCGGTTTGCTGGGCGCGTAGGGCAGGGCTTGCCACGACCGAGAACTGCTCCGGCAGGTGCTCGATCAGCCACTTCGCCACCCGCTTCGCCTGCTTCTCGCCTTTCGGCGTGAGCTTGCGCTCGAGATCGGGCTTGCCGTCCTCGGCATCGGCGTGGCGCCACAGGATGAGCTCCATAGGCTTAGTATAAAATTCTTCACTCCAGGCGCGTAGCTCAGCTGGTTAGAGCACTACCTTGACATGGTAGGGGTCGTTGGTTCGAGTCCAATCGCGCCTACCAGTTCCATGCTCGCGCGAAGCCTGTTTTTCATTGTCATCGCCTTCACCTCTTGCGGGGCTGCGGCGCAATATCCTTCGCGTCCGATTCATCTCATCGTGCCGATCCCGCCGGGCGGAGCGCCCGACATCGCGGCGCGCGTGCTGGGCCAGAAGCTCTCCGAGCAGATGGGCCAGCCGGTGGTGGTCGAGAACCGCGTCGGCGCCAACGGCAACATCGCAAGCGAGCTCGTGGCGCGCGCGATGCCCGACGGCTACACGCTCGGCCTGGTCGCCGACAGCCAGATCGCGATCAACCCGCACTTGTATTCGAAGATGAGCTTCGACACGCTGCGCGACCTGACGCCGGTGTCGAGCGTGGCCTCCAACCAGTTCGTCCTGGCGATCAACCCGTCGTTGCCGGTGAACACTTTCCCCGAATTCATCGAGTACGCGCGCCGGGCCAATCCGCCGCTCAGCTACGCTTCCGGCGGCAACGGCAGTCAGCATCACCTCACCATGGAAATGCTGAAAGTTCGAACCGGCATCGACCTGGTGCACGTGCCCTATCGCGGCGGCGCGCCGGCGACCACCGCCGCCGTCGCCGGCGAAGTGGCGGCGATGTGGGCGGGTAGCTCCAACGCGGCGCAGATCAAGGCCGGCAGACTGCGCGCGCTGGCCGTGTCGGGCAGCAAGCGCTCGGCGCAATACCCCGAGCTGCCGACGATCGGCGAGTTCTACCCGGGATTCGAAAACAGCATCTGGCTCGGTCTGTTCGGCCCTGCAGCCTTGCCTGAAACCGTTTTAGCCAAGCTTCGAAGCGAAGTGAGGAGAGCGCTCGAGTCGCCCGATCTTAAAGAGCGGTTCAATCACGCAGGCGGGCTCGAGCCGCTCGTGCTGCCGCCCGACGAATTCTCAGCGCTGATCCGCCGCGACTACGAAAAGTACGCCAAAGTGGTGAAGGCCGTCGGCGTCAAGCTCGACTAGCCATGGCATCGAGCTCCGGCAGCAGGAAGGGCCGGAAGGCGGGATAGTTCTCGACCATGGGGAAATGCCCGATGCCCTTCATGACCGTCATGCGGCAGCCCGGGATCGAAGCGGCCACCGCCTCGGTCATCGCCGGAGTGCAGGAGTAGTCGTACTCGCCAGTGAGCAGCGACACGCGGCACTTGCGGGTATCGATGCGCTTGATGTCCTCGCGCGCGTCCCAGTCGAAGCTGTAGTAATGGACGTCGCCGGCATAGACACCGGGACCGCCCTGGCTGTAATACCACCAGTTCTCGCGCTTCGCTGTTTCGGGACTGGAAGGCGCGCACAGCCCGGATGTATAGCTCGCGCACAGCTCCCCGCCGTGGATCGCCGGGTGGTGCAGGAAATCGTTGTAGCGGCCCGGAGCGTAGGCAGTCGACTCCAGGCCGACGATGCCGGTGAGCTCATTCTGGTACTCGGCCGCGACCTTGAGCGCGATCGCGCCGCCCATCGAGCAGCCCATCACGACCGGCCGCTCTAGCTCCAGCGTCTTCCATACTGCGCGGATGATTTCCAGGTAGCCCCGGGTGGTGAGCCGGTATTTTGCGAGCCACCACCGGTCCGGCGGCGTCGAGCGGCCGTGGTAGGGTAGATCGAAAGCGATGACGCGAAAGCGCCGTGTAATGTCGGCGTCGTTGAGCACATGGCGCCACTGGCGGCTGTCTGCGCCCGCGGTATGCAGGCACAGGAGCGGAATGCCCTCGCCCGCGTCCTCGAAGAAGATGCGGCAAGCCGCATCGCCCGCAGTGACGGTGAGGTAGCGGCCGACGATCGGTTCGTACTTCGGCATTTCCTTCTCCTCAACCGCGCATCAGGGTCATCATGCGCTGCAGCGCCCGCGCGTTCTGCATCGCCACCAGAGCGTCGCCCTCGAGCACGAACTCGGGAACGCGCATCAGCATCGCGAAGAAATCGTGATACAGCGCCGGCGGGTTGGGGCTCACGAACTTGCTCCACACCTCCATCGGCGCGCGGAAGCCGAACGCAGAGCGCGAGTCGACGCGCGGCGCGGCGTTGATATCGATGATCCTGCCGCGCTCCACGCGCAGCACATAGCGCCGCTCGCCGAAAGTGAACGCGATTGATGTCGTGAACCAGCCGCCGATCACCTC
The DNA here is from genome assembly GCA_035602335.1 of Burkholderiales bacterium. GTDB lineage: Bacteria > Pseudomonadota > Gammaproteobacteria > Burkholderiales > SG8-39 > SCGC-AG-212-J23. The sequence continues at coordinate 3,736 of DATNMK010000047.1, forward strand.
CATTTCCGGGTCCGCGTTGACGCGGTCGCGGTAGCTCTCCATCCATGCGATCTCCGGAAACAACGCGATAGAATTCATTTCATGGCAAAGCATATCGGATTCATCGGCCTGGGCAACATGGGAAAGCCGATGGCGTCGCGGCTCGTCGACGCCGGCTACCAGCTCACGGTGCACGACGTGCGGCGAGAATCCGCCGAAGCGCTCGCGGCGAAAGGCGCGCGCATCGCCGCGTCACCCGCGGCGGTCGCCTCGGCAGTCGACACGCTGCTGCTCAGCCTGCCCAGCCCGGCGATCGTGCGCGAGGTCGCGCTCGGCAAGGAGGGTGTCACCGCCGGGTCGAAGGTGAAGACGGTGATCGATCTGTCGACCACCGGCGCGAGGTGCGCGCGGGAAATTGCCGCCGCGCTCGCCGCCAAAGGGATTGCTCTGGTCGACTCCCCGGTGAGCGGCGGCGTAGCGGGCGCGGTCAAAGGCACGCTCGCTGTCATGGTGTCCTGTCCGAAAAAGACGTTCGCCGAGCTTGAGCCGATGCTCAAGCATATCGGCAAGGTCTTCTTCATCGGCGAGCGCCCGGGGATGGGGCAGACCATGAAGCTCGCGAACAACCTCCTTTCGGCCACGGCGCTGGCCGCGACCTCGGAGGCGATCGTGTTCGGCGTCAAGTCGGGGCTCGACCCGGCCATCATGGTCGACGTGATCAATGCCGGCAGCGGCCGCAACAGCGCCTCGCAGGACAAGTTTCCCAAGTCGATCCTGCCGCGCAGCTTCGACTTCGGCTTCACCACCGGCCTCATGTACAAGGACCTCAAGCTCTGCCTCGAAGAGGCCGAGGCCGCGGGTGTGCCGATGTGGGTGGCTAACGCCGTGCGCCAGCTCTGGCAGCACGCTCACCAGGAGATCGGCGACGACAAGGACTTCACCACCATCGTGCAGGTGCTCGAGCGCTGGGCAGGGGTCGAAGTGAAGCCCGGCGGGAGCTGAAGTCAGCGGGTCGGAAAAAAGGTGCTGGCTAGCCGATTCTTCTGCAGCTTGCCGGTCGTGGTGAGCGGGAGTTCTTCTTCGGCGGCGAAGCGGATCAGGCGCGGCACCTTGTAGGCGGCGAGCGTCTTGCGGCAGAACTCGCAGATCTCCTTTTCCGAAAGTGTCGCGCCGCGCTTCGGCACGATGACTGCCGCCAGTATTTCGTCCTGCACCGCGTCGGGCACGCCCGTGACGAAGGCGGCCTGCACGCCCGGGTGCGACATCAGCACTTCCTCCACCTCGATCGGCGCCACATTGATGCCGCCGGTTTTCACCATCTCCTTGATGCGTCCGCGGAAGTAGAGCAGGCCCTCGGCATCCACGCAGCCGAGGTCGCCGGTCTTGAAGTAGCCGTGCTCGTCGAAGGCCTCGGCTGTACACGCCGGGTCCTTGTAATAGCCGCTGGTGACGTAGCCTTTCACCCGGATTTCGCCGACCTCGCCGACGGGCAGCGGGTTGCCGGTCTGCGGATCGACGATGCGCTGCTCGACGCCCACCAGGGCACGGCCCACGCTCGCCAGTCGCTTCTCGAGCGCATCGGCGGCGTCGGCGACATTGCAGTTGCCGTACGTCTCGGTGAGGCCGTAGATGTTGCAGATCTCGCGCGCGCCCAGCTCGACCACCCGCATGATCTGCTCGGGCGTGCCGATGGTCGCCCCGCCGCGCAGGCTGGAGAGGTTGCGCCGCGGCCGGTCGGGATGCTCGTACAGCGCCTGCACCATGTTCGGTGTGCCGTAGAACACCGTGCAGCGCTCGCGCTCGATCAGCTCGAGCGCCTGCCCGGCATCGAAGTGCTCCTGCAGCACGACGCAGCCGCCGTGGGTGAGGAGATTGAACAGCGCGTTCTCGCAGCCCAGTCCCCAAAACAGCGACACCGCGAGCCACAGACGGTCGTGTTCGGTGACATGCTGGCGCTCGCCGATCTGCCACATGTTCTCGATCAGACCGAAATGCTGGATCTGGACGCCCTTCGGTACCGACGTCGATCCCGAGGTGTACAGCAGGTAAGCGACATCCTCCGGCTTTACGGCGCGCTGCGCTGCATCGACCGTTGTCTCGGGCACTTGCGCCGCCAGGGACGCAAGGTCCACGTAACGTACCCATTCCTCGGGTACGTCGTCGCCGACGCAGACGATGCGCTCCAGTTGTGGAAGTCGGAGCGTGCGCAGGACGCCGTAGAAATCATGCTTGAGGAAGCGGCGTACCGTAATGAGCATGCGGCTGTCGGAATGGCCGAGGATGTACTCCAGCTCGCGCGCCGTCGCCCAGGTATTGACCCCGACCATGACGCCGCCGAGCAGCGTGATCGCCAGGTCGGCGATGACCCATTCCGGCCGGTTCCCCATCATGATCGCCACCTTGTCGCCGCGGTGCACGCCGAGCGCATGCAGCCCGCGCGCGGCACGGCGCATCTCGTCGCGCAGCTGGCGATAGGTGTAGCGCCGGCCCGATCCCACCAGCGCTTCGCGCTCGGGGAAGCGGCGGGCGAGTTCGTCGATCAGATCGGGGACGGTGCGGCTCGCCGGCATCGTCGGCACGGTGTTCCAAGCGACAGAGGCGAGCTGGCGCACGAGACGCGACACATCCGCCGAGCCGTCGATGGCCTCGATCTCTCTCGCGATGCGCTGCGCGCGTGCTTCGTCGAGGAGGCGAGCGAGGCTGGCGCGCGTGCGGCTGCGCACGCCCGCCGCATCGAGCGGCTCGAGATCGGCGAGGCGCGAGGCTGCGCTGCGGCCGTTCTTCGTCGTCACCACCACTTCGGCGCCTTGGCGCTGCGGAAAGCCGCCGGCGAAGCCCGGATCGTCTTCGAGCCGCACGCGCTGCGCGAGGCGCGCAGCCTCGCTGTCGCTCGAGAAATCGCGCAGCACGGCATCGTCCACCCGGCCATGCACCAGGGCCGCGGCAACGACGAACTGGATACTCATCTTGGCCTGCAGCAGCGTTCGATAGGGCCCGGTGTGATCGCAGCCTGGATAAGCGATCGCCTCGGGAAAGCTCTTCACCATCACGTGCTCGATATCGCCTGCCTTGACAGGAGTCTTCTTCATTAAGGCAAGGGCGGCCTGCGCCGGCGTCTGCGCGTAATTGCAGGCGGGCGCGGGCTTGTGATACGCGGCCAGAATCTCCCAGCTGCCGGCGAGGTCGAGCGCGGCGCGCGACGCGCCGCGATAGGCGGCGAAAAGTCCCGCGCGGCCACAGAAGGCGGATTCCGAAGCACGCGCCCCGGCGCGCGCGAGCAGCACCGAGGTGACGCCATTGCGCGCGGCGAAGCCGGCATGAAAGTACATCTCGTCGCCGCCGACATGCGGCCATTCGTTGAGGCCGCCGGCGGTGTTGGCAGCGAGCGCGAGCGCGCTCACCGTCTCGTCTTCCGATAGCCGCGCGAGGCGCGCCCCCGCCGCCGCGGCGCCCACGGCACCGATCAGGCCCGTGGGACGGAATACGCGTGCCACGTCCTTCGTGATGAGCGCCTGCCCCAGCCGGCCCATCACTTGATAGCCCACGACACCGGATAACAAAAAATCGATTCCCGCGGCGTGCTCCTGCTCGGCCAGCGCAAGCAGCGTCGGCCAAACTACCACGCCGATATGCGACACACTCGGCGTGTGCATGTCTTCCTGCACCAGGCCATGCGCCATGGTTGCATTGGCGAACGCGGCATCGGCTACGCTCGCGCGCGCCGCGCTTCCGATCAGCGTCGCTTGCGTACCCCCCATTGCCGCGGCATAGCGCGCGGCCTGGCGGCTGCACGGCAGGTCGGCAGCCTGCGCCGCGACGCCGATCATGTCGATGAGGCATACCTTCGCCTTCTCGACCACGGCGGGATCGAGCCCGGCCGCATTCAGTTCGCAGATCCAGCGCGCGATCGAGCGCGCCATGCTGGTAGTGGTGGACATTCGACGCTAACATCATAGCCAAACCCGGAGGGGGCGTGAGCTCTGTTCAGGCGACGTGCGTCGTCGACTGCAAGAACGTGCTCGGCGAGGGCGCGGTGTGGTGTCCGCGCGAGCAGCAACTGTGGTGGATCGACATTTCCAGCCCCTCGTTGTGGCGGCTTGAGGCGAGATCGGGCCGCGTCGAGCACTGGCCGCTGCCCAAGCCGCCGGGCTGCTTCGCGCTGCGCGAGGACGGCGGATTCCTGTTCGCGTTCCGCAGCGGCTTCGCCACCCTCGACAGGCCGGGAGCCGAACTGAACTGGCTCGACATTGCCGGATTGACGCTCGGCGATGAGCGCTTCAACGACGGCAAGGCGGACCGTGCCGGCCGCTTCTGGACCGGCACCCTGGATCGCAAGCTCGCCGGCGCGATCGGCCAGCTCTATCGGCTCGAGCCGGGGTTTCGAGCGACCGCGATGGATCGCGGCTTCACCATCTCCAACGGGATCGGCTGGAGCCCCGACGACCGCACGATGTATTTCACCGACACGCCTTCGCACCGCATCTACCGCTACGACTTCGATGCCGCCTCCGGCGAGATCGCGAACCGGCGCGTGTTCGTCGAGGTCGAGCCTGGTCACGGCGGTCCCGACGGCATGACGGTCGATGCCGAGGGTTACGTGTGGAGCGCGCAGTTCGACCGCTGGTGCGTCAATCGCTACGCGCCCGACGGAAAACTCGAGCGCAGCATCCGGCTGCCGGTGCAGCGGCCCACGAGCTGCATGTTCGGTGGCGCGGATCTCTCCACTCTGTATGTAACGAGCGCGAGCATGGATCTCGCACCGCAGCCGTATGCCGGAGGCCTGTTCGCGCTCGAGCCGGGCGTGCGCGGCCTGCCCGAGCCGAGATTCGCTGGATGAACCCGCAGCTCGCCGGGCGCGTCGCGGTGGCGGGCGTCGGCACGACGCGCTACGGCAAGCTTCCGGAATACGACGCCTACGATCTCGGCGTGTGGGCGCTCAAGGCGGCGCTCGAGGACTGCGGTCTCGGCTTCGGCGATGTCGACGGGCTGATCATCAACCGCATTGCGGATTACCAGCGTTTCGGCGAGATCACCGGCATCAACCCGCGCTATACGACCATCACCCCCGGGCAAGGGCGCTTCTCCGGCATCTGCATCCAGACCGCCGTCGCGGTAATCGCCGCCGGCATGGCGGAGGTCGTCGCCCTGGTCTACGGCAATAACGGCCGCTCCGCGGGCGACCACTACGGCGGCGCGTCGGACGCCTACGGCAGCGGCGGCGCCGGACTGTGGTTTCCCTACGGCATGACTTCGCCCGGCGCCTTTCATGCGCTGATGATGCGGCGGCACATGGAAGAGTACGGCACAACGACCGAACAGCTCGGCGCAGTCGCGCGCGCCTTCCGCAGGCACGCCAGCCTGAATCCGGACGCCGTCATGCGCACGCCGTTCACGCTCGAGGAGTACCGCGCCGCGCGCTTCATCTGCGAGCCGCTGCGCCTGCTCGACTACTGCCTGATCAACGACGGCGGGGTGGCGATGATCGTCACCTCGGCCGAGCGCGCCCGTCACCTGCGCAAGCCGCCGGTCTACGTGCGCGGCTTCGCGCAGGCCTCGGCGCTCGCCGGGTCGACATTTCCTCCCGACGACTACTGGCGCGCGCCGATGGGGCGCGTGGCCGCGGACGTTTACCAGATGGCCGGCGCCGGCCCCGCCGACATGGACGCGCTCATGATCTACGACAACTTCACGCCCACGGTGCTGTTCTCGCTCGAGGGCTTCGGCTTCTGCCGGCCCGGCGAAAGCGGTCCCTGGGTGGCCGACGGAAAGCTCGAGCTCGGTGATCAGTTTCCGACCAACACCAGCGGCGGGCATCTTTCGGAGTCGTACATGCAGGGCTGGGCGCTCAACGTCGAAGCGGTGCGCCAGGTGCGCGGCGAGTGCGGCGCGCGCCAGGTTGCCGGCGCAAATCTAGTCCAGTACATGACCGCCGCCCCGGTGATTACCTCGATCATCTATGGAAGCGAAGCCGCTCCCGCCTGACGACCCGGCGAACCGCCCCTTCTGGGAGGGCGCGAAGCGCGGCGTGCTGATGCTGCAGCGCTGCCTCGACTGCGGGCGTCACCGATTTCCCGCCGCGCGTTACTGCGTCCAGTGCCACGGAGATCGCAGCGCTTGGGTTGAAACCCCCGGCACCGGCGTGGTCGAGTCCTGGTGCTCGTTTCACAAAGCGTACTGGCCGGCCTTCGAGCGCGACGTACCTTACGACGTAGTCCAGGTGCGGCTCGACGAAGGCGTGCGGCTTTTCAGCAATTTAATCGGCACACCGCGGCTTGGCCTCAGAGTACGCGCGAAATTCGAGCCGGTCACTTCCGAGGTGAGCTTGGTGAAGTTCGTCCCCGCATGAAGGCGATCGTCGTCAGGCAGCCCGGCGGCATCGAAGCGATGCGCCTCGAGAGCATCCCGGATCCGGTCGCCGGACCGCGCGAGGTCGTCATCAAGGTCGAAGCCTGCGGTGTCTGCTTTCACGACCTGCTCACGCGCAACGGCACGCTGAAGGTCGGCGTGAAGATGCCCTGCGTGCTCGGCCACGAGATCTCGGGCACGGTGGTCGAGGTCGGACGCGAGGTCTCGCGCTTCAAGACCGGAGAGCGCGTCGCCACCGCGCAGCGCTACTACATCTGCGGCGCTTGCCGCTTCTGCCGCAGCGGCCGCGAGGCGCTGTGCGCAGAGCGCAAGTTCCTCGGTGACTACGGCATGGTCGGCGGCTACGGCGAGTACGTGGCCGTAGGCGATGACAACGTCGCCGTCGTGCCCGACGAGGTGGCGCTTGCCGACGCATCGATCGCTTCCTGCGCGATCGGCACCTGCCTCAACGGCGTGCGCGATGTGGGCAGGCTGCAGATGGGCGAGAGCGCGCTCGTCACGGGCGCGGGCGGCGGGCTGGGCCTGCACGCGGTGCAGCTCGCGCGCCTTGCCGGGGCGCTCGTGATCGCGCAGACCACCTCGCCCGACAAAGCCGACCTGATCCGCGAGATGGGCGCCCATCATGTGGTGGTGCACGCGCGCGGCGAGGACTTCTCGCCCGAGGTGAAGCGTCTCACCGGCGGGCGCGGCGTCGACGTCCTCATCGATAACGTCGGCACGCCGCTGTTCGAGCCGATGCGGCGCAGCCTCGGCATCGCCGGGCGCTGGATCCTGATCGGGCAGCTCACCGGCCAGTTCATCCCGTTCAATCCGGCGCAGCTTTTCCTCAAGAACCAGTCGATGCTCTCGGTGACCAGCACCTCGCGCAACCAGCTCGAGGACGTGCTCGCGTTGATGAAGCGCGGCCAGGTGAAGGCGGTCGTCACGCGCTCGCTGCCGCTCGAAGAAGCCGGCGAAGCGCACCGGCTGGTCGAAGCGGGGCGCGCGACTGGTCGCCTGATCTTAAGACCATGACCTTGGCAATGCGCGACCGAACGGCCATCGCCGGCATCGGGCAGAGCGAGTACGGCCGTTTTCTGCCGGCGAGCCAGCTCAAGCTCGGCGCAACAGCGCTCAAGGCCGCGCTCGACGACGCCGGGCTCGAGCGCGAGGACATCGACGGCATCGCCATCCACCTGGGCTGGCCGCTCGGCGTCGACTACGACCGCGTCGCGGAAACCTACGGGCTCGATCTGCGCTGGGTCAGCCAGACCTGGCTGCATGGGCGCTTCGTCACGAGCGCGATCCAGCAGGCCGCCATGGCGGTTGCCTGCGGCCTGGCGAACGTCGTCGCCTGCTTTACGGCGATCAGCTTTACGCGCGAGCGGCAGATCCTCGGCGGCCCAGGCGACGCGGAAGGCACGCGCGAGGAAGGCGGCACGCACGGCGAATCGCCGCCCTACGGTCTGACCGCGCCAGCCGGAGGAGCAGCGATCGCGATGCAGCGCTACATGGTGCAGTACGGCGCCACGAGCGAGCAGCTCGCGGCAGTGCCGATCGCGTTTCGCAAGCATGCGCTGAAGAGCCCGCACGCGGTGATGAAGCAACCGCTGACGCTCGCTGGGCACCAGGCCGCGCGCATGGTGGTCGATCCTTTGCGGCTCTATGACTGCTCGCTGATCACGGACGGCGCGGCCGTGGCTCTAATCACTTCCGCCGCGCGCGCCCGGGACCTGAAGCAGCCGCCGGTCTATATCTGCGGCATGCAAGGGATGCGCTCCGGGCGCGAAGAGTTCATCTTCGCGCCGCGCGGCCTTGGCATCAATCAGCAGCGGCCCGGGCGCTGGAAACCCGAGGAGCGCGACCTGCTTGCCTACCGCATGGCGGGAATCGAGCGCAAGGATATTGCGGGCCTCTACACCTACGACGCGTTTTCGCCGCTGGTGCTGTTCGTGCTCGAGCGCTTCGGCTTCTGCGGCCAGGGCGAGGCGGCGTCGTGGGTGCAGAACGGGCGCATCGAGCTCGGCGGCGAGCTGCCGATGAACACCTCGGGCGGGCTGCTGTCCGAGGCGCACGTCGGCGGGTGGAATTCCATCCTGGAGATCGTGCGCCAGCTGCGCGGCACGGCGGGCGAGCGCCAGATCTCCGGCGCGCGCCACCTGCAATGGGCCACCGCGTGGGGCGACTCGGTAGTGTTCCGAAGCTGAGATGAAGCCTTTGCCGAGGATCACGCCCGACAGCAAGCCCTTCTGGGAGGGTCTGCGCGCGCGCAAGCTGGTGCTGCCGTACTGCACCGATTGCGGCAAGCCGCATCTGCCGCCCGGACCGGTGTGTCCATGGTGCTTTACCGACCACATCGAATGGCGTCCGGCGAGCGGACGCGGACGCATCTCCACCTGGACGGTGGTGCATAAGGCCTGGTTCCCGGCGTTCGCTGCCGACATCCCCTACAACGTGGTGCAGGTCGAGCTTGACGAAGGTCCGCGCCTGACGGCGAACGTGGTCGGCCTGCCGAACGAGCGGCTTGCGATCGGCTTGCCCGTGGTGATCGAGTTCGACGAGCTCACCGCCGACCTGACGTTGCCGCGCTTCCGTCCCGCCGCGAGCCCAGCGTCATGAACACGCTGGTCCTCCTCGAGAACGTCCTGCAGGGGCTCACCGCGGGCATCCTCATCGGCAGCGTCTATGCGCTGATGTGCCTCGGGCTCGGGCTGATCTTCGGCGTGATGCGCGTCATCAACTTCGCGCAGGGCGAGTTCCTGATGCTAGGCATGTATGGCACGCTCTACGCGTACACGTGGCTTGCGCTGGGCAGGTTCCTCGGCCCCTATGTCGGGCCGGTCGTTGGCGCCGTGCTCGCCGGCATCGTGGTGTACTTTGTCGGCATCCTGCTGCACCGCTATCTGCTCGTGCGCGTGACCGGCATCAAGGTCGCGGGCAGCGAGGGCGAGGGTCATTACCCGCAGCTCATCCTGACGCTCGGCCTGTCGCTCATCATCTCGAACGCCGGCCTGATCTTTTTCGGCTCGACGCCCGAGAACATCCGCACCCCGCTGTCGGCAAGCGCATGGGAGATCGGTCCGCTCGCCGGTGACCAGGTCTCAGTGTTCCTCAACAAGGCGCGCAGCGTGGCGTTCCTCGTCTCGGTGGGCGTGGCCATCGCGCTTTTTCTCTTCATCACGCGCACCAGGATCGGAAAGATGCTGCGTGCCGCCGCCGACAACCCGGAAGCCGCGACCTACATGGGTATCGACGTCGAGCGCGCGCACCGTATCGCGTTCGGCCTGGGCTGCGCGATCACGGCGCTCGCCGGCGGGCTGGTGGCGACCTACTACCCGTTCCAGCCCTATGTCGGCCTCGATTTCGTGATCATCATGTACGCCGGGGTCGTCCTCGGTGGGATGGGCAGCATCGGCGGCGCCTTCTGGGGCGGGCTGACCATCGGGCTGGTGCAGCAGCTTTCCACCCTCGTGCTGCCGACGCAGTTGCAGAACACTGCGATCTTCGTCGTATTCCTGCTCATCATGATGCTGCGTCCCGAGGGACTGTTCGGGCGGAACGTGGAGCGCGCATGAGGCGCTTAGTGGAGCGCGCATGACGGGCCTGCGCGGCAGGCCGGTTGCGGCAATCTTCATGTTCGCCGCGGCCTACCTTGCCGTGGGCCTGATCGTGCGCAACCAGTACTACCAGCTGATCCTCACGCTCGTGCTGGTGTGGGCGATCATGGGAGTCTCGTGGAACGTGTTCAGCGGCTACTCGGGCCTGGTGTCGTTCGGCCATGCCTCGTTCTTCGGTCTGGGCGCGTACACGGTGACGCTCCTGCTGGTGAAGCTCGACATCACGCCGTGGATTGGCATTCCGCTCGGCATGCTCGTCGGCGTGGTCGCGGGCGTGCTGATCGGCTATCCGACCTTCAGGCTGCGGGGCGTGTACTTCGCGCTCGCCATGCTCGCCTATCCGCTCGCGCTGCTCTACGTCTTCGAATGGCTGGGCTACCAGGAAGTGCCGCTGCCGATGAAGCGCGAGGCGCCCGCCGCCTACATGCAGTTCTCCGATCACCGCGCCTATATCGTGATCGCGCTCGCGATGCTGGTCGCGGCGCTGCTCGTGTCGCTCAGGATCGAGCGCTCGCGCTTCGGCCTGTCGCTCACCGCGATCAAGCAGAATGAATGGGCCGCCGAAGCTTCGGGTATCGATGCGCTGCGCTGGAAGCTCAAGGCAATCATGCTCTCGGGCGCGATCGCCGCGGGCGCGGGCGGCTTCTATGCCGTGGTGCTGCTCATCGTCACGCCGGCGACGGTATTCGGCATGCTCACCTCGGCGCAGGCGCTCATCGTCACGCTGTTCGGCGGCGTGGCCACCGTGTGGGGGCCGGTGGTCGGATCGGTGATCCTCATCCCGCTCGCCGAGATCCTGCACGCCGAGCTCGGCGACAAGATTCCGGGTATCAATGGCGTGGTGTTCGGCGCCGCGATCGTGCTGGTGGTGCTGGTCGCGCCCGAAGGCGTGCTGCCGAAGCTGCGCGACGCGCTGGCGCGCCGCACCCGGGACAGCGCTCCCCGACCGCCGCTCGCCCAGCCGGCCGCGGCCGCCGCGGACCTGGTGCGCACCCCGAGCAACGAAGTGCTACTGCGCGTCGCAAGCCTTGCGCGTGCCTTCGGCGGCCTGCGCGCTGTGCAGGATGTGAGCTTCGAGGTGCGCAAGGGCGAAGTGCTCGGCATCATCGGCCCCAACGGAGCCGGCAAAACCACGCTGTTCAATCTTTTGAACGGCTTCATCCGCCCGGATGCCGGCGAAGTGATGTTCGGGGGCAAGCCGCTCGTCGGCCTCAAGCCGAATCACATCTGCGCGCTCGGCATCGGCCGCACCTTCCAGGTGATGCGTCCTTTCCCGCGCATGAGCGTGCTCGAAAACGTGGTGGTCGGTGCATTTGTCGCCGAGCGCGACGATTCGCGCGCGCTCGCTGCCGCGCGTGAAGCGCTCGAGCGCGTGGGGTTGACTGCACAGGCGGAAGCACTGGCCGGCGGGCTCACCACGCTCGAGCTGCGGCTGATGGAGCTCGGGCGCGCCATCGCCTCCCGGCCGAAGCTGCTGCTCGCCGACGAAACGCTCGCCGGCCTGGGACCGCAGGAAATCGACCGGCTCCTCGCCACGCTCGGCGCGCTCGCCGGCAATGGCCTGACGGTCGTGATCATCGAGCACACCATGAAGGCCATGGTGCGGCTGGCCGACCGGCTGCTGGTGCTCGACCACGGCGCGGTCATCGCCGAAGGCAGGCCGCAGGACGTGACGCGCGACGCTAAGGTGATCGAAGCCTATCTCGGCAAACGGTGGCTCGCCCGTGCTGCGCATTGAGGGCCTGAACGTCGCCTACGGCGGGCTGAAAGCGCTCGTCGACGTCTCGCTGTCGGTGGAGGCGGGGCAGTTCGTCGCCATCGTCGGTCCGAATGGCGCCGGCAAAACGACGCTCTTCAAAACGGTGTCGGGCACCGTGCCGGCGGCAGCGGGCCGCATCAGCTTCGAAGGCCGCGATCTGCTCGCGATGCCGCCGGCGCAACGCGCCCATCTCGGTATCGCTCACGTGCCGGAAGGGCGGCAGGTGTTCAGGACGCTCAGCGTCCTCGAGAACCTCGAGATGGGTGCGCTGCCCGACAAGGGGCGCGCGCGATGGTCGCGCAATCTCGAGCAGATCTACACGCTGTTTCCGGTGCTCAAGGAGCGCCGCGACCAGCCGGCGGGCACACTCTCCGGCGGCGAGCAGCAGATGCTCGCGATCGGCCGCGGCCTCGCTTCGTCGCCGCGGCTTTTGCTGCTCGACGAGCCCTCCATGGGGCTGTCGCCGCTACTGGCGGACCAGATTTTCGCCTGCGTCGAGCAGATCCACCGCCAGTCCGGGCTTACGGTGCTGCTGGTGGAGCAGCGCGTGGCCGAGGCGCTCGCTTCCTGCAACTATGGCTATGTGCTCGAGTCGGGGCATCTCGTCCTCGAAGGGACGCACGAAGCGCTGCTCGCAGACGAAAAGGTGAAACGGGCGTATCTTGGAATGTGAGGTTTTCCTAAAAGGAGGAGACACGATGAGAACGATGGTAAAGGTCATGCTCGCCGCAGCAATCGCGGTGAGCGCCGGCCCAGCCTGGTCGCAGGCCAAGGAAGTGCGAGTGGCGATGATCGCGCCGATGTCGGGTCCGTGGGCGCGCCAGGGCGAGCTGATGAAGAAGGGCGCCGACATGGCGATCGAGGACATCAATCGCGCCGGCGGCATCAAATCGATGGGCGGCGCGCGCATGCGGCTGCTCGTCGTCGACGCCGGCGACAGCGCGGAGAAGGCGAAGAACGCGGCGCAGCGGCTGGTCGCGCAGGAGACCGACGTCGTCGGTGCGAGCGGTGCCTGGCTGTCGAGCTTCACCCTGGCGGTGACCGAAGTGACCGAGCGCGCCGAACTGCCGGTCCTCACGCTGTCGTACTCGGATGTCATCACCGGGCGCGGCTTCAAGTACGTATTCCAGACTTCGCCGACGGGCGGAGCGCAGGCGCAGGGCGCGCTGCCGGCGCTGCTCGAGCTGGCGAAGATCGCCACCGGGAAGCCTCTCACGACCGTCGGCATCGTGATGGACAACACCGCGGCGCCGATGAGCTTCGTCAAGCCGATGCGCGAAGGCGGGTTCGACAAGCTGAACCTGAAGCTGTTGGTCGACGAGACCTTCACCCCGCCGCTGGCGGACGCGACCTCGGTGGTGCAGAAGGTGCGCAACTCGCGGCCCGACGTGCTGCTGCTGCTGCCCACCAGCGTTCCTGATGACAAGCTGGTGCTCGAGAAGCTGAGCGAGATGGGGCTCGGCCGCGGCCGCTTGCCGGTGGTGTCGAACGGCGCGCATATCGGCGCGCCCGAAATGCTCCGCCTGGTCGGCAAGGAGCTGATGGAAGGCGTCATGACCGTGGTGGCCAACTGGGGCGCCAGGGGGCAGGAGAAGCTGATCGCCGATTTCAAGAAGCGCACCGGCGAGCCCTGGATGACCCAGGACAGCATCTCGACTTACGGCGACATGTGGATCTTCAAGGAAGCGCTCGAGAAAGCCGGCACCGCCGACCGCAAGAAGGTGGCCGAGGCGATGCGCAACATGGATACCACCGACGGCCCGGCGAAGTTCTTCCCCGGCGGACGGCTGAAGTTCGAGGAAAACGGGCGGCGCGCTGGCGCCGCGCTGCTGATCGTCCAGTGGCAGAATGGCGAGCCGAAGGTGGTGTATCCGCCGGGCTCGGCGATGGCGAAGCCCGTCTGGTCGAAGCAGTAGCGGACTAGATTTTGAAGCTTTCGAGCGTCTCGCGCGCGAAGAGCTCTTCGACGGCGAGGCGCTTCTTGCTGATGCCTTGCTCGAAGGCATATTGCAGGAACGCTTCGAGCGTCGGCCGGCTCGGCTCGAGGCCGTAAGGCCAGAAATCCCTCCCGGCGAGCGCCCGCCAGCGCCGGACCTGCTCGGCGGTCCAGGGCACAGGAACGTGCGATACGCCGATGTCCGCAATGCGCTCCAGGCTGCGCTGCTTCGCTTCCTCGAAAGCCTTGAGAAGGTTCATGGCGATCCAGCGGTCGCGCTCGTACACCGGCTTGCGCAGCACCACCACGTGCATGATCGGGAAGATGCGCGTCTTGCGGAAATATTCCTCTTCGATGGGCTGATAGTCGGCGAACATCCGCTCGCCGCCGGGGTCCCGCGCCGAGATCACCGCATCGAGATCGTCCGCCGCCAGCATCTCGCTCAGCGAGCGCTCAGGCATCGCGACGATTTTTACGCCTTTGGGCAGTTTCAATTCGACTTTTTCGATGCGGCCGGGCTCGCGCACGCCGGCCTGGCGCCAGTCGATCGCGGCGAGGTCGACGCCGTACTCGTGCTGCAGCATGCCGCGCACGTACATGCCGGCGGTCTGCGCCCATTCGGGAATGCCCACGCGGCGACCTTCCAGGTCCTTCGGTCTTGAAATTCCAGCGCCTTTGCGCACGTAGATGGCTGAATGCCGAAACACCCGCGACGGAAACACCGGGATGGCGATGATGTCGGGGCGCTCCTCCGACATCATCGAGACCACCTTGCCGAACGACATCTCGGAGGCGTCCCACTCGCGAAATTTCGTGAAGCGGAAAAAGATCTCCTCGATTGGCAGATCGAGAACCAGGAGATCGATGCCCTGCGGCCGCAGATCGCGCACGTGATCGTAGGCGTTGATGGCGAGGCTGAGAGCAACAGTCATCGTGATAGTATGCATCTTCCAGCGCGATGCCCAATATCCGTCTCCCAGACGGCTCGTCGAAGTCGTTTCCAGGACCCGTCACCGTCGCCGAGATCGCAGCCTCGATCGGCCCCGGCCTGGCGCGCGCCGCGCTCGCCGGCAAGGTGAACGGCAAGCTTGTCGACACCAGCCACCGCGTCGAAGCGGATGCCGAGGTCGCCATCGTCACCGAGCGCGATGCCGAGGGCGTCGAGATCCTGCGGCATTCGACCGCGCATCTTCTCGCGCACGCGGTGAAGGAGCTGTTTCCCGACGCGCAGGTCACCATCGGACCGGTGATCGAGAACGGCTTCTACTACGATTTCTCGTACAAGCGCCCGTTTACGCCGGAGGACCTCACCGCCATCGAGAAGAAGATGGCCGAGATTTCGAAGAAAGATTTTCCCGTCGCCAGAAAAATCATGTCCCGCGACCAGGCCGTCGCGCTGTTTTCTTCCATGGGAGAAAAATACAAGGCCGAGATCATCGCCTCGATTCCCGAGGGCGAGACCCTCTCGTTGTATGAACAGGGCAACTTCATCGACCTGTGCCGCGGGCCGCACGTGCCCTCGACCGGCAAGCTCAAAGTGTTCAAGCTGATGCGCGTCGCCGGCGCGTACTGGCGCGGCGATTCGAAGAACGAGATGCTCCAGCGCATCTACGGCACGGCCTGGGGGAAGAAGGAGGACCAGGACGCGTACCTGAAGATGCTGGAGGAAGCGGAGAAGCGCGACCACCGGCGCCTCGGCACCCAGCTCGATCTGTTTCACATGCAGGAGGAGGCGCCCGGTCTCGTGTTCTGGCACCCGAAAGGCTGGGTGTTGTGGCAGCAGGTCGAGCAATACATGCGGCGCGTGTACCGCGACAACGGATACCAGGAGGTGCGCGGGCCGCAGATCCTGGACCGCAGCCTGTGGGAGCGCACCGGCCACTGGCAGAACTTCAAGGAGAGCATGTTCGTCACGGCCTCCGAGAATCGCGACTACGCCATCAAGCCGATGAACTGCCCGGGACACATCCTCATCTACAACAAGGGCGTGCGCAGCTATCGCGATCTGCCGCTGCGCTACGGCGAGTTCGGCTCCTGCCACCGCAACGAGCCTTCCGGGGCGCTGCACGGCTTAATGAGAGTGAGAGGCTTTGTGCAGGACGATGGCCACATCTTCTGCACCGAGGAGCAGATCCTTCCCGAGTGCGTCGCCTTCACCGCGCTGCTGCAGAAGGTGTATCGGGACTTTGGTTTTACCGACGTGATTTACCGCGTGGCCACCCGGCCTGCGAAGCGCATCGGCTCGGACGAGGTCTGGGACAAGGCCGAAAAGGCTCTCATGCAGTCGTCGAAGGAGTCCGGCGTCGCGTTCACCATGGCGCCCGGCGAAGGGGCGTTCTACGGGCCGAAGATCGAGTACTCGCTCAAGGATGGCATCGGCCGCGTCTGGCAATGCGGCACCATGCAGGTTGATTTCAGCATGCCCGGGCGCCTGGGCGCCGAGTATGTCGGCGACGACAACACGCGGCATACGCCGGTCATGCTTCACCGCGCGATCGTCGGCTCGATGGAGCGCTTCATCGGCATCCTGATCGAGCATTACGCCGGCGCTTTTCCGCTTTGGCTTGCCCCGCAGCAGATCGTCGTCGTGAACATCACCGAGCGCCAGGCGGCATATGCCGAAAGCGTAGCTAAGCGCTTGACGCAACTTGGTTTTCGCGCCGCCGCCGATTTGCGGAACGAGAAAATTTCCTATAAGATTCGCGAACATAGCCTGCAGAAGCTGCCCTACCAACTGGTGGTCGGCGACAAGGAAATGCAGGCGGACACGGTGGCCGTGCGCACGCGCGGCGGCGAAGACCTCGGGGCCATGAGCCTGGATGCCTTCACCGCGCGCCTCCGAAGCGAGGCGAACGCGCAGTAAGCACGGCTCTATTTTTTCAACGTCTCGAGGAGCTTTTCACTCATCGCACTCGAAAGATCGCAACGCATCAACCGGGAAATCACCGCCCCGGAGGTGCGCCTGGTAGCGGAAAACGGTGACCAGCTCGGCATCCAGCCCGTCGCGGAGGCCCTGCGGATGGCAGAGGAGAAAAACGTGGACCTGGTGGAGATCGCGCCGCTCGCCAATCCGCCGGTCTGCAAGCTGATGGATTACGGGAAGTTCCGTTACCGCGAGCAGAAGAAGGCCCACGAGGCGAAGCTCAAGCAGAAGCAGATCCAGGTCAAGGAAATCAAGTTCCGGCCGGGCACCGACGAAGGCGACTACAAGATCAAGCTCGGCAAGCTGATCGAGTTCCTCGAGGAAGGCGACAAGGCGAAGGTGACGCTGCGCTTTCGCGGGCGCGAGATGGCGCACAAGGAATTCGGCGAGCGCTTGCTCGAGCGCGTGAGAAAGGACTTGGACCCCTATGGCCTGGTCGAGCAGTTCCCGCGGCTCGAGGGACGGCAGATGGTGATGGTGCTCGCGCCGAAGAAAAAAGGCGCAGCGCCCGCCAAGGCAGCAAAACCCGAGGCAAAGCCGAAGGTCGCAGCACCCAAAAAGCTTTCAGCAAAACCAGCAGCAGCTTAATAGGCGTCAGGCTAAAAACGGAGCAGTCGTCATGCCGAAGATGAAGTCGAAGAGGAGCGCCGCCAAGCGCTTCAAGGTGCGCCCTGGCGGCAGCATCAAGCGCTCGCACGCTTACATGCGCCACATCCTCACGAAGAAAAGCACCAAGCGCAAGCGCCACCTGCGCGGCACCACCAACGTGGATCAGACCAACAAGCGGCAGATCCGCCTGATGCTGCCGTACTCTTCCTAAGGAGCGCGCCATGCCAAGAGTCAAGCGAGGCGTCACGGCGCGCGCGCGCCACAAGAAGGTCCTGCAGCAGGCCAAGGGATTTCGCGGCCGCCGGGGCAACGTCTATCGCGTCGCCAAGCAGGCGGTGATGAAGGCGGGGCAGTACGCCTACCGCGACCGCCGGAACAGGAAGCGCGTCATCCGCTCGCTGTGGATCGCGCGCATCAACGCCGCGGTGCGCGAGCTGGGGATGACCTACAGCAGCTTCATGTCCGGGCTCAAGCGCGCGCAGATCGAGATCGACCGCAAGGTGCTCGCCGACCTGGCCGTCATGGACAAGCCCGCGTTCGCGAAGATCGCGAGCCAGGTGAAGGCTAGCCTCAGTCACTGAAGTTGGAGGCGCTCGAGAGCATCGTTTCCCGCGCGACTGCCGCCTTCAGGGCGGCGGGCGACCCGGCGTCCCTCGAGAACGCGAAGGCGCGCTACCTCGGCAAGTCGGGCGAGCTGTCGGGCTTTCGCGCGACGCTGGGCGCTCTTTCCCCGGAAGAAAGAAAGGTCGCCGGCGCCGCGTTCAACGCGGCGAAGGAACGCATCGAGGTGGCGCTCGAAGCGCGGCGCGCTGCGCTTGCCGACGCGAGGCTTTCCGCGCGCCTTTCGGAAGAGGCGCTCGATGTCACGCTGCCGGGCCGCGGGCGCGGACGCGGCGGCATCCATCCGGTCCTCCTCACCTGGCAGCGCATCGAGCAAATCTGGCGTTCGCTCGGCTTCGACGTCGCCGACGGCCCGGAGATCGAGACCGACTGGTACAACTTCACTGCGCTGAACAATCCGGCGAACCACCCGGCGCGCTCGATGCAGGACACGTTCTACGTCGACCTGAAGGACAAGGACGGCTTGCCGCTTGTGCTGCGCACTCACACCAGCCCTATGCAGGTGCGCTACGCACGCATGCACAAGCCTCCCATCAAGGTAATTGCGCCGGGCCGCACCTACCGCGTGGACTCGGACGCCACGCATTCGCCGATGTTCCACCAGGTCGAGGGGCTGTGGATCGACGAGAACATCAGCTTCGCCGACCTGAAAGGCGTTTACACTGAATTCCTGCGCCGCTTTTTCGAGAACGACGATCTCCAGGTGCGGTTCCGGCCTTCCTTCTTCCCCTTCACCGAGCCGTCGGCCGAAATCGATATGAAGTTCAACGACCGCTGGCTTGAGATCTCCGGTGCGGGCCAGGTTCACCCGGCGGTAGTGCGCAACTTCGGCCTCGACGCCGAGCGCTACATCGGCTTCGCCTTCGGCTCGGGCCTCGAGCGCCTGACGATGCTGCGCTATGGCATCGACGACCTGCGCCTGTTCTTCGACGGCGACCTGCGCTTTCTCGAGCAGTTCGAATGACTCATTCAGCATGAAATTCGCCGAGAGCTGGCTGCGCAGTTTCTGCAACCCGGCCATAGCCAGCGAAGAACTTGCTGACCGGCTCACCATGGCGGGACTGGAAGTGGAATCCTGCGAGCCGGCGGGCCCCGCTTTCTCCGGCGTCGTGGTGGGTCAAGTGCTGGCGGTCGAGCGCCACCCCAACGCCGACAAGCTCACCGTCTGCAAAGTCAAAGCAGGCAAGGAAACCTTGCAAGTGGTCTGCGGCGCGCCGAACGTGCGCGCCGGAATGAAAGTGCCGCTGGCAAAAATAGGCTCACGAATTCCCAACCTCGAAATAAGCAGACAAAATCTGCGAGGCGTGGACAGCGCCGGGATGCTGTGCTCGGCGCGCGAGCTCGGTCTTTCGGAGGACCACTCTGGGCTGCTGGAGCTGCCGAAAGCAGCGAAGGTCGGCAGCGATGTGCGCGGCGTGCTCGGCCTCGACGAGCGCATTTTCACGCTGAAGCTCACGCCGAACCGCGCGGATTGCCTTTCGGTGCTGGGCGTGGCGCGCGAGGTTGCCGCTATTACCGGCGCTAGACTTGTCAATCCTTCCATCAAAAGCGTTCCAGCAAAGAGCAAGGCGAAACATCCGGTCAAGATCACGGCCCCGGAGGGTTGTGGCCGCTTTGCCGGACGCGTCATCCGCAACGTCAACGCGGCGGCGCCGACGCCGCAGTGGATGCGCGCGCGTCTGGAAAGCGCCGGGCAGCGCTCGATCTCGGCGCTGGTCGACGTGACGAATTACGTGATGCTCGAGCTCGGCCGGCCGCTGCACGTCTACGACCTCGACAAGCTGCGCGGCCCGATCGACGTGCGCTGGGGCCGCGAGGGCGAGAAAGTGCTGCTGCTCAACGAGCAGGAGGTGGAAGTCGACGAGTCGGTGCTTTGCATCACCGACGACTCGGGCGTGATCGGCCTGGGCGGCATCATGGGCGGGGAGAGCACCAAGGCCGACGCAGCGACGAACAAGATCTTCCTCGAGTCCGCGTTTTTCCATCCCGAGGCGGTGGCCGGGCGCGCGCGGCGCTACAACTTCACGAGCGACGCCGCGCACCGCTTCGAGCGCGGCGTGGATTTCCAGAACAACGTCGACGGCATCGAGCGCGCGACGCGCCTCATCCTCGACATCTGCGGCGGCGAGCCGGGCCCGACGCTGGACAAGGTGGTGCGGCTGCCGAAGCGCAAGCCGGTGCGCATGCGCGTCGCGCGCGCGCACAAGGTATTGGGAGTACCCATTCCCGCGGCCGAAATGCAGGATGCGTTCAAGGGGCTTGCGTTACCCGTGAAGCGGGACAAGGACGCTTTCACTGTCACTCCGCCTTCCTATCGCTTCGACATCGCGATCGAAGAAGACCTGATCGAGGAAGTAGCGCGCATCTACGGCTTCGAGCGCATCGCGGCGCACCCGCCGCGCGTCCCGGCCACGATGCTGCCGGCGCCGGAGACGCGGCGAGCGCTGCATACGCTTCGAGAGCGGCTCGCAGCCTGCGATTACCGCGAAGTGATCAATTTCAGCTTCGTCGAGCCGGACTGGGAAGCCGACTTTGCCGGCGAAGCGAATCCGATCCGGCTGCTCAACCCGATCGCGAGCCACCAGTCGGTGATGCGCACGAGCTTGATCGGTTCTTTGATAGAGGTGGTGCGTAAAAACCATTCCCGAAAAGTTCCGCGCATCCGCATCTTCGAGGTGGGGCGCGTGTTCCTGCGCGATGCGGCGGTGCAGGACGGGCCGCTCTCCGTCGCCGGCGTACGCCAACCCATGCGCATTGGCGCCGCGGCTTTCGGCACTGCGCTCGAGGAGCAATGGGGCGAGCCTGCGCGCAAGGTCGATTTCTTCGATGCCAAGGCCGATCTCGCGGCCATGGTGTCGCCGCTTGCCGTGCGCTTCGAGGCCGCCCAGCATCCCGCGTTCCATCCCGGCCGCTCGGCCCACGTTCTGGTCGAAGGCAACGCGGCGGGCTGGATCGGCGAGCTGCATCCCAAGTGGCAGCACAAATACGAGCTGCCGCAGCCTCCGGTGCTGTTCGAGCTGGACGCCGAGCCGCTCGAACCCGTCCCCCTGCCACGGGTAGAGGTGCCCTCGAAGTACCCCCCCGTGGTCCGCGATGTGGCCCTCCTGGTTGACGCCGGGCTATCCGTGCAGGCCCTTTTGGACGCCATGCAGGCCGAAAAACCGCCCATCGTGCGCAAAGTAAGGGTATTTGACCTCTACCAGGGTCCGAGCCTGCCTTCAGGCAAAAAAAGCGTTGCGTTCCGGGTAGTTATGCAACATACTGAACGAACCCTCACGGATGCGGAGGCAGATGCTGCCCGCGATACGCTGGTAGCCCTGCTAGGTCGGAAATTCTCCGCAATCCTCCGGAATTAAAAGGGAAAAGGGCTCAGGGGAGCGCATGATGACGTTGACAAAGGCCGAGCTGGCCGACCTGCTGTTCGAGAAGGTCGGCCTGAACAAGCGCGAGGCCAAGGACATGGTCGAAGCCTTCTTCGAGGAAATTCGCGGCGCGCTCGAGCGCGGCGAAAGCGTCAAGCTCTCGGGGTTCGGCAACTTCCAGCTGCGCGACAAGCCGCAGCGTCCCGGGCGCAACCCTAAGACCGGCGAGGAGATCCCGATCAGCGCACGTCGCGTCGTGACTTTCCACGCCAGCCAGAAACTGAAGGCCATGGTCGAGAAGGCGCGCCATGGAGCAAAGCCGCAGGAAAGCTGAACTTCCGCCGATTCCCGCCAAGCGCTACTTCACCATCGGTGAAGTGAGCGACCTGTGCGGGGTGAAGCCGCACGTCCTGCGCTACTGGGAGCAGGAATTCACCCAGCTGAAGCCGGTGAAGCGGCGCGGCAACCGGCGCTATTACCAGCACCACGAAGTGCTGCTCATTCGCCGCATCCGCGAGCTGCTGTACGAAGAAGGTTTTACCATCAACGGGGCGCGCAACCGCCTCGACAACTCGCTCACTCACGAAGACAAGCCCGAGCCGGTGCGCAGCGAGCCGCCGCTTCCAGGCGCCGGCGTCGATCTCGCCGCGATCAAGCGCGAGCTGCGCGCGGTGCTGGAGCAACTGCAGGGGTTAAAATAGCCGCTGTCGGGGCGTAGCGCAGCCTGGTAGCGTACCTGCATGGGGTGCAGGTGGTCGCGAGTTCAAATCTCGCCGCCCCGACCAAGAATTTCCCAGGCCTCCGTTCAGGAGGCCTTTTCATTTCCGGCGCCTGCCAGGTTTCAAGCTGATTACAGTGTGGGAACGCTTAGAATCGCTCGCATGAAAATCCTGGTGTCGAATGACGACGGCTACTTCGCGCCGGGCATTACGCTCCTCGCCGAGGCGCTGCGCCAAGTGGGCGAGGTGACCGTCGTGGCGCCCGAACGCGACCGCTCCGGCGCCTCGAATTCCCTCACCCTCGACCGCCCGCTCACCGCGCGGCGCGCGCCCAACGGCTACTTCTCGGTGAACGGCACGCCGACCGATTGCGTGCACATCGCGGTCACCGGGCTGCTCGATTTCACCCCCGATTTGGTGGTCTCCGGCATCAACCTGGGCGCGAACATGGGCGACGACACCATTTATTCCGGCACCGTCGCCGCGGCCGCGGAAGGCTACCTGCTCGGCATCTCGGCGGTCGCGGTTTCGCTCACCAGCAAGGAAGGCGGGCATTTCGAAAGCGCGATCGGCGTCGCGCTGCAGATTGTCGAGCGCTTCAGGCGCGCGCCGTTCAGCGAGCCGCTGCTGCTCAACGTCAACGTGCCCGACCTGGCGCCGGCGGAGCTGCGCGGCATGGAGGTGACGCGCCTGGGCAGGCGCCACAAGGCGGAGCCGGTGGTGAAGCTGCAGACGCCGCGCGGCGAGACCGCGTACTGGATCGGCCCGGCGGGCGGCGCCGCCGATGCCGGTCCGGGGACCGATTTCCACGCCGTCGAGCACCGCCGCGTTTCGGTGACGCCGCTGCGCATGGATCTCACGCACAATGCCCAGCTGCCGCTCGCCAAAGAATGGCTGGAGAAGTGAAAAACGCAGCCGGCATAGGAATGACCTCGCAGCGCACGCGCGCGCGTATGGTGGAGCGGCTCCGCGAGCACGGCATCCGCGACGAGCGCGTGCTCGGCGCGATGGGCACGGTGCCGCGGCACTTGTTCGTCGAGGAGGCGCTCGCGAGCCGCGCCTACGAGGACACCGCGCTGCCGATCGGTTACGGTCAGACCATCTCGCAACCCTACGTCGTCGCGCGCATGACAGAAGCGGTTTTGAACGGCAAAAAACCTGAAAAGGCGCTGGAAGTCGGCACCGGCTGTGGCTATCAGGCCGCGGTGCTGGCGAGCGTATTTCGCGAGGTTTATTCGATCGAGCGCATCAAGGGGCTGCTCGAGCGCGCACGCACCAATCTTCTCGGCCTGCGGCTCACGAATCTGCGCCTCACGCACGGCGACGGCTATGCCGGGCTGGAGAAGGCGGCGCCTTTTCAGTGCATCATCGTCGCGGCGGCGGCGCGCGAGGTGCCGCAGGCCCTGTTACGCCAGCTCGCCCCCGGTGGCAGAATGATATTGCCGCTGCACGCCGCCGGCTCGGGGCGGCAGGCACAGCGGCTGGTGCTGATCGAGCGCAGCGGGCGCGGCTTCATCGAATCCGAGCTCGATGCCGTGCGTTTCGTTCCGATGGAGGCGGGCAAGGCATGACGCGGGCGGCAAAGCTGGCATGCATCGTGGCCGTGGCGCTCGGCGTCGGCGCATGCGCGGCGCGCCGCCCGGCGCCGGTCGTCGATCGCGGCCGCTCGGCGCCCCCGCCAGCCTCGTCCGCACAGCCCGCGCAGCAAGCGGTGCCGCCAGGGTTCTACATGGTGAAGCGCGGCGACACCCTTTATAGCATCGCCCTGGACAACGGCGCCGATTACCGCGAAGTGGCGCAGTGGAACGGCCTCGACGATCCGACCAAGATCTCGGTCGGACAGGTGTTGCGCGTGAAGCCGCCGGAGGAACGCCTCGGGGTTCAGGGCGGCACGTCGCGCGTGGAGGTGGGCACCGCTCGCGGTGCGGGCCGCGTCGAAGCGCGGCCGCTTGATTCGGCGCCACAGCAAGGCCGGGGCGACGGCACGTCGAAGACCGAGCCGAAGGCGGTGCGGCTGCCGTACTCGAAAGAAAACGCGGCGCTGCTTTTGAAGGAAGAGAGACAGGCGGATGCCGAGGCGATCGAGTTCATCTGGCCGGCCAAGGGCAAGATCCTGGCCGGTTTCGCCGAGCCGAGAAGCAAGGGCATCGACATCGAGGGCAAGCTGGGCGACCCGGTGGTCGCGGCGGCCGCCGGCCGCGTGACCTACAGCGGCAGCGGCATCCCGGGCCTCGGCAAGCTGGTGGTCATCAAGCACGACAACGGCTTCATCACGGTGTATGCCCACAACAAGGACAACCTTGTGAAGGAGCAGCAAAGCGTGGCGCGCGGCCAGAAGATCGCCGAGCTCGGAGCCACCGACGCCGAGCGGCCCAAGCTGCATTTCCAGATCCGCAAGGGATCGGCGCCGGTCGATCCGATGCGTTACCTGCCTGCGCTCTGAGCTTCGCGCAGCGCCTTGGCGAGATCGTCGACTGCGGCAGCGTAGAAGGCGCTGCGGTTGTAGCGCGTGATGACGTAGAAATTCTGGAAACCGATGCGGTACTCGCTCGGCCGTTCCGGCGACTCGAGCTCGACGAGTGCCGCGCGCACCTCGCTCTGCAGATCCTTGCCTAGCGGCTGCACGCCGGCTTTCACCAGTTCGGCGAGCGCATTTCTCGGCTCGAAGCCGCCGGTGTAAGCGCGGTAGGCGTCTCCGCTGACGCGGGCCTCGAGCGCGACCTCGCCGCCGGGCTCCCAGCCGTGCTGCTTCAGAAAATTGGCCACGCTGCCGATCGAGTCGGTGGCGCTGCGGCGCAGGTCGACGACGCCATCGCCATTGAAGTCGACCGCGAAGCGGCGCGTGCTGCCCGGCATGAATTGCGGGATGCCGATTGCCCCGGCGTAGGAGCCGCGCACCGAGAACACGTCGAAGCCGCCGTCGCGCGCCAGCAGCAGGTACTGCTCGAGCTCGTCGCGGAAATACGGCGCGCGCGGCGGATAGTCGAAGGCGAGCGTGGTGAGCGCCTCCACTACGCGCCAGCGGCCGGTATTGCGGCCGTAGAAGGTCTCGATGCCGATGATCGCGATCACGTACTCCGGCGGCACGCCGTATTCGCGCTGCGCTCGCTCGAGCGCCTTGCGGTGGGCGTTCCAGAACGCGACGCCGCCGGCGACGCGCGGCTCGGTGAGGAAAATGGCGCGGTATTCCTCCCAGGAGCGCCGCTCTGCCGGGGTCTGGACCGCCTCCAGCACGCCATCGGCGCGCTTGACGCGGGAAAACAGCCGCACCAGCTCACGCTCGACGAAGCCGTGCCGCTCGACGAGTTCGCGGATGAAGGCGCGCACTTCCGGCCGCTCGGCGTAGCCCGGTGGCTGCGCAGCCGCAGGCGAGATCAGCGCCAGGAAAACGAGGAGAAAGCGCTTCACGTGAGACGCAGCTCGCGCACCAGGCGGCGCAGCAGCGCCACCGCGGGGGTGCTCGGATGCGAGCCGTAGCGCAAACCGATATACAGCGCGGCGATGCGCAGGATAGAGCGCCGCGCGCCGGGCAGCGCGCGCGCCGCGCGCGCCGAGTAATCGCGCGGGCCTTCGTGCGGCGCGCGCTCGACGCCGCGCGCCGCGAGCTTGCCGCAGAACGTCCGCCAGGCTTTCTGCACGGGATCGGGGCGCACCAGCTGACGCAGCGACCAGGCGATCAGAATCAGCGTCATGAGGCCGAGGATCGTGAACAAGGTGGCGGTGAGGCTGCGCCAGTCGGCGTCGCGAATGCCGATGAGCAGCATCAGGTCGCGCTGGCGCTCCGGGTTATAGCCGAGGACCCACACGTTCCACTTGTGCGCGAGCGCGTCCCACTGGAAGCGCATGTCGCGCAGCCATTCGAGGTGCGGCCGCAGCATGAGCGGTAGCGGCTCGCCCGCCTGCACCGCGCGCGCGAGCCCGGACTCCACGCGCCCCGGCACCGCGACCGCAGTCGGATCGACTCGAATCCATCCGCGCCCCTTGAGAAAAACCTCGGTCCAGGCATGCGCGTCGGACTGCCGCACGGTGATGATCTGGTCCACCGGGTTCAGCTCGCCGCCCTGGTAGCCGGTGACCACGCGCGCCGGAATTCCCGCTGCGCGCATCATGAAAACGAACGCCGAGGAGAAGTGCTCGCAGAATCCGGACTTGGTATCGAACAGGAACTCGTCCACCGAGTCGGCGCCGAGCAGCGGCGGCTCGAGCGTGTATATATAGCGGCCTTCTCTGAGAAAGGCGATGGCGCGCGTCATCACCTCCCCGTCAGAGCTCGACGCGGCGCGCATTTTTACTGCGAGCGCGACGCTGCGCAGGTTAAATCCGGGCGGTATGCGTAGCGCACGCCGCAGGGCGGCTGCCTCCTCGTCGGTGTCGATGCCGGCCGGAACGACTACCGATGCGAGGTCGTAGCGCATGCGCGCGCGCACCGGGAAGCGCGCGAGGAGCTGGCCGTCGGCGGTGTAGCGCATGCCCTGGGGCAGCGTGGCCATGGTTTCCAGGGCGAACAGCCAGTTGTGGTTGTGCGCCTCGAGCACCACGCCGTAGCGGTACCTTCCTCTGCCGCCTTCCAGGGGCGTGAAATCGGCGAGCATCGTCGGCCCGATGCTCCAGGTGCGGCCGTCGAAATCCCACATCACCGGGCCGCGCCAGTAGCGCTGCGGCTGCGGCGGCGCGTCGCCTTCGAACTCGGCGCGGAAGGCGATGGCGTCGGACTGCGCGAGCTGGGAAAGGTTTCCCGGGCTCATCGTCTCCGATAGTCCGGTCATGCCGCCGTAGGCGTCCTGCGGCAGGCCCCACAACGGTCCTTGCACGCGCGGGAAAAGGAAAAACAGAGCGAGTGCGGCGGGCGCAGCGTGCGCGAGCAGCAGCGCCGCGGTGCGCAGGTTCGCGCGCGGCGGCCGTTGCGGCGCGCTGAAGCCGATCAGCGTCGCGGTGATCGTGTATAGCGCGGCGCACATCACGATCGCGGTGAGCATCGACTGGGTGTACAGGAAATTGGTCATGATGAGGAAGTAGCCGAGGAAAGCCGCGACCGCGGCGTCGCGGTGGCTGCGGGTCTCGAGGAGCTTCAGCCCGGCGAACAGCATCAGCAGGATGATCCCCGGCTGCCGCCCGAAGATCGTGCGGTATTCGATCCAGATGCCGAGGATTGCCACCGCGGCGATGCCCATCACCAGCCAGCGCGAAGGTAGCGGCGCGCGGTTGAGCGTGTAGTAAAAGCGCCAGCCGAACAGGCACAGCGTGAGCAGCGTCAGCCACCACGGCGCGCGCAGCGTATGCGGTGCGATCACGATCAGGAGCGCGCCGATCAGCCACGCGAGATCGCGCGTGCCGACGAGCCGCACTTCGGGAGCGAGCGGATGCGCGGCCTGCGTCATGGCGCCGGCTGCTGGTAGAGCGCCAGGGCCTGCAGGCAGGCGGCGCTGTGCGAGTCGCCGCGGCGCGGAGCGATCTCGAGCGCGGGCAGGCGCAGGCCGTAATGCGCGCCGGCGCGCTCGGCGGCGAGCACCCAGCCGGCAAGGCGCGACAGGCGCTGCTCGGGGCTCATGTGCGCGGGCAGCAGCTGCCAGTCGAGCCACAGCTCGGCCGCGGCCTCGCCGGTGAACTGCTTGGTCAGCATCACGTCGCTGCGCGCCACCGCTTTCCACGCCACGTGCCGCGGCGAATCCGACGGCTGGTAGCCGCGCAGTCCGGCGAAATCGTCGTTGCCGGTAGTCTGGGTGCGCAGCGCACCGGCCGCGGCTTCGGCGCTCGGCGGTGGCAGCGTCGAGCGCTCCGGCTTCGGATAGACCAGGCAGCGCGCATCGGGCTCGATGTAGCTCCAGGCGCGGAACAAGCCGAGCGGAAAGCGCGTCTCGAGCATCACCCGGCCCAGCGGCAGCCAGCCGCGCCGCACCGCGGGCACGGCGAGCACCACCTCGGCGAGCCCGCCGGCCGGCACGTCGACCACCAGCTGGGAGCCGGCGCCCAGATGGCGCGCGAGGATCGCCGGCCGGTCGAATCCCGGCCCGCCGTCGAGGTACAGGCGAAACTGCGCCGATTCGCCGGCGAACACCGGCTCGGCGCGGCCAACGCTGACTGCGATGCGCGCGAGGTTGCGTGCGGTATGCACCATGCCCGCGAGCCCCATCCCGGCGAGAAGGAAAGTCAGCGCGAAGCCGAGCGACAGCGCGTAATTGATCGAGCCGATGAGCAGAATGACGAGCGTGGCGGCGAATAGCCATCCGAGGCGCGTCGGCACGATGTACACGCGGCGATGAACCAGCACTACCGTCCCGCGCTCGGGCGGCGTGAAGCCATAGAGCCAGTTGGCGAAGCGCGGATTGCGCTCGAGCAGCCCCGCGATCATGTGGTGGGCCCGTCGTACTTCCAGCGGCCCTGCCAGGCGGCTCGCACCATGTTCGGATATTCGGCGCGCCCGAGGCTGCCGTTATAGCGTCCGAGCGCCCTGAAATAATCGCCGTTCTCCTCGTCGAGATAGTGGCGCAGTATCCAGCAGCCGTAGATCAGGTTGGTCCTCAAATTGAACAGGTTGTCCCTGGGACGCCCGGCTTCGCCGGTCCAGAATGGCATGACTTGCATGTATCCCCGCGCGTTGGCATGTGACACCGCGTATTTCCTGAATCCGCTTTCCACCTCGATGACGCCGAGGACAAGTTGCGGATCCAGCCGCGCGCGCACGGCCTCAAAATGGATCGTCCTCAGCAACTCAAGACGTTCCTTCCGGTCCGGAATTCGCTTCGTTAGCCGGTCCGACATCTCGGATATCCATTTGTGACCTTCGTGACTGTTCTTGAATACAAGGCGAGGCACGGCACGGTCGCCCGCCCAGTCGGCGAGCCGCTGTCGCATGGGCTCAGTGAGTTTCTCGTACTCCTGAGCGCCGCCGAGAGCGGTGAGCGGAATGAATAAAAGCAGGGCGAGCAGACTTCTCATGTCGAGGACAGACGCTCCTTCAGGAAGCTCACGATGGATGCCGCCGGAACGTCGCGCGGCTTCTCGTCGCGCCTGCCTTTGTACTCCGCGTTGCCCGCCGCGAGCCCGCGCTCCGACAGCACGATGCGGTGCGGAATGCCGATCAGGTCCATGTCGGCGAAGAGCACCCCGGGCCGCTCGTCGCGGTCGTCCATCAGCGCGTCGATTCCCGCCTGCCCGAGCTCGTCGTGCAGGCGATCGGCCGCTTCGTGCACCGCGGCGCTCTTGTGATACCCGATCGGCACCAGGCAGGCCGCGAAAGGCGCGATCGGCGCCGGAAAGAAGATGCCGCGCTCATCGTTGTTCTGCTCGATCGCGGCGGCGACCACGCGCGTCACGCCGATGCCGTAGCAGCCCATCTCCATCGGCCGCGTCGCGCCCTTCTCGTCGAGGAACACCGCCTTCATCGCCTCGGAGTACTTGGCGCGCAGCTGGAAGATGTGGCCCACCTCGATGCCGCGCACGAGCTCCAGGCGTCCCTTGCCGTCCGGGCTCGGGTCGCCGGCCACGACATTGCGAATATCGGCGACTTGCGACGGCTCGGGAAAGTCCCTGCCGAAGTTGACCCCGGTCAAGTGGAACCCCTCTTCATTCGCCCCACATACGAAATCGCTCATCGCAGCCACAGCGCGGTCGGCGATCACCTGGACGTTCTTCGCCCCGACCGGGCCGATATAGCCCGCCTTGCACTTCAAGGCAGTTTCGATTTCCTTGTCTGTGGCGAAGCGGAACGCGCCGATCAGCTTCTGCGTCTTGATCTCGTTCAGGTCGTGGTCGCCGCGCAGCAGCAGCAGGTGGAACACGTCGTCGTGCATCACCGCGACTGCTTTTACGGTTTGTTTCAGATCCATTTTCAAAAACTGCACGACGTCCTCGCACTTCGTCTTGCCGGGAGTCGGCACTTTTTTCAGATCTGCGGCAGGAGCTTTTCTGGAATCGCGGGAAACGGCCTCGGCCAGTTCCACGTTGGCTGCATAGTCCGATTGCGGGCACCAGGCGATGGCGTCCTCGCCGGATTCGGCGAGGACGTGGAACTCGTGCGAGCCGGTGCCGCCGATCGCGCCGGTGTCGGCGGCGACGGCGCGGAATTTCAGCCCGAGGCGGGTGAAGATGCGCGTGTACGTGTCGTACATGCTGCGGTACTCGCGTTCGAGGTCGGCCAGATCGGCGTGAAAAGAATAGCCGTCTTTCATGACGAATTCGCGCCCGCGCAGGATGCCGAAGCGGGGACGGCGCTCGTCGCGGAACTTGGTCTGGATCTGGTAGAAGTGCTGCGGCAGCCGCCGGTAGCTCTTCAGCTCGCTGCGCGCCAGATCGGTGATGACTTCCTCCGAGGTCGGCTGCAGCACGAAGTCGCGCTCGTGGCGGTCCTTGAAGCGCGCGAGCTCGGGCCCGTAGGCCTGCCAGCGGCCCGACTCCTGCCACAGCTCGGCGGGCTGCACCACCGGCATCGACAGCTCGATCGCGCCGGCGCGGTTCATCTCCTCGCGCACGATGGCCTCGACCTTGTGCAGCACACGCAGGCCGAGGGGCAGCCAGGTGTAGATGCCTGCCGACAGGCGCCGGATCAGGCTCGCGCGCAGCATCAGCCGGTGGCTCGCGATCTCGGCCTCGGCGGGCACTTCCTTCAGCGTGGCGATGAAAAAACGGCTGGTTCTCATGCGGTCCGCACCGCCGTTGTAATTGTCGGTGGGCTGTGGAAAAATCGTTGCGAATTCTAACTTAAGGCGGTGCAGCCGTGCTCGACAAGGAAGGCTACCGTCCGAACGTCGGCATCATCCTTGCCAACCAGCGCAACGAAGTCTTCTGGGGCAAGCGCGTCAATCAGCACGCCTGGCAATTTCCGCAAGGCGGCATCAAGCACGGCGAGACGCCGGCGCAGGCGATGTACCGCGAGCTTGAGGAGGAGATCGGGCTGCAGCGCGCGCATGTGCGCATCCTCGGGCGCACGCGCGAATGGCTGCGCTACGAGGTGCCCGATAAGTGGTCGCGGCGGGCGCGCGACGCGAACGGCGCCTACCGCGGACAGAAGCAGATCTGGTACCTGCTGCGCATGACCGGCCGCGACTGCGACGTGAGGCTGCGCGCCAGCGGCCATCCCGAGTTCGACGCCTGGCGCTGGCACGAATACTGGGTGCCGCTCGAGGCGGTGATCGAGTTCAAGCGCGAGGTGTACCGCCAGGCGCTGATCGAGCTGCATCGCTTCCTCGTCACCGACCGCCGCGCGCGGCTGCATCGCGCAGTGCCGGTGCAGGGCTAGGGCGCATGGAGCGCATCTACCAGGGGCTGCCGCTGCGCGAGCTCGGCGGCGACGCCGGGTTTCGCCGTCCCACCCAGCCGCCCTCCGGGCGCGTGAGCCTCGAGTCGCCCGCGCTCGAGGTGATGACCGACCTGGCGCGCACCACGCCGGCGACGATCCGGCCGCAGGCGCCGCTCAGCGGCGCCAACCAGTTCATGATCACGCGAGGCGTGCGGCTGCTGCTCGTGGTGGACGATCTGGAGATCGTGCTCGGCGTCATCACCGCCAACGACATCCTCGGCGAGCGGCCGATGCTCGCCGCGACCGGGCGCGGCGTGCGGCGCGACGAGCTCGCGGTGGCCGACGTCATGACGCCGGCCGAGCGCGTCGAGGTGGTCGAGTTCGCGGCGGTCCGGGGTGCGCGAGTCGGTCACGTGCTCGAGACGCTGCGCCGCGCCGGCCGCCAGCATGCGCTGGTGGTGGACTTCGACGTGCTGCCGCCGCGGCGCCCGTTCGACGCGGGCGTGAAGCGCGCGATGGTGCGCGGCATCTTCTCGATCTCCCAGATCGCCAGCCAGCTCGGCGTATCGGTGCCGGCGGGGGGCGAAGTAGCGCGCACGTTCTCGGAAATCGAGGCCGCTCTCGTAAAATAGCGGGATGATCACCCGAGACAGCCTGCTGTCGCTCGAGGCGTATGCGCGGCAGCGCAACGAGTTCCGCGCCAAGGTCATTGAGCACAAGAAGCGCCGCAACCTGCAACTTGGTGAGCACGTCCGGCTGCAGTTCGAGGACGAGCTCACCATCCGCTACCAGGTGCAGGAGATGCTGCGCATCGAGCGCATTTTCGAGGACCAGGGGATCCAGGGCGAGCTCGACGCCTACAACCCCCTGATCCCGGATGGCTCCAACTGGAAGGCGACGATGCTGATCGAGTATCCGGACGAGGCCGAGCGCCGCCGCATGCTCGGGCTCCTGCGCGGCATCGAAAAGCGCGTCTGGGCGCAGGTCGCGGGAAGCGAGCGCGTCTACGCCATCGCCGACGAGGATCTGGAGCGCGAGAATGACGAGAAGACCTCGTCGGTGCATTTCGTGCGCTTCGAGCTGGCGGCGCCGATGCGCAAGGCGCTCGCGCGCGGCGCCGGGCTGTCGATGGGCATCGATCATCCTCAATACCGCGTCGGCGTCGAAGTACCGGCCGATATCCGCGCTTCGCTCGCGGCGGACCTCGCTTGAGGTGGCTTCTTGTTCTGGTGCTGGCGGGCTGCGCGGCGACTCAGCCGATGAGCGACTGGGAGCGGCAGAACCGCCAGCGCTTGATCGGCGAAGAGTCACCGGCGCCGCCGCCTTATCCGCGCCAGGCCGACCTGATCGAGTTCTACGTCAGCCCTACCGCCGAGTTCAAGTATTTCATCGACGCGCGTTCACTGAGCGTCGGCGCTGACAAGGTCGTGCGCTTCACGCTCGTCGCGCGCAGCCCGAGCGGCGTCGACAACGTGAGCTACGAAGGCATCCGCTGCCCGACGGAATACCGCCTATTTGCCGTCGGGCGCCCCGGCGGCACCTGGACCGGGGGGGAGCGCGGCTGGCGCGAAATCACGCGCGGTTCCTCGCTGGGCTGGCAGTACGCGCTGGCGAGCCATTTCTTCTGCCCGCATCGCGATCCGATCCGCAGCGCCGCCGAGGGCCTGGACGCGCTAAAGCGAGGCAGCCACCCGTCGGTCTACGTCGAGCAGCAGAATCCCTCTACCCGCTAGAGCAGGACCAGATTATCGCGGTGGATCAGCTCCGGCTCGTCGGCGTAGCCCAGGACGGTTTCGATCTCGGCGGAGGGGCGGCGCATGATTTGCCGCGCCTGGGCGGCGGAATAGTTGACCAGGCCGCGCGCCACTTCGCGGCCTTGCGGATCGATGCAGCCGACCACCTCGCCGCGGTCGAATTCGCCGGACACCTCGACCACGCCGATCGGCAGCAGGCTCTTGCCGTCGCGCACCACCGCTTTGACCGCGCCGGCGTCCAGGCGCAGCCGGCCGGTGACGGTCAGGTGGTCGGCAAGCCATTGCTTGCGCGCGGCGAGCGGCACCGTCTGCGCGGTCAGCAGGGTGCCGATGCGCTCGCCCTGCGCGAGCCGCACCAGCACTTCCGGCTCGCGCCCGGACGCGATGACGGTGTGCGCGCCGCTGCGCGCGGCACGCCTTGCGGCCTGCACTTTGGTCAGCATGCCGCCCTTGGCGAGCGCGCTGCCGGTACCGCCCGCCATTGCCTCGAGTTGCGGATCGCCGGCGTCCGCCTGTTCGATCAATCTGGCTTTCGGGTCCCTTCTCGGGTCGGACTCGTACAGCCCGGCCTGGTCGGTCAGCAGGATCAGCGCGTCGGCTTCGACTAGGTTGGTGACCAGCGCGGCGAGCGTGTCGTTGTCGCCGAACTTGATCTCGTCGGTGACCACGGTGTCGTTCTCGTTGATCACCGGGATCACGCCGAGCTCGAGCAGCGTCCTCAGGGTGGTGCGCGCGTTGAGATAGCGCTGCCGGTCCGCCATGTCGGCGTGGGTGAGCAGCACCTGCGCGGTGTGCAGGCCGTGCTCGCGGAAGCAGCTTTCGTAGCACTGCACGAGGCCCATCTGCCCGACCGCGGCGGCCGCCTGCAGCTCATGCATGGTGTGCGGGCGGCGCGTCCAGCCGAGCCGCTGCATGCCTTCGGCGATCGCGCCGCTCGAGACCAGGATCGTACGCCGCCCCATCTGCCGCAGGCGCGCGATCTGCGCCGCCCAGCGCGCGATGGCCTCGATCTCGAGACCGTGGCCGGCCTTGGTCACCAGCGATGTGCCGACTTTCACGACCAGGGTTTTCGCCTTCGAGATCATTTCTTGGAGAACTCGCGGGCAACTGCCCTGCATACTTCTTTTGTTCCTGTGGCGCTGATGGCAGCCACTTTGAACCATGGCCGTTTCCAGCGCAATTGATTCAGGATCTTCCTGATGCGCGCGTCGGCGTCCTCGACCGCGTCAATCTTGTTGAACACCAGCCAGCGCGGCTTGCGGTAGAGCGCGTCCTCGTATTTCTTCAGTTCCGCGGCGATGGTGCGGGCATCGCGCGCCGCTTCGTCTTGCGTAAGGTCGACGAGATGCAGCAGCAGCCGCGTTCTCGAGAGATGGCGCAGGAACTGGTGGCCGAGCCCGGCGCCTTCGGCGGCGCCCTCGATCAGCCCAGGGATGTCGGCGATGACGAAGCTGGCATCGCCGACTCGCACCACGCCGAGCGAGGGATTGAGCGTGGTGAACGGGTAGTCGGCGACTTTCGGGCGCGCGCTCGATACTGCGCGGATGAAGGTGGACTTGCCGGCGTTCGGCAGCCCGAGCAGGCCGACATCGGCGAGCACGCGCAGCTCCAGCGCGAGATTTCGGTCCTCGCCGCGCTCGCCGCGCGTGAACTGGCGCGGCGCGCGGTTGACGCTCGACTTGAAATGCAGGTTGCCGAGGCCGCCCTGGCCGCCGCGCGCGAGCAGCGCGCGCTCGCCGTCGTGGGTGAGATCCGCCACCAGAGCGCCGCTCGCCGCGTCGCGGATCACGGTGCCGACCGGCATGCGCAGCTCCAGGTCGCTGCCCGCCCTGCCGTAGCAGTCGGCGCCGGCGCCCTTGCCGCCGTTCTGCGCCCGGTGGATGCGCGCGAAGCGGTAATCGATCAGCGTATTGACGTTGCGGTCGGCGCGCGCCCACACGCTGCCGCCGCGGCCGCCGTCGCCGCCGTCGGGGCCGCCGCGCGGCACGTACTTCTCGCGGCGGAACGAAGCGGCGCCGTCGCCGCCCTTGCCGGCGTGCACCTCGATCTTCGCCTCGTCGATGAACTTCATGGCCCTGAAATGAAAAAGCCCTATCGGTCTCGACAGGGCCTTCCCTTGAAAGTAAGACCGGCTAAGCCGGCGAGTTTTCCGAGATTATGCTCACGGTCTTGCGCGAGTCCTCGCCTTTCACCGCGTACTGCACCTGGCCGGCAACGCGCGCGAACAGCGTGTGGTCGCGCCCCATGCCGACGTTGGCGCCGGGATGCACCCGTGTGCCGCGCTGGCGCACCAGGATCTGTCCGGCATTGACGCGCTCGCCGCCGAACGCCTTGACGCCGAGGCGCTTGGCCTGCGAATCGCGGCCGTTGCGCGAGCTGCCGCCTGCTTTCTTGTGAGCCATGCCTTACCCCTGCAGGATATCGTCGATGCGGACCTCGGTGTAGGACTGCCGATGGCCCTGCGTTTTCTGGTAGTGCTTGCGCCGGCGCAGCTTGAAGACGCGCAGTTTCTCGTTGCGCCCGTGCGCCACCACCGTGCCCTTGACTTTCGCGCCGGAAACGAACGGCGCGCCGATCTTCAGATTGTCGCCTTCGCCGACCAGCAGCACCTCGTCGAAAGAAACCGCGGCGCCGACTTCTGCCGGCAGCGCCTCGACGCGCACTTGCGCGCCCGACTGGACGCGGTATTGCTTGCCGCCGGATTTGATCACTGCGTACATGGACATTTGCATCCGCAAAGACTTGGAATTATAAGCGAATCATGAGTTTTGTGTCCATGCTGGCGCCGGTCGCGCCGGACCTGCAGCGCGTCGATGCGCTGGTCCGCTCGCGGCTCGAATCGGATGTCGCGCTGGTGCGCCAGGTCGCCGAATACATCGTCGCATCCGGGGGCAAGCGGCTGCGGCCCGCGCTGCTGCTGCTGGCGTGCGGCGCTGCCGGCTACCGGGGCGAACACCGGCTGCAGCTCGCGGTAGTGATCGAGTTCATCCACACCGCCACGCTGCTGCACGACGACGTGGTCGACGAATCGCAGCTGCGGCGCGGGCGCAGCACGGCCAACGCCGCATTCGGCAACGCCGCGGCGGTGCTGGTCGGCGACTTTCTCTATTCGCGCGCCTTCCAGATGATGGTCGAGGTCGACAACATGCGCGTCATGCAGGTGCTCGCCGAGGCCACCAACACCATCGCCGGCGGCGAGGTGCTGCAGCTGATGGGAAGCCACGATCCCGAGGTCGACGAGGCGCGCTATCTCGAGGTGATCCGACGCAAGACGGCGAAGCTGTTCGAGGCGGCGGCGCGCCTGGGCGGCGTGCTCGGTGGCGCGCCGCGCGCGCTCGAGGACGGGCTTGCCGACTACGGCATGCACGTCGGCACGGCGTTCCAGCTGATCGACGACGTGCTGGACTATTCGGGCGATGCCACGGCGATCGGCAAGAGCCTCGGCGATGACCTCGCCGAGGGCAAGCCGACGCTGCCGCTCATCCACGCGCTGCGCGCCGGCACGCCGCAGCAGGCGGCGGTAGTGCGGCACGCGATTCTCGAGGGCGGGCGCGAGGATTTCGGCGGCGTGCTGGACGCGATCCGGGCCTGCGGCGCGCTCGATTACGCGCGCGAAGCGGCGCAGCGCGAAGCGCAGGCTGCGGCGCGCGCGCTGGACCGGCTGCAGCCCTCGGAATTCAAGGATTCTTTGTTAGAATTGGCGTCCTTCTCCGTGGCGCGCCGCAGCTAGCTTTTCTCTGGAATCGGGGTGTAGCTCAGCCTGGTAGAGTACTGCGTTCGGGACGCAGGTGTCGCTGGTTCAAATCCAGTCACCCCGACCACTCACTTCTTCTCCCGGTAGATAATCGCGCGATGGGCAAGCTCATCGTGCTGGTGCTGCTGGTCGTGGTCGCCGTCTGGCTCGTCCGGCGCGCATTGCGCTCCGGGCAGCATGCCGGCGTCGACAGCAAACCGCCGGTTCACGGCGATCTGGTGAGCTGTGCGCATTGCGGCGTGCATGTGCCGCGCAGCGAGGCGCGCGAGGCGGGCGGCGGGCTGTATTGCAGCGAGGACCACGCCCGGCTCGGGCCGGGGCGGCGCTGATGCAGGCTCCGGCGCGCTATCCGGAGCTGTTCCTGGCGCCCGAGGAGCGCACGCCAGAGTCGTTCTGGATCTCGCTTCGCTACTTCAACCTGTACCGGGTTGCGCTGGCGGGGCTGTTCTTCACCCTCAGCCTGGTCTACGGCGATGCGCTGAACCTCGGCGCCCACTCGCTCGATCTGTTCCGCCTGGTCGCCGCCGCCTACATGGTGACGGGGATCGTGTTCCACGCCGGCCTGAGGCGGCGGCGCGCGCACTTCAATCTGCAGCTGACGCTGCACGCCTGCGCCGACATCGTCGCCATCACGCTGCTGATGTACGCGAGCGGCGGCATCCGCAGCGGCCTCGGCGTAATGCTGCTGATCTCGCTCACCGGGGCGGCGATCGTGGCGCCGCGGCGCCTGAGCTTTCTCTACGCGGCGCTCGCCGCCATCGCGCTGCTGCTCGAGCAGGGCTACTGGGTGCTCTTGCACGACGTGGCGAGCGCGAGCTTCATCCAGCCCGGATTGCTGGCGATGGGCTGCTTCGCCACCGCCGGGATCACCAGCTGGCTCGCCCAGCGCGTCGCCGCCAACGAGGCGCTCGCGCGCGAGCGCGGCCGCGCGCTCGCCACGCAGACGCGCGTCAACCAGCTGGTGATCCAGGACATGCAGGACGGCGTGCTGGTGCTCGATCGGGACGGCCGCGTCCTGCAGCACAACCCGCAGGCGCAGCGCCTGCTCGCGGCCGAGCGGCTGCTCGGTGCGGCGATCGGCGAGCTGCTGCCGGGCTTCGCCGCGCGCTGGCGCGCCTGGCGCTCGGGCGACGCCGCGGCAAGCGACCCCGCCGACCTCGCCCTGCTCGGGCGCGACATCCGGCTGCGGCTGCTCGATACCGGCACCGAGGAGCAGTTCAGCGTGCTGTTCATCGAGGACATGACGCGCACGCGCGAGCAGGCGCAGCAGATCAAGCTCGCCGCGCTCGGGCGGCTCACCGCCAACATCGCGCACGAAATCCGCAATCCGCTGGCGGCGATCAGCCACGCCTCGGAGCTGCTCGAGGAGGAGAAGCGCGCCGACGACCGCGAGCGCCTGACGCGCATCGTCCACGACAACACGCAGCGGCTCGAGCGGCTGGTGGCCGACGTGCTGCAGCTCAACCGCCGCGACCGGATCTCGGCCGAGCGCATCCGGCTCGATGCCTGGCTGCCCGGCTTCGTCGCCGAGTTCGTCGCCAACGAGTCGGTGCCGGCGGCGCGCCTGAGCGTCGACGCGCCGCGCGAAGCCTGGATCGAGTTCGACCGCGAGCACCTGCACCAGGTGATGTGGAACCTGCTGCGCAACGCGGTGCGCTACGCGCGCAGCGAGCCGCGCAGCGTGCGCATCGCGCTGGGCGGTTTCGCCGATCGAGTAGAATTGAACGTCATCGACAACGGCCCGGGAGTGCCGCCGTCGAGCCAGGGCCAGCTGTTCGAGCCGTTCTTCACCACCGACAGCAAGGGAACCGGCCTGGGCCTGTATCTGGCGCGCGAGCTGTGCGCCGCCAACCGGGCGCTGCTCGAATACGTCAACGACATGCAGGGAGCGCATTTCAGGATCCTGATCAGGGCGGCGCGCGCCGCATGAAGCGCGCCGAGCGACGCGCTGCGGCGCGTAGCGCGCAGGTCCTGGTGGTGGACGACGAGCCCGACATCCGCGAGCTGCTCGAGTTGACGCTGCTCAAGATGGGGCTCGGCGTGGAGAGCGTCGGCTCGATCGCCGAGGCAAAGGAGCGCCTGAAGAGCGAGCGCTACGACCTCTGCCTCACCGACATGCGGCTCACCGACGGCGAGGGCCTCGAGCTGGTGCGCCATATCGCCGGCCTCCGCGCCGACCTGCCGGTAGCCGTGATTACCGCCTACGGCAGCGCCGAAAACGCGGTCGCCGCGCTCAAGGCGGGCGCCTTCGACTACGTTTCCAAGCCGGTCGGTCTCGAGCAGCTGCGCGCATTGGTGAAATCGGCGCTGTCGCTGCCCGATCCGGCTGCGGCGCCGGCCAAGGGGCAGCGGCTGCTCGGCGAGAGCGCGCCGCTCGCCCAGGTACGCGAGTTGATCGGCAAGCTCGCCCGCACCCAGGCGCCGGTGTACATCTCGGGCGAGTCGGGCAGCGGCAAGGAGCTCGCGGCGCGCCTGATCCACGAGAACGGCGCGCGCCGCGACAAGCCCTTCGTGCCGGTGAATTGCGGCGCCATTCCCGATACGCTGATGGAGAGCGAATTCTTCGGCTACAAGAAGGGGGCGTTCACCGGCGCCGCCGAGGACCGCGAAGGCTTCTTCCAGGCGGCGAGCGGCGGCACGCTGTTCCTTGACGAGGTCGCCGAGCTGCCGCTCGCGATGCAGGTGAAGCTGCTGCGCGCGATCCAGGAAAAGCGCGTGCGCAAGGTCGGTGCGACGCAGGAAGACCCGGTCGACGTGCGCGTCATCTGCGCCACGCACGAGAATCTCTCCGCGCTGGTGGCCGCCGGGCGCTTCCGGCAGGACCTGTTCTACCGCCTCAACGTGATCGAGCTCGCCATGCCGCCGCTGCGCGAATGCCGCGAGGACATCCCGCTGATCGCCGCGGCGATCCTGCAGCGCCTTGCGGCGCAGGCCGGCACCGCCGCGCCGCAGCTCACGCCCGCGGCGTCCGAGGAGCTGATGCGCTACGGCTTCCCCGGCAACATCCGCGAGCTCGAGAACATCCTCGAGCGTGCGCTCGCGCTGAGCGCGAGCCCGGAGATCGGCGGCGAGGACCTGCGGCTCACCCCGCCGCCTGCGGCGGTGGAGCGCGCCGAAGGCACGTCCGGAGAAACGCTGCCCGACTACCTCGACGGCCTCGAGCGCAAGGCGATCCTCGAGGCGCTCGCGAAAACCGGGTTCAACCGCACGGCCGCGGCCAAGCTTCTCGGCATCACCTTCCGCCAGCTGCGCTACCGGATGCAGCGCCTCGGCATCAAGGATGACAGTCGATCCTGAAGGCCTGCTGCAGGGCGCGCGGTATGTCGCCTCCCCGAACTGCGACGAGCGTCCGCCCGGAACGGCGATAACGCTTCTCGTCCTGCACTCGATCAGCCTGCCGCCGGGGGAGTACGGCGGCGACGCGATCGAGCGCCTCTTTACCAACCGGCTCGACCCCGCGGCGCATCCCTATTTCCGCGAAATCGCCGGCCTCGAGCTGTCGTCGCACTTCCTCATCCGGCGCGATGGCGAGCTGCTGCAGTTCGTGCCGGTGCAGCGGCGCGCGTGGCACGCCGGCGCATCGTGCTGGCGCGGCCGCAGCCGCTGCAACGATTTCTCGATCGGCGTCGAGCTCGAGGGCGCCGAAGACAGCCCTTTCGAAGCGATCCAGTATGAACGTCTCGACCACCTGGTGCGCGCGCTGCGCGGGTTTCTGCCTTTGAACGACGTCGCCGCGCACAGCGACGTCGCCCCCGGCCGCAAGAGCGATCCCGGCGCGCACTTCGACTGGGCGCGCCTGCTCGCCGAGCTGGCGCGCGATCACTAGATGTAGGGCGCGGCAAGCCGCAATGCGCCGCATAGCGGCGCGGCGCTGGCCATCTCTCACTAGATATAGTGCGCAGGACGTCACGCTGCACTACATCTTGTTGTTTTGTTGCGCTGCGCAATCCTGAAAAGCTTGCAAAAGAAAAACGCCGTGTGTACATTTGGCCCACAAGACATAGGTCTAACCGAGCGGGTAAGCACTAAATCTTGTGGTTGTAGGTGCTGGTCGTCATACAACGGCAATAACCCCGGGATGACGGCCCCGTTAAGCGACGCCAACGGGAGGGGAAACATGCAGATTGCTCAGGAAAACGCCACGGCAACCGCTGCTCTGGGCGTAAGCCTTCCTGAGTCGAGTACGGGAGGGCGCAGCCCCTACTCGGAGTACAAGCTGATCCGCCGCAACGGCGCGGTAGTGGCCTTCGAGCCGGCCAAGATCACGGTGGCGATGACCAAGGCGTTCCTGGCGGTGAACGGCAGCCAGGGCGCCGCCTCGGCGCGCATCCGCGAGCTGGTCGCCGGCCTCACCGAGGCGGTGGTCGGCGCGCTGCTGCGCCGCCAGCCGCAGGGCGGCACCTTCCACATCGAGGACGTGCAGGACCAGGTCGAGCTCGCGCTGATGCGCTCGGGCGAGCACGACGTCGCCCGCGCGTACGTGCTTTATCGCGAAGAGCGCGCGAAGGTGCGCGCCCACGAAAAAGCCGCCAGAACAAATGAGGTTGGCCTTTACGTCGTCGAGGACGGGGAGAGAAGACTGCTGGATCGCGAGGCGCTGCGCCGCTGCGTAGCCGCAGCCTGCGGGGGCCTCGCCGACGCCCCGCCGGAGCCGATCCTCGAGGCGACGCTGCGCGACCTGTACGACGGCGTGCCGATGGACGCGGTGCGCAAGTCGGCGGTGCTCGCCGCGCGCGCCCTGATCGAGAAGGAGCCGGCGTACAGCTATGTCACGGCGCGGCTGCTGCTCAACACCATCCGGCTCGAGGTGCTGGGAGAGGAGGCGAGCCAGGCGGACATGGACACGCGCTACGCCGCCCACTTCCCGCGATGCATCGAGCGCGGCATCGCCGCCGAGCTGCTGGATCCCGAGCTTGCTCGTTTTGATTTGAATAAATTGGGGAAGGCTCTTAAGGCGCGGCGCGACCTGAAGTTCGGCTACCTCGGCCTGCAGACCCTGTACGACCGCTATTTCCTGCACGTGCAAGGCCAGCGCATCGAGCTGCCGCAGGCGTTCTTCATGCGCGTGGCGATGGGCCTCGCCCTGAAGGAGAAGGAGCGCGAGAAGCGGGCGATCGAGTTCTACGACGTGCTGTCGACGTTCGATTTCATGAGCTCGACGCCGACGCTGTTCAATGCCGGCACGCTGCGCTCGCAGCTCTCCAGCTGCTACCTGACCACGGTGTCCGACGACCTCGACGGCATCTACGAGGCGATCAAGGAGAACGCGCTGCTCGCCAAGTACGCCGGCGGCCTGGGCAACGACTGGACCCCGGTGCGCGCGCTCGGCTCGCACATCAAGGGGACCAACGGCAAGTCGCAGGGCGTGGTGCCGTTCCTCAAGGTGGTGAACGACACCGCGGTGGCGGTGAACCAGGGCGGCAAGAGGAAGGGCGCGGTGTGCTCCTACCTCGAGACCTGGCACCTCGACATCGAGGAGTTCCTCGAGCTGCGCAAGAACACCGGCGATGACCGGCGCCGCACCCACGACATGAACACCGCCAACTGGATCCCGGACTTGTTCATGAAGCGGGTGATGGAGAACGCCGACTGGACCCTCTTCAGCCCGTCCGACGTGCGCGACCTGCACGAGCGTTTCGGCAAGGCCTTCGAGGAGGCGTACCTGCGCTACGAGGACAAGGCGGCGCGCGGCGAGCTCAAGCTCTACAAGAAGGTCCCCGCGGTCCAGCTCTGGCGCAAGATGCTGTCGATGCTGTTCGAGACCGGGCATCCCTGGATCACCTTCAAGGATCCCTGCAACCTGAGGAGCCCGCAGCAGCACGCCGGCGTGGTGCACAGCTCCAACCTGTGCACCGAGATCACGCTCAACACCTCGCAGGACGAGATCGCGGTCTGCAACCTCGGTTCGGTCAATCTCGTGGCCCACATGACCGATGCAGGACTGGATTTCCCGAAATTGAGAAACACCATCCGCACGGCGATGCGGATGCTGGATAACGTCATCGATCTCAATTACTACGCGGTCGGCAAGGCGAAGAATTCGAACCTGCGCCACCGCCCGGTCGGCCTCGGCATCATGGGCTTCCAGGACTGCCTGCACCGGCTGCGCATTCCCTACGCCTCGCAAGAGGCGATGGAATTCGCCGACCGCTCGATGGAAATGGTGGCGTACGCGGCGTACTGGTCCTCCACCGAGCTGGCCGAGGAACGCGGCCGCTACTCGACGTTCCCCGGGTCGCTGTGGGACCGCGGCATTCTGCCCTGCGACACGCTGGACCTGCTCGCCGCCGAGCGCGGCGGCTACGTCGAGCTCGACCGCTCATCGCACCTCGACTGGGATGCGCTGCGCGGCCGCATCAAGCGCCACGGCATGCGCAATTCCAACTGCATCGCCATCGCGCCCACCGCCACCATCGCCAATATCGTCGGCGTGTCGGCGTCGATCGAGCCCACGTTCCAGAACCTGTTCGTGAAGTCGAACCTGTCGGGCGAGTTCACCGTGGTGAACGAGTACCTGGTGGCCGACCTGAAGAAGGCCGGCCTGTGGGACGAGGTGATGATTGCCGACCTGAAGTATTTCGACGGCAACCTGGCGCGCATCGACCGGGCGCCGGCGGCGCTGCGCCGGCTTTATGCCACGGCCTTCGAGGTCGAGCCGAAATGGCTGGTCGAGGCCGGGGCGCGCCGGCAGAAATGGATCGACCAGTCGCAGTCGCTCAACATCTACATGGCGGGCGC
The DNA here is from genome assembly GCA_035602335.1 of Burkholderiales bacterium. Classification (GTDB taxonomy): domain Bacteria; phylum Pseudomonadota; class Gammaproteobacteria; order Burkholderiales; family SG8-39; genus SCGC-AG-212-J23. The sequence continues at coordinate 47,087 of DATNMK010000047.1, forward strand.
CTCGGGCAAGAAGCTCGACGAGACCTACAAGCTCGCCTGGATCCGCGGCTTGAAGACCACCTACTACCTGCGCGCCATGGGCGCGACCCATGCCGAGAAATCGACGGTCAAGGCGGGGCAACTCAACGCGGTGTCAGCGGCCGGCGGCATGGAGGCGCAGGCCGCGGCGGACGAGCCCAAGTTCTGCGCCGTCGACACACCGGACTGCGAGGCCTGTCAGTGATCACGCTCGCCGCACGCCCCTTCACCGGGCCGTTTTTGCTGCCGCTATGGTCCGCGCCGCGTACCGGCGGCCTGTACGCGGTGATGGTCCCGGGGTGGCGTCTTCTCACCTTCCGCGCGATCCACTTCGGCCAGACGGAAGATTTCTCGGTGCGCGAATTCCTCACCGGCCATCCCCGTTACCGCGAGTGGCTCGTCATCGCCGGCACCGACTGGAATCTCTACATCGCGACCTACGAAATGTCCTTCTCCACCCAGGCGCAGCGCGAGGCCGTCGAGCGGCAGGTCGCGCGCGACTACCGGCCGGAATTCAACTACCCGGCCCCGACGCAGGAAACGCCGAGCCTGAAAGCGTTGCTGCTGGCGCAGGCGCTTCGCACCAACAAGAACGACAAATAGGGAGACGGCGCCATGCTCAAATTCGAGGAACTCGCCGTGCAGCCCACCCAGGGCTTCGTCCCGGCGAGCGCGGGCAGCGGAGAGCCGGCGGCCGAGGCGTTCCGCCGGGTGACGGTCGAGGACAAGAAGGTCATCAACTCCAAGGCCGACGTCAACCAGCTGGTGCCGTTCAAGTACAAGTGGGCCTGGGAGAAATACCTCGCCGCCTGCGCGAACCACTGGATGCCACAGGAGATCAACATGAGCCGCGACATCGCGCTCTGGAAGGATCCCAGCGGCCTGACCGAGGACGAGCGCAGGCTGGTGAAGCGCAACCTGGGATTTTTCGTCACCGCCGACTCGCTCGCCGCCAACAACATCGTGCTCGGCACCTACCGTCATATCACGGCGCCCGAGTGCCGGCAGTACCTGCTGCGCCAGGCATTCGAGGAGGCGATCCATACCCACGCCTACCAGTACATCGTCGAGAGTCTCGACCTCGACGCGGGCGAGGTGTTCAACGCCTACCATGAGATCCCTTCGATCCGCGAGAAGGACGAGTTCCTGGTACCGTTCATCGACACGCTGACCGACCCGGCGTTCGTCACCGGCACGCCGCAGAACGACCAGGCGCTGCTGCGCAGCCTGATCGTCTTCTCCTGCCTCATGGAAGGCCTGTTTTTCTACGTCGGGTTCACGCAGATCCTGTCGCTCGGCCGGCAGAACAAGATGACCGGCGCGGCCGAGCAGTACATGTACATCCTGCGCGACGAGTCGATGCACTGCAATTTCGGCATTGATCTGGTCAACCAGATCAAGCTCGAAAACCCGCACCTGTGGACGGCGCAGTTCCGCGAGGAGATGGCGGAGCTGTTCCGCCGCGCGGTGGAGCTGGAGTACCGCTATGCCGAGGACACCATGCCGCGCGGCGTGCTGGGGCTGAACGCGCCGATGTTCAAGGAGTACCTGCGCTTCATCGCCAACCGGCGCTGCCAGCAGATCGGGCTCGACGCGCTCTACCCGGGGGCGGCCAACCCGTTTCCCTGGATGAGCGAGATGATCGACCTGAAGAAGGAGCGCAATTTCTTCGAGACCCGCGTCATCGAGTATCAGACCGGCGGCGCGCTGAGTTGGGACTAGAACCGGGGGATGAAACCGTGCAAGAGGACTGGAACGAGATGCACCGAGTGACCGCGTGCAAGGCCGAAGAGGACTACCGCTTGTGGCTGCGCTTCGAGGACGGGCTGGAAGGCAGCGTGTTCCTCGGCAATCTGCTCGAGATCGGTGCCTTCCAGCTGTGGCGCGACGTGCGCGAGTTCGAAAAGGTGAGCGTCGATCCGGAGACGGCGACGGTCACCTGGGAAGGCGGCATCCGCCTCGACCCCGACATCCTCTATCATGACGTCGCGTCAAGGAGCGCGATGCACCCAATTCAGCATGCCGGCGCGGGGGAACCTCCGCCGGCGGTTGGATAGTCCGGGCCCGCACGGCCGGGCTTCTTTTGTTCAACAACCTTGAAGGAGATTGAGAATGGCGAAGAAAAAAGCGAAAAAAGGCGGAAAGAAAAAGAAGAAGAAGAAAGCATCAAAGAAGAAGAAGAAGTCATTGAAGACAGCTGGTAAGAAAAAGGCGGCAGGCAAAAAGAAATCCGCCAAGAAGAAGAAAAAGGCGGGAAAGAAGAAAAAGGCGAAGAAAGCCGCCACAACTCAGGCCAGCCCTGCGGCACCGACGGCACCGGAACCTGCTTCACCGCCGTCCACCGCTGCGACTCCAGGCGCGAGAACCGCGCTGAATCCAGCGGCCGCGTGGCCGTTTCCCACCGGTTCCCGGCCGTAACCGGGAACTGACGGAAGCGAGGCGAGGGCGCAAGCCCCAGCCAGCCCTCGAAGCTCAGCGGACCGGCTTGGTCAATCGGCCCAAGATCGGAGACCTAGGCCGGTCCGCGAGGCTTCCCCCGGCTCCAGCACGAGGCCGGCAGCCGGGTCAGGGGCCATTTTACCGGGGTGGCGCTTTTCTCCCCGCGAACTTGAAAACAATTGTCGAAACAAGCCTTTCGCAGCTCATCATCCGGCTTTCCTTGAGGAACGGAAGTGATTGACAATATTAGGCTTTCTGACTTAATATGCCGCCTTGCTGCACCGCAGCATACAAGACATGGCCGCAAGCGCCTTTCGCGCGTTTTTCGGGCATGCTGTATCCCAAGTCGCAACAAAGCAGGGGGTGATAGATGAACGCTTCGACGCTTGTGTTTCGCGCCGCCGCAGTTCGCGCTTACGAGTCCGTTAGAACCCTATTGGCGATGCTCGGGCTCGCTGCTCTCGCGGGGCTGCTCTTTCTCCCGCTGCAGCGCGATCCCCTCCTGAAGACGATCCCGACGGTCAGCGAGGACGCCTTGAAGACGGCCCGCATCGCTACCGGCCCTATCCAGGCCGTGGTCGAAACCCCCCGCGAGCGCGAGCAGCGTGCGGTGACCGAGTTCATCGCCAAGCGCTACCGCGTGGCCGACCAGGCGGTGGCCGGTTTCGTCTCGACCGCCTACCGCGCCGGCGAGCAGTACTCGGTCGACCCGCTCCTGATCCTGGCCGTAATGGCGGTTGAATCGCGCTACAACCCGGTCGCGGAGAGCCAGGTCGGCGCCAAGGGCCTGATGCAGGTGATACCCAAGTACCACCCCGAGAAGCTCACCGACCACGGCGGCGAGCAGGCCCTGCTCCAGCCCGAGATCAACATCCTGGTAGGCGCGCAGATCCTGCGCGAGTACCTGCGCCGCTTCGGCGATACCGAGGCCGCGCTGCAGATGTACGCCGGCGCCGTCGAAGAGCCGACCTCCCAGTACGCGGTGAAGGTACTCGCCGAGCGCGCGCGCCTAGAGGCGCTCAGGCAGAAAGCGAAGAAACAAAGCGTGTGATGCGCGCGGCGGCCTCTTCGAGGTCGTCCATGCTGCGCGTATAGGCGAAACGCACGAAGCGCCCGGTGCCGTTCGCGCCGAAATCGACGCCGGGCGTCGCGGCGACCGCTTCGTTCTGCAGCAAATCGAGGCTGAAGCGCCGGGCGTCGCCGCCGCAATCGGCGTAGACGTAAAACGCGCCATGCGGCTCGGCCGGGATCGACAGACCCGCATGGCGCAGCGCCGGGACGAGGAAGTCGCAGCGGCGTGCGAATTCGTTTCTTCGGCCCTCCAGAATTGAAACAGTTTCGGGCAGGAAGGCGGAGCAGGCGGCGTGCTGCGCGGGGGCGGGCGCGCAGATGAACAGGTGCTGCGCCAGCTTCTCGAAGCCGCGCACCGCGCTCTGCGGCAGCACCACCCAGCCGAGCCGCCAGCCGGTCATGCAGAAGTACTTCGAGAAGCTGTTGATCAGCACCACTTCGCCGGGCAAGCCGAGCGCGCTCCAGGGCTCGGCTCCGTAGACCAGGCCCTGGTAGATCTCGTCGACGAGCAGCACGCCGCCGCGCTCGGCGATGAACGCGGCGATGCGTGCCAACTCAGATTTTTCAATCAAAGTACCTGTGGGATTCGATGGCGAGCCCAGGAGCAAGCCCTTGGTGCGCGGGCCCCACGCCGCGCGCACCATCTCGAGCGTCGGCTGGAAATTGCCGGCCGCAGACACCGGCAGCGTGCGCGCGGCACCCTCGAAAGCGCGCACGAAGTGCCGGTATCCGGGGTAGCCCGGGTCCGGGACGAGGATCTCGTCGCCGGCATCGACGTACAACGCCGCGAGCGCGAGCAAGCCGCCCGACGCCCCGGATGTGACCGCAATCCTCGAAGGATCTACTTGCGTCGAGAATTTCGACGCATAGTGGCCGGCAATCGCCTGCCGCAGCTTCGGCAGCCCGAGCGTGGCGGTGTATGCGGTCAGCCCGTCGCGCAGGGCGCGCACGCCCGCTTCGACGACCGGCGCCGGCGCGGTGAAATCCGGCTCGCCGATCTCCATGTGCACGACGTGCCGCCCCGCGGCCTCGAGCGCGTGCGCGCGCGAGAGCACGTCCATCACCTCGAAAGGTTCGATTTCAGCCGCGCGGCGTGCCGTCAGCGTAGGCATGGGTCCGGGGGATTATAATTTTTCGGTGGATGAGCAACTAAAGAAGAACGCGCTCGAGTATCACCGGCGCAAACCCGCCGGCAAGATATCCGTTCTTCCGACCAAGCAGCTCACCAACCAGCGCGATCTGGGGCTTGCTTATACGCCCGGCGTCGCGGCGGCGTGCGAGGAGATCGTGCGCGACCCCGCGCAGGCGTTCGAGATGACCTCGCGCGCAAACCTCATCGCCGTGGTCACCAATGGGACGGCGGTGCTCGGCCTCGGCGCCATCGGGCCGCTCGCCGCCAAGCCGGTGATGGAAGGAAAGAGCGTGCTGTTCAAGAAGTTCGCCGGCATCGACTGCTTCGACATCGAGCTCGACGAGCTCGATCCGGACAAGCTGGTCGACATCATCGCTGCACTCGAGCCGACTTTCGGCGGCATCAACCTCGAGGACATCAAGGCGCCGGAGTGCTTCACCATCGAGCGCAAGCTGCGCAGCCGGATGAAGATTCCGGTGTTCCACGACGATCAGCACGGCACCGCGATCACGGTGGCCGCGGCGATCTTCAACGGCCTGAAGGTGGTCGGCAAGCGCATCCAGGAGGTGAAGCTGGTCACCTCGGGCGCCGGCGCGGCGGCGCTCGCCTGCCTCCACCTGCTGGTGAGGATGGGCCTGCCGCTCGCCAACATTACGGTGACCGACATCAAGGGCGTGGTGTACAAGGGCCGGCGCGAGGAGATGGACCCGGACAAGGAGCGCTACGCGAAGGACACGCGCGCCCGCACGCTCGACGAGGTGATCGCCGGAGCCGACGTGTTTCTCGGGCTTTCCGCGGGCGGCGTGCTGAAGCCCTCGATGGTGAAGAAAATGGCCGAGCGGCCGCTGATCCTCGCCCTCGCCAACCCGGAGCCGGAGATCCTTCCCGAATTGGCGAAGGAGGCGAAGCCCGACTGCGTCATCGCCACCGGTCGCTCGGACTATCCCAACCAGGTCAACAACGTCCTCTGCTTCCCGTTCATCTTCCGCGGCGCGCTCGACGTCGGCGCCACCACCATCAACACCGAGATGGAGCTCGCTGCCGCGCACGCCATCGCCGAGCTGGCCCAAGCCGAGACCTCGGAGCAGGTCGCGCTCGCCTACGGCATCGAATCGATCAGCTTCGGCCCCGAGTACATCATTCCGCGGCCCTTCGATCCGCGCCTGATCGCGCGCGTCGCGCCGGCGGTGGCCAAGGCGGCGATGGACTCGGGCGTGGCGACGCGCCCGATCGCCGACCTCGATGCCTACCGCGATTCGATGACGCAGTACGTGTACCACTTCGGGCTGCTGATGAAGCCGGTATTCTCGGCGGCGAAAGCGGCGCCGCGGCGCATCGTATACGCGGAGGGCGAGGACGAGCGCGTGCTGCGCGCGGTGCAGATCGTGATCGACGAGGGACTCGCCAAGCCGACCCTGATCGGCCGGCCGCAGGTGATCGAGCAGCGCCTCGAGCGGCTAGGCCTGCGGGTGCGCCCGGGCAAGCAATTCGAGCTGGTGAATCCCGAGTTCGATTCGCGCTACCGCGACTACTGGACCACCTACCAGCAGCTCACCGAGAGAAAGGGCGTGTCGCCCGACTACGCGCGCATCGAGATGCGGCTGCGCCACACGCTGATCGGCGCAATGATGATGTACAAGGGGGAGGTCGACGGCATGCTGTGCGGCACTTCCGGCACGCACGCGCGGCACCTGCGCTACGTCGAGCAGGTGATCGGCCTGCGTGCCGGCGTGCGCCATTTTGCGGCGATGAATGCTCTGATCCTGCCGACGCGCACGGTGTTCATCTGCGACACCTACGTCACGGCCGACCCGGACGCCGAGAACATCGCCGAGATGACCTTGCTCGCCACGGAGGAGGTGAAGCGCTTCGGCCTCACCGCCAAGGTGGCGCTGCTGTCGGCTTCCAACTTCGGCTCGGTCGACATCCCCTCGGCCGTCAAGATGCGGCGCGCGCTGCAGCTCATCACCGAGCGCGCTCCCGAGCTCGAGGTCGACGGCGAGATGCACGGCGACGCCGCGCTCTCGGAGGAGATCCGCCTGCGGGTGTTCCCTCGCTCCCGGTTGCGCGGAGAAGCGAACCTCCTCGTGATGCCCACGCTGGATGCCGCGAACATCGCCTTCAACCTGCTGAAGACGGCCTCCGGCGGCGGCGTCACCATCGGCCCGATCCTGCTCGGCGCGGCGCGCCCGGTGCACATCCTGACGCCTTCGGCGACGGTGCGGCGCCTGGTCAACATGACCGCGGTGGTGGTGGCCGATGCGAACGCCCCCCGCGGGCAGGAGCAAAGCCTGTTCTGAACAGAATGGAGACCGCGGCCACCAACGTGGCGCCATTCCCGGCGAGCCGCATCAAGCCGCGGGCCGGCCTGGTGTTGACGGGGGGCGGAGCGCGCGCCGCCTACCAGGTCGGCGTGGTGAAAGCGGTGCGCGACATCCTCGGCAACCCGGTCAAGAACCCGTTCCCGATCGTCTGCGGCACTTCCGCGGGCGCGATCAACGCCGCCACGCTCGCGGTGTTCGCCGACAACTTCTCGCGCGCCGTCGGCAACCTGATCGAGGTGTGGGAGCACATGCGTTGCGAGCACATCTACCGCACCGACGCCTGGCATATCCTGGGGAGCGGCGCGCGCTGGCTGGCCGCGATGATGCTCATCTCGCGCCATCACCCGATCTCGCTGCTCGACAATGAGCCGCTCGCGCAGATGCTGGAGAAAAATTTGGATTTTCAGAAGATTCAGACCCATATCGATTCGGGCGCGCTGTACGCGGTGTGCGTGACGGCCTCGGGCTACACCACGGGTCAAAGCGTGTCGTTCTTCCAGGGCGGCAGCGGTCTCGAGGGCTGGGAGCGCAACCAGCGCATCGGCGCCGCGGTCAGCCTCAAGCTCGAGTACCTGCTCGCTTCCGCCTCGCTGCCGTTCATCTTTCCGGCGGTGAAAGTGCACCGCGAGTACTTCGGCGACGGCTCGATGCGCCAGATCGCGCCGGTGAGCCCGGCGCTGCACCTCGGCGCCGACCGGGTGCTGATCGTCGGCACCGGCCGCCAGACCATGGAACAGTCGAGGGCGCGCTCCAATGTCTACCCGTCGCTCGCGCAGATCGCCGGCCACGCGCTCAACAGCATCTTCCTCGACAGCCTGAGCGTCGACATCGAGCGCCTGGAGCGCATCAACCGCACGGTGCGGCTGGTGCCGCCGGACCGGCTCACCGACTCGGGCCTGCGGCCGGTGAAGGTGCTGTACATCACGCCGTCGCAGCCCCTCGAGCGCATCGCGGCGCGCTTCCTGCACGAGCTGCCGGCGACGGTGCGCTTCATCCTGCGGCCGACCGGCGCGCTGAACCGCTCGGGCTCGAACCTTGCGAGCTACCTGCTGTTCGAGGAATCGTTCTGCAGGGCGCTCATCGACCTGGGCTACGAGGACACCGTGAGCCGCGAAGCCGAGGTAAGGGCGCTATTCGAACCCGAAGCGAAGGACGCGACATGAGCGAGCAGAAGCCGCCGCAGGACCCGTTCGAGATGTTCCGCCGCCTGTGGGGCCCGCTCGGCGTGCCGCTGCCCGGCATGGCGATGCCCACGCTCGACCCGCAGGAGGTCGACAAGCGCATCGCCGACCTGCGCTCGATCGAGGCCTGGCTCAACATGAACCTCAACATGGTGAAATTCTCGATCCAGGGGCTGGAATTGCAGCGCGCCGCGCTGCAGGCTATGCGCTCCATGACGCAACCCGCGAAAGAACAGAATTCGAACCCGAAAGGAGAGTGAGATGCCCAAGGCAATCCGTTTCCACAAGACCGGCGGTCCCGAAGTTCTCCAGCTCGACGAGGTGCCGGTCGGCGAGCTGGCCCCCGGCCAGGCGCGCGTGCGCCACACCGCGATCGGTGTCAACTTCGTCGACACCTACCAGCGCTCGGGCCTTTACCCGGTCCAGCTGCCGCAGGTGGCGGGCAACGAGGGCGCGGGCGTGGTCGAAGCAGTCGGACCGAATGTCACCGATGTGAAGAAGGGCGACCGCGTCGCCTACACCGGGCTGCCGGGCTCCTATTGCGAGGCGCGCATCGTGCCGGCCGATCGCCTGGTGAAGACCCCCGAGGGCATCACCGACGAGCAGGCCGCTTCCATGATGCTGAAAGGCCTGACGGTGCATTACCTGATCCACACCACCTACCCGGTGAAGCGCGGCGACACCGTGCTCTGGCACGCAGCCGCGGGCGGCGTCGGCCTGATCGCCTGCCAGTGGCTGAAGGTGCTCGGCGCGACCACCATCGGCACGGTCGGCTCCGAGGAGAAGGCGAAGCTCGCCAAGGACCACGGCGCCGACCATGTGATCAACTACAGCAAGGAGAACTTCGTCGAGCGCGTCGGGGCGATCACCGGCGGCAAGAAGGTGCCGGCGGTGTACGACTCGGTCGGCAAGACCACCTGGGACGGCTCGCTTGACTGCCTGCGGCCGCGCGGCCTGATGGTTTCCTTCGGCAATGCCTCGGGACCGGTGCCGCCGGTGAATCTCGGCATCCTGTCGACCAAGGGCTCGCTCTACGTCACCCGGCCGACCCTCGCCACCCACATCGCGAGCCGCGCCGACCTCCTCGAGCGCTCGAAGTCGCTGTTCGACGTCGTGAAATCAGGCAAGGTGAGGATCGAGACCACGGGCCGCTACAAGCTTGCCGACGCGCAGAAGGCGCACCGCGATCTCGAGGGCAGGAAGACGACCGGCTCGATCATCCTCGTGCCCTGAACACCCTCTACTTGATATCGAGGATTTTCATCGCGCGCGCGAGGGTATCGACCGACTCCTGATGCTTGCCGGCCTTGTGGAGCGCTTCACCCTCGGCACGGTACTTCTTCACCTCGGTCATCTGCTGGCTTGAGAGCTTCGGGTTCTTGGCCAGCGCTTCGTCGATCTTCTTCATGTCGGCCGGGCAGTGGAAGGCAAGCGCCGCCGAGCTGGCGAAGGCGAGGGCGACGATCAGTGCAAACTGCTTCATGAGTTTTCCCCTTTATGGTGCTTGATCCGGCCGGGCTGAAAGCGCGGCTGCAGCGCCGCACCCCTCCGGCGTTCGCAGTATACGGCGACGAGGAAGCGGGCAGGGAGGGTGCCGGCACGCCGGCCTCGGTGCTGGTGCCGGTCGTCGCCCATCCCGACGGGCTGACGGTGCTTTTCACGCAGCGCACCTCGCACCTGCGCAGCCATTCCGGGCAGGTCAGCTTTCCCGGCGGCCGCGCCGAGCCCGAGGACCCGACCCCGGAGTTCACGGCGCTGCGCGAGGCCGGCGAGGAGATCGGGCTGAAGGCCGAGCAGGTCGAGATCATCGGCCGGCTGCCTGAATACCTGACGCGCACCGGCTACCGCGTCACGCCGGTGATCGGGTTGCTCACGCCGCCGCTCGAGCTGGCGCCCGACCCGCGCGAGGTGGAGGAGGTGTTCGAAGTACCCCTCGCGTTCCTCCTCGATCCGCGCAACCACCAGCGCAAGACGCGCGAGTTCGAGGGCCGCACCGTCTCCTTCTATGCCATGCCGTACGGCAGCCGCAATATCTGGGGCGTCACCGCCGGGATCCTGGTCAACTTCTATCGCCAGCTTGCTGATTAGAATGACTCCATGGGCGTAACCGCGATCATCGCCGCGCTGCTGATCGAGCAGTGGCGGCCCCTCGGCGACAGGAAGAGCGTGAACGCGGCGCTCAGCGCATGGGCCGCCTGGCTCGAGCGATCGTTCAACGGCGGCGAGCGCCGCCACGGCGTCGTTGCATGGATCGTCGCGGTGGTGCCGGCGGTCGTGGCGGGCGCCGCGCTGCATGCCGTTTTCTATGTGCTGCATCCGCTGCTCGCGCTCGTCTTCAACATCGCGGCGCTCTACGTCACGCTCGGCTTCCGCCAGTTCAGCCATCACTTCACCGCCATCCAGCTGGCCGTCAAGTCGGGCGACATCGAGCGCGCGCGGCTGCTGCTCGACGAATGGCGCGGCGCCTCCGGCGTGGTGCGCACGCGCGAAGAGGTGATCCGCCTTGCCATCGAGGAGGCGCTGCTCGCCTCGCATCGCCACGTGTTCGGCGTGCTGCTGTGGTACCTGCTGCTGCCCGGGCCGAGCGGCGCGATCCTGTACCGCCTCGCGGCCTTCCTCGCCGCGCGCTGGCAGGGCCTCGGCGCGTTCGGCCGTTTCGCGCAGCAGGCGTTCTACGTGCTCGACTGGCCGGCCGTACGGCTCACCGCGGCGGCCTTCGCGGTGGTCGGCGATTTCGAGGATGCGGTCTATTGCTGGCGCATGCAGGCGCGCAGCTGGCCCGACCCGAACGCCGGCATCGTGCTCGCCGCCGGCGCCGGCGCGATGGGCGTGCGCCTCGGCATGCCGATCCAGGACGTCGACGGCATGGTGCCGCGGCCCGAGCTCGGCGTCGGCGAGCCGGCCGATGGGCCGTTTCTCGACAGCACGGTGGGCCTCGTCTGGCGCGCGCTGGTGGTGTGGGTCTTTACCTTGATCATCGTCTATCTTGCCCGCCTGGCGGGCTGATCAAGTGAAAGCGCTGACCTTCGACGTCTTCGGCACGGTGGTCGACTGGCGCTCGTCGATCATCCGCGAAGGCGAGCTGCTCGCGAAGAAAAAGGACCTGCACGTCGACTGGCCGAAGTTCGCCGACGCGTGGCGCGCCGGCTATCACCCGGCGATGGATCGCGTGCGCAAGGGCAAGATGCCTTGGGCGCATATCGACGCCCTGCACCGCGCGATCCTCGACGATCTGCTCGTCAAGTTCCGCATCCAGGGCCTCGCCGAAGAGGACATCGATCACCTCAACCGCGCGTGGCATCGCCTGACGCCGTGGCCGGATTCGGTGCCGGGGCTCAACCGCCTGCGCGGCCGCTACGTCCTGGCGACGCTGTCGAACGGCAACATTTCCCTGCTGGTCGACATGGCGAAGCACGCGGGCCTGCCCTGGGATTGCGTGCTCTCAGCCGAGCTCTTCGGCCACTACAAGCCCGACCCCGAGGTGTACCAGGGCGCCGCGCGCCTGCTCGGCCTGCCGCTCGGCGAGGTGATGATGGTGGCGGCGCATCCGCGCGATCTCGAAGCCGCGCAGCGCGTCGGCCTCAAGACCGCCTATGTGCCGCGGCCGCTCGAGTATGGTCTGGATGCGAAGCAGGAAACCGGGCCGCACGCGGTGTTCGACGTGACCGCCGAGGATTTCCTCGACCTCGCCGTCAAGCTGGGCGCCTAGGTTCCCAGGCCGCCTTGTACACGGCCGCGCCGGTGAGCGCGCCGAAGAGAGCGATGCCGAAGGCGATTACGCTGAATAGCGCGGCGAGCGGCGCCCCGGCCCTGACCACGATCAGCCCGCCCGCAGCAACGACGGCAAGACGTGCCGTGCCGGCGAGGATCGGCAAGCCGACTCGGCCCGCGCCTTGCGAGGCGAAATAGAGCGCCATGCCGGCGGCGAACAGCACATAGAACGGCGCGACGGTCCTCAGGTAGAGGCTGCCGGTCTCGAGCACGCCCGGATCGTCGCTGAAGATCCGCACCCATGCGGCCGGGAAGAGGGCCGCCGAAACGCCGATGGCGAGGCTGACGCCCATCGCGGCCATCGTTCCGACCCAGGCGATGCGCTTCGCGCGCGCATGGCGGCCGGCGCCGACGTGGGTGCCGACCAGGACGACGAGCGCCTGGCCGATCGCGAACACGATCGGCACCTGCAGCAGCTCCAGGCGCACGCCGACGCCGTAGCCGGCAAGTGCCGCGGTGCCGAACGCGCCGACGCAGCCCGTGAGGATGATCGCGGTGAGCACGGTCTGCAGGGCGGAGACCGAAGAGAGCGCGCCGACGCGCAGGATGTCGCCGAAAAGGCGCCGCTCGAGCCGCCAGTCCTCTGCTTGAGGCCTGAGCGCGCTCGACCAGAGGTAGAGCCCCATGCCGAGCGCGGCGACGCCGAAGGCGGCGCCATAGGCGAGAGCGGCGCCGCGGATGCCGAGCGCGGGAAACGGGGCCCAGCCGAGCGTCAGCGCGCCCGAAAGAGGAATCTGCACCAGCGCTGCGGCGATGAGAGCGATCGCGGGCATCGCTGTGTTGCCGCTGCCGCGCAGCACGCTCGCGAAAGTATTTGCAAGCCACACCAGCACTGCGCCGGCGAACAGCACATCGGAGTACGCGAGCGCCTGCGCGAGCGCGCCGTCGGCACCGCCGAGGAGGACGTAAAGGGAGCGGCCGAGGGAGACAAGCAGCAGCGTGAACGCGAGCCCGGCGACGATGGCGATCACCAGCGCGTGGGCCACCAGGCGACGGGCCGCCGCCGGGTTACCCCCGCCGAGCGCGCGTGCAATGGCCGAGGAGACGCCGCCGCCCATCGCGCCCGCCGAGGTCATCTGCAGCAGCATCACGAGCGGGAACACCAAAGCCAGGCCGGCGAGCGCTTCGGTGCCCAGGCGCCCGACGAAATGCGTGTCGGCAATCGACACCGCGGTCTGGAACAGCGCGAGCACCAGCCCCGGCGCCGCGAGCCGCGCGATCATCGGCAGGATCGGCGCCTCGAGCAGGCGCTGCGTCTGCCCGACGCTCACGCCGCTGCGGCGGCCACTTTGAGCTTCGGCGCCTCGCTGATCGGCAGGTGGATGAGCGCGGCGCCGAAGGCGAGCATGATGTCGGCGTACCACATCCAGTCGTAGCTGCCGGTGGACTCGAACAACCGCCCGCCCAGCCAGGCCCCGAGGAAGCCGCCGACCTGGTGCGACAGCATGACGATGCCGAAGAGGGTGGCGAGAAAGCGCATGCCGTGCAGCTTGCCGACCAGCCCGACGGTGGGCGGCACCGTGGCGAGATAGGTGAAGCCGGTCACCACCGAGAAAACCAGGAACGTGGTGGTGGTCTTCGGCGCGGCGAGGAAGGCGATCACCGACAGCCCGCGCGCGGCATACAGCAGCGACAGCACCGACTTCATCCGCCAGCGCCCGATGGCCCAGCCGGCGGTGAAGCTGCCGGCGATGTTGAACAAGCCGATGAGCGACAGCGACCACGCCGCGACTTCCGGCGGCAGCTGGCAGGAGGCAACCACGCCGGGCAGGTGCGTCGCGATGAAGGCGACGTGGAAGCCGCACACGAAGAACCCCGCGCTGAGATAGACGAAGCTCGGGTCGCGCATCGCGTCGCGCACCGCGGCCCGCATGGATTTTTCCGGTGCAGCGTGCTGCCCGGCCGGGGCGGCCTCGGGCCTGCCGCGCAGCAGCCAGGCGAGCGGCGCGGCCGCCAGCGCCATCGCGCCGACGGCGGAGAGCGCGCCCACCCAGCCCATGACGCCGGTGAGGAGCTGCGCGACCGGCACCACGGCGAACTGTCCGAACGAGCCGCCGGCATTGACGATGCCGCTCGCGAGGCCGCGCTGTTGCGGCGGAACGGCGCGGCCGACCGCC